>NZ_JBVJEA010000008.1:0-343514 GCF_055581985.1 Streptomyces sp. NPDC042336 | reverse complement strand
CGCATCCGACAGGATCAACTCGGCCTTCGGCCGCCCAGTACGCGCCACCAGGCAACCCTACACAACTGAACAGAATTCCTGACTCAGAAGACTAGGGCCTGTCCGACAATTCGCGTCGTCGCCCGCGGGCAGGCGGGAATCGTCAGACAGGACCGAGCGGCAGGGTGAGTTCGAACCACACCGTCTTGCCCGCCTCGCCGGGGCGGGTCCCCCAGCGACGCGCGGCGGACGCCACCAACTGCAGACCCCGGCCGTCCTCGTCGTCGGGGCGGGCGGCGCGCTCGCGGGGCGGGTCGGGCAGCGGGTCGGAGACCTCCACCAGCAGGACCCCGGCGGCTCCCGCGGGGCCGCGCACCACCCGGACGCCGATGGGGCCGGTGGCGTGCCGCAGGGCGTTGGTGACCAGCTCGCTGACCAGCAGGGCGGCGATGTCCCCGACGCTGTCGAGGCGCCACTCGCCCAGGGTCCGGCGGACCAGGGAGCGGGCGATGCGCACGGCGTCCGGCGCCGCGGGAAAGACCCACTCCGCACAGTCGCCCTCGCCGTCACTCACGCCGATCACTTCCCCGGCCGACGACCCATAGTTGCCCGTTTTCATGGGGTTAATGGGCACATACCCTTTATCCGGGCCCAGTACCGCTCGCCGGGGTCCCCGTGTCGAGTCCCAGATGTGCGAGCACCCGCTCTACGGCCGGTACGTCCTGGCCGAGCCAGGGCACGTCCCAGATCTGGGCGGGGGTCAGCCAGCGCAGTTCGTCGTGGTCCTCAAGAGGTTCGGGGGCGGCGGAGCCGGGGCGCAGGCGGGCGGTCCACACCTGGAGGACGAACGGCGCCCGCAGGGGCCACTGACCCGGGACGCGCTCACCGGGTTCGGCCGCCACCCCCAGTTCCTCGCGCAGTTCGCGCACGAGCGCCGCCTCGGGCGTCTCGCCCGCCTCGACCTTGCCGCCGGGCAGCTCCCACCGTCCGGCCAGTTCGGCGGGTGCGCTGCGGCAAGCGGCGAGCAGACGTCCGCCCTCGACCAGGGCGGCGCCCACCACGATCCGTTCCGTCATGCGCCGGAGCCTACGGCCTGGCCGGCCGGGCCCGGCCGGCGCCGCCGCGCGTCAGTCCCCCGTGGCCGTCCCGGCCGTGCCGAGCTTCTCGACCCAGTAGAGCTGCCGGTGTCCGCGACCGTCGAGGGTGTCCGCGATCTGCTGGGCCTCCGCCCGGGTCGCGTACCTGCCCACGCGGTAGCGATTGCCGTTGTCGTCCTGCCGGAAGACCAGCCAGGGCAGAGTGACCGTGCTGTCGTTCATCGCGCCCCTCCACTTCCCGTTCCCGCCGCCCGCGGCACCTGCCTCGCCCCGCCCGCCAAGGAAACCGCAATCCGCATATGCCCGAGCCTACGCCCAACCTTCACGGAGCGAACACGGCTTTGCACAAAGAGGTACGCAACCAGCCAGAACGCAGGGGGCGCACGACGCGGAACGCGCCGTCTGCGCACCCCGTTGCTTCCGGTCACAGGCATGGCGGGGCCGGGCGGGTCGACCTGGGGGAACGACCGGATTGCGGCGCCGACACGCAGGGAACCGCGACCCCGGACGGGTGTGCGAGCGGGGTCGTGGAGCACGGGAGGCGCACGACAGGCGTGCGCCATCTCACACCGCCGCACGCCGTCCCGCGTCGCGGCAGGGCATGCCGGGGTGCGTGAACTCCCAAGGCCGGGGCCTCGTTTGACGGGCTACCTGACCGGCAGGTGGTACGCCACCCGGTACCGATCGGCCGGGACGACCACGTCCGCCGTCTCCACCGCGCGCCCGGAGGCATAGAACGTGCGGTGGACGACCAGCACCACGTGCCCGGGCACGCCGCCGAGGGCGAGCAACTCCTCGGCGAGGCCGGGACGGGCGCCGACCTCCTCGGTGACGTTGTCGACGACGACGTCGATGGCGGCCATCCGCTCGACGACACCCATGCCGCCGAGCGGACCCTCCTCGGGCAGCATCACGGGAGTGCGGCCGGTCAGGTCCAGCGGCTCCCACGACGTGGAGAGCATGACCGCCTCACCGGCCTCCCGGAAGACGTACCGCGTGCACATCACCCGGTCACCGGGCTTGATGCCCAGCCGCTCGGCGACGGCACCGCTCGCCTCGGCCTGTTCGCTGCGCGACTCCCAGGTGCCGTGCGCGTCGGCGTCGGCCTGCTCCTGGCGGAAGGGCGTGGCACCGCCGGCCGGCCGGTACCCGGAGCGGGCGACGCGCCGCGGGACGGGCCGCTCGCGCACATAGGTGCCGGAACCGGAGCGGCCCTCGACCAGCCCCTCGGCCATCAGCACCTTGCGGGCCTCCAGCGCGACGGTGTCCGAGACGCCGTACTCCTCGCGGATCCGCGCCTGGGACGGCAGGCGGGTATGGGGCGGCAGCAGGCCGTCGGCGATCTTCTTGCGGAGATCACCCGCGACACGCAGATACGCCGGCTGCTCACCGAATGTCACTGGCCGCTCCCATCAGGTTGTACAGACAGCAACAGCGTGGCAACCGTAGGTTGGCTCAGGCAAGCAAAGGCCAAAGAATCACTCGATGTGATGACTTGTGTGGCCGGAGGGCTTTACGCAGGCACTTTCTCCCCACTGGGGCCGCTCTCACACCTCCACGCCGGGGTCGTCTCCCCCGCCGTCGCCCTCGCCCCCGCCACCGCCCTCGTAGTCCGGCGGTGTGATGGCCAGGCCCAGAGCCTTGCGGGCGGTGACCGTGCTGTCGGCCACCACGAGGTCGTAGCCCTTGCCGTAGTGCTCGTAGTACGCGTCGAGGTCGGCGGCCTTCGCCGCCATGCCCCACTCCCGCTGCGCCGTCCGCAGGTCCTCGGTCAGTCCGGCGACCGGGCGCTCGGCGCCGGCGGGCCAGTCGTGCCCGTCCAGCATCGCGATCTCGCCCCTGAGCGCCTCCGAGACCTGCCCCGCCCAGACCCGGTAGCCCGCGAAGTCGTCCTCGACGGCCTCCGCGGCGGGCACCTCGTCCATCGCCCGGTTCAGGTAGCCCTCCGCGAGCAGGTACGTGTGCTGGTCCGGGTCGAGCCGCGCGCCGTCGTTGCGCAGCGAGCCGGTCAGCGTGTCCCGCTCGTCCGTGTTCCCGAACAGGCAGGTGATCTCGCGGTCACCGGTCCGCCAGCTCGCGGAGGTCGGGGTCAGGTAGTACACGTCGACGTCGGCCGGCAGCGCCCACCGGTCCATCGCGTAGCCGTCCTGAAGGGCGTAGCACCGGTCGTCGGCGGCGCGCGTGATCTCCGCGTCGCCCGGGTAGGAACCGTCCGGCAGGTCGAAGGCGGCGAACACCTCGCCGTCGTGCTCCTGCGCGCAGGGCACCTCGTCGACGTCGTACGTCACTCCCTGGAGGGAGCCGCCCGGAGTGGTGAAGCACTGGCCCTTCTCGAGGGAGTAGGCGGTGCCATCGCCGCGCGCCGCGTCCCGGAAGCCGTCCCAGAAGTCGCCGACGGCGCCCGTGGAGAGCGTCAGCACCCACAGGACCAGCCCCACGCCGGACAGCACGGAACCGGCCACCGCGAAGCCCTTGCCCCGCTCGCCCCGCTTCCGGATCCGGGCCAGCGCGATCAGTCCGAGCACGAGACCGACCGCGGGCACGAAGCACAGGACACCGAGCACGAACGCGGCGATGGCGAGCCCGCTGACGGGGGCCTGCCGGGGGTACGGCGTGAGGGGCCGGCCCCACTGCGGAGCGTACGGACCCTGGGGGTACTGCCCTTGGGGTCCCGGCGGGGGCGGCATGGACACGGGTTCATCGTAAGCGCGGTACGCGCGGGGCCGGTGCGCGGGGCGATCCGAGCGGCGCCCGCGCCGTCGTCAGCCGGACCTCAGCGACGAGGGCACGACGGACTCCTGATGCGGCACGGGCGCGGTCGGACGCGGGTTCCGACGTGTGGGCAACGGCCTTCCGGCGCCCCTCAGTTGTCGAACGCGGTGGCCCGGCTGTGCTTCTCCCACGCCTCGACGTCCTCGCGGACCTGGTCGAGGTGGCCGAGGACCGCGCTGACGCCGTCGTCGCCCAGCGGCAGGCGCAGCGGGGTGTGCTCGGCCGCCAGGGCGGCCCGGATGACCGCGGCCGCCTTGGCGGGGTCGCCGGGCTGGCTGCCGTCGCCCGCGGCGATCATCGCGCGGGTCTCGCCGACCTTGGCGTACACGCCGCTGTCCGCGCTGATCCCGGCGTTGCCGGCCTCGAACAGGCCGGTGCGGAAGGAGCCCGGCTCGACGATCAGCACCTTGACGCCGAAGTCCCGGACCTCGTCCGCGAGCCCCTCGGACAGGCCCTCCAGCGCGAACTTCGTGGCGCTGTACGCCGAGAAGCCGGCGAAGGACAGCTGCCCGCCCATGCTGCTCATCTGCACGATCGCGCCCGAGCGCCGCTCCCGCATGGACGGCAGCACCGCGCGCGTCAACGCGGCCGGGCCGAAGACGTGCACGTCGAACAGCGCGCGCAACTCGTCCTCGCCGGTCTCCTCCAGGGCGCCGACGTGCGTGCGGCCCGCGTTGTTGACGAGTACGTCGATCCGGCCGTGCCGTGCCAGTACGTCCCCTACGGTGTCCCCGGCGGCGGCTGTGTCGGCGACGTCCAGGCGCAGCGCCTCCATCTGGTCCGGGTGCGCGGCCACGAGGTCGTCGAGCGCCTCGGGGCGCCGTGCCGCGCCGACCACCACGTCGCCGTCGCCCAGGGCCGCCTCGGCGAGCGCCCGCCCGAAGCCGCTGCTCGCCCCGGTGATCAGCCACACCTTGTTCATTCCGACTCCCCGCGTGTCCGTTGTTCCGGCATCCGTTGTTCCGGCATCCGTTGTTCCGACACCAACCACCCTGGGCCACAAGCGGGTTGCCGGTCCAAGACCCACGGTGATAACCAACGGTTATGACGACGGACGTACACGTGCGGGAGCTGCGCTACTTCGTGACGGTGGCCGAGGAGCTGCACTTCACGCGGGCGGCCGAGCGCCTGTACGTGTCGCAGCCCGCGCTGAGCAAGCAGGTCCGGGCGCTGGAGCGGCAGTTGGGCGCCGAGCTGTTCCACCGCACCCATCAGGGCGTGACCCTCACCGAGGCGGGGGCGGCGCTGCTGCCGCACGCCCGACGGGTGCTGGCCGGCTGGGCCGAGGGCGCGGCGGCGGTGGAGGCGGCCCGTGCCGCGCGGCGCGCCACCCTGCTGGTCGGCATGAGCACCAGCCCCGGTCGCGGCGGTCTGCTGCCGGCGATCCGCTCCCGCTTCACGGCGGCCCACCCGGAGGCGGTCCTGCGGCTGCGGCAGACGAGTTGGCAGGACCCGACCGCGGGCCTGGCCGACCGCACGGCCGACGTCGCGTACGTGTGGCTGCCGCTGCCGGACGCCCACCGCTACGCCTGGACGGTGGTCGCCGAGGAGCCCCGCCTGGTCGCCCTCCCCGACACCCACCCCCTCGCCGCCCGCGGGGAACTGGACTTCGCCGACCTGGCCGACGAGCCGTTCCTCGCTCTGCCCCCGGAGGCGGGCGTGCTGCGCGACTTCTGGCTGGCGGTGGACGAACGGCGCGCGCTCGGCGGGTCCGCCGCCCGCCCACCGCGCGTCGGCGCCGAGATCTCCGGCACGGAGGAGACGTACGAGGCCCTGGTCGCGGGCCTCGGCATCTGCCTCGTGGCCGGCGGCAACGCCCCGCTGATCACCCTGGGCGGCGTCACCACCCGCCCGGTCCGCGACCTGTCCCCGAGCCGCTACGCACTGGCCTGGCGCCGCGAGGACGAGGGGCGGACGCTGGTGCGCGGGTACGCGGAGGCGTGCCGCCGGGTGACGGACCCCGCCTGACGGCGGCCCGGCCCCGTCCGTTCCCGGCCCGTCCGTTCTAGGCCACCGCCCGGACGGCCGCTCAGTCGTCCACGCCTCCCCCGGCACCGCCGCCGCGCACATGGGCCCGCACTCCTTGGAGCCCGAACAGGACCAGCAGTTCGACCGCGCCGCCGTCGGCGCTGCCCAGCCAGTGCGGCAGGGAGGTGTCGAACTCGGCCGCCTCGCCGGGCGACAGCGTCAGGTCGCGCTCCCCGATCAGCAACCGCAGACGGCCGCCGAGCACGTACAGCCACTCGAAGCCCTCGTGGGTCTGCGGGGTCGGTTCCAGCGGGGCGGGGCGGCTCGGGATGCTCATCTTGAAGGCCTGGGTGCCGCCCGGCCGCCGGGACAACGGCACGAAGACCATTCCGTAGCGCCGGATCGGCTTCAGGTGGATGCGGGGGTCGCCCGTGCGCGGGGCGCCGACGAGGTCGTCCAGGGGAACGTCGTAGATCCGGGCGAGCGGCAGCAGCAGTTCCAGGGTGGCGCGGCGCTGCCCGCTCTCCAGCCGGGACAGGGTGCTCTCCGACACGCCCGTCGCCGCCGAGAGGTGGGCGAGGGTGATGCCCCGCTCGCGGCGCAGCGCGCGCAGTCGTGGGCCCACCGCGTCGAGTACGTCGTCCGTTCCGGCGTCCATCGGGTCACCTTGTCATAACGGCAAGTTTCCGTGCCGGATCGTGCGACCGCTGTCAAGACTGGCCACGTCCGTTGCTCACGCCGGGCCGAGCCGACCGAGGCGACCCAGGCGATCGAGCCGACCGAATGCCAATTGAAGGAGTTCCGATGAGCGCCACCGACGCGGTCACGTTCTGGGACGGCGTGTACGCCGCCCGCCCGGCGCCCGATACCCCGCGACCGAACGTCCGCCTCGTCGAGACGGTCGCCGCCCTGCCGCCCGGCGACGCGCTGGACCTGGGGTGCGGCAGCGGCGGTGACGCACTGTGGCTGGCCCGGCGGGGCTGGCGGGTCAGGGCCGTGGACATCTCCGGCGTGGCGGCCGAACGGCTCGCGGGGATCGCCCGCGCGCACGGCCTCGGCGGCCTGGTGGACGCCGTACGGCACGACCTGGGCGCGTCCTTCCCCGAGGGCCGGTTCGACCTGGTCTGCGCCCACTACCTCCACACCCCCTTCGGCCTGGACCGCGCGTCGGTCCTGCGTACGGCCGCGCACGCGCTGCGCCCGGGCGGGCGGCTGCTGGTCGTCGACCACGGCTCGACCGCGCCGTGGTCGTGGGACCAGGACCCCGACGCGCGGTACCCGTCCCCTGAGGAGGTCGCGGCGGACCTGGCTCTGGACCCGGCGACCTGGCGGGTCGAGCGGGCCGCGGCCCCGCGCCGGACCGCGACCGGTCCCGGCGGGCGCACCGCCGAGGTCGTCGACCACGTCCTGCTCGTCCGCCGCGCGGGCTGACCGCGCGCGTCCCAAGGAGAACACCGTGCCCACCGCCCACCGCTCCCCGCACCACCGCACCCACCGCCGGGACACCCCGCCGCCCCGGACCGGCGGCAGTGAGGCGGAGACCCTGCGCGGGTTCCTCGACTACCTGCGGACCTCGGTCGCCGGCAAGGTCGAGGGCGCCCCGGAACCGCAGGTCCGCACGGCCGCGGTGCCGTCCGGCACCAACCTGCTCGGGCTGCTCAACCACCTGACCCACGTCGAACGCGCGCTCTTCCTCGGGGAGGAGGTGCGGAGCTGGCCGGCCACCTTCCGGGCCGCGCCCGAGGACGGCGTGGCCGAGGTCGTCGCCCGCTACCGCGAGACCGTCGATCGGGCGAACCGCGTGCTCGACGCCTGCGCCGACCTCGGCGAACCGCTCCCCAGGTCCCGCCCGGGCCGCCCCGCGCCCAGCGTCCGCTGGGCCCTGACCCACATGATCGAGGAGACCGGCCGCCACGCCGGCCATGCGGACATCGTGCGCGAACTGATCGACGGCACGACGGGGCGCTGACGGGGCCGGTCCCTCAGGTCGCGCCCGCGGACCCGCGTGCGCGGCGGTTGCGCCACCTGGCCACCGGTGCCGGCAGCGCGACGAAGGTCCGCGGGTGCATCGCGTGCGCCGTCAATTCCGCGGCGACGCCGCACTTCCCGACCGCACGGGCACCACGGGACGTTGACACCGGTGACCGGGTGAGCGAACGCTGGCAGGAGCACGATGTGTCCCGCACATCCAGGGCACCACCTGCGCCACGGGCATTACAGGCACCACAGGCACAGGCCTCACAGGCATCACAGGCCTCACAGGCACCATCGGAAGGAGACGGCATGGCGAACAAGATCGAGATCCGTCCGCTGGACAAGAAGGAAACCACCGGCGACAGCGGCGGTAACGGCGGCGCCTGACAGGGACGCGCCCATGCACCGCTACCTCACGGTCGCGGCAGTCACCGAGGCGGCGCGGCGGCTGGTCTCCTGGTTCCCCGGGGCCTGCCGCCTGCGCCGGATCGGCACGTCCCGGGCCGGCCGGCCGATCCTGATGCTGTCCGTGGGCCACGGGCCGCGCCACGTCCTGGTGGTGGCCCGGCCGCACTCGGACGAGCCGGTGGGCGGCGCGACCGCGCTGGCGCTGGCGGAGCGGGTGGCCGACGGGGACCGGCGGTCCACGGCGACCGACCCCGACGCCGTCACCTGGGACGTCGTCCTGTGCCTCGACCCGGACGGCGCGGCCCTGAGCGAGGGACTCGAAGCGGCGACGGCCGGCCCCGGACACCCCCTGGACGGCTACTACCGCGCCGCCTTCCGCCCGGTCGCGGCGGAGCAGCCGGAGTGGGCGCCCATCGAGGGACGGCGAATGCCGGAGAGCCGTGCGCTGCTCGACGCGATCGACGAGCTGCGGCCCGTGCTCCAGTGCTCGCTGCACAGCGTCGACGTCGGCGGCACCTGGGTCCAGCTCACCCGTGACCTCCCGGGCCTCGCGGCGCCCTTCCGCGCGTCCGCCGCCGCGGTCGGCGTCCCGGTCCAGCACGGCACGTACGACGCCCTGTACTGGGAGAACCCGGCCCCCGGCATCCACGTCCTGCCCCCGCCGGACAGCACCGCCCGGCTGGCGGCCGGGTCTGAGAACATCGGGCGGTCCACCTGGTGCGCGCCCCAGGCGTACGACGGTGTCACGGCGATCGTCGAAGTCCCCCTGTGGGCCACCGAGACGGCCGACGACCTGTCCCCGCACCCGGACCCGGCCGGGGCCCTGCGCGAGCTGTCCGGGCTGGTGCGGGAGGGCGGCCGGCAGGTGACCGCCGTATTCGACAAGGCCCGGGGCTTCCTGCCGCCGGCCGAGGACAGCCCGCCCAGACGGGTACTGGAGTGGATGGCCGACGACCTGTACGACCTGGTGGCCGACGCCTGGGTGCCCCTGGTCCGGCAGGCGGAGGACGAGGGGCCCCGCGCCGAGACCTCACCCCGGCTGACGACGGCCGGGATCAGCGCCCTGGAGGTCGTCGCACGCCGCCAGCCGCTGCGCGCGGCGGGGCTCCTGCTGCGGCTCCTGCTGGCGGCCGACGATCCGGCGGCTACCGGACTCCGCCTGGAGCTGGACGAACTCTTCACCACCTGGTGCACGGATTTCGAGTCGTCCCTGCGGCTGCGCTGGGTGCCCGTGTCCGACCAGGTGGAACTCCAGGCCCGCACGGTGCTGGCGGCGGCGGAGTGCGCGCTGGAGCGCTGAGGCGCCGGAGCAGTCCTGGACCGGCGGCGTCAGCTCTCCCAGGCCCGTCGTTCCTGGCCGCGGGGGTCGTCGACCTGCGTCCACTCGGCGTCGATGCGCATGGTGGCCCGGCGGTCGGTGTCGTACGGGTCCCAGCCCGGATCGCCGGTCCGGGCGAAGCGGACCCAGGTCCCGTGGACGCGGGTGGCGAGGTCCGCGGGGGCCCGGTCGGGGCCGAGCAGGGCGCCCGGGCCGTGGAGTTCGGGCAGGTCCGCGAGGTCGAAGACGAAGGGCAGTTCGACCGCGTGCGTGGCGCCGAGTTCTCCGTCCAGGGCGTGGGAGCGCCAGGCGAACTGGTAGGCGTGGGTGGCGGACCGCGGATGGGCGGCGTGGGCGTCGGCCAGGGCACGGCTGCCCGCGCCGAACAGGGCGTCGCCCATGATGGCGGAGCGCAGTTCCGCGAAGGACGCCCCCGGGCGGGACGCGCGGTAGGTCTCGACCAGCCGCGCGGGATCGGGGTGCGAGCGTGCGGCGTCGTCGACGTCGGCGGCGGTCGAGGTGGCGTATCTGCCCACCGGGACCAGGTAGAGGTTGCCCTCCTCGGTGTTGGTGCCGACGAGCAGGTCGACGTCGGCGGATCGGCCGGCGGCGACGGACGCGGCGGGCTGGCTGTCCAGGACCAGGCTGAAGGGGCTGAGGCCGATCAGCGGGTCGCGGTGGGTCCCGGTCCGCAGGTCGATGCCCGCGAGCCGGCCGGCCGCCTCGACGAGCCGCTCGTCGGGGATGCCGGCGAACGCGTCGACGTGGGGCTCGACGCCCAGGGCCTCGGCCGCGGCCCTGGTGACGCGGGCGGCCTGCTCGGGCGTGAACGCGCCCAGGCCGCTGCCGCTCTGCACGATCGCGCGGCGGAACAGCCCGGCGGCCTCCGGCGTGGCGAGGACACCGCCGACGACGGTCGCCCCGGCCGACTGGCCGAAGAGGGTGACGTTGTGCGGGTCACCGCCGAAGCCGGAGATGTTCTCCCGCACCCAGCGCAGCGCGGCGACGACGTCGAGCAGGCCGCGGTTGGCGGGTGCCCCGGGGACGTCGAGGAACCCGGCGATCCCTAGCCGGTAGTTGAGGGTGACGAGGACGACGCCGTCACGGGCGAACGCGGTGCCGTCGTACAGGGCGGCCCGCGTCGATCCGGCGACGAAGCCGCCGCCGTGGACGAACACCATGACCGGCAGTTCGCCACCCGCGGCGGCGGGTGCGAAGACGTTGACGGTGAGGTAGTCCTCGCCGCGGCTCCAGCCGGGGCCGAAGTAGGGCGTCATGTCGATGTCGCCGAGCCTGCGTGCGGACTGCGGGGCGGTGGGTCCCGGCAGGGTCGCGTCCCGTACGCCCTCCCACGGCTCGTGCGGCCGCGGCGGGGCGAACCGGCCCGCGCCGCGGGGCGGGGCGGCGTACGGGATGTTCAGGAAGGTGCGGGTGCCGCCCCGGCGCAGGCCGCGAACGGTGCCCTGCGCGGTGGTCACGACGGGGTCGGGGTACTGCTGGTTCATGTCGCGTGTCCTTCTCGTATGTCCTTCTCGCCTTTCCTTCCGCGGCCTCAGCCGTGCTGGGTGTACTTGGCGAAGGGCGCCCAGCCCTTGACGGCGAACTTGCCCCCCTCGCGGACGACCTCGGCGGCGCCGTGGCCGCCGAGGTGCGCGGGGAAGACGAGGGCGTTGCCGTCGGCCGCCGAGCCCAGGAGCCTGCGGCGGGTGGCGCGGGCTGCGGCGGGGTCCTCGCAGAAGCAGCTGTTGGCGTCGGGTTCGTGGATCTGGATCGGGCTGTGCAGCAGGTCGCCGACGAACAGGGCCCGGTCGGAGCCGGACTCCAGCCGCAGCACGGACGAGCCGGGCGTGTGGCCGGGGGCGAGGTCGAGGCGCAGGTTGGCGTCGATCCGGTGGCTGCCCTCCCACAGCCGGGTGAGGCCGGCCGCGTGCACGGGGGCGACGCTGTCCTCGAAGACGTTCTGGTTGCCGCGGCCGAGCAGGGTCCTGATCTCGTTGGCGGGGTTCCAGTAGTCGAAGTCCGCCTTGGCCATGAGGTAGGTGGCGTTGGGGAATGTCGGCACCCAGGTCCGGCCGTCGAGGTAGGTGTTCCAGCCGACGTGGTCGACGTGCAGGTGGGTGTTGATCACGATGTCGACGTCCTCGGGGCGGACCCCGGCGCGGGCGAGATTGCCCAGGAAGTCGGTGTCCAGACGGCTCCACACCGGCGCGTACGGCCGGTCCTTGTGGTTGCCGACGCCGGTGTCGACCAGGATGGTCCTGCCCTCGCTGCGCAGGACCCAGGTCTGGATCGCGGTGTTGACGATCCGGGTCTCGGCGTCCAGGAAGTCCGGCACCAGCCAGGAACGGTGCGTGTCCCATGCCTGGGCCGGGCTCTCCGGGACGAACGCCTCGGGCGTCAGGTCGACGGGACCGTAGTACTCCCGGACGCGGGTCACGGTGACATCGCCCAGGGCGATGGTGTCCATGGGGTGCTCCAGTGCAGAAGGTCGGGCGGGATCGCCCCTGTTCCGCAAGGGTGCGTCGCGGGTGACGGGCCGCGGTATGCGTCAGGTGACTGCACCCGCGTCCGGCCCGACCGTGGTGTGCGGCTGCGGGCCGGCGGGAATACGGCCGCGGCACCGCCACGTTGCCGTGACGGCTGTCCCAGTTCCTGGAGCTTGCGTGAAGAATGGTGAACGCGCCGGAGCGGGCCGAGGCACGCCCGCAGACCCCGGTCCGAGCGTGGTGGGCCGGGAGACGGAGACCGCGCACCTCATGAAGCGCGTCGCCCCCGGCCGGTCCCGCAGCGCGGTGCTGGTCGTCGAGGGCGAACCCGGGGTCGGCAAGAGCGTCCTGCTGGACCTCGCGGTGCGGCGGACGCGCGGCGCCGGCCACCGGGTGCTGCGGGCGATGGGCAGCGAGTCCGAGGCGCACCTGGCTTTCGCCGGTCTGCACCAGTTGCTCCGCCCGGTGCTCGGCGACCTGGACGGGCTGCCCGCCCGGCAGCGTTCCGCGCTCAGGGCCGCTCTGGGACTGGCCGAACACAGCGAGCACGCCGGGCCCGCCGAGACCCCCGACGCCCTGCTCGTCGGCCTGGCGGTGCTGACCCTGGTGTCGGACCTGGCGGAACCGGCACCGCTGCTCGTGGTGGCCGACGACGCCCAGTGGATCGACCGCGCGTCGCTGGACGTTCTCTCCTTCCTGGCCCGGCGCATGGACCGCGAGCCCGTGACACTGCTGCTGGGCGTGCGTGCCGCGGCCGCGCTGCCCGGGTTCGACAAGGGGTACGAGCGCCTGGAGATCGGGCCCTTGAGCGGTGACGCGGCGAACCGGCTGCTGGACGAGCAGCCGAAGCGCCCCACCGGCCGCACCCGGGTCCGGATCCTGCGGGAGGCGGCGGGCAATCCGCTCGCCCTGGTCGAACTCACCCGTGCCGCCGCCGCGGGCGGCCAGCCGGAGGGCGGCGCGGCGGAGGGCCCGCTGCCCGTCACCGACCGGCTGGAAGGGATCTTCGCCCGGCACCTGCGGGACCTGCCGGAAGCCACCCGCCGGGCCCTGCTGGCGCTCGCCGCCGCCGGCGCGGCGGACGCGCCGGTGGCCGCGCGGGGCCTGCCCGAGGCCGACGACACGACGTGGCTGCCCGCCGAACGGGCCGGTCTCGTACGGCGGGACACCACCGGGATCGCGTTCCGCCACCCGCTCGTCCGGTCGGCCGTCTACCACGCCGCGCCGTTCGAGGAGCGAAGGCGTGCCCATCTCGCCCTCGCCCAGTTGCTGGGCGAGGAGCCCGACCGCCGCGCCTGGCATCTCGCCGCCGCCACCGAGCGGCCCGACGAGCAGGTGTCGGCGGCCCTCCAGGAGACAGCCGGCCGGGCCCGGCGCCGGGGCGGCCACGCGGCCGCTGCCGTCGCCTTGGAGCGCGCCGCGGAACTCAGCCCGCACCGCGCGGACCAGGCACGACTGCTGGCCGACGCCGCGGACGCGGCCGTCTTCACCGGTCAGCTCGGCTGGGTGGAACACCTGGCCGACGAGGTACGCAAGCGCAGTGACGACCCGGCGCTGACCGGCCGGGCCGCGCTGGCGACGGGGCAGCTCATGACCATGGGCCCGCACCACACGGCCGCCTTCGGACTGCTGTCGCGCATCGCCGAGGAGGCGGCTGGCGCCGGTTCGCCCCGCCTGCTGGACGCGCTCGCCGCGGCTGCGGTGGTCCGCTACTACTCGGGCGAGGAGTCCCAGCGGAAGCGCATCGAGGACCTGCTCTCCGAGGTGCCGGACTCCCCGGGGGGCGGCACGCCGCGCGCCTGGGTGCGGGCCGTCTCCGATCCCACCGGCGCGGGAGCCTCCCTGGCCCCGGCGCTGCCCCGGCTCATCGCCGGGGCCGGGGACGACGCCGGATCCCTGACCGCGCTCGCCGTCGTGGCCTGGCTCCTCGACCGGCCCCTCCTCGCCGCCAGGACCTTCGACGAGGCGTTCGGCCGTTGGCAGGCCCACGGCCCGGTGCCCGCCGGTCTGGCCTGCGCCGCCGGCTGGGCCTATCTGGAGCAGGGCCGCTGGGCCGAGGCCCGCTCGGTGGCCGCCGAGATCGCGGAGGTCGCCTCGCAGGCCGGACTGGACCACGCCGAGGCTTGCGCACGAGCCCTCGACGCGACCGTGCTGGCGCTGCTCGGCGAGCCGGCCGGGGCACGCCGGAACGCCGAGCGGGCGCTGGCCCTCGTCGACCCCCTGGAAAGCCGCTCCGTCGCGGTCTTCGCCCGCCGCGCCCTGGGGCTGGCGGCGGTGGCCGAGGGCGACTACGACACCGCGTACGCGCGGTTCCGCTCGGCCTTCACTCAGGACGGCGACCCGGTCCACTACCACGTCTCCCACACCGTCCTGGCCGAACTCGCCGCGGCGGCCGTCCGCCGAGGCGAGCGCGAACCCGCCGCGGAACTGCTGGAACGGTCGGCGCGGCACCTGGGCACCGCCCGGTCGGCACGCGTCTTTCCGCTGGTCGAGCGGGGCCGCGCCCTGCTCGCCGGACCGGAGCACGCCGAACGGCACTTCCGGGCGGCGCTGGCGGACGAAGCGGGCGAGCAGTGGCCCTTCGAGCGGGCCCAGACCCGGCTGGACTACGGCGAATGGCTGCGCCGCCGACGCCGTATCGCGGAGGCCCGCCCGCTGCTGACGGGGGCACTCGACACCTTCCGGAGGCTCGGCGCCCGCCCGTGGATCGAACGGGCGGAGGCAGAACTGCGGGCCGCCGGCATCGAGCCGGCCGGCGTTGCCCCCGGCGCGATCGCCGAACTCACCCCGCAACAGCAACAGATCGTCCGGCTGGCGGCCCGCGGTCTGACCAACCGTGAGATCGGGGAGAGGCTGTTCCTCTCCCCTCGCACGGTCGGCTCCCACCTCTACCGCGTCTTCCCCAAGCTGGGCATCACCGCCCGCTCCCAGCTGCGCGACGTGACCGACGGCACCGGGCAGGGCACCGGAACCGTACAGCTCACGATTGAATCGCGACCCCCCTCTTCCTCCCAGCGGGTGGGGCGAACGGCCTCGGGGTAGGCGTGGCTCGGCGCATGGCCCTCCGCATCCAGGGCAGCCGACAGATTCGTCGGAGGTTCTGGAGCCCCGTCCGGCGGCCCGTGGTCACACGCCGCTCCGGGAAGAACCACCACGTGACCCGGCACC
The DNA here is from genome assembly GCF_055581985.1 of Streptomyces sp. NPDC042336. Lineage (NCBI taxonomy): Bacteria > Bacillati > Actinomycetota > Actinomycetes > Kitasatosporales > Streptomycetaceae > Streptomyces > Streptomyces sp. NPDC042336. The sequence continues at coordinate 328,344 of NZ_JBVJEA010000008.1, read as the reverse complement.
TCACCCCAAATACCGGCCTTTGTAGGTGAGTTGGGGACCTTTCGGGGCATTCGGTACGGCGTGCGGGCGTGAGATGACGCCGGCTGGTACGTGTCGAAGAGGGGCTGGGGAGATGGGGATGCAGATGCGGGTCAACGGGACGAGGACCGGTGCGATCGTGGTTGCCGCGATCATGGGAAGCGTCGTCCTGTCGGGATGCGGTGGGGGCGACGAGTCCGATGCGAAGGGGGGCGACGAGTCGCCGAGTGCGGGCGGGAGCGCGGGCGCCCGCGAGCAGGGCACGGCGGAGGTCCGAGCGGCCTACGACAAGACGGCCGAAGCCGAGTCGGCGCGGATGACCATCCGGATGAAGCTCGCGGCGGAGGGCCGGACGATCACGTCCGACGGCAAGGGGGTCCTGGACCTGGCGGAGGGGGACAGCGTCATGACCGTCACCGCGCAGGACGAGAGCATCGAGCAGCGCGTGGTCGACCAGGTCCTCTACCAGAAGGCCCCCGGCCAGAAGGCCCCCGGCGGCAAGCCCTGGATCAAGATCGACCTGAAGAAGGTGGCCGCCCAGCAGGGGATGAGCAACCAGCAGATCGGCGACCCCGCGCAGACCGCCGCCTACGCCAAGGCGATCACCGACAAGGACGTCGAGAAGGTCGGCACCGAGAAGCTCGACGGAGTCGACACCACGCACTACAAGGTCACCGTGGACGTCTCGAAACTGCCGGGCGGCGCCGGGATGAGCAAGCAGCTCGGCCCGACGCTGCCCATGCAGGTCTGGCTCGACGACGAGGGCCGGCTCCGGCAGCAGCAGATCGACATGACCGTCGAGGCTCCCGCTTCCGCGTCCGCGAAGCCGGACGACAGCGCCTCCCCGAAGCAGCTCAGGATGAGCACGGTGACGCGGTTCTCGGACTTCGGCACCGAGGTCGACGCCGCGGCACCGCCGGCCGGACAGGTGGCCGACATGACCGATCAGGCGCTCCAGGGCGCAACCAAGCAGAACTGACCGCCACCGGGTCGCCCTCCCGCCAGGCCCCCGCACCGCATGGCGGCGCGGGGGGCCTCACCGCGTCCAGCGCGAAGGGTGCCGTGTCACCGGTCAGACGTTGAACCTGAACTCCACCACGTCCCCGTCCTGCATCACGTAGTCCTTGCCCTCCATGCGGGCCTTGCCCTTGGCGCGGGCCTCGGCGACCGAGCCCGTCGTGACGAGGTCGTCGAAGGAGATGACCTCGGCCTTGATGAAGCCCTTCTGGAAGTCGGTGTGGATGACACCGGCGGCCTCGGGGGCGGTGGCGCCCTTCTTGATGGTCCAGGCGCGGGATTCCTTGGGGCCGGCCGTCAGGTAGGTCTGCAGGCCGAGGGTGCGGAAGCCGACGTGGGCGAGGGTGGCGAGGCCGGGCTCGTCCTGGCCGACGGACTGGAGGAGTTCGAGGGCCTCGTCCTCGTCCAGCTCGGCGAGGTCCGCCTCCAGCTTGGCGTTGAGGAAGATCGCCTCGGCGGGGGCGACCAGGGCGCGCTGCTCGTTCTTGAAGGCCTCGTCGGTCAGCTCGTCCTCGTCGACGTTGAAGACGTAGAGGAAGGGCTTCGTCGTGAGGAGGTGGAGGTCGTGGAGGAGTTCCGCGCGCTCGGTGCCCTGGAGGATGCCCTGGGAGAAGAGGGTGTCGCCCTTCTCCAGGATCTCCTTGGCCTCCTCGACGGCCTTGACCTTGGGAGCGATGTCCTTCTTGATGCGCGACTCCTTCTGGAGGCGCGGGAGGACCTTCTCGATGGTCTGGAGGTCGGCGAGGATCAGCTCGGTGTTGATCGTCTCGATGTCGTCCTTCGGCGAGACCTTGCCGTCGACGTGCACGACGTTCTCGTCCTTGAAGGCGCGGATGACCTGGCAGATCGCGTCGGACTCGCGGATGTTGGCCAGGAACTTGTTGCCCAGGCCCTCGCCCTCGCTCGCGCCGCGCACGATGCCCGCGATGTCGACGAAGTCGACCGTCGCCGGAAGGATCTTCTCGGAGGAGAAGATCTCGGCCAGCTTCGCCAGGCGGGGGTCGGGGACACCGACCACGCCGACGTTGGGCTCGATGGTGGCGAACGGGTAGTTGGCCGCGAGCACGTCGTTCTTGGTCAGGGCGTTGAACAGGGTCGACTTGCCGACATTCGGCAGACCGACGATTCCGATCGTGAGCGACACGTTGCGACTTCCCGTACGTGAGATGCGGAGGGGCTGGATGGGAGGGGAACAGGGCCAGGCACGGCCGATCCACCAGTCTACGGGGTGTGCCGTACCGGGCCCGCGCGGAGTCGAACGCTTGGCCAAGGCGCGCCCGACGGCGTGTCTGTCGGGCTATTCGGCACATAAACCGACCTAAGTTGGTCCAGTGGAGCAATACAGGACGCGACCTGCGCAGTACGGACCGCGACGAGGCCGGGCGCCGCTGCCCGCACAGGGGCGGGGCGGCGCCGCTGCCGCGCGGCCGCCGGCGGGGCGGGTGGCCGGGAGACCGGCGGGACGGCCCGTAGAGCCGCCGCGCCCGGCTCCGGGGGCGGGTCCGCCGGTGGCCAGGGTGGTGCGTGCCCTGCGCGGGATGCCCAATCCGCGGTTGACGGGGCTCGGCAGCGGTCTGTTCTGCGCGGCCGTGATGACCCTGCTCGGCTTCCTGGACGAGCTGATGTTCGGCGCGTCCCTGACCGTGTACGGGGTGCTGTTCGTGCCGGTGAGCCTGCTCACCGCGCTCTGGGTGCGCCGGGGCGACCTGCTGACCGCCCCCATCGTCGTGCCGATCGCCTTCGCCGTGGGCCTGGTGCCCGTGGCGGAGAGCGGGGACGGTCTCGGCGGACGGCTCATGGGTCTCGTGACCGCGCTGGCCACCGAGGCCGGGTGGCTGTACGGCGGGACACTGGTCGCCGGGACGGCCGTGATCGTCCGCCGGATCCGGCTGGTACGACGACGGGCCGCCGCCCGCAACCGGCCCCCGGCCGCCTGACGGCTCCCCGGCAGCCGGCCTGCGCTCAGCCGGGCCCCGTCAGCGGGCCCGCCCCAGGCGCCCCGCTCAGCCCGACGCGTGCATCGCCGCGCCCACGATCCCCGCGTTGTTCTGGAGCTGGGCGGGGACGATCTCCGCCCGGACGCCCTCGATGTGGGGCAGGAACTTCTGGGACTTGCGGCTGACGCCGCCGCCGATGATGAACAGCTCCGGCGAGAACAGCATCTCGACGTGCGCGAGGTACTTCTGGACCCGGTGGGCCCAGTGCTCCCACGACATGTCGTGGTCGTCCTTGACCTTGCTGGAGGCCCGCTTCTCCGCGTCGTGACCGTCCAGCTCCAGGTGGCCCAGCTCGGTGTTGGGGATCAGGACCCCGTCGGTGAACACCGCGCTGCCGATGCCGGTGCCGAAGGTGAGCAGGATGACCGTGCCCTTGCGGCCGCGGCCGGCTCCGAAGTGCATCTCGGCGACGCCCGCCGCGTCCGCGTCGTTGACGACCGTCACGTCCAGCCCGCCCAGCCGCTCGCCGAACAGGGCACGCGCGTCGGTGTCGACCCAGCTCTTGTCGACGTTGGCCGCGGTGCGCACGGTCGCGCCGCCCGTCACCACGCCCGGGAAGGTGAGGCCGACCGGGCCGGTCCAGCCGAAGTGCTCGACGACCTCCTTGACCCCGTCGGCCACGCCGTCGGGGGTCGCCGGGTGCGGGGTCAGCACCTTGCAGCGCTCCTGGGCCAGGTCGCCCCTGTCGAGGTCCACAGGGGCGCCCTTGATCCCGGATCCGCCGATGTCCACGCCGAAGATCTGCATGGCCCTACGTTACGACGGAGGACTGACGGTCACCCAGGCGGTGGTCCCGGCCGGTCAGTCCCCCGCCGTACCCGAGCCGCCCCGCTCCGCCACCAGGGACGCCGCCTCCTCGCGCAGGTCGCGGCGCAGCTCCTTGGGCAGCGAGAAGGTGATCGACTCCTCGGCGGCCTTGACGATCTCCACGTCCTCGAAGCCGCGCTGCGACAGCCACTCCAGGACCTGTTCGACCAGGACGTCGGGGACGGAGGCGCCGGAGGTGACGCCGACCGTGGTGACGCCGTCCAGCCAGGACTCCTCGATCTCGTCGGCGAAGTCCACCAGGTACGCCTCGCGGGAGCCGGCCTGCTTGGCGACCTCGACCAGGCGCTTGGAGTTGGAGGAGTTGCGGGAGCCGACGACGATCACCAGCTCGGCCTCGGCGCCCATCTGCTTCACCGCGAGCTGGCGGTTCTGCGTGGCGTAGCAGATGTCGTCGCTCGGCGGGGAGATGAGCTGCGGGAACTTGTCCTTGAGCGCGTCGACGGTCTCCATCGTCTCGTCGACGGAGAGGGTGGTCTGGGAGAGCCAGACCACCTTCGACGGGTCCCGGACCTCCACCTTGGCGACGTCCTCGGGTCCGTCGACGAGCTGGATGTGGTCGGGGGCCTCGCCGGAGGTGCCGATGACCTCCTCGTGGCCCTCGTGGCCGATCAGCAGGATGTCGTAGTCGTCGTTCGCGAAGCGGACGGCTTCCTTGTGGACCTTGGTGACGAGCGGGCAGGTGGCGTCGATGGTGGCGAGGCGGCCACGCTCGGCTTCTTCGTGGACGACGGGGGCGACGCCGTGCGCGGAGAACATCACGATGTTCCCCGGGGGGACCTCCTCCGTCCGCTCGACGAAGATCGCGCCTTTCTTCTCCAGGGTCTGGACGACGTACTTGTTGTGAACGATCTCGTGCCGGACGTACACCGGAGCCCCGTACTGCTCCAGGGCTTTCTCGACGGCGATCACGGCGCGGTCCACACCCGCGCAGTAGCCACGGGGGGCGGCGAGCAGGACACGGCGGCCAGGCGAAGCAGTCATGGCACCCATCGTAAGGCCGCGTTCGGCGGGTCAAAGATCGCGTGGGTGCGGCGTTGCCGGGGAGACTGGCGGGAACGTTCCGAGGCGTGGCCCGAAGCGGAACCCGGGCGAGAACCGAGGCACTGGCGGAGGCACGATGTCGCAGACCGGTACGACGGCCCCGGGGGCCGGTGAGGAACACCAGCTGAGGCGCAGTCTGGGGTTCAGGGACCTGGTCGTCTACGGCCTGCTGTTCATCGCGCCCATGGCGCCGGTCGGCGTGTTCGGCACGCTGGACGCCAAGTCGCACGGCGCGGTGGCGCTCGTCTACGTCGTCGCCACGGTCGCGATGGCGTTCACCGCATTCAGCTACGCGCAGATGGTGCGGGTGGTCCCCCAGGCGGGGTCGGTGTTCGCCTACGCGCGCGCGGGGCTCGGCAACGGGGCCGGGTTCATCGCCGGGTGGATGGCGATGCTGGACTACGTCCTCATCCCGGCGGTGGCGTACCTCTTCTCCGGCATCGCGATGGAGGCGCTGGTCCCCGAGGTGTCGCGGTGGGTGTGGACGGCGATCGCGGTGGTCGTCACGACGCTGCTGAACCTGTGGGGGGTGCGGACGGCGGCCCGGGTGGGCTTCCTGGTGCTCGCCATGGAGATCGTCGTACTGATCGTCTTCGTGGCCACCGCGATCGTGGTCCTGGCGCAGGACGGGGCCGAGCGGGACTGGCTGTCGCCGCTGTCGGGGGACGGCACGCAGGGGGCGTTCGCGCTGTCGGCGGTGGTCGGCGCGGTGTCGGTGGCGGTGCTGTCGTACCTGGGCTTCGACGCGATCGCCACGTTCGCCGAGGAGGTCACCGGAGGTTCGGCGAAGGTCGCGCGGGCGCTGCTGTTCTGCCTGGCGCTGGCGGGCGTGCTGTTCGTGGCGCAGACGTACCTGGTGGCGCTCCTGGAGCCGGTGTCGTCGGCGCAGCTGGCGGCGGAGCCGGAGCGGCAGGGATCGGCGTTCTACGACGCCGTGGACGCCTCGGTGGGCACGTGGCTGCACGATCTGGTGGCGGTGAGCAAGGCGATCGGCGCGGCGTTCGCGGCGCTGGCCGGGCAGGCGGCGGCCGGGCGGCTGCTGTTCGCGATGGGCCGCGACCGGCGGCTGCCCGGGGTGCTGTCGCGGACGGACGCCGGCGTTCCGCGCGTGGCGCTGCTGGTGTCGGCGGTGATCACGATGGCGGCGGCGGTGTGGGCGGCGCGCCGGGACGACGGTCTCGACCACCTGGTCTCGGTGGTCGACGTCGGCGCGCTGACCGCGTTCACGCTGCTGCACGCGAGCGTGGTGGGCTGGTTCGTGGTGCGGCGCGGCGCGGGCACGGTGAGCTGGTGGCGGCATCTGCTGGTGCCGGTGCTCGGCGCGGCGATCACGGTCGCGGTGATCGTGGAGGCGTCGGGCGCCGCCCAGGTGGTCGGGGCGGTCTGGCTGGCGGCGGGCCTGGTGGTGCTGGCGGTGCAGTGGAGGGGGCGGCGGGACACGGACCGGGCGGGCGTGTGACGGAGGGCGGGCTCGATGGGGCCCGTTGTCGCACCCGGCCGTTACGCTCGGGCGCATGGCTGCCAACTCGACCCCCGAAAGCCCGCTGCCCGTGGGCGAGGTCTCCCGGCTGATCGGGGGCTGGATCGACCGGCTCGGCGCGGTCTGGGTCGAGGGGCAGATCACCCAGTTGTCGCGGCGGCCGGGCGCGGGCGTGGTGTTCCTGACGCTGCGCGACCCGTCGTACGACATCTCGGTGAGCGTGACCTGCTACCGGCAGGTGTTCGACGCCGTGGCCGACGTGGTCGGCGAGGGTGCGCGGGTGGTCGTGCACGCCAAGCCGGAGTGGTATGCGCCGCGGGGGCAGCTGTCGCTGCGGGCCGCCGAGATCAAGCCGGTCGGCGTCGGTGAGCTGCTCGCCCGTCTGGAGCAGCTGAAGAAGGCACTCGCGCGCGAGGGGCTGTTCGCGGCGGAGCGCAAGAAGCCGCTGCCGTTCCTGCCGCAGCTGGTCGGCCTGGTGTGCGGGCGGGCCTCGGCGGCCGAGCGGGACGTCCTGGAGAACGCCCGGCACCGCTGGCCCGCCGTCCGCTTCGAGGTGCGCAACGTCCCGGTGCAGGGCGTGCACGCGGTGCCGCAGGTGGTGCAGGCGGTGAAGGAGCTGGACGCGCTGGACGACGTGGACGTGATCGTCGTCGCGCGCGGCGGGGGCAGCGTGGAGGACCTGCTGCCGTTCTCCGACGAGCAGCTGGTCCGGGCGGTGGCCGCCTGTCGTACGCCGGTCGTCTCGGCGATCGGCCACGAGCCGGACAGCCCGCTCCTCGACCTGGTCGCCGACCTGCGCGCCTCCACGCCGACCGACGCCGCGAAGAAGGTCGTGCCGGACGTCGGCGAGGAGTACGAGCGGGTACGGCTGCTGCGGGACCGCGCCCGGCGGTGTGTGGCGGCGTTCGTCGACCGCGAGCAGCGCGGGCTGGCGCACGCGCTGGCCCGGCCGTCGATACAGGACCCGCACCGGATGATCGAGGAGCGGGCCGAGCAGGTGACGGCGCTGCTGGACCGGAGCCGTCGCACGCTGGGGCACCACCTCGACCGGGCCGACTCCGAGCTGACGCACACGCACGCGCGCGTGGTGGCCCTCTCCCCCGCCGCGACCCTCGAGCGCGGGTACGCGGTGCTCCAGCGGGCCGACGGCCACGCGGTCCGCGACCCCGCCGAGGTGGAGCCCGGCGAGACGCTGCGCGCCCGGGTCTCCGAGGGCGATTTCTCCGTACGAGTCGACGCATAGGGTGGGTGGATGACCAGCGAGGTGGAGCAGCCGACGGCGATGTCCGAGGCGCTCGGGTACGAGCAGGCGCGGGACGAGCTGATCGAGGTGGTCCGGCGGCTGGAGGCCGGCGGTACGACGCTGGAGGAGTCCCTGGCCCTGTGGGAGCGGGGCGAGGAGCTGGCGAAGGTCTGCCGCCGCCGGCTGGACGGCGCCCGGGCCCGCCTGGACGCGGCACTGGCCGAGGAGGAGGCGGACGCCGAGGGCGCGGACGCCGAGGGCGGCGGCGCCCGCTAGCTCAGGCCGGCCGGGCAGGGGGTCGGAGGCCGGCCGTCAGGAGGGTCAGCAGGCGACCGGCCTTGGCTGTCTGCCACGGGACCGAGACCGTGCACGCCGCGAGGGAACTCGGTGTCCCGGACGGCCGCATCTGCACCGTCGCCGCGCAGGTCGACGGCGTCCCGGCGGCCAAGGGCGCGAACGCGGCCCGCGGTGCCCTGCCGGAGATCGCCCGCCCGGTCGCGGCGGGCCCGCTCCGGGTGCCCGTCGCGGCGGGCTTCCCGGTCGAGCGGATCCGCCGCGCGGTCGAGCTCCAGGCCGGCCGGCATGTGCGGGGCAAGGTCGTCATCGACCTCCAGCCGCGCCGGAGGACCCCTGCCCCTCCTGCGCCGTGCCCTCGGCCAGGGTGTGCGCGACGAGTGCGTTGGCGTGCCCGTGGCCCAGGCCGTGCTCGGTCTTGAGCCAGGTGACCAGTTCCATGTGCTTGGTGAGCGGCGAGGACCGGATGAGGTCCTTCCACTCCGCGACCGGGCGGCCGTACTTCTTCTCGATGGACGGGAAGTACGAGGCCGGGCCCTTCACGGCGGCGGTCATGTCGATGCGCTCCCTGTGCAAGAGGTACGAGGTACGAGTGGTGATGCGCTCTGTGGACCGCCGCCGGCGCCGGAAGTGATCGCCGACCGCCTGTGATGCACGTCACCCGACCTTCAAGGAGTGGAAGCGGGGCCACTGCCGCTCCGGCCCGTCGTTGCGCACGCTGAGCGAGAAGCCGCCGGCGCCCTCCGCCGCCCGCCAGCGCCCCGCGCGGAGGGCCGTACAGGGCTCGCCGTCGATGCTCACCCGCACCTGCCGGGGGGTCACGGAGACGGTGACCCGGTGCGTGGCGGCGGGGTCGAGCCGGCAGGTCCGCCGGGCCTCGGCACCCTCCGGACCGCCCGGACCGCCCGTGCCGCCCGTGCTCAGGCTCGCCGTGTTGCGGCCGACGGAGAGCGACACGGGATGTTCACTGCCCGCCCGCACGGTGATGCCGACGCTGTTGGAGGTGCCGTGCAGGCCGCCGACGCGGGCGCGCAGGCGGTAGTCGGTCCAGTCGGCGGTGGCGAGCGGGCGGTAGTCGGCCGATGCGTAGTCGGTGCCGTCCGCGGGACGGCTGGCACCGGTGAGGACCCCGGGTCCGGTCTGCCCGGTGTCGCCGGTCGTCCGCCAGTCCGCCTGCCGGGACAGCGGCCGGTCGGCGTCCCGCGGTGCCACCGGAGCCCATCGGGCCAGTTCGCGCAGCAGACCGGCCGGGGTGGTGTCCCGGGTGACCTCGAGGCGCTGCACCTGTCCGGCGGCGGCCGCACGCGGCCCGGCGGGCAGTGGCCGGGCCGCGCTGTTGGTGAGCGTGGCGGTGAAACGCTCCCGCAGCATGGAGCGCAGGGCCTCGGCGTCCCGCGCGCCCAGGTTGGAGGCGTCCAGCCGTTCCGAGAAGGGGTAGGCGAAGAGCCGGGGGCGGGGCAGGTCGTGCCGTACGAGGTCGTGGACCGACCGGTCGAGGTCCGCCGCGATCCGGCGCCGGTACTCGTCGGAGGTCTCGACGCGCCCCTCGTCCGCCAGCCACCGCCGGTTGGTGAACACCGACCGCTCGTGCCCGGCGGCGTCCACCGCGGCACGTTCGTGGCTGAGGTGGGTGTGGGCCTGGAAGTCCCAGCGCCCCGACCGCGCCATCTGCCCGACCTCGGCCCAGGAGAGGTAGTACGGCCGGTGGGTCCCCACCCGTCCGGTGATCAGGTAGGCGGCGGCCTTCATCCCGTACCTGGCCAGCACCGGGTCGGCGTGCGTCCACAGTCCGTGCGCGCCGTCGTCGAAGGTGAGGTGGACGGTGCGTGGGCCGGGGGTGCGGCCGTCGCGCAGGAAGTCGGTGAACTCCCGGGTGGAAAGCGTGCGGTAGCCGGCGTCGCGCAGGGCGCGCAGCTGTGCGTCGAAGCGCTCCAGGGAGACGGTGTAGCGGCCGCGGTCGTCGGGGCCGATGTCGTGGTAGGCGAGGACGACCGGCGCACTCCCGGCGGGCGCCGCCTTGGCGTCCGCGCCGGCGCCGCCGTCGCCGGAGTCGGGCGGCGCGGTCTGTTCGGCCACCGCGTGCCGGAGGGTGTCGTACTGCCAGGCGGCGGTGAAGGGCAGGGCCACGACGGCCGCCGTGAGCAGTCCGAGCACGGCGCGCAGCAGCGGCCGCCCCTGTCCGCCTCCACCCGGCCGGTGCTCACGGGGCCGGTGCGCACGGGAACCGTCGCTTCTCACATCCACCGTCCCCGGGTGACGACGAACACGTAGACCAGGGCGAGGGCGGCGCAGGTGAGGCCGACGGCGAGCGAGCGGGCAAGGCCGCGCAGCAGGACTCTCATGCGGCGCTCCTCGACCAGACGCCGCGGCGCAGCGTGAGCAGGGCATACGGCAGCAGCCAGGCCAGTACGCAGCAGGACAGCAGACTCATCAGGGGGCGGCAGCGCCAGGCGCGGTCCCCCGGATGGTCGATCCGGTAGGCGAGGCCCCAGACGCAGCCCTTGAGGACGACCCCGCCCAGGTACAGCAGGGTCAGCAGGCCGGCCAGGTGCAGCGGCGCCCACAGCAGGTGCCGTACGACCAGGGCCGGTGCCGCGATCACCCACAGGGCGTGTCCGTAGTACAGCGCGGCGGCTGCCGGTCCCCGGCGCCACATGAAGCGGCCGGTGAAGAAGAGGTTCCTGATGAAGCTCTTCTTCCAGCGGATCTGCTGGCGCAGGAAGGAGCCGGGGCGGGACGGCACCCGGGTCCACACGCGGGCGGAGCGGGTGTAGCCGACCTCCCAGCGCAGCTCGGGGTAGTCGTGCCCGCGGACGAAGGGGGAGTCGGCGTGCCGTTCCTTGAGCGCGCGGCCGTGCCAGGCCTGGCCCAGGACGTAGCCGGTGAGCTGGCGGTCGGTGGCGAAGCGGAAGGGGGCGCCGAGGAAGCGGTCCTCGGCCCAGGCGGGCAGGTAGTTGTAGATCGCCTCGCGGCGGAAGGCGGCGAGCGGTCCGGAGACGCAGGTCACCGAGCCGAAGGCGGCCTCGGCGGCCTTGCTGATGCGGAACTGGCCCTCGTACCAGATGTCCTGTACGCGGGCCAGCAGGCCGGCGTCGGTGTTGAGCGCCCGGCAGTGTCCGCTGACCGCGCCCAGCTCGGGGTGCCGGACGAGGGCGGTGACGCACTGCCGTACGGCGTCCGGCGCGACGACGCAGTCGGAGTCGGTGAACAGCAGTACGTCCCCGTCGGCGACGGCGCAGGCGCGGACCAGCGCGCCCTTCTTGCCGAGGTTCTCCTCCAGCCGGATCAGGGTGAGCGGCAGTTCCTCGGCGAGGCGTTGCAGGACGTCGGGGGTGCCGTCGTCGGAGGCGTCGTCGACCACGACGAGCTGCACGTCGGGGTAGTCCACGGCGGCCATGGAGCGCACGCAGGCCTCGATGTGCGCGCGTTCGTTGCGCACGGCCAGCAGGAAGCTCACCCGGGGCTGTGCGGGGAGGGCCGGGAAGGCCTCGGCGTGGCGCGGGCGGCTGCGCAGCGGGCGGACGGCCGGGTCGTCGTAGCGGCTGTAGGCGAGGTGGAGGAGGCAGACGGTGCCGGCCAGGACCGCCAGGCCGTAGAGCGCGAGCGGGTCGAAGGCGTGCGGGAGGCGGACGGCGCCGCGGGCCAGCAGCAGGAGGAGGGGCAGCAGGGCGAGGAGGGTGAGCAGCCGCACGACGTCGCGGCGGACGCCGGGGTCCAGCGCGTCGAGGCGGCTGCCGAGCCGGTGGCGGGCGGCGGTGCGGACCGGGGTGGCCGGCGCGTGGCCGGGGCGCAGGACGGTCATGCGGTGGCCTCCGCCGCGGGAGGGACGCCGGTCCCGGTTCGTGCCACCGCCCGGGCGAGGCCGCGCTGGCGGGTGTCCAGCACGGGCGGGGCGTCGGCGGCGCACAGCCAGGTCAGGTCGTGCACGGGGTGGACGGTGTTCAGGACGACCAGGTCCCAGCGGCGGGTGTGCGGGTCGGGTACGTGGTGCAGCGCGTCCGCGCCGACGCGGAGGGAGGGCACCAGGGGGTCGCAGTAGGCGACGTGCGCGCCGGCCCGGGTGAGCCCGGCGAGGATCTCCACGGCGGGACTCTCCCGGACGTCGGCCACGCCCTCCTTGTAGGCGGCGCCGACCAGCAGGACGCGGGCGTCGCGCGCGGGGACGCCGGAGGCCGCCAGCAGGTCGAGGGCGCGTTCGGTGATCCGCGCGGGCCGGTCGCTGTTGGCCGCGAGGGCGGTGGCGACCAGCGGCGCGCTCTGGCGGACCTTGTCCAGCTGCCAGAGCAGGTAGTGCGGGTCGCACGGGATGCAGTGACCGCCGACGCCGGGCCCCGGGTAGAAGGGCATGAAGCCGTACGGCTTGGTCGCCGCGGCCTCGATCACCGGGACCGGCGCCAGGCCGAGGGAGTGGCAGGCGTCGGCGAGTTCGTTGGCCAGGGCGATGTTGACGGCGCGGTAGGTGTTCTCCCAGAGCTTGGCCATCTCGGCGGTCTCGGGGTCGGCGACCGTCCGGACGACGGAGGCGGTCGGGGCCAGCAGGTCCGCGGCGGCGCGACTGCTGCGCGGTCCGGCGCCGCCGACCAGGCGGGGGGTGCGTTCGGGGGTGTGGCGTTCGTTGCCGGGGTCGATCCGCTCGGGGGCGAAGGCGACGTACACGTCCTCGTCGACGGTGAACCCGCGGGCCCGCAGCGGTTCGACCAGCAGGTCGCGGGTGGTGCCGACGTAACTGGTGGAGGTGAGCACGATCAGCTGGCCGGGCACGGCGTGTTCCACCGCCGAGGCGCAGGCCGAGGACAGGGCCGTGAGGTCCGGCTCGCGCCGCGCGTCGACGGGGGTGGGCACACAGATGACCACGGCGTCGGCTTCGCGCACCGCCGTGGGGTCCGGGGTGAGCCGGAAGCGGTCACCGGCCGAGGCGCAGGCGAGTTGCGCGTGGTGCAGCGGCAGCAGGTCCACGGCTCCGCGTGCGATGTCCCGCAGCCGGTCCGGGCTGCTGTCGACGCCGATGACGGTGGCGCCCGCGTCGGAGAGGGCGAGCGCGGTGGGAAGTCCCACGTAGCCGAGTCCTACGACCGCCACGGTTGGTCCGGATGCATCAATCTCTGAGCTGTATGACGTGAATTGCACATCGTCATATAGGCGCACCCCACGGAAACACCGTGCCGATGACACACGTGCCGCCGCACACGCCAGGGCTGCTTCACTCAGGCGGAGGTGTGAAGCGGATCACCACGCTCCGTCTTTTGTTGAAACTTGAACTTCTTTGTCGTAGTGTCGTCGGCGTCAACGGCTCCCGGCCCCCGTGCCGTGCGGAGCCGACGCACCCCCGGAGAAAGATCACGCATGTCTCTCGTTCTTGACCCCGCCGCCCAGGACCTGCTGTTCCGCGAGGCCCGCACGGCGAACACCTTCACCGACGAGCCGGTGACCGACGAGCAGGTGCAGGCGATCTACGACCTGGTCAAGTACGGCCCGACCGCCTTCAACCAGTCGCCGCTGCGCATCACGCTGGTCCGCTCCCCCGAGGCCCGCGAGCGTCTGGTCGCGCACATGGCGGAAGGCAACCGGCCCAAGACCGCCGCCGCCCCGCTGGTCGCGATCCTGTCCGCGGACAACGAGTTCCACGAGGAGCTGCCGCAGCTCTTCCCGCACTTCCCCGCCGCGAAGGACGCCTTCTTCAGCGAGCGCCCGGTCCGCGAGGGCGCGGCCACCCTGAACGCCGCTCTCCAGGCCGCGTACTTCATCGTCGGCGTCCGCGCCGCGGGGCTGGCCGCCGGCCCGATGACCGGTCTCGACTTCGAGGGCGTGCGCAAGGAGTTCCTGGACGACGACCACACCCCGCTGATGGTCGTCAACATCGGCCGTCCGGGTCCGGACGCCTGGTTCCCGCGCTCCCCGCGCCTGCCCTACGACCAGGTCGTCACCACGGTCTGAGGCACGCGGCACCGCACGCGACGAAGCCCCCGGCACCTCGCCGGGGGCTTCTTCGTGGCCTGTGAGCCGGGCGCGCGGCCCGGCGGCCGGTCACGTCAGCTTCAGTGCCGCCGCCATCTTGCCCAGCTGCTCGAACGACCCGGTGCCGGCCACGACCGTGGTCGCGCCCTTCATGTCGTCGGCGCCGTGCAGCACCAGCGCGTCGTACCGGCCGCCCGTGTACCGCGTCCAGGTCCGGCCGCCGATCTCCTCGGTGCGCTCGGTCTCCCGCGCGCCCTGGCTGGCGTCGTGGATGAACGTGGACGCCTTCTTCGTGGACTGCTCGATCGCCACGTACTCGCCGTCCGGGGCCCTGAACCCCAGGTGCCAGGTGTCGGAGTCGTCACCCCGGAAGCGGACGGAGGTCGGCTTCCAGTCCTCGGACAGGCCCTCGGGCGCGGCCACCGGGTACGACGCGGCGCGCTGCGCGGTCAGCAGCTCGACCCGGTAGTCGACCCGCTTGACGTCCGGTTCGCCGTCGTCGTGCGGAATGAACATCCAGATCACGCCCGCCGCCAGCACGATGACCCCGAGGGAGAGAATCATGTCCCGGGCCGACTTCTGCTTGCCTTTCATACCTGCCACGTCCTCTATCGTCGCAGGTGCCTGATCCGCTCATACGTGGGGTCCCCTGCTCATTTTGTCGGACTGACGATAGAGTCGTGGCCACACCCTCATCCGGCCGTCGTCGTATCAGAAAGGTGCGTTCCGATGACCGAGCATCATCTCCCGTCCGAGCTGGACGTCCCCTCAGAGGCCCCCGACCGCAACCTCGCCATGGAGCTGGTGCGGGTCACCGAGGCCGCGGCGATGGCCGCCGGCCGCTGGGTCGGGCGCGGTGACAAGAACGGCGCCGACGGTGCCGCGGTGCGCGCCATGCGGACCCTCGTCCACACCGTCTCGATGAACGGCGTCGTCGTCATCGGCGAGGGCGAGAAGGACGAGGCCCCGATGCTCTTCAACGGGGAGCGGGTCGGCGACGGGACCGGGGCCGAGGTCGACATCGCCGTCGACCCGATCGACGGCACCACGCTGACCGCCAACGGCATGACCAACGCGATCGCGGTGCTGGCCGCCGCCGAGCGCGGTTCCATGTTCGACCCGTCCGCGGTCTTCTACATGGACAAGCTGGTCACCGGCCCCGAGGCAGCCGACTTCGTCGACATCAACGCGCCCGTCGCCGTGAACATCCGCCGGATCGCCAAGGCCAAGCGGCGCACGCCCGAGGACGTCACCGTGGTCATCCTCGACCGGCCGCGGCACCAGGGCCTCATCAAGGAGGTCCGGGACACCGGCGCCCGGATCAAGCTGATCTCCGACGGCGACGTGGCCGGCTCCATCCTGGCGCTGCGCGAGGGCACGGGCATCGACCTGCTGCTCGGCGTCGGCGGCACGCCGGAGGGCATCATCTCGGCCTGCGCCGTGAAGTGCCTGGGCGGCACCATCCAGGGCAAGCTGTGGCCGAAGGACGACGAGGAGCGGCAGCGGGCGATCGACGCGGGGCACGACCTGGACCGGGTGCTGACCACCGACGACCTGGTCTCCGGGGAGAACGTCTTCTTCGTCGCGACCGGCATCACCGACGGGGAGCTGCTGCGGGGGGTGCGGTACCGGTCGGAGACGGCGACGACCGACTCGATCGTGATGCGGTCCAAGTCGGGGACGGTGCGGCGGATCGACTCCGAGCATCGGCTGAGCAAGCTGCGGGCGTACAGCGCGGTGGATTTCGACCGGGCGAAGTAGACTCCGCCGGTTTCGCGGGGGGCCCACGGGGGTGGGGGTGTCTGCCGCGTGGCGGCTGCGGCGCCGTCGTGGCTGGTCGCGCCCGCGCGGCGGAGCCGCAGAACGAGCACAGCCCCGCGCCCCTGGGCCGGCTGCGGCGTGTCCGCGCGGCGGAGTCGGGGATCGGGGACAGCTCCGCGAACCCGGGGTGGCTGCGGTACCCGGCGCCAAAAGGGCACCCTCCGTGTGGGGAGGGTGCCCTTTTGCGGGTGTGGGTCTAGCCGGCCGCGGCTATGCGGCCCGTGGTGCGGGCGGCCTTCTTGAGTTCGACGTCGCGGCGGCGGCGCCGGGCCAGGACCACCCGGCGTTCGGCGGCGGTGAGGCCGCCCCAGACGCCGTAGGGCTCGGGCTGCAGCAGGGCGTGCTCGCGGCACTCGACCATGACCGGACAGCGCGCGCAGACGCGCTTGGCGGCCTCCTCGCGGGAGAGGCGCGCCGCGGTCGGTTCCTTGGAGGGGGCGAAGAACAGTCCGGCCTCGTCGCGCCGGCACACCGCCTCGGTGTGCCACGGAGCGTCTTGGTCCCTGTCCCGCACGGGCACCCGCTGGGCCGGAACGGCAGCTACCTGCAGGGACGAATGCGGCGGTTGCAGCACGGGTCTACTCCTGACGACGGCTTCGCTAGCGAGAGACGATGCGTCAAGGCTTACCCGTTGTACGCGCGCCTATGCACTGGGTGCCCCACCGCTGCCGGTGCCGGGGCTACAGGTGCTTGCGCAAACCCTTCTCCACCCGGCGGTGCACCCGGTCGAGGATGTCCGCGACGACCTTCCCGCGCTTGGGGCGGGCCTCGACGCTGCCCAGCACGGCCCAACCGTCCAGGTAGATGACGGGGGCCTCGGCCTCGCTGGAGTCGTGGGTGTGGACCTCGAAGCTGCCGAGGACGCTGCCGCCCGCGCCGCGCACCGAGACGTTCTCCGGGACGCGCACGTCGACGCTGCCGAAGACGGCGAACGCCTTGATGACGACCTGCTGGTACTCGAAGACCGCCTCGCTGAGGTCGATCTCGACGCTGCCGAATACCGCGTAGGCGTGGATGCGGCGGTTCGCCCGCCAGCGTCCCTTGCGGACGGCGCTGCTGAACACCGCCACCACGTTCTCGTCGGGTTCCGCCGGGACGGCGCCGGGGGTGGGGCGGTGGGGGGCCGGGGCGGTGGTGTCCCGGGCGCGGTGGGCGGCGGGCAGGTCCCGGACGAAGACGTCCAGCTCGCCGACGGTCTTGGCGGCCAGCACGCCTTCGACGCGCTCGGCGTGCTCGTCGGCGGTGAGCCGTCCCTCGGCGAGGGCTTCGCGCAGCATGTCGGCGACGCGGTCGCGGTCGGCGTCCGAGGCGCGCAGCTCGGAGGTGCGCGGTGCGGCTGGGGCGTGCTTCTGAAGGTCCACGGCAGTAGCGTACCGAAACGCGATAGATCGCGACTAGCCCTGTGGACAACCTTGCCGTGGACCGGGGGACCGGCCCGGGGGACCGGCTTACTGAGCCTTACCTCACAAGCTCGGCGCCGTCGGCAGGTTTTACGCTGGTTGACGCTGCCAACGGAGGCCAGCCGTCGTTGCTGGGAGATGCGCCAAGGGGTCCGCTGAGGGGTCCGGCGAAATCCAGCCGCGCGTGATGTCGAGTGAGGAATGGGCGAGATGCCTGAGTTCGCGTACACCGATCTGCTCCCCCAAGGCGAGGACACCACTCCGTACCGGCTGGTGACCGCCGAGGGTGTCTCCACCTTCGAGGCCGACGGGCGGACCTTCCTCAAGGTGGAGCCGGAGGCGCTGCGCAAGCTGGCCGAGGAGGCCATCCACGACATCCAGCACTACCTGCGCCCCGCGCACCTGGCGCAGCTGCGCCGGATCATCGACGATCCGGAGGCGTCGGGCAACGACAAGTTCGTCGCCCTCGACCTGCTGAAGAACGCGAACATCGCGGCGGCGGGCGTGCTCCCGATGTGCCAGGACACCGGCACGGCGATCGTCATGGGCAAGCGCGGCCAGAACGTGCTGACGGCGGGCGGCGACGAGGAGGCCCTGAGCCGGGGCATCTACGACGCCTACAAGAACCTGAATCTGCGCTACTCGCAGATGGCTCCGCTCACCATGTGGGAGGAGAAGAACACCGGCTCCAACCTCCCCGCGCAGATCGAGCTGTACGCGACCGACGGCGGCGCCTACAAGTTCCTCTTCATGGCCAAGGGCGGCGGCTCGGCCAACAAGTCGTTCCTCTACCAGGAGACGAAGGCCGTCCTGAACGAGTCCTCCATGATGAAGTTCCTGGAGGAGAAGATCCGCTCGCTGGGCACGGCCGCCTGCCCGCCGTACCACCTGGCGATCGTCGTCGGCGGCACGTCGGCCGAGTACGCGCTGAAGACCGCGAAGTACGCCTCCGCGCACTACCTGGACGAGATCCCGGCCGAGGGCTCGGAGCTCGGGCACGGCTTCCGGGACAAGGAGCTGGAGGAGAAGGTCTTCGAGCTGACCCAGAAGATCGGCATCGGCGCGCAGTTCGGCGGCAAGTACTTCTGCCACGACGTGCGCGTGGTGCGCCTGCCCCGGCACGGGGCGTCCTGCCCGGTCGCCATCGCCGTGTCCTGCTCGGCCGACCGGCAGGCCGTCGCGAAGATCACCGCCGAGGGCGTCTTCCTGGAGCAGCTGGAGACCGACCCGGCGCGCTTCCTGCCGGAGACGACGGACGAGCACCTCGACGCCGACGGTGACGTCGTCAAGATCGACCTCAACCGTCCGATGGACGACATCCTCGCCGAGCTGTCCAAGCACCCGGTCAAGACCCGGCTGTCCCTGACCGGTCCGCTCGTCGTGGCCCGCGACATCGCGCACGCCAAGATCAAGGAGCGGCTGGACGCGGGCGAGGAGATGCCGCAGTACCTGAAGGACCACCCGGTGTACTACGCGGGTCCGGCGAAGACGCCCGAGGGCTACGCGTCCGGGTCCTTCGGTCCGACGACCGCCGGGCGCATGGACTCCTACGTGGAGCAGTTCCAGGCGGCGGGCGGGTCCAAGGTGATGCTGGCGAAGGGCAACCGGAGCAAGCAGGTCACCGACGCGTGCGACACGCACGGCGGCTTCTACCTGGGCTCGATCGGCGGCCCCGCGGCCCGGCTGGCGCAGGACTGCATCAAGAAGGTGGAGGTCGTCGAGTACGAGGAGCTCGGCATGGAGGCGGTCTGGAAGATCGAGGTCGAGGACTTCCCGGCGTTCATCGTGGTGGACGACAAGGGCAACGACTTCTTCCAGGACCCGGCGCCCGCGCCCACCTTCACGTCCATTCCGGTACGCGGCCCCGGACTCGCCTGACAAGGGCGGTGACGATTCGCCTCCACGGGGAACAGTGGTCCGGGCCCGGACGCTGTGACACGTGGAGGTGATCGTCGATGGCCGACGAGCAGGACAGGACCGAGTACCGCACCGAGCACGACTCCATGGGCGAGGTGCGGGTCCCCGCCCACGCCAAGTGGCGCGCCCAGACCCAGCGGGCGGTGGAGAACTTCCCCGTCTCCGGGCAGCGCATCGAGCGCGCACACATCGAGGCACTCGCGCGGATCAAGGGCGCGGCGGCCAAGGTCAACGCCGAGCTGGGGGTGCTCGACGAGGACGTCGCCGGCGCGATCCGGGAGGCGGCCGCCGAGGTGGCCGAGGGGAAGTGGGACGAGCACTTCCCCGTCGACGTGTTCCAGACCGGGTCGGGGACCTCGTCCAACATGAACACCAACGAGGTCATCGCGACCCTGGCCACCGAGCGGCTCGGCCGCAACGTGCACCCCAACGACCACGTCAACGCCTCCCAGTCGTCCAACGACGTCTTCCCGTCCTCGATCCACATCGCGGCCACCGCCGCCGTCACCCGGGACCTGGTCCCGGCCCTCGACCACCTCGCCGGCGCCCTGGAGCGCAAGGCGGAGGAGTTCGCCGACGTGGTGAAGTCCGGGCGCACGCACCTCATGGACGCCACGCCCGTCACCCTGGGCCAGGAGTTCGGCGGGTACGCGGCCCAGGTGCGGTACGGCATCGAGCGGCTCCAGGCGTCGCTCCCCCGGCTCGCCGAACTGCCGCTGGGCGGCACCGCGGTGGGCACCGGCATCAACACCCCGCCCGGTTTCTCCGCCGCCGTCATCGAGGAGGTCGCCCGCGCGACCGGGCTGCCGCTGACCGAGGCGCGGAACCACTTCGAGGCGCAGGGCGCCCGGGACGGCGTCGTCGAGACGAGCGGGCAGCTGCGGACCATCGCCGTCGGGCTCACGAAGATCGCCAACGACCTGCGGTGGATGGCGTCCGGCCCGCGCACCGGCCTCGCGGAGATCTCGCTGCCCGACCTCCAGCCCGGCTCCTCCATCATGCCCGGCAAGGTCAACCCGGTGATCCCGGAGGCGGTGCTCATGGTCGCCGCCCAGGTCACCGGAAACGACGCGACGGTCGCCGCCGCCGGAGCGGCCGGCAACTTCGAGCTGAACGTCATGCTGCCCGTCATCGCCAAGAACGTACTGGAGTCGGTGCGGCTGCTCGCCAACGTCTCCCGGCTGCTCGCCGACCGGACCGTGGACGGGATCGTCGCGCACCCCGAGCGGGCCCGCGAGTACGCCGAGTCGTCGCCCTCCGTGGTCACGCCGCTCAACAAGTACATCGGGTACGAGGAGGCCGCCAGGGTCGCCAAGAAGGCGCTGGCCGAGCGGAAGACGATCCGTCAGGTCGTGCTGGAGGGCGGGTACGTCGAGCGCGGCGACCTGACGGACGACCAGCTGGACGAGGCGCTGGACGTGCTGCGGATGACCCGCCCGTGAGGAGTCCCGGCGCGGCCCGGGGGCGTACGCCGGCGCACGCCGTCGCGGTCTCCGGGGCGTCGATTGGTCATGGCACCTAATATCTCTCCATGGCAGACGGAGAAGCGGTGAGCGCGGGGGCGGGAGCGGACGGCCCGGCGGGCCCGGTGGACCACTGGGCCCCCGGCAGTCACATCCTGTGGCGGTACCGGGAGAACGGCGGACCGCACCCGCACATCGCGCGCCCCGTCACCGTCGTACGGGACGACGCCGAACTGCTCGCCGTATGGCTGGCGCCCGGCACCGAGTGCGTGAAGCCGGTCCTCGCCGACGGCACGCCGGTGCACCTGGAACCGCTGGCCACGCGCTACACCAAGCCGCGCACGGTGCAGCGCGACCGGTGGTTCGGCACGGGGGTGCTGAAGCTGGCTCGGCCGGGCGAGGCCTGGTCGGTGTGGCTGTTCTGGGACCCGGGCTGGCGGTTCAAGAACTGGTACGTGAACCTGGAGGAGCCGCTGACCCGTTGGGAGGGCGGGGTCGACTCGGAGGACCACTTCCTGGACATCTCCGTCCACCCGGACCGCACCTGGCACTGGCGGGACGAGGACGAGTTCGCTCAGGCCCAGCGGGACCGGCTGATGGACCCGGCGCTGGCCGAGCGGGTGCGCCGGGCGGGCCGGGCCGCGGTCGCGGAGATCCGCGCCTGGGGGACCCCGTTCGCCGACGGCTGGGAGCACTGGCGCCCCGATCCGGCGTGGCCGGTACCGGCCCTGCCGGCGGACTGGGATCGCACGCCCGCGCACGTCTCCTCATGAGACCCTTGATGTGCCCCCCGGCAACAAACGTAGGATCGTCCTCCGCAATGAGCGCGGCAGCGGCAACCGGCGGAGCGTGCGCTGTGCTTGACCGATCGTCACCGAGGGGCGGCAGGACGTGAGCGAGGGGTACGAGGGCAACACGCGGGCGGACCGCAGACGGTCCGCCGGTGACACAGGAACAGCCTCTGACCACGCGGGAACCCCGTTCCTTGGACACGGATTGCGGGTATCGGGATTTCTGCGGGACGAACTGCACGCGCCGCGCGCAGTCCCGGACGGATGGATTCGACACGCGTGACGGAGCACCCGACCTCCTTCGACCGCCCCTCGCCGGGCGCCGACCCCGCGGATCCCCGCGGGGCGCTCCTGCGTACCCCCGTGCCGCCGCGCGCCTCCGGGTCCGCGTTACCGGCCCAGGGGGGTGCCGGTCAGACGCCGCCCGCCGCGGGCGAGGACTCCCCGGGGGCCTTCGAGCACTCCCAGCCGGGCGCCGAGCAGTCCGCCGAGCCCGACGCACACCGTCCGCGGCCGGCGGCCGAGGGCGTCCCGGTCCAGCCGGGCGGCGGGCAGCCCGGCGGCACGGCCGCCGGCGGCCCGCCCGCGGACGGTGTGTCTCCCGGCGGCGCCTCCGGCGGGCAGGCAGGCCTGGTGCTGCCGGGCTCCGGCGCTCCGGCCGGTGCCGCGGGCCCGGACCGGCGCACCGGGCAGCCCACCGCGCCCGGCCGGCCCACACCCATGCGGCGCGACGGGGACCGGCTGCGGTTCGTGGGCGCCGCGACCCGGCGGATCGCCCGGGGCATGGACCTCGACGAGATCGTGATGGGGCTGTGCCGGGCCACCGTGCCCACGTTCGCGGACGCCATCCTGGTCTATCTGCGCGAACCGCTGCCCGTCGGCGACGAGCGGCCCACGGGTCCCCTGGTGCTGCGGTTGCGGCGCACCGACCGCATACCGGCCGAGCGGGACACCGAGGGCGGCTTCACCCCCGCCGCCCAGCCGGAGCCCTCCGAGCTGGAGACGGTCGGCGCCGAGCTGTGCGAGGTGCGGCCGGGCAGCGCGCTGGCCGAGGTGCTGCGCGGGGTGCGCCCGGTGTTCACGGACACGCCCGCCGCCCGCGCCGCGCTGCCGGACCTGCTGGGCGAGGAGCGCGACTTCCCCCTGCCCGACGGCCGCAGGGCGATCCTCGCCCCGCTGCGCGGCCGGCGCCGGGTGATCGGTGCCGCGCTGTTCCTGCGCGGCCCCGAGCGCGTCGCCTTCGAGGCCGACGACCTGCTGGTGGCCGCGCAACTCGCCACGCACAGCGCCCTCGGCATCGACAAGGCGGTGCTGTACGGGCGTGAGGCGTACATCGCCGACGAGCTGCAGCGCACCATGCTCCCGGAGAACCTGCCGCGCTGCACCGGCGTGCGGCTGGCCTCCCGCTACCTCCCGGCCGCCGAGACCGCGCGGGTCGGCGGCGACTGGTACGACGCCATCCCGCTGCCCGGCAGCCGGGTCGCGCTGGTCGTCGGCGACGTCATGGGCCACTCCATGACCTCGGCGGCCATCATGGGGCAGCTGCGGACCACGGCGCAGACCCTGGCCGGGCTCGACCTGCCGCCGCAGGAGGTGCTCCACCACCTGGACGAGCAGGCCCAGCGGCTCGGCACCGACCGCATGGCGACCTGCCTGTACGCGGTGTACGACCCGGTCTCGCACCGCATCACCGTCGCCAACGCCGGCCACCCGCCGCCGGTGCTGCTGCACATGGACGGCCACGCCGAGGTGCTGCGGGTGCCGGCCGGCGCCCCGATCGGGGTGGGCGGCGTGGACTTCGAGGCGGTGGAGCTGGACGCCCCGGCCGGTGCGACCCTGCTGTTGTACACGGACGGGCTGGTCGAGTCCCGGCTGCGCGACGTGTGGACCGGCATAGAGCAGCTGCGGGAACGCCTGGCGGCGACCGCGCAGCTCACCGGTCCGGACCATCCGCCGCCCCTGGAAGCCCTGTGCGACGAGGTGCTCGACATGCTCGGCCCGGGGGACCGGGACGACGACATTGCGCTGCTCGCCGCCCGCTTCGACGGCATCGCGCCCAGCGACGTGGCGTACTGGTTCCTGGACCCCGAGGACGCGGCCCCCGGCAAGGCCCGCCGCCTGGCCCGGCGGGCGCTCGCCCGCTGGGGCATGGAGGACCTCACGGACTCCGTGGAGCTGCTCGTCAGCGAGGTCGTGACCAACGCGGTGCGGTACGCGACGAAGCCGGTCACCCTGCGGCTGCTGCGCACGGACGTGCTGCGCTGCGAG
Source organism: Streptomyces sp. NPDC042336 (assembly GCF_055581985.1). Classification (NCBI taxonomy): domain Bacteria; kingdom Bacillati; phylum Actinomycetota; class Actinomycetes; order Kitasatosporales; family Streptomycetaceae; genus Streptomyces; species Streptomyces sp. NPDC042336. The sequence continues at coordinate 304,811 of NZ_JBVJEA010000008.1, read as the reverse complement.
GTCGGCGACGACGTGCCGCAGCTGCCCCGGCTGCGGCAGGCGCGCGCCACCGACGAGGGCGGGCGCGGGCTGTACCTGGTGAACCGGCTGGCCCGGCGCTGGGGCGCGACGCGCCTGAGCACCGGCAAGGTGGTGTGGTTCGAGCTGAACCGCGGCTGAGGCCCAGAAGCCGTGAACGCGTGAAGGGGCGCCCGGTGCTCACCGGGCGCCCCTTCACGCGTTCTGCGACTCCAGACCGTCTACGGCACCCAGTCCCCGCCGGGGAACCCGGGCTCTCCCGACTCGGTGGACCCGCCGCCGTCCGGCGGGGGTTCGGTGGACGGGCTGTTCGACGGCGAGTTCGTCGGCGACTCGGGCGGCGCCTCGGTCGTCGGATCGTTCGACGGCGGTGCCTCGGTCGTCGGCTCCTTGGACGGGGGCGGCGCCTCGGTCGTCGGCTCCTTGGACGGTGAGTGGCTCGGCGACTGGGAGGTCGACGGCGACCTGCTGGGCTTCACGGCGGCACCCTGCTTGGTGTCCAGGTCGAACTTGGTGACCTCGTCCATGACGCCGAAGGTGTACGCGGCCCAGATCTCCGCCGGGGGGCCACCGCCGTTGACGCGGTAGTCGACGCCGGCGGCCTTGTACATCGGGACCTGCGGGTGCGGTGCCTTGTCGTCCTCGCCGAACAGACCGACCGAGGTGACGAGACCCGGGGTGAAGCCGGTGAACCAGGCCGACTTGTTGTTGTCGGAGGTGCCGGTCTTGCCGGCCACCTGCTGACCGTCCCGCAGCGGGTTCTCCCGTACGGACGTCTTGGCCGTACCGTCGTCGACCACGCCGGTGAGCACGGAGGTCACCGTGTCCGCGGCCTCCCGGCTGATGACCTCCTCGCCGATGGGGTCGGGCATCTCGACCGTGCGGTCCTTGTGCTCGACCGACTTCACGATCGCCGGGGTGACCTTCTTGCCGTGGTTGTCGAAGGTGGCGTAGACGCCGGCCATCTCCAGCGGGCTGGCGCCCATACTGCCCAGGGTCTGCGCGGGCACGGCCTGCTCGCCCTCGGTGTCCATGCCGAGGTCGGCCGCGACCTTCATGACCTCGGGCATGCCGACGTCGATGCCCATCTGCGCGAAGACGGAGTTGACCGACTTGTTCATCGCCTCCTGCACGTCGATCTCGCCGTAGTCCCGGTCGTCCTCGTTGGGCGGGGCGAAGCCGACCTTCTGGTCGCCGTCCATCACGGGGCGCTCGCTGTCGCCGTCGTAGAGGGTGTTGGCCGTGATCGGCACGCCGTCCTGGGTCTCGGCGTCGTGGTCCACGGCGGCGGCGAGGATCACCGGCTTGAAGGTGGAGGCGGGCTGGTAGTCGTCGCGGGTGGCGTTGTTGGTGTAGTGCTTCAGGTAGTTCACGCCGCCGTACATCGCCACGACGGAGCCCGTCTTCGGGTCGACCGAGACGGCTCCGGCCTGGACGTCCGCGTCGACCTTGCGCTTGTCGGGGTCCAGCTTGCTGGTGAGCTTCTCCTTGACCGCCTTCTCCAGCGCGGCCTGCTTCTTCTTGTCGATGTTGAGCGTGACGGTGTAGCCGCCGAGGTCCACCAGGGCCTTGGCCTGCTCCATGTCCTCGGCGGCGCCCTGGGCGACGAGCTGCTTCTTGAGCGCGAAGTTGGCCGCGTCCACCAGGTATCCGGTCTGGCCGTCCATCCCCGCGGCGGCCTTGGGTTCCTTGGGCGTCGGGAACTTCATGCCCTGCCGGTCGGAGGCGCTCAGCCACTTCTGCTCGACCATGTTGTCCAGGACGTAGTTCCAGCGCTCCTGGACGAGCTTCTTGCCGGTCTCGCTGGCGATCGCCCAGTCGTACTGGTTCGGTGCCTGGAGCAACGCGGAGAGGTACGCGCCCTGTTCGACCGTCAGGTCCTCGGCGTCGACGCGGTAGTAGGCCTGGGCGGCGGCCTGGATGCCGTAGGCGCCGCGGCCGTAGTAGCTCGTGTTGATGTAGCCGGCCAGGATGTAGTCCTTGGACTTCTCCCGGTCCAGCTTCAGGGAGATGACCAGTTCCTTCAGCTTGCGCGAGACCGTCTGTTCCTGGCTCAGGTAGTAGTTCTTGACGTACTGCTGGGTGATCGTCGAACCGCCTTGCGCGCCCTTGCCGGAGAGGGTGTTGAGCACACCGCGCGTGGTGCCCTTGAGGTCGACGCCCGCGTCCTTGTAGAAGGTCTTGTTCTCGGCGGCGACGAAGGTGCGCTGGACGTCCTTGGGGATCTTGGCGAGGTCGACGATCTCACGGTTGCGCTCGCCCGTGCGGGCCATGATGCTGCCGTCGCTGTACTTGTAGACGTTGCTCTGCAGCTCGGCCTCGGGGTTGCCCTCGGGGATGTCGATCATCATGTACAGCACGATGAAGGCGCCCATGCCGAGCAGGCAGAGGCCGAAGAACGTGCCCAGGATCTTCTTCCAGGTGAACAGCCGGCGTATCCGGCTCTTCCCGCCCGCGGCCCCGCCCGCGCCCGACGAACGGCGGCGTTTCGGCGCCGCGCGGCGTCCACCGCGCTGTCGCGCTTTTCTCTCTTCCGCTCGTCCCATGGATCCGATCCGCTCCGCTTCGGTCATCTGTGGGCGCGCACTGCTCACGCGTCACACAGGTTCGTCGCTCAGGTCAGCTCAGAAAGCTAACACCGGGAGATGTGACAAACGGCAACCGATCCGGCCTTGTACGGACGTGAGAATCAGCACCCGTTCCACAGGAACCGACGTACGAGAGGGGTTCAGGGTTGTGATCGGCGGGTAAAGTGCTATCAGTTTGCCAGCAAAGAGAGAACGGGGGACTACCCATGTCCACGCACGATGCCCCACAGGTCACCGCCGATGTGCCCGAGATGCCGACGCCCCGGGTCCGCGAGATCCAGGCGCCCAGCATCGGCGGCGGCCTCGCGCTGCTGCTGGGTCTGGTCGGGCTGCTGGTCGGCGCCGGCCTGATCGTCACCGCGACCGCGGTCACCGCCACCGGCGCGAAGGCGGTGCTGATCATCGCGGGCATCGTGATCGCCCTGGCCGCCTTCCTCGCGATGTGCGGCCTGAACATGGTGGCGCCGGGCGAGGCCCGCGTGGTGCAGCTCTTCGGGCGGTACCGGGGGACGATCCGGCAGGACGGCCTGCGCTGGGTCAACCCCTTCACCTCCCGCACCAAGATCTCGACCCGGGTGCGCAACCACGAGACGGCCGTCCTGAAGGTCAACGACGCCTACGGCAACCCCATCGAGCTGGCGGCGGTCGTGGTGTGGCGGGTGGAGGACACCGCGCAGGCCACCTTCGAGGTGGACGACTACATCGAGTTCGTCTCCACCCAGACCGAGGCGGCCGTGCGGCACATCGCCATCGAGTACCCCTACGACGCCCACGACGAGGACGGCCTCTCGCTGCGCGGCAACGCCGAGGAGATCACCGAGAAGCTCGCCGTCGAGCTGCACGCACGCGTGGAGGCGGCCGGGGTGGAGATCATCGAGTCCCGCTTCACGCACCTCGCCTACGCGCCGGAGATCGCCTCGGCCATGCTCCAGCGGCAGCAGGCCGGCGCGGTCGTCGCGGCCCGGCGGCAGATCGTGGACGGCGCGGTCGGCATGGTCGAGGCGGCGCTGGTCCGCATCAGCGAGCAGGGCATCGTGGAGCTGGACGACGAGCGGAAGGCGGCGATGGTGTCCAACCTGATGGTCGTGCTCTGCGGGGACCGCGCCGCCCAGCCGGTCCTGAACACGGGGACGCTCTACCAGTGACGACCCCGCCCGAGGGCTCCGCGCCGTCCGGTGGCCCGGCACCCGGGCGTCGGCCGCGGCAGCGCAAGCAGGTGCTGCTGCGGCTCGACCCTCAGGTGTACGAGGCACTGGCCCGCTGGGCGGGCGACGAGCTGCGCTCGGCCAACGCCCAGATCGAGTTCCTGCTCCGCAGGGCGCTGGCGGAGGCCGGCCGGCTGCCCGGTGACGCCGGGCCGCTGCCTCGCCGCGGCCGCCCACCGGGGAGCGGGGGCCCGGGGGCCGCGCCACCGCCCTGACCACCCTGAACGCCTTCGCCGGCCGCACCACCGCAGCGATGCGGAGGTGCGGCCTCCGTCGTAGCGGAACCGTGACAATCGCCTCCGACCTGCGGCTCGGCCGCCCTGGTGAACCCGCCGCCACGGCCTCTGCACCGTGCGTATACATGGGGCGTATACACCGTGTGTAGAGTGCTCGGCATGTCCATCGGTCACACCCTCCTGGGGCTCCTGGAGTCCGGGCCGCGCCACGGTTACGACCTCAAGCGCGCCTTCGACGAGAAGTTCGGTCACGACCGGCCGCTGCACTACGGCCAGGTCTACTCGACGATGTCCCGCCTGCTGAAGAACGGCCTCGTCGTGGTCGACGGCATCGAGGCGGGCGGCGGTCCCGAGCGAAAGCGGTACGCGATCACCGACGAGGGGATCACCGACGTACAGCGGTGGCTCGCCACGCCGGAGAAGCCAGAGCCGTACCTCCAGTCGACGCTGTACACCAAGGTCGTCCTCGCACTGCTCACCCACCGCGACGCCGCCGACATCCTCGACACCCAGCGTTCGGAGCACCTGCGCAGCATGCGCATCCTCACGGACCGCAAGCGCAAGGGCGATCTCGCGGACCAGCTCATCTGCGACCACGCCCTCTTCCACCTCGAGGCCGACCTGCGCTGGCTGGAACTGACCGCCGCGCGCCTCGACAAGCTCCGTGAGGCGGTAACCCGATGACTCCTCCCGCAGGTTCCCTGCTCTCCGCCGAGGCGCTCCGCAAGGCCTACGGTCCCACCCTCGCCCTCGACGGCGCCGAGTTCTCCATCCACCCCGGCGAGGTCGTCGCCGTGATGGGCCCCTCCGGCTCCGGCAAGTCCACGCTGCTGCACTGCCTCGCCGGCATCGTGACGCCCGACTCGGGGACGATCACGTACAACGGGCGGGAGCTGTCCGCCATGTCCGACGCCGAGCGCAGTGCGCTGCGCCGCTCGGACTTCGGGTTCGTGTTCCAGTTCGGCCAGCTGGTGCCGGAGCTGACCTGTGTCGAGAACGTCGCCCTGCCGCTGCGCCTGAACGGCACCTCGCGCAAGGAGGCCGAGCGGGCCGCGCTGACCTGGATGGAGCGGCTGGAGGTCGACGACCTCAGGAAGAAGCGGCCCGGCGAGGTCTCCGGCGGCCAGGGACAGCGGGTCGCGGTGGCCCGCTCGCTGGTCACCAACCCGCGCGTGCTCTTCGCGGACGAGCCGACCGGCGCGCTGGACTCCCTCAACGGGGAGCGCGTGATGGAGCTGCTCACGGACGCCGCCCGCTCCACCAACGCCGCGGTCGTGCTGGTCACGCACGAGGCGCGGGTGGCCGCCTACTCCGACCGCGAGATCGTCGTACGGGACGGCAAGTCCAGGGACATGGAGCGGGTCGTATGAACGTGCGCCAGTGGGCGGCCGACCTGACGCTGGGCGTCCGCTTCGCCTTCACCGGCGGCCGTGAGGGCTGGACCCGGGCCGTGCTGACCGCCGTCGGCGTCGGTCTCGGCGTGGCGCTGCTGCTGCTGACGACCGCGATCCCGAGCGCGCTGAGCGTGCGGCACGAACGGGAGGCGGCGCGCTCCGACATCACCTTCGCCTCCGACCCGATGCCGAAGGCGAACGACACGCTCGTGCTCGCCAGGATCGACGACTACTTCCGCGACGACGACCTCCGGGGCCGCGCCCTGGAGCCCGAGGGACCGCGGGCACCGCTGCCGCCGGGCGTGGAGAAGTTCCCGGCGGTGGGCGAGATGGTGGTCTCCCCCGCACTGAAGAAGCTGCTGGAGTCGGACTCCGGCGCGCTGCTGCGGGAGCGGCTGCCGGACCGGATCGTCGGCACGATCGCGGAGGACGGGCTGATCGGCTCGGCCGAACTCGCCTACTACCGGGGCGCGGAGGGTCTCGCCGAGCAGATTTCCCAGGGCCGGGTCGAGCGCATCGACCGGTTCGGCGACCCGGAGCCCGGGGAGGAGGATTCCGACCCGGTGCTGCTCCTGCTGGTCCTGGTCGTCTTCGTGGTGCTGTTGATGCCGGTCGCGGTGTTCATCGCCGCCGCCGTGCGGTTCGGCGGCGAGCGGCGGGACCGGCGGCTCGCGGCGCTGCGCCTGGTGGGCTCCGACAGCCGCATGACGCGGCGCATCGCGGCCGGTGAGGCCCTGGCCGGCGCGATCCTCGGGCTGGTGTTCGGCGCCGCGTTCTTCATGGTGGGGCGGCAACTCGCGGGCAGCGCCGAGGTGTTCCGCATCAGCGTGTTCCCCAGCTATCTGAACCCCTCGCCGCTGCTGGCCCTGCTGGTCGCGGTGGCGGTCCCCGCGGCGGCGGTGCTGGTGACGCTGTTCGCGCTGCGCGGGGTGGTCATCGAGCCGCTCGGTGTGGTGCGCGCGGGACGGCCGGCCCGGCGCCGGCTGTGGTGGCGGCTGATCCTGCCGCTGGCCGGACTGGCGATGCTCTACCCGATGATCGGCAACGGCCGCGAGAACGGCGACTTCAACCAGTACCTGGTGACCGGCGGTGTCGTCCTGCTCCTGGTGGGTGTGACCGCGCTGCTGCCATGGGTCGTGGAGAGTGTCGTCGCCCGCCTCGGATCCGGCGGCGTGGCCTGGCAGCTGGCCGTGCGCAGGCTCCAGCTGAGCAGCGGTACGGCGGCCCGCATGGTCAACGGCATCGCGGTGGCCGTGGCCGGGGCGATCGCCCTGCAGATGCTGTTCGCCGGGGTGGACGACGACTACACCAAGTCCACCGGGCAGGACGTGTCGCGGGCGCAGATGGAGGTGACCCTGTCGAGCGGGGTCCCGATGGCCCCGGCGGCCGAGAAGTTCCGCGGCACCAAGGGGGTGCGGGCGGTCTACGCCTTCTCCGAGGGCTACCTCGGCGACCGCGCCCACGACCCGGACCACGGCACGATGATCACTGTGGGCGACTGCGCGTCGCTGCGGGAGGTCTCCCGGCTGACCTCGTGCGCGGACGGGGACGTGTTCGCCGTCCATGGTGCCGAGTGGGACACCGGGGAGGACATGACGAAGCTGGCCGCACCCGGCCGGAAACTGTACGCCGACCCGTCCTACGAGGGCGGCCCGAAGCACCGGGCGGTTCCCTGGACGGTTCCGCAGGGCATCAAGACGGCGAAGGCGCGTGGGGGGCTGGTGGCCGGGACCGACCGGGGCGGCTTCCTGATCACGCCGGGGGCGCTGCCGGACGCGCTCACCACGACGCTGGACGGGCACGCCTACCTCAAGGTGGACGAGTCGGTGCCGGACGTGCAGGACCGGGTCCGCAACACCGCGTCGGGCATCGACCGGCTGGCGGACACCGTGACGTGGGCGGAGACGGAGCGGACCGACCGGTTCGACACCATCCGCACCGGTCTGTTCGTCGGCGCGGCGTGTGTGCTGGCGCTGATCGGCGCCAGCCTGCTGGTCTCGCAGCTGGAGCAGCTGCGCGAGCGGAAGAAGCTGCTGTCGGCCCTGGTCGCCTTCGGCACCCGGCGCCGCACGCTGAGCATGTCGGTGCTGTGGCAGACGGCGATTCCCATCGTGCTCGGGCTGCTGCTCTCCATGGTCGTGGGCCTGACCCTGGGCACGGTGCTGCTGAAGATGACGAGCACCCCGGTGCGCGTCGACTGGACCGGCGTCCTGTCCATGACCGGCATCGGCGCAGCGGTCGTCCTGGCGGTGACGCTGTGCAGCCTGCCGCCGCTGCTGCGGCTGATGCGGCCGGAGGGCCTGCGCACGGAGTAGCCGCGCCGTCGCACGGCTGAGGGACCGAACGACCGCCCCGGGGTGGCCGTTCGGTCCCTCAGTCGTGCACCGTCCGCACCGGCAGGTCCGCCATCGCCTCCCGCAGGGCCTCCGCCAGTTCCCCGTACTCCGCCGAGCGGGCCGCGCCCGTGCGCATGGCGAGGGCGATGCGGCGGGTGGGGGCCGGGTCGGTGAAGGACGCGGTGAGCAGCTGGCTGGAGCGGGAGGTCTCCACCCGGACGGCGGTGCGCGGCAGCAGCGTCACCCCGAGGCCGCCCGCCACCAGCTGCACCAGCGTGGACAGTCCGGCGGCCGTCGTCGTCGCCGGGACACCCGCGCGGCCCGCCTCACGGCAGATGTCGAGGGCCTGGTCGCGCAGGCAGTGGCCCTCGTCGAGCAGCAGCAGCTTCAGCTCGCGCAGCACCGTGCGATCGAGGCCCTCCCGGCCGCCGAGCCGGTGATCGAGCGGCGTGACCAGGACGAAGTCCTCGTCGAACAGCGGGAGTTCAGTGATGCCGGGCACGCCCAGCGGGACCGCGAGCAGGAGCAGGTCGAGGCGGCCGGTGGTCAGCCCGTCCAGGAGGCTCGCGGTCTGCTCCTCGTGCACCTGGAGGTCGAGGTCGGGGTAGCGGTCGTGGACCAGCCGCAGCACCGTCGGCAGCAGGTACGGCGCCACGGTCGGGATGACGCCGAGCCGCAGCGCGCCGGTGAAGGGCGCCCGGACCGCCTCGGCCTCCTCGAGGAGCGCGCCCACCTCCGCCAGGACCGCCTTGGCGCGCACCGCGAGCCGTTCCCCGGCCGGCGAGAGCAGCACCTTGCGCGTCGTACGCTCCAGGAGGGTGACACCCAGTGCCTCCTCCAGGGCGGAGACGGCGCCCGAGAGCGCCGGCTGACTCATGCCGATCGCGGCAGCGGCGTCCCGGAAATGCAGGTGCTCGGCGACCGCGTCGAAAGCCCGCAGCTGAGCGAGGCTGGGCTGCCTCTTCTTGCTGGACACTAATAGCCACCTCCGATCAACTCGACCGATTGTAGCTATTTCACTAATCAATGCACCCTGTGCCAACATCACCAACGTCCAACCCATGGGAAACACTCGCAAAACAGGTGTTTCCTCGCTGCATTTTTTGGAGAGCGCGTGCTCACTGTCGGTGACAAGTTCCCCGAGTTCGACCTGACCGCCTGCGTCTCGCTGGAGAAGGGCAAGGAGTTCCAGCAGATCAACCACAAGACCTACGAGGGTCAGTGGAAGGTCGTCTTCGCGTGGCCCAAGGACTTCACCTTCGTGTGCCCGACCGAGATCGCCGCCTTCGGCAAGCTGAACGACGAGTTCGCCGACCGTGACGCCCAGATCCTCGGCTTCTCCGGCGACTCCGAGTTCGTGCACCACGCCTGGCGCAAGGACCACCCGGACCTGACCGACCTGCCCTTCCCGATGATGGCCGACTCGAAGCACGAGCTCATGCGTGACCTCGGCATCGAGGGCGAGGACGGCTTCGCGCAGCGCGCGGTCTTCATCGTGGACCAGAACAACGAGATCCAGTTCACGATGGTCACCGCCGGCTCCGTCGGCCGTAACCCCAAGGAGGTCCTGCGGGTCCTCGACGCCCTGCAGACCGACGAGCTCTGCCCGTGCAACTGGAGCAAGGGCGACGAGACCCTGGACCCGGTCGCGCTGCTGTCGGGGGAGTGAGCTGACATGTCCCTCGACTCCCTGAAGTCCGCCGTACCGGACTACGCCAAGGACCTGAAGCTCAACCTGGGTTCGGTCATCGGCAACTCCGACCTCCCGGCGCAGCAGCTGTGGGGCACCGTGCTGGCGACCGCCATCGCCTCGCGCTCCCCCATCGTGCTGCGCGAACTGGAGCCGGAGGCGAAGGCGAACCTGACGCCTGAGGCGTACTCGGCCGCCAAGTCGGCCGCCGCCGTCATGGCGATGAACAACGTCTTCTACCGCACCCGGCACCTGCTGTCGGACCACGAGTACGGCACCCTGCGCGCCGGGCTGCGGATGAACGTCATCGGCAACCCGGGCGTCGACAAGGTCGACTTCGAGCTGTGGTCCTTCGCGGTGTCCGCCATCAACGGCTGCGGCATGTGCCTGGACTCGCACGAGCAGGTGCTCCGCAAGGCCGGTGTGGACCGCGAGACGATCCAGGAGGCGTTCAAGATCGCCGCCGTGGTCGAGGCCGTCGGCGTCACGCTGGACGCCGAGGCGGTGCTGGCCGCCGAGTAGTCCCGCTCCACGCGGCACACACGGCACGGGCCCCGCTCACCGAGAGGTGGGCGGGGCCCGTTCGCGTCGCTACGCCGGGGAGGGGTCCGACGGCGGGCCGTCCGCGGGAGGCTCCGGGGTCTTCGGCGGGACCGGCGTCCGGTCGGCCGCCGGGGCGGCGTCGGTCGAAGTGGCGCCGTGCGGCCTGGGCGTCTGCCGCAGGGCGGCCTCACGCGAGTACGCCCGCAGATAGCCCACGACGGTGTTGGTCACCGCCACCAGCGGTACGGCGACCACGGCGCCGCCGATGCCGGCCACCATGCCGCCGGCGGCCACCGACAGCACCACCGCCAGCGGATGGACCCGCACCGCGCGCCCGAGGATGAACGGCTGGAGGATGTGCCCCTCGATCTGCTGCACCGCCAGCACCACCACGAGCGTCATGACCGCCGCGAACATGCCCTGCGTCACCAGCGCCACGACGACCGCGAGGGCGCCCGACACCACCGCGCCGACGAGCGGGATGAAGGCGAACAGGAAGATGAACACGGCCAGCGGGACGGCCATCGGCACGTCCAGGAAGTAGATGCCCAGGCCGATGAAGATGGCGTCGATCAGCGCCACGACGACCGTGCCGCGCACATACGCGGTCAGCGTCCGCCACGCGCGCGGACCGGCTCCGGCGACGCCCGGGCGGGCCGCCGCGGGCACCAGCTTCAGCGTCCACTGCCAGATGCGCTTGCCGTCGTAGAGCAGGAAGAGCGTCGAGAAGGCGGCCAGCAGGATGCCGGTGAGCGCCTCGACGACGACGGTGACGCCCTCGAGTCCGGCCGACGTTATCTGGTCGGTGTTGGCGCCGACCGCGTCGCGCAGGTTCTTGGCGATCTCGTTGATCTGCTTGTCGGTGACGTGGAACGGGCTGTTCAGCAGCCAGTTGCGCAGTTCGTCGATGCCGTCCTGGACCTGGTCGGAGAGGTTGTCGATGTTCTCCATCACCTGCCAGGTGACGAACCAGCCGATCAGGCCCATGATCACGAATCCGAGGATCGCGGTCAGCGCGGTGGCCGGCCCCCGCGGCACCCCGTGCCGGCGCAGCCAGGCCACGGCCGGCTGGAGCAGCGCCGTGATCAGCAGTGCGGCCACGAACGCCAGCACCACCAGCTGTACGGCGCTGATGACCCGCATCAGCACCCACACGGTGCCCGCGAGCACCAGCAGCCGCCAGCCGGCCTCGGCGGCCACCCGTACTCCCCAGGGCACGGCCTGCGCCGGGTCGGGGCGGCTGCCGACGGCTGCTGCGCGGTACGCCCCGGCGTGCTCGGCGACCGGGTCCGCGGCCGCGTGCTCGACCACGTCGTCGTCCTGGGGGGCCGGGGGCCGCCGCACGTGGTCGGAGTGGTGCGCCGGTCCGTCGTCGGCGTCGTCCCGCCGCGCTTCCTCGCGGCGCTGCTCCAACCGCTCGCCGGCCCGCGTCAGTCCGGCGCCGAGCCGGCCGAGCCACCCTGGCACTCGTGACATGATCCGTCCTCTTCCCCCGTCTTTCCCCACCACTCCCCCCGGAGTCGTCCGGTCCGACCGTACATGGCGGGAGCGCGACAGCCCCTCACCCTAGGACGGTGAGGGGCTGCGCGAGGTTGAGCGTGGGCCGCGCCGACGGGGACGACGGGCGGACGGCGGGCTCAGTACCAGTGGTTGGCCTGCCAGAAGGCCCAGGCTTCGCACGGGCTGCCGTATCGGCCGTCCATGTAGCTGAGGCCCCACTTGATCTGCGTGGCCGGGTTGGTCCGCCAGTCGGCGCCCGCGGAGGCGTACTTGCCCGCGGGGAGGGCCTGGAAGAGGCCGTAGGCACCGGAGGAGGCGTTCACGGCCTGGTAGTTCCAGCTGGACTCGTGGTCCACGATGTTGCTGAAGCACTGGAACTGGCCGCTGGGCACCATTTGCCGGGCCATCGCCTGGATCTGGCCGGTGCTGTAGGAGCTCTGGACGGCGAAGGTGGTGGACTCGCGCTTGGCGTCGCGGCTGGCCGCTTCCCTCTGCGCCTCGCGCTTCTTGGCGTCCGCGGCCGCCTTCTTGGCCTTCTCCTGCTTGGCCACGGCGGTCTTGGCGGCGGCCTTGCGGGCCGCCTCCTCGGCGTCCTTCTTGGCGCTCGCGTCCGCCGCGATGGCCTGCACGTCGGCCTGCTGCGTCAGGGACGCGGTCTGCACCTGCGCCTGCTCACCCATGGGGATGTCGGCGAGCAGGGTCGTGCCTGCTGCCGTCGCCTCCGCGTCGTCGTTGCTCTGCGCGACGCTGCCCGAGGCAACTCCGACGACGCTTCCGACGGCGGTGACCGCCGTGGCCGAGGCCACTGCGAATCCCCGGACCGAGATCCGGCTCACACGGTTTCCTTCCAGCATCGCCCGCTTCGGTGACCCTCGCGGACGCAATCGTGCCCCTGGCACTGGCCTCCCCAACTACGGGTCACGGGAGGCACGGGCCCGGTGGACAACTCCCTCGACGGGAGCGCCGCGTGGTGCTCGGGCGGCATACGACTCGGCTATGGAGTTGGATCTGGTGCTTCTGGGGCGCCGTACCGCTGGGGGTACAGCTGTGTCGTATGCGGGGCCTGACAGGAATGAGACTCTGCCGTAACCCGGCGGGGTGAGGCAATTCTGTGTTGAGTGTGAAAGCTCACATCCCGTTTGGCCCAGGGGATTCGCGGAAATTCCCACACACCGAGGCGCCGCCCGGCTAGGCTCTGGGCCTTTCCGGACGGCGCCGACCGACGGGTAACCGGCCCTTGTCGGGTCGGAGTTCTCGGAACCGGTGGGAGACGGGTCAGATGTGGCCGTCCTCCAGCATTTCGGTCACGAGCGCCGCGATCTGGGACCTCTCGGAGCGCGTCAGGGTGACGTGCGCGAAGAGCGGATGCCCCTTCAGCTTCTCGACGACGGCGACGACCCCGTCGTACCGGCCCACCCGCAGATTGTCCCGTTGGGCCACGTCATGGGTGAGTACGACGCGTGAGTTGGCCCCGATCCGGGACAGCACGGTCAGCAGGACGTTCCGCTCCAGCGACTGGGCCTCGTCGACGATCACGAAGGCGTCGTGCAGCGAGCGTCCCCGGATGTGGGTGAGCGGCAGCACCTCCAGCATCCCGCGCGCGGTCACCTCCTCGATGACCTCCCGGCTGGTGACCGCCGACAGCGTGTCGAAGACCGCCTGCGCCCAGGGGCTCATCTTCTCGGCCTCGGAGCCGGGCAGATAGCCGAGCTCCTGCCCGCCCACCGCGTACAGCGGACGGAAGACCATCACCTTCTGGTGCTGCCGGCGCTCCAGCACGGCCTCCAGTCCCGCGCACAGCGCGAGCGCCGACTTGCCGGTGCCGGCCCGGCCGCCCATCGACACGATGCCGATGTCCGGGTCGAGGAGCAGGTCGAGGGCGATCCGCTGCTCGGCGCTGCGGCCCTTGATGCCGAACGCCTCCCGGTCGCCGCGCACCAGCCGGACGTTCCCGTCGGGCGTGACCCGGCCGAGCGCCTTGCCGCGCTCCGACTGGATGGTCAGACCGGTGTGCACGGGCAGCTCGGCGGCCTCGGGGACGTGGACCCGGCCCTCCTCGAAGAGCACGTCCACCTGTTCACCCGGCAGGGTGAGTTCGGACATCCCGGTCCAGCCGGAGGCGTCCGTGATGGCCAGCTCGGCGCGGTACTCCTCGGCGAGGAGTCCGACGGAGGACGCCTTGATCCTGAGGGGGAGGTCCTTGGAGACGACGGTGACGTCGAATCCCTCCGCCTGCAGGTTGCGGGCGACCGCGAGGATGCGGGAGTCGTTGTCCCCAAGGCGGTAGCCGGTGGGCAGCACGCTGGGGTCCGAGTGGTTGAGCTCGACACGGACGGTGCCGCCGAGGTCCCCGATCGGGATGGGGGCGTCGAGGCGACCGTGCCGCACCCGGAACTCGTCGAGCAGGCGCAGGGCCTGCCGGGCGAAGTACCCGAGTTCGGGATGGTGCCGTTTGGCCTCCAACTCCGTCACCACGACGATGGGGAGCACGACCTCGTGCTCGTCGAAGCGGTTCAGGGCGTTCGGGTCGGCCAGCAGGACGCTGGTGTCGAGAACGTAGGTGCGCCTGTCGGGCTTGTGGCGCTTTGTGCTGGTCACCACGGAAGGACGTACCCCCTCGGAAGAGGTCGGGGAGCGACGGAGTGGACGCAGGGCCGGGAGGGCGGGAACGAGCCGCACCCGGAGGGCGGGAACGAGCCGACCGGTCCAGGGCCCGCCTGGCCGTTCACGTCCCGTCCGCGGGGCGGACGGGAACGGCCGGGCTGGTCCTTGGGGCCGCCCTGCACTGGCGCGGGCCGTGGACCGGCCCTCCGCCGCGTCTTCCGTGCCGTGACCGCACGGTGGGGCTGGTGCAAAGGGCCTCCCGGGCGGACGGCTCCGTGCCGTCCGCTGAGATCCGACACCCGTGGTTCGGGCGTCGACCTGCTTGGCTTATGCCCTCGAACAAGCGCCGCCATGCCACGACACGGGACGGCGCACCGGTGAACTCCTCGTTACGGGCGCCCCACTCGCGGGGGCGCCCGGGAGAGCACAAAAAAACGGGCCGGTCCGTGGGGGGGGAGACGGACCGGCCCGAGGGGGGGTTTCCACCATAACCCTTCGTAAGTGATGCTGCGTGCATCGGCGTGCCACAACTACTCTCCGGAGTCGCACGGCGACGCCCGGATGACCACGGAGGCCCTCATTCCGCCCCGAACGGTGGCCAAATCACCGTGCGCCACCGGGCGAGCCGCCGATTCGGGTGCGACTGGAGTGACCCGGCCGGGCCGACGAGGGGCGCCGCAGCAGGGAAGCCCCTTTCCCCCGTCCGGGTGACGTCACCGGGACGCCGAAGCTTGACCCGGCCTCGGTCCGGCGCTCGACCGGCGGGCGACCGATGCCCGATCCGGCACCGCGCAGCCCCCTCCACTGCGCGGTGCCACGCACGAGACTTTGCTCACGCGAATCACCTGGGCTCGAACTTACGCGACCGGGTGCGTCGAGTTCGACCCGAGAAGGACAACGGTGAATAACGATGTGGAAACCCTGTGAGGATCGACAAGCGGTTCCGCACCCTGCCGCCAGCGCGTAGATATTTGCGAAGGTGCGCCCCTTAAATCCGGAAGATCCCCTCTCCCCCGCTCCCTCCCGACGACCGAAACGGTCCCTGGAGGGGTAGGACGACTTCCGTCCTACCCCTCTCCTAACGTCACCTCATGACGAAGACGACGGGGATCACTTGGGCCGCGGCGAGCGCACGACGATTCGAACGGCAGTTCCTGGCCAAGTACGCCCGTACGGGCACGCCCGTCGCCGACGTGGCCGCCTCGATGCTGGGTGTCCACGCCCAGGTACTGTCCGCGGCCGAGCTGTCGGTCGGCCTGCGGGCCGACGGCGTGGCCCGCGCGGACGTACGCGGCGCCCTGTGGCCGACCGTCTCGCCCACCGCGCCGCCCTCCCCGCCTCCTCCCCCGCCCTCGCTGGTGAAGGCGCACGGCCCACGCGGGACGGTGCACCTGCTCCCGGCCCGCGACCTGCCGATGTGGTGCGCCGCCCTGCCCGCGATCCCGGCCCGCACGGCCGCCTCCGCCACCGGCGCCCACCTCACCGAGGAGCAGGCCGGGCAGGTGGTGGCGGCGATCGCCGACGCGCTCGACGGCGCCTTCCTGACCGTCGACGAACTCGGCGAGGAGGTCGTCGCCCGTACCGGCCCCTGGGCCGGTGACCTGGTCATGCCTGCCTTCCAGACCATGTGGCCCCGCTGGCGCCAGGTCATGCACCGGGCCGGCCAGTGCGGCGCCCTCTCCTTCGGCCCGAACCGCGGCCGCAAGGTGACGTACACCCGCCCGCCCCACTTCACCCCGCTGCCGCCCGAGGAGGCGTCGCGACTCCTCGTACGCCGATACCTGTACGCGTACGGACCCGCGACACCGCAGCACTTCGCCCGCTGGCTGGCCGCACCGCCCGGCTGGGCGAAGGCCCACTACGCGGAACTGGCCGCCGCGGGCGAGATCGAGGAGGTCCGCTTCGAGGGGGCGCCGGCGTGGGTGGTGGCCGGCGACACCGGGTTCCCGGACACCGCGGAGCGGGACGAACTGACCCGGGGGGTGCGGTTGCTGCCGTACTTCGACGCGTACGTCGTCGCCGCGCAGCCGCGGGAGCTGCTCTTCCCGGGGGCCGCGTACCGGCGGGCTCTGGCGGGCGGGCAGGCCGGCAACTTCCCCGTGCTGCTGGTGGACGGGGTCGTGGCGGGCGTCTGGCACCAGCGCCGCCGGGGCCGCCGTACGACGGTCACGGTGGAGCCGCTTGGCCCCCTGACGGCACGGCAGGAACGCGAGCTGGCGGACCGTGTGGAACGGGTGGGGGCCGTACTGGAGGCGGGGGCGGAGCTGGTGATCGGGGAGGTGACGGTCGGGGCGCACGCGTGAGGACCGCATGCCGGGGGTGGTGGTCAGGGCGTCGCCGGCGGCTTGCGCGCGTCGAAGAGGTGACGGGAGCTGTGGGCGACGAACGGTCCCTCGTCCTCGATGCGCTCGTGCAGGTCGCGCAGCCGGTCCCGGTACGCCTCGACGGTGAACCCGGGGACCATCCACACCACCTTGCGCAGGAAGTGGACCACGGCACCGACGTCGAAGAACTCCATCCGCAGCCGCTCCGCCCGCACCTCCACCACCTCCAGCCCGGCCGCCTCGGCGTCGGCGCGCTCACGCTCCGGGTGACGGTGCCGGTGGCTCGCTTCCGGCAGCGGCCCGAGGAAGTACTCGATGAGCTCGAAGACGCTGGCGGGCCCGACGTGCTGGGCGAAGTAGGTGCCGCCGGGCGCGAGCACGCGGGCCAGCTCGTCCCAGTGCGGCTCGACGGGATGCCGGCTGACGACCAGGTCGAAGGCGCCGTCCGCGAAGGGAAGGGGCGCGTCGTCCGCCGAGGCGACCACCGGGACCCCGCGCGTGCGCAGCAGCCGGGTGGCCTCGGCGACGTTGGGCTCCCAGCCCTCGGTGGCGACGACGAGCGGGGCGCGCTGCGGGCCGGCGGCTTCGAGGGCGAAGTCCAGCACCTCCCCTCCCCCGGTCTGCACGTCCAGTACGGCGGTGGCCCCGGCCAGCCGCTCCGCCATGGACCGGGCGTATCCCCAGGACGGCCGGGCCTCGGTGGCCCGTCCCTCGAACCAGGAGAAGTCCCACCCCTCGGTGGGAACGGCGGCGCCCTCGGCCACGAGTTCGTCGAAGTCACGGCTGGCGGAACGGCGGACGGAACGGCGCGTCGAGCGATCGTTGTCGAAGGAGGGGTCGGCGGACATGACTAGGCCACCACCAAGGGCCGGACCTGCTCGGCGGCGAACCGCACGAATCCCTCCGGGTCGGGCTCGTCGCCGGTGGGCTGGAGGATCACGGTGTCGGCCCCGGCCCCGGCCAGCCGCCGCACGGCGTCGGCGACGGCCTCGGCGCCCCCGGCGGCCCCGAGGTCCGGGACGTCCCCGACGCCTTCGGCGACCAGCTCGCTCCGGAGCCTTTCACCGGCGCCGGGGCCGGTGGCGGTGAGGAGATACACGACGACCCTGTGCGCGTCCGTCCGGCCGGCCGCGGCCCGCCCCTCGTCGATGAGGCGCCGGGCGCGGCGCACCCCGTCCGGCGGAGTGTTCGCCGTGAGCACGGTCCCGTCGGCGGCCTCACCGGCCAGCCGCAGCGAACGGGGCCCGGTGGCGCCGGCCAGCACCTCGACGGCCTGCTCCGGCGGCCAGTCCAGCGCGACGTCGTCAAGCCGGACGTAGCGCCCCTTCGATGTCACCCGTTCCCCGCCCAGCAACGCCCGCAGCGCCACGAGGTGCTCCCGCAGCAGCGTGAGCGGCGACTCGGCCCGCGCCCCGACCTGCCCCATCCAGTCCTGCACCCCGTGCCCCACGCCGAGGACGGCACGGCCGGGGAACATCCGGTGCAGCGTGGCGGCCTCCATCGCGGTGACGGCCACGTTCCGCAACGGCACGGGCAACAGCCCGACCCCGACCCGCACCCGCTCGGTCCACGCGAGGGCGGCGGCGGCCGTGGAGATCCCGCCCTCGCGGAAGCAGTCCTCCCACAGCCACAGCTCCTCGAGCCCCACCTCATCGGCGACACGCGCCACGGCACGCAGCCGCTCGGGGGCGAGCTGGGGGCGGAATACGGCACCGAGTCCAGTCATGCTGCCTTCCTACCGTCGGCCGAGGCCCCGTTCAACACGATTACGAGGCCTACGGGACCGCCCCCAGCGGTCCCTCGAAACGAACGGTCTCGACGATCCCCCTCAACAACCCCCGGTACTCCTCCCGACGCCCGACCGCCCCGGTACTGACCGTGAACACGGCCATCCGCTTGCAGTCGGGATGCGGGAGGTGAGCGTGAACCTGGAGGAGGGGGAGCTGGGGGAGGGGGCTCTGCGCCGCCGGACGGCGCACGACCTCACTGATGGTGAGGGGGCCACAGGCCAGTTCGAGATACTCGACCTGGCGGTGACCGGCCGATTCGGTGACAGCCCGGGCAGCGGTCGCCGCACGCGGAGCCGTTGCGGTGCCTCGCCAGGTGATGGTGAACAAGGAGAGCAACGGCTGTGCGCCACCGCCGACGTCGTCACGGTGCAGGCCCACGGAACAATGGACCGTCCCGTGCTCGCGCAGCGCGCCCAGCGCCCGCTGTCCCGAGGCGAACAACGCGATGAACTGCTGCCGGGCCATTTCGTTCGGAGCGGACGCGAGCAACGGAGCAGCAGCGGCGTACAGCCGGTCGGCCTCAGGCGTTTCCGGCTCTGCGAGAAGAGCCTCCAGGGGCAGGGCCATGAAGCTTGCGGGTTCAGCGAACCACAGTTCTGCGTAAGGGGCATGAAGAGATTCGTGGGCGACGACCACAGTAGAACTCACAGCACGCCTCGTCTCATGACTCAAGGATTGACCGGATAAACGCCGGCGCGTCGCCCACGCTCGATGTCATCGGGCGTAGCACCCCAGTCGGCAAAGTGCCGACCACTCCGTGCGTCTGTGCGCTGCTCGACGACATGGAGCCGACGGGGGACCGTTCCCCAGCGAGGCGGCGCGGCAACAACTCCGATGAACCGCGGATCCCCGGCAAACCAGATGGTCGCGATCTCCGCCCTCAAACGGGCCTCGGTACGGGGGGACATTCGGCGAGCCCACCATCGCCGCCGCAGGTGGCTGGGGAATACGAGCGGTAGCCGCTGATCAGAGAAAGCCGGGTTGATGAACTCAAACCACCCATATTGCTTACTCACCACTTCTGGGCGCCTGGTCAACCCTCGTGGAGCATCTCGTACAACTTCCCATGGGTATGCACGCAGAACACGCAGCATCAAGAATGCTGCCGGAAAGTACTTGAACTGGATCAGCACTCGGTACGGGCCGTAGATGAAGTAGGGCATGAAAACCCATACGACCCAGTCTGGAGTCCAGAGCGACACCTGCAACAACGCGATCCAGCCTGTGGCCCATCCGATCAGCCCAATGATGTTCATGGTCATGTGCAATACCCAAGCCCATCGCGTCGATCGACAGTTCCAAGCCGGGGAATTACTTACAGAATGCAACTTGGCACTCCCGAGCAGGTCTAGAGGACGTAACGAACGAGTCCGACGAGCCCACCATTATCAAGGACGAGACGGGATCCGTCGATTCCCGCTACGGCACCGTCCTTGATACCGTCATCGTCTGCATCTACGGCCTTGTGGTAGAGGCCGAAACCGCCGGTGGCGATCCCGGTGAGGCCAGATGTCGCGGAGACGACCTTCGCCGCCTTTTCCGGATCACTGAACCCGCGCACAGCTCGCGCAATCAACTGATTCTCCAGTCCAGCGATTTGGCCAGCTTCGTCCAGCGATTTCGACCCGAAGGTGGCAAGCTTCTGCCAAACATTCATCGACCCGGCACCCGTCTGAATGGCATCTGCCGCTTCGATACCCCCCTTAGAAACAGCTCCGAGCCCCGGCAGCACGCCTGCAAAATCCGCACCCACCGAGACCGCGTTACTCCAGAAATCCGCGTCGAGCTCCCCTTCGGTGATCCCGTCCATCAGAGACGCTCGCACCTCTGCGTCGCCGAGCCGCAGGCCAAGCGCCGTAGCGCTCAGCGCAGAAGCCGTCAGCATCAACGCCGCCACCGTCGCCAGCCCCAACGGCCCTGCGAAAAGCAGCGCCACGACACCGATCAGACCCGCCACGAAACTGAGGATGTCCGGGAGGTTGTCGCCCAGCCAGTCGAGTGCCTCGTCGAACCAACCCGGCTCGTGCGGCACCAGCTTCTTCGTGGCGTCGCGGATCTTCCGCGCCCGGTACCCGGCCTTCTCCTCGTGCTCCTCGGCCAGCCTCTTCGCCTTGCCGATGACTTTCTTCAGCTCGGCCAGCGCGTCATCGAGATCACCGTTCGCGCGCGTGAGTGCCTTGTGCGCGGCATCGCCATCGGCCCCCTCCTTCTTCAGGCCGGGGTCCTGGCCCGCCGAGTCCGCGCGCCCCTGCGCACGGTCGAGCGCGGCCCGGGCCTCCTTCGCGTCGTCCTCCAGCTTCCTGGCCCGCCGCTGGAAGTCGTCCAGCTCGCCCTCCCAGCGGTCCAGTTGCCGGGCCGCCTTGCGGACCGAGTGCGCCGCGTTCCTCAGGTTCAGCGGCAACGGACCGCCGTCCAAATGCTCGCGAAAGGCGACGGCCGCGTCGCCCTTCCAACAGCTGCCGTCGAGAAGCTTGGTGACGAGGTCGTACGCCTCCTGGAGCACCTTCGCGCATCCGCTGAGCTTCTTCTCCAGCCCCCGCACGGTCTCCGTGTCCCCCGGCACCGGATTGAAGCCGAGGTGCGGATACCCGGGGTTCGGGATGGGCGGAGCGGACTTGAGCCCCTGCGGCTTGCCCAGGTCCGCCCGCGACTGCGGGTCGAGAGCGGCGCCGTACTGGTCCTGGCCGGCCGTGACGGTCACTTCCGCACCGCCGCCTCGAGCGCTTTGTCGACCTCGAGGTAACTGTCCTTGCTCTTGCCGATGATGTCGGCAAGGTCCTCGGTCTGCTTGCCGATCTCCTCGGAGCCGTACTTCCAGTCCTCCTGGAATGCCTCGCACGCCGAGTCCAGCTCATCCGTGCCCAGCCCGAGGACCGTCGCGTCCGACAGCGCCTTCCGCACTCCCCTGAGCGAAGTCGACGACTCCCTCAGCGACTTCATGAACCGCCCGAGCTCGTCCCCGTCCACGGCAAGCCGCTCCGCCATGCGCCCGTCCCCTCTCACCGATCCACCGCACCGATGAGAGGAACGACGCCATCCGGTTTGCGTGACGCCCTGGCGACCGCCGCCGCCCTGAGGACTGGCGGAAAGGATCAGCGGTTGACGGCCTGGATCTCCTGGACGACGACATCCTGGGTCGCGCCGAACGTCCCGTCGGGCAGGTCTCCGCCCGTGGGGCCGGTGCCGGTCCAGTGGATCTCCCACGTGACCGTCGCCTGAAGCGGGAACGTCCCGTCACCCGAGGACCGCAGGTACTTCACGCCGCACGGCGGTGTGTCGTCCGCCCTGCCCTTCTCGTACGGAGCACCGATACGACCGCCCTTGATCTCGCAGACTCCCGAGGCGGGGTAGGTCTCGGCATCCGGCGTGCCCGGCTTGATCTGCAGCGAGACCGGCTCCGCCGTGGCCGTCGCCGAGATACCGATCTCCTCCACGGACGCGGTGACCGAGACCGGCTTGAACTCGGCACCGTCCAGCCAGGCCCACGTCGGAAGGTTCACCTTGGTCGCCCCCGCGGGCGCCAACGTCACCTCGGTACCGGGGACACGGATCTCCGCGTAGGCGAGCTCGGCGAGGACTTCCGGGGTGACGGCGTTCTCCTTGTCCGCGGGTGGCGGGTCGCCGATGTCCACCCAGAAGTAATCCGTGTCGCACTTGTCCCAGCCCGGCGGGAAGCTCTCGTTCACATACGAGCCCCACCAATATCCCTGGCCGGTCTTGTCCTTGTGGAATCCCTTCTTCTCATCCTTCGCGTTGTACTTCTCCCGCTGCTCGGCATCCCACTGGTATCCCGTGGACTCGGCCTCCCAGATCGGCTCCAGGTAATCCTGCAACTCCTGGGGCGAGAACTTCGGGGCGTACCAGCACGCCGGCGGGCTCCACGACGTCGCCGACGTCACGGGCCCCACCGAATCTCCACTACCGTTCTTCGAACGATCGAAGACAACACCACCCACGCTCACCGAAACGGTCCCGTCACCACCGGCCTCGGCGTGCTGCTCCGTCTGACCATTGCTCCCGTGTTTACCACGCTCAGCGAATGCCGACGGCGCGACGAGAACGGATACACAGACAAGAGTCAGAACGGTCACCGTCCTGCCCAACGTTCTTACGGCTGGCACGCCTTGTCCCCCCGGGTAGAAGCGATATCGGTGGTCTGCCAGACACCGGCTGCGTTCTTGGCGAGCTTTGTGTGGTAAAGAACGTAGCTGTCAGCCGTTGACGCCGACCTGTCGACCTTGCCGGTCTTCTTGTTCTTGATGTACGACTTACTCTCGTCCGAGCAGTAGGTCACGTACGCTTGGCCCTCGTCTGAGAAGGTGACCTCACGGTTGAAGTACCGGGTCACACCGATCCAGGTGTCATTGTCGTCGATGTAGCCCTGCACGTACGTAATCGACGAGCTCAGGGCCTTCTCGGTGTTGTAGTAGCCGAGCGCTTTCGTGCCGGTACTGCCCTTGAAAATGGCTTCGTCCACCGCGTTCACCGCCAATGAGCTGTCCGCTAGGACAGCGTCCTTCTTGGCATCGCCCGTCTTGCCGCCCTCGAAGACGTTCTTGGCGTCGGACGGAAAGCTGATCACCGGCCGGTCTCCGGCTGTCGTCTCGCTAGGACTCGGGGAGGCAGACGGCTTGCTCCCTGTGTCCGCCCCCGCGATCTTGTCCTCCCCCTCTCCCTTGCCGGGGCTGTCGTCGCTGCCGCACGCGGACAGCGTCAAGGCCGCTGCGGCGGTCAGCGTGAGCGCTGCGAGCAGGGTGGGGCGGCGGCGATTCACGGTCGACTCCTGAGTAGGACGAGGCTTCTCTTCAGCGACGCAACGCTATCCATCGGAGCCGAGAGACACCAGGGCGAGACCTGTCCCTCGGCGGCCCCAACGGGACTGGGCGGCAGTTCCGTCTCACAAGCCGACGACAGACCCCGCAGGCCGTCCTTCAATCACCTGGGCGTCTGGCCGGATGACCTTTATTCGAACTGCTGCGCCTTGTAAGTTCACGTGTGCGTACGGGTGGTTGCTGGTGCGACGCGTGAGCTGACGGGGGGTTGCGGGGATGGTGGGCCACAGGCCGAGTGACTGGCATGTGCTGGACCTGGACAAGGACCCGACCCCGGGGGATCCGCAGCGGGTGCGGACGCTCGCCAAGACGTTGCACGACTTCGCCGACGATGTGTCGGAGGCGTTGCGTCTGGTGAAGGGCATGGCGGGGGAGTCGACCCTGGCCGAGTGGGCGGGGAAGTCGGCGACGGTCTTCAAGGAGGAGTTCGACGGGGTTCCCAAGAACTTGAGGAAGCTGGAGAAGTCGTACGGGATGTGCGGTGACGCGCTCGCGGACTTCTGGCCGAAGCTGGAGCGGGCGCAGGCGCTGGCGGACAGGGCGTTGGTCAAGGCGCGGGAGGCGCGCCAGGACCTGACGTCGGCGCAGTCGAAGTTGTCCTCGGCGGATTCGTGGGTGACGCGGGCGTCGAAGGAGGCGGACAAGTACAAGGACGATCCGACGGGCAGTAAGTCGGACGCGGACAAACCGGACGAGGCGAAGGTCCGGGCCGCCACCCGTGACGTCCAGCACGCCAAGACCGCTCACGCCGACGCCCAGTCCGCCGTCGACTCCGCGCAGGGGGCGCTGGACGCGGCGAAGAAGATGGCCGAGGACGCGCGCAAGATGCGTGAGGACGCGGCGCGGGAGGCCAAGAACAAGATCGACGAGGCGTCCGACGCCGGCATCCAGAACCGGTCCTGGTGGGAGGACGTCGGCGACTGGTTCTCCGACAACTGGGACACCATCGTCGCGGTCTGCAAGGTCGTCGTCGCCGTCGTCGGCATCGTCGCGATGATCATCGGCGGCCCGATCCTCGGCGCGATCGTCCTCGTCGCCGCCCTCGTCGTCCTCGCCGACACGCTCAACAAATATCGCAAGGGCCAAGCATCCCTGTGGGACGTGGGACTCGCCGCGCTGGACTGCATACCCGGCATGAAAGGCCTCACCACCCTCGGCGGACTCGCGAAAGGGCTGAAAGCCTTCGGCAAGGTCGGTCTCAAGGGTATGGCCATGGGAGTCAAGGGGGTGGGGAAAGGGGCCCGCGCCCTGGGCCGTCCGATGAAGAAACTGGTCACCTGCGGCGACCCCATCGACATGGCCACGGGTCAGATGGTGATGTCCGAGACGGACGTGTCCCTGCCGGGGGTCCTTCCTCTCATTTTGGAACGTCACCATCGGACCGGTCTGACAACAGGTCGGCTCTTCGGGCGCAGTTGGTCCTCGACCCTCGACCAGCGGCTGCAACTGGACCGCTCGGGGGTGCGTTTTCTCACGGCCGATGGCATGACTCTCTACTACCCCGTCCCAGAACGGGACGTGGTCCTGTTGCCCGTTGAGGGGCCAAGGTGGCCCATTCGCTGGAACGGCACGCCCGGTGGTGACATCACCGTGCATCAACCGGAGACCGGACAGACACTCCATTTCCGCCCCACACCCGGGCGGAGTGAAGGTGAGCTGTGTCTGCATCTTCTCAGCGATCGAAACGGCAACACGATCTCGATCTCCTATGACATCGAGGGCACGCCGCAGGAGGTCGTGCATCACGGTGGCTACCGCATCGGAGTGGCATGCGAGGACGGTCGGATCACCGACCTGACCCTCCTCAACCACCCTGACCGGCCGTCCCTGCGCAGATACGCGTACAACCGGCGTGGCGACCTGGCCGAGATATACAACTCATCCGGTCTCCCCCTGAAGTTCACTTACGACGAGCGTCATCGGATTACGGGCTGGGAAGACCGCATAGGCACGTGGTACCGCTACACGTACGACAACTCGGACAGGTGTGTCGCCGCACGAGGGGTCGACGGAATCCTCGACTACACCTACTCGTACGACGACGATGCCCGCACGGTGACGGCGACCAACTCGCTCGGGCACACCACCCGCTTCCAGTTCAACGACTCGTTCCAACTGGTCACCGAGACCGATCCGCTGGGCGGCACCACACACCGCACTTGGGACCGACACGACAACCTGCTCGCCCTTACCGATCCGCTCGAACGGCGTACCGAGTGCGCGTACGACAACGCGGGGCGCCCCGTGCGCGTACAACTGCCGGACGGATCTGTCACGGCGACGGAGTATGACGACCTGGGGCTTCCGATCGCCACGGTGGAGCCCGATGGGGCAACTTGGCGACAGCGTTACGACGCGCACGGCAATCTCGTCGAGGCCGTGGACCCGACCGGTGCCGTCACCAGGTACAGCTATGCCGCCGGTGGCCGCCTCACCTCGCACACCGATGCGCTCGGGAGTACTCGGTCACTGGTGACGGACGCGGCGGGACTCCCGCTGGAGATATCGGACTCACTGGGAGGAGTCACACGATGCTCGCGCGACTCCTTCGGTCGCGTCGTCGAACTGACGGATCCGATGGGTGTCACCACCCGCATGGGGTGGACGGTCGACGGGCTCCCCGCCTTTCGCGAGGAAGTCGATGGTTCGCGAGAGATCTGGGAGTACGACGCCGAGGGGAACGAGCTGCTGCACCAGGACCCGTCCGGTGCAATCGTGCGTCATGAAGTCGGCCCCTTCGACCTGCCGCGCACTCGGACCGACCCCGACGGAGCGGTCTACCAGTTCACCTACGACACCGAGCAACAACTGCGCAGCGTCACCAATCCGCAGGGGCGTGCCTGGACGTTCGACCTCGACGCGGTGGGCCGATTGACGGCCGAGCGTGACTTCAATGGAAGCGATCGGACCTATCAGTACGATGCAGCCGGCCAACTCACCCGGCGCTCGAATGAAGCCGGAGAATCGGTCGCCTTCACCTATGACTTGTTGGGTAACACGGTCACGCAAAACTGCTCAGACGGCAGTATCACGACGTTTCGCCACAATGCTGTCGGCCAACTCGTTTGGGCTCGCAACTCCGACGCCGAGGTCGAGATCCAGCGCGACCCGTTGGGGCGCATCCTCCGCGAGTCCGTCAACGGCCGTGTCGTCAGCTCCGTGTACGACGCTTTGGGACGCCGCACTCAGAGAGTCACTCCGTCCGGAGTGGTCTCCCGGTGGGACTACGACTCCGAAGACCGGCCCACTCGCCTCAGGCTGCAGGGGCACACGCTGGACTTCGAGCACGATGCCTGCGGACGGGACGTAGGACGTCGACTCGGCCCATCAACCGTTCTCACCCAATCGTGGAGCCCGGACGGGCACCTGGTCGGACAGGAGATCCTGACCGAGGCCCCGGAGGGTCGCACACGGCGATGGCACCGAAACTTCGCCTACACACCCGGTGGCCGTCTGTCGACGATGGAGACTCCGGGCGGAGAATCGCGCAGATTCCGGTTCGACGCCGTAGGACGTGTGACGTCGGTGGCCGGCGGCCAGTGGCAGGAGCGATACGACTACGACTCGGTCGGGAACGTGGTGCGCGCCGCAGCGCCGATGACCGAAGCCGATGGCGGGCACGACACGAACAACATCGGCACCGATGAGCGGGAAACCAGCGGAACACTGGTACGCAAGGCCGGCGGCTACCGGTACGAACACGACAAGCAAGGGCGTGTCGTGCGTCGGTTCAAAAAGACACTCTCTGGAATCCGCAAGGTGTGGAGCTATGTCTGGAGCCCCGAGAACAGGCTCACGGACCTGGTCACGCCTGAGGGTGCCCACTGGAAGTACCGGTACGACCCTCTTGGCCGTCGCATAGCCAAGCAGCGTGTAGATGATGGCGGACTGGTCAGTGATGCCGCTCTCTTCGACTGGGACGGAGAGAATCTGGCCGAAGAGGCGACGGTCACCGGCCGGGTCCGGACCTGGGAGTACGAACCCGATACGCACAGACCAGTCCTGCAGACGGATCGAGGGGCGGACCAACAGGAGTACGACCGGCGCTTCTACGCAATCGTCACGGACCTGATCGGCACTCCTACAGAGATCCTCTCCGAGGAGGGGGAGATCGCATGGCGGTCCAGGACCACGCTGTGGGGCCTGGACGCGGGGCCGGCACGCCCCGGCGACGTCGACTGTCCACTGCGATTCCCAGGCCAGTACTTCGACGAAGAGAGTGGCTGGCACTATAACTTCTACCGTTACTACGATCCCCAGACGGCTCAGTACACGACGCCCGACCCTCTGGGCCTCCTTCCCGAGGACAACCAGCACAGCTATGTACGCAACCCGCTGTCCTGGCTCGACGCCCTGGGCCTGGCGCCGTGTGCCAAGGTTATCGCGCTTCGAGCCTGGAAGGCCCGTAACAATCAAGGAGGCTACTCTGTCTACCATGGGTTGGATTCCCAAGGAAGGAAAATTTATGCGGGAATAACCAATAACATAGCGAGACGTGAACGGCAGCACATCGCTAAGAACTATGGGATCGTGAGGCTCCAGGAGGTCCGTGGAGCTACCGGCCTCAAGAAGTGGCAGGCGCGTGCGATCGAGCAGGGCCTCATCGAGGATGTCAGGGCCTCAGGTCTCAGTCGGGCCAGGAACGGTGTTTCCATCCCGCAGATCAACTCGATAGCGCCGAAGCGCTTGATTTACGGAACGGCCGTGCGGTACGGCAGGATATTTCTGTCCTAGATGGGCATCAGACAGGAAGGGTGATCTGCAGATGCCATTGCAGAAGATGAAGGGGCAGCGTCGCAAGCACGAGATCGGCGACGTGTTCGTCCTCCAAGTGGCTGACTCCAGCTACCGATTCGGCAGAATCGTGAAAATCGGAGAGAGTGGGCCCCGCGGGCGTTTTCCCGGAGGGATTCTTGCCTACATCTATGATGTCGCCTCCAACGAGCCTCAACCTGATCTCGCCTCGCTGACGGTGGATCGGTTGTTGATGCCCCCGTTCTTCACCATGAACTGGGTCTGGCAGAAGGGTTACTTCCGGACTGTCGCGCATGAGGATCTGGAGCCTGGTCACGTATTGAAGCAACATTGTTTCTACGATGCCAGCACCGAGGGCTACGTGGACGAAAACGACGACATCATTCCGGAGCGGGTGGAGCCGTGCGGATGGTTCGCCCTCACCAACTTCGAGCACTTCCAGTACGAGCTGGACGAAGCGCTCGCAGGGCGCCCGGTGTCCGGAGCACACGCGCGGCAAGCAGGTGACTGAGCAACTCGGCCCGGACATGGACAGGGCGTTTCGATGAGTTCATCCGGGTGTTCGCGGAGGGTGCCACAAGGGCGCAATTGGACATCGTGGAGCGCACCCGCGAGCTGCGAACCATTCCGCGAAGCAAGGAACTGATCGCAGTACGCAAAGACCTGGACGAGGAAGGGCGCCACGCCGACGGCCTCGTGCAATGGGGGGCGACCGAAAACGCCGACCTGCTTACCGTCGACGGTCGTTCCGTTCTTCCCGCCCGACTTCCCGGGTGATCAGCCTGAGTTCTTCACGACCCCTTACGGATGACCCGGCCGTGGCTCGACCCCCACCTCTGTCCCACCGCCCCAGTGGCGTCTCGCTGCTCAGCGGTTGACGGCCTGGATCTCCTGGACGACGACGTTCTGTTCTCCGCCGAAGTCGCCGTCGGGCAGGGGTTGTTCCCCGGTCACTCCGGTACCGGTCCAGTGGATCTTCCAGGTGACCGTGGCCTTCAGCTGATACGAGCCGTTGCCCGACGAACGCAGATACTTGACCCCACAGGGGGGCGTCTCATCGGCCTTGCCTTTCGCGTAAGGCTCACCGATGCTGCCGTTCACGGCCTCGCACACTCCGGAAGCGGGATAGGTCTGGGCGTCTGCCGTACCCGGGTCGATCTTCACCGAGACCGGCTCCGCCGTGGTGGTCGCCTTGACGCCCAGCAGAGGCACCGAAGCCGTCACCGACACGGGTTTGAAGTCCGTTGCGTCGAGCCACGCCCAGGTCGGAAGGTTCACCTTGGTCTCCCCTGCCGGCCTCAGCTCCACTTCCGTGGTGGGGACGCGTATCTCCGCGTAGGCGAGCTGGGCGAGGACCTCCGGCGTGATCGCCTGCGGGATGTCCGCCGGCGGATCGTCACCGGTGTCCACCCAGAAGGTGTCCTTATTGCAGTCGAGCGCCCCCGGGTCACCCTCCCGTCCAGGCGTGACGTAGGAGTCCCACCAGTAGCCCTCGCCGGCCTTCTCCTTGTTGAAGTCCTTGTACGGCTTCCCGTTCACGTACTTGTCGCGCTGCTCGGCGTCCCACTGGTAGCCCGTGGACTCGGCCTCCCAGACGGGCTCCTTGGCCTTCTTCAGCTGCTCCGGGGTGTACTTCGGGGCGTAGTAGCAAGCAGGCGGTGTCCAGTTCGTCGCAGCGGCCACCCGGCCCACGGACGCCCCCGAGCCGTTCTTGGAACGGTCGAAGACGACGGCACCTGCGGTCGCCGAGACGGACTGGTCTCCCTTGCCCCCGTCCACTTGGGTCTCGGACCCTGTGCCCGCCCCACCCGGCACGATGTCAGCCCAGGCTGTCGGGCTCGAGGCCAGCACCGTGATACCCGCCAGCACCACCGCGCATACCGACCCCCTCACTACGGCTGGCACTGGGCCGCCCCCCTCGTGGAAAGGATCTGTGACGTCTGCCAGACGCCGTCGGCATTCTTGTCGAGCCTGGTGTTGTACTGGACGTAACTGTTGTTCGTGACCGGTGTCTTCGCGACCTTGCCGGTCTTCTTGTCCTTGCTGAAGCCCTTGCTCTCGTCCGCACAGAACGTGAGGACGGCTGAGGTCTTGTCCCTGAGTTCCACCTTGCGGTCGAAGTAGCGGACCTGACCGGTCACGGTGGCATTGGCCTTTTCGAACTGCCCGACCCACGACACTGCCGCTTCCAGGGCCTTGCCCGTGTTGTAGAAGCCGAGTGCCTTGCCCTCAGGGTCCGTACCCGCGATAGCGGCGTCGACGGCACGCATCCGCTCCGCGTTGTCGGCGAGAACAGCGTCCTTCACCGGGTCTCCGGTCTCAGCGCCCTCGAAGGTCAGCTTCAAGTCCGACGGCAGCTCCACCCTGGGGCGCTCCGCTGCCGCAGCGGACGAGGAGGACGAAGTCGGCGAAGCGGACGGCTTGTCACCCGTGTCCGCTCCCGCGATCTTGTCCTCCCCCTTGCCGGAACTGTCGTCGCTGCCGCAGGCGGACAGCGTCAGGGCCGCTGTGGCGGTCAGCGTGAGCGCTGCGAGGAGGGCGGGGCGGCGGCGATTCACTGTCGGCTCCTGGGTGGGACGAGGCTTCTCTTCAGCGAAGCAACGCTATCCACCGGGTTCGAGCGACACCAGGGCAAATCCTGTCTCCCCGAGGTGCTCGGTGAGTCCGAAGCACCGGTACGTGTGGCTTTTGGGGCCATAACGGTTCCGTAACGCACCGGAAGCAGTAAAGGGGTTCGCCTGCCGACCGGTCCGGGGCGGATACCTTCGGGAGGCGGTGGGGTCGTAGGGAGGGTGTCTGTATGGGGCGGTGGCGGGACGGGGTGGGGGCTCTGGTCGTGGTGGGGGCGGACGGCGGGGGCGTTCGCGTGCCGTTGGAGATCGCCAGCTCGTACCGGGCGCGTACCAAGGGGCTGTTGGGGCGCGACTCGGTCGACGGGGCGATGCTTCTGAGCCCCGCCGGCAGTGTGCACACGTTCCGGATGCGGATGGCCATCGACGTGGCCTACCTCGACCGGCGGCTCACGGTCATCGCCGTGCGCACGATGCGGCCGGGCCGGCTGGGGCTGCCGCGGCTGCGGGCACGGCATGTGCTGGAGGCGGAGGCCGGGGCGTTGGGTGAATGGGGTGTGCGGGTGGGGGCGCGGGTGGAGGTCGTGGAGGGGCCGGCAGCGTCGGCCGGCGGAGCCGGTCGGCAGGACTAGTCGTCCGTGACGTCGACGGCGTAGTCGCCGCAGCCCTCGAAGATGCTCGGGGTGCCGTGTGTGATCACGAGCATGTAGGAGGTCGGCACGAGGGCGCAGTCCTTCTCCTTCCACTGCACGGCGAAGACCGTCCAGATGACGATGAGGACGACGACCACGATGGACGGCACGCTCCGCGTCGTGTGCCATGGGCCGTCACCGTTCCCCGGGCGGGGGTCGCCGGGGCTCCGTGGCGGTGGTCCGCTTCGGGCCGGCGAACGTTCCCAGGGGCGTCTGCCCTCGGGCTCCCCCGTGTCGTTCGGTGTCATCTCTTGGGCTTCTCCCCCGCTCGGTGCCGTGGTTGCGCCGCTTCACTGTGCCGGGGAGCGGTGTCCCGGTCCTCAGTGGGGAGTGCAGGATTGCTTGTCGCGGAGCGCAGTGCGGGCTTCGGTCGGGGCGATGCCGTACGCCTCGCGGAAGGTGCGGCTGAAGGCGGCGGGGTGGCGGAAACCCCACCGGGCGGCGATCTCGCCGATCGTGTGGTGCCGTAGGCGCGGATCGGTGAGGTCGGTCCGGCTGCGTTCGAGTCTGCGGCGACGGATCGTGGCGCTGACCGTTTCGGGCTCCTCCTCGAAGAGGGCGTGCAGGAGGCGCACCGATATGTGGTGGTGTGCGGCTATCGCCGCCGGGCCCAGGTCCGGCTCGTGCAGGTTGTGGTCGATGAAGGCGTTGATACGGGCCAGGAGCACCCGCTTGCGGCTCTCGACCGGCAGCGCCGGAGCACTGCCGAGGCGGGCGGCGAGGAAGGTGAACGTGAGTTCCAGGGCCATGGTGCCCAGGCGGCGCAGCTCCGACGGGCCGCAGTCCGCGGCGTTCTCACGCAGACCCGCCAGGTAGGAGGTGAGCAGCGCGCCCGAGCCGGTGCGGGCGGTCAGCGGCGTGGCCACCAGCCGGTCCGTCTTGTCGCTGGGCAACGGCACAGCCGTGCGGGGCAGCCGCAGCATGCTCACCCGCGAGTGGCGGCCATGGTCCTGGAACTCGCAGGCCAGGGGCTGCGACGTGTCGAAGAGTGCCACGTCTCCGGCCTGGAGCAGAGCGTTGTTGCGGCGCTGCTCCAGACCGACGGGGCTGCCGTGGACGAGGAAGAGGTAGTAGTTCCCCGGGTCGGACGAGCGGACGTGGTCCGCTGTCCGGCGCGCGGACATCGGCGAGAAGGAGAAGGCCGAGAACTCGGTGTCCACGAGTTCCACCGTGGTCACCTGCCCTTTGAAGTGGTGGGCGTGCTCGCTCGTGATCGAGACCGGCATCACGTCCCTGCTGACCATGTCCCTCCACCAGCCGAACCCTTCGGGTCCACTGACACTGTCCGTGGAGAGGAACACCGAGGCCCCGGCCCCGTTCTTCCCCACCGTTGTCCCCCGTTCCATGCCCCATCACCCCCGCAGCAGTCGCACCTCTGCCGTCATTCTCCGACTCCGGCCCGCGCTGCGGGAGCACTGGACCGGACAGTTCGGGCGGGGTGCGCTCATCGTCAAGGAAGTCTGCGCGCTCGGTCGAGGACAGGGGCGCGAGTGTGTCCGACAGTAGTGAGCCCGGTCGGTGACAGAGAGGCGTGGTAGGGCAGTTGAGCAGTTCGAGTGGGGGCGCCGCCTCGCCGGGGCGGCGGATGGGGGAGGTGGCGGCCGTGGTCTCTGCGATCACCGCCGTCGCGGGGCTGCTGCTGGCCGTCTTCGGGATACCGCTGGTAGGGGGCTCTTCGCCGCTCGGTCGGGGAGTCGCGGCCGACGCGGCGTCGACCTCGGATTCGGTCGCTGCCGCGTCGCCGTCGGCATCGCAGTCGCCGTCGGCATCGGTATCGGCATCGCCGTTGACTTCGCCGTCGGCTTCGGCGTCGGGTTCGGGTTCGGGTTCGGGTTCGGGTTCGGGGGAAGCTTCGGCATCGGCGTCCGTTTCCGCTTCTGCTTCGGCACCCGCCTCGTCCTGTTCGCCTTCGCTGCCCAAAACCTGGCGTCGAGTCAGGGAGACCGCGCTGACCGCCTGCTTCGGGCGGCCGGACGGGTGGGACGAAGTGCCCGCCAGTGAGGTGCAGAGCACCTGGCGTTCGCCGGACGGCGCGTACGACATGAGCCTCAAGCGGGACAGGTCGTACGGGTCGACTCCGCAGGCCGCCTCGGCGGGGCAGCTGGCCTGGTACCGCGACACCGCCGAGTCGTCCATGGCGGACCTCGAGGTCACCACGCACAAGACGCGGCAGAACGGCCGGGACGCCCTCTGGCTGGAGATCGACTACCACTGGGCGAAGCAGAGCGAACCCCGCAAGCGCCTGGAGCTCTTCGTCGCCGGGCGGGCGGGTTACGTGTACCAGTTGCTGGTCGACACCGAGGCGACCGCGCAACGCCTCGCCGAGCAGGCCCGCTTGTTCGCGACCGCACGGGAGAGCCTGCTGATCGACGTCACCACGGCGTGACGTGTCCCAGGGGGCTGGCTCAGGGCGAGGACGAGACGATGTGGAGGAGCGCCGTGCCGTCCGTGCCCGTCGTCGCCTGGATCACCACGGCGCCGGGCTGCGGGCTCGGGCGGGTGGGGTCCAGGGCGCCGCAGGAGTTGCCGCTGCCGCCTTCGCGGAGGTACGTGAGACAGCCCTGGCCGGGGCCGCTCGCGCCGCCCTCGGAGCGGTTGTCGCCGGACGTCACCGCGTACTCGATCTCGTTCGGGCCGACCTTCGTCACCGACAACGTTGCCCGGCCGGCGTCGCCCGGTGCCGGGAAGCGGATGGTCACGGGCTCGGTCACCGCGATCTCGCAGTTGCCGTCGGCGCAGGCGCCCGCGTCGCTGCCGTCCGCGGCCGGCGAAGAGGAGGGCTGGGGCGCGGGGCGGGACGTCGTGGGGCGGTCCCGGGGCGTGGCGGGTGCCTCGTCGTCCGCTTCGTCCGTGTTGCCGCACGCGGTCGTTGTCAGGGCCGTCAGCGCCGCGAGGGCCGTCAGGAGTGAGCGGGCAGGACGGGGGCGATGGCGCATGTGCCTCCTCATGGGCCTCAAGACTCCGAGCGGGGGAAGGAGACCTCGACCCTGCGGTTCTTCTTGCGGCCGGCCTCCGTCGAGTTGTCGGCGATGGGGTATTGCTCGCCGTAGCCGCGGACCTCGTAGGTGATGCCCGCGTCGTTGAGGGACTGTGACAGCACGTCGTGTACGGCGTTGGCGCGCCGTTTGGAGAGCGCGTCGCCGTGGGTGGAGGAGCCGAGGTTGTCGGTGAAGCCGAAGACGCGGACCCTGGTGGCGTTCTGGGTCCTGATCTCGTCGGCGATGCCTCTGATGCGGGACTTGGCCTCGGCGCCGAGCTTGGAGCTGTCCTTGTCGAACAGCACCTCGGCCTGGAGCGCGAGTGTCACGCTCGTGTTGGTGTCCTCTCGGCGTTCGTCGCCGCTCTGCTCTTCCACCACCGACTTGATGTCCAGGACCTTCGCCTGGGCGAGCGTGGCCCCGTCCGGGAGCTTCAGGTCGGGGTCGTTGGGGTCCACGTCCACGGGGGCGGAGGCGGAGGGTTCCGTGCCCGGGGGGTCGTTGGGGTCGTCGTCGGCGTGGGCGGTGGTGGTGCCGTAGAGGGTGGTGGCGAGGACGAGGGTGAGTGCGGCCATCAGGCGTGGGGGTGAGGTCATGGTGTGCCTCACCCGGAGATGGAGATGGTCGCGCTGGCGAAGGTCGGCAATTGGAAGGTGACCTCGGTCGTGGCCGCTGGAGGCGACGGGAACTGCATGAACACAGCCAGTCGGTCCCCAGCCTTGATCGTTGAGAGCCCCGTGGTCGTCAATGGCCGCCCCTCCGTATCACGCAGAACGTAATACCGCTTCTTGCTCTTGGAGTCGACCAACGTGGCGCCGCCAAGTGACCGGCCGTTTTTGATGATCTCCGTCTCGTTGCCACTCAGACCCGACGGGACCGCCACACTCTTGTCACCATCGTTCTTCAGCTCACCGTTCACCGTCACGAAACCACCGGAGTCGCGCTCGGCTGAGGTGATCCGCAGCAACAATCCGTTGCTCCCCTGCAGCTCAGCCAAGGGATCCTCTGCGTTGCCTTCTTGAGCACTCGGTCCGTCCCCCTCTGCAGTCGACGCCGACACCGTCGCCTCTGGCTTCTCGTCGTCGCCGCCGCTACTGCTGCAGCCGACAGCGCCAAGGGTCAGGCTGAGAAGGACAGCCAGGGAGAGCGTCGCTCTGCGGGTCGGGATCCGAATGCTCATGTCTTCTTTTCCTTCGTCACTCGTCACTCGCTGGTGAGTCGGCCAGATGGACGTCAAACAGATCCTCGGGCTGCGGTAGATCCGTGAGGTCATCCGGTTTCAGGTCCCATTGCTTGCCCTTGCACGAGAGACTGGGCAACTCGGCTCCGTCAGGGTCCTCGGAGGGAAGGTCGAACGAGCAACGGCCCTCGATGACGGCGGTGGCAGACTCCGTGGCCTTCTGGCCTTCCGTTCCCGGGACGATGGTGTCGCCTACGGCATCATTGGTCTCCGCGACAACGGTGTAACCCAGCAAGCCGTCCGGACGGCAGGTAACGCTCGCGTCATTGCGCGCAGCGAACTGTTGAGCGCGCCAACAGGCGTCGGTAACGGGGGCCTTGCCGTCGAAGATGTCCTGCCACGACTCCGGGTCGAGTATGTGCGTGACCCACTCATCGACAAGCTGGTCCCGTGTTTCGAGAGCCGCGGCAAGCGCGGCGGCATCCGCAGCCGTCTGGGCCTTGCTACGAGTCGCTCCCGCCTGGCCGACCGCGAAGTACGCGAGGGCCAGCAGAAGCAGGCCTCCCACCACCGTGATGTAGATGGGAAAGGCCTGCCCCGCGTCGCCGCGCTGACCGGATCGGCTCATCCACCGGTGACTTCGGCGATCTTCGACGTGATCGCGTCGAAAATCGTCTGCCCGATGTCCGTCCCCGTGATCGCCAGTACGATCGCCACCACGACCGCGATGATGCCCAGGTACTCCACCGCCGTCTGGCCCCTGTCGTTGTGGGCGGTGGTGCGGGAGTGCAGGTAGGCGGCGGCGGTGTGAAGCCAGTTGGTCATGGTGTTCCCCTCCAGGGTGGGCGGAGCCGTGCGGGTGGGCGGCGGGGATCTGCTGGCTGGTCATGCCGGACGTCACGGCGTCCACGATCTCCACCTCCCTTGCGCTCGGTCGGGACCTCGGCCTGTCGGGAGAACCAGGCAACGACTGTCCCACAGCTGATTGCATGTGCGAAAGGTTTTGCGCGAAATGGGCCCTACTAGACCTAGTTTCATCGGTTGTTGACCTTGCCGGTACGTGTGCAGTCGCACTCTTATTGTTTACGCTCACCTCCCCTACTCGCCCGTGATCGTGCCGAAGTCCGTCCCCGAGCCCAGGATCAGGCCCGCGCCGAGGAGGATCATCGTGGCCGGGACCATGAAGGTCGTGATCATCAGCGTGGCCTTGGGGACCGCGCGGGCGGCCTTGCGGCGGGCGTTCTGGGCGTCCGTGCGGCGCATGTCCTTGGCCAGGGAGACCAGGGTGTCGACGATCGGTGCGCCCAGTTCCTCGCCCTGCTGGAGTGCCGTCACGAACATCGCCACCTGTTCGGAGTCGTTGCGCCGGCGCAGCTCCGTGAAGGCCTCCCGGCGGCTCATGCCCAGGTCCATCTGGCGGAGCGTGATGCGCAGTTCGTCGGCCCACGGGCCCTCGTAGCGCGTCGACACCCGGTCCAGGGCCTGGCGGAAGCCCAGGCCGGCGCTGACCACGACGGCGAGGACGTCCAGGAAGTCGGGGAGGGTGCGCTCGATGACGTCCTTGCGGATGCGGATCGCCGACCAGATGCCCACCTCCGTCCAGAACGCGCCGAAGGCCAGCAGCAGAAGGGCCACCACGTACTGGCCCCGGAGCAGGAAGACCAGGAAGCCGAGGGCGCCGAGGAAGCCGTAGACGGCGCGGCGGGCGGCGTAGCGGTCGATGGTGAGGCCGCCGGGGTTGCCGGCCAGGTCGATCCGGCGGCGGTACCTGGCGACCAGGGAGGGGCCCATCAGCCGCAGTACGGCGGGGGCGTAGCGCATGCCCATGCGGTCGATGAGGGAGTGCGCCGCGCCGGTGCGGGTGGCGCCGACCTCCAGTGCGAGGGCGAGGTCGTCGGGGAGCTTGGCGTCGGCCCGGTACATGCGGATGCCGGCGAAGACGCCCCAGACGCCCAGGGCCATGAGGAGGGCGAGGAGTATGCCGGGGAGTGCGGGGCCCATGTCGGTGTCTCCCCTTCTCAGACGTCGATGCGGGACAGGCGGCGGATGAGGACGAAGCCGACGGCGTAGAGCGCGAAGGCGGTGATCACCGCGGCCTGGCCGACCGGGGAGCCCGTCATGCGTTCCAGGGCGCCGTCCTTGACCCCGTTCATGAGGAGCAACGAGCCGATGCCCAGGACGGGGACGGCGTACGACGTCATCGTGACCTGGGAGAGCTGGGTGCGGACCTCGCGCCGGGTCTCCTTGCGTTCCTCCAGGGTCTCCGTCAGGTTGCGCAGCGCGCCGACCACCTGGCCGCCCGCGCGGTTGGAGAGCACGAGGGTGGTGACGAGGACGACCAGTTCGCGGGAGGGGAGGCGGCCGGCGAGTTCGCCGAGGGCGTCGTCCATCGAGGCGCCGATGGCGAGTTGGTCGGCCACCTTGCCGAGTTCCTCGCCGGCCGGGGCCTCCAGTTCCTCCGCGGCCATGCCGATGGCGGTGCGCAGGGCGAGGCCGGCCTGGGTGGCGTTGGCGAGGATGCGGGCGAGTTCGGGGAGCTGGTTGATGAACTTCTCGATGCGTTTCTGGCGTTGCCAGTTGAGGAACTGGATCGCGACACCGATGCCGAGCAGGCCGGCCAGCGGGCCGAAGAAGGGGGCCAGGGCCGCCTGGCCGATCAGCCACAGGCCGGCGACGGTGGCCAGCATGTAGGCGAAGAACTCCCCGGGTGTGACGTCCAGGCCCGTCGCCCCCAGGCGCAGTTCGAGCTTCCTGCCGAACGCGGTGCGGCGCAGGCGGCGGTCCAGCCCCGGGAAGCGGCGTCGACGTCCGGCCACCGGGGTCCCGCCGGTCGCGGTGAGGCGGTCGACCAGGGCCGCGCGCTGGGCCTTTCCGGCGGCGTACGAGTGCAGTCCGACGACCGCCAGGACGCAGGTCAGCAGGGTGATGCCGGTGGTGAGCGTGACGAGCGTGTCCAGTTCCATCGGGCGGTCCTACCTGGCTTCTCGGGTGGTGAGCTGGTCCGGTGTGTGGGCCACGCCGAAGGCCTGCGGGATGGGCTGGCCCGCCATGTAGAGGCGCTCGGCGGTGCGGTGCGGGAGGGGGTGGTACTCGTACGCGCCGACGACGCGGCCGTCGGCGGCCATCGGGCGGGCGTTGAAGCGGGCGACCGTGGCCAGGCGGTACGGCTCGCCCCCGTGGCTGGCCAGCAGGGCGATCTCGGTGATGCGGCGGGCGCCGTCGGCGAAGCGGGTGAGCTGGATGATGACGTCGACGGAGCTGTTGATCTGGTCGTGCAGCGCCACGAAGGGGATCTCGACGTCGGACATCGAGGCCAGGGTCTGCAGGCGCATCAGGGCGTCCTCGGCGCTGTTGGCGTGCACGGTGGCCAGCGAGCCGTCGTGGCCCGTGGACATGGCCTGGAGCATGTCCAGGGACTCGCCGCCGCGTACCTCGCCGACGACGATGCGGTCGGGGCGCATGCGCAGCGAGTTGCGGACCAGGTCGCGGATCGTGACCCGGCCCTGGCCCTCCACGTTCGGGGGGCGGGACTCCAGGCGGATGACGTGCGCCTGCTGGAGCTGGAGTTCGGCCGAGTCCTCGATGGTGATGATGCGGTCGGATTCGGGGATCAGGCCGGAGAGGGCGTTGAGGAGGGTGGTCTTCCCGGTGCCCGTCGCGCCCGAGACGATGATGTTGAAGCGGGCCTGCACCAGCCCGGCCAGCAGGTAGAGCATGTTCTCGTCGAGCGAGCCGAGGCCGATCAGCTCGTGCAGGGTGAAGGAGCGCGGGAAGCGGCGGATGGTGAGGGTCGCGCCGGTGAGGGAGAGCGGCGGGATGATGACGTTCACGCGCTCGCCGGAGGGCAGCCGGGCGTCGACCATCGGATTCGACTCGTCCACGCGGCGGTTGACCGTCGAGACGATCCGCTCGATGGTCTGCATCAGCTGGTCGTGGGAGGCGAAGCGCAGCGGCAGCTGTTCGACGCGGCCGGCGCGTTC
Source organism: Streptomyces sp. NPDC042336 (assembly GCF_055581985.1). NCBI lineage: Bacteria > Bacillati > Actinomycetota > Actinomycetes > Kitasatosporales > Streptomycetaceae > Streptomyces > Streptomyces sp. NPDC042336. The sequence goes on along the minus strand of NZ_JBVJEA010000008.1, from coordinate 265,596 downwards.
GACGAAGATCGCGTCGGGGCCGTTGACCATGATCTCCGTGATCGACGGGTCTTCGAGGAGCGGTTCCAGGATGCCCAGGCCGAGGGCTTCGTCGACGACCCGGCGGATCAGCTGGGAGCGTTCGACCGTCGACAGGACCGGGCCCTCGCGGCTGATGATGTGCCCGAGGACCCGCTCCAGGCGGGCCCGGCGCTCGGCCGTCGCCAGCGAGCTCATCTCGGCGAGGTCGATCTCCTCCAGGAGCTTGGCCCGGTAGGAGGCGACCAGGTGTCCGTCCTCGCCCCGGCTGCCGTGCTCCTCGGGCGAGTGGATGCGTGCGCGCAGGCTCATGCGTCCTCGGCTCCTCGGTCAGTGGTCCAGCGGCATGGTGGCGGTCCGGGTGGCGTCCCCGAAGTCCCAGCCGGGGACGATCGAGGGGATGTGGACGGTGGCGGTGACCGTCACCTCGTCGCCGCCTTCCGCGGGCGGGCAGTCGGTGCGGTCCGCCAGCCAGCTGCTGACGGCCGCCGCGCACGCCGCCTGCGCGCTCTGCTGGAGCGAGGCGCCGCGCGCCCCGGCGCGGGCCGCGGTGCCGGCCTGCTGGGCGGTGTACGCGATCAGGCCGAGCTGTACGACGGCCATGCCGACGAGGACCAGGATCGGGAGGAATCCGAGGTACTCGATGGCCACCTGGCCCCGGTCCCCGGCTCGTCCCCTGCGGGAGTCTCGCCCCCTGCGGGAGTACGGCATCTCAGTCGTCCTCCTCTTCCACGGCCCCCGCGTGTCCGTGCACGGTGAAGGGGACGCTGAGGGTGCCCGGGAAGAGGAGGGGGACCGAGATGTGGACGTCGGCGGTGACGTAACCGCCCGCCGTGCCGCAGTCCACCCGGGCACCTCCCTCCCAGGAGCCCGGCAGCTTGTCCAGGCCCGCCTCCTGGCAGGCCCCCTGCCGCGCCCCGCGCCCGGCGGCCGTCGCCGCCCGCACCGCCTCGTCCGCAGCATTCCCCGCGAGCGTGTACGTGTATCCCACGAGCACGAGCTGCCACAGCACCACCAGCGTCGCGATGATCACCGGGGTCATGCCGAGGAACTCGATGGTGACCTGGCCGCTCTCCCGGTCCCCGGGCGGCTTCCTGGTGCGTAATCCCCTCACCCCGCACCGTCCTTCCGCCGCCTGAAGCCGGCCGGGCCCCGGTCGCCCCGGTCGCCCCGGTCGCCGCGGAAGCGCCCGTGGCCATGGCCGTGGCCCTTCCGGCCGCCCTCTGGTGCGCCGGCCACCAGGCCCAGTTCGCCCGCGAGGGCCCACAGGGCCTGCTTCACGGTGCTCTTCGCGTCCAGTTCGTGGACGCGGCCCGCGTCCACGGCACCTTGGAGTTCCTTGAAGTTCGCCGGGACGGTGGTGGCGGCGATCGCCGTGCCGGTGATCTTCTGGATCAGCGGGGGCTGGATCTCCGTACTCCGCGTGTGCCGGTTGACGACCACGGTCGTCTCCTGCGCCTTGCGGATCTGCAGCCGCTCCCACATCCGCACCGCCCGCTTGGCGCCCCGTACGGCGACCACGTCCGGGGTGGTGACCAGCAGCGCGGTGTCGGCGGTCTCCACGGCGGCCGCGCCTGCCCCGCCGAGCTGGGCGCCGCAGTCGATGACGACGACCTCGTACCGGGAGCGCAGGGCGGCGACGATCTGGCGGGCTGCGCGGTCGGTGACCTCCTCGCCGCGTTCGCCCTCGCCGGGGGCGAGCAGCAGGGCCAGGCCGCTGTCGTGGCGGAAGACGGCGTCGGCCAGGACGCGCGGGGAGAGGTCCGTGATGGCGGCCAGGTCGGCCACGGAGCGGCGGAACTGGACGTCCAGGTAGGAGGCGACGTCGCCGGCCTGCAGGTCCATGTCGAGCAGCGCCGTGGACCGGCCGGACGCCTGTGCCGCCAGGGCGAGTTGGACGGCGGTCAGGGTGGCTCCCACGCCGCCCTTGGCGCCGCTGACGGTGACGACGGTGCCGCCCGCTCCGGTGAACACGTCGACGGCGCCGCCGAGGTGCCGGCGTACGCCTGCCGACCACTGGGCCACCGCCTGGACGCGGCTGGCGAGTTCCTCGTAACCGAGCGGGAGGGCGACCAGGCCGCGGGCGCCGTGGTCCATGGCGGCCTGGAAGAGGCCGGGGCCGGGGTCGGAGGTGACGAGGATGACGCCGACGGCCGGGAAGCGGAGGGCGACCTCGCGGATCAGTTCCAGGGCCGGGACCGGGCCGATGCGCTCGTGGACGACGACGACCTCGGGCAGTTCGTCGACCGACTCGGCGGCGAGCCGGGCGAGGGTGTCGACGAGCTGGGTGGAGTCCGCGACCGGGGCGACCGGTTCGGCGTCCGGGAGCTGGCTGAGCAGCGACGTGAGGGACCGTACGGCGTCCGGGTCGCCGACTGCCGGGAGGATCCTCGTGGCCATACGGCTCTCACTTGTCCTTCGCGAGTTCGTACGTCCGGTCCTTGTCGGGGACCGTGGTGTCGCCGCCGGGGGCCACCAGCGCGAGCCGGACGCGCCGGGCGAACGACTCGGCGTAGGTGATGCGCTGGGCGTCGATGGTGGACAGGGCGAAGGTGATGGGGACGGCGTCGGTGGGCTCGCGGTCGCGGCTGTCCTCGTCGGGCTCCAGCGAGGTGAGTTCGCCGACGTCGATGACCCTGGCGTTGGTCACGATGATCTTCGACTGGTCGGGGTCGCCCTCGCGGGGGCCCTCGAAGGTGGCGTACACGTTGACGGTGGAGCCCGGGGTGATCTTCCCGGCGACGCCGGTCGCCGCGTCGATCATGATGGCGACCTCCTGCTGTCCGGGCCGCAGGGCGGGCGTGTCGACGATCATGTCGCTCTGCAGCAGCGAGCCGGCCTTCAGCTTGGTCACGGCTGTCTTCCCGCGGACCTCGGACAGGTCGGTGACGGCGTTCTCGGACAGCCAGCGCTCGGGTATCTCGATCTTCTCGAACTGCGTAGCGCCGAGTTGCGTGTAGGGCTCGATGTCGCTCTTCAGCCGGTACGCGGTCACCTCGGGGCCGACCTTGGACTTCACGTCGTTGATGACGGACAGCACGCCGGCGAAGGCGCCGAGGGCGCAGAGGACCGAAAGGATCAGCAGGATGATGCCGCGGCGCTGACGGGAGTTCATGGGCCGTGCAACCTCATTGGGGGGTCGGATGTCCGGGCGGACGGACTGGGCGGGCGGTCGGGGCGCTACGGGCCTACCCAGTCAGGGCCCGTCTCTCACGGCGGCGGCCGAGGGCGGGATCGCGGCGGTGGCCCAGCGACTGGCCCCGGCCACCGCCACGCCCGCTGCCGCTTCCGCCGCCGGTGTCGTCGTAGACCGGCGGTGTGGCGGAGCAGAACACGCAGCGGTCGCCGATGACGTCGATGCCGCACCAGTGGCAGGCGCTGCGCCGTACGGACGTGACCAGTTGGTAGAGGACCGAGAGGTCGGGGAGGTACGCGCAGAACTCGGTCAGCCGCCCCGTGCCCCACCAGGCGGCGGACTCGGCGGGCAGCGCCGCCTCGCGCAGCCCCTGCACGCGCCAGGACGGGGCGAGGGTGCCGGTGACCCAGTCGGGGGCGAGCTGGCCCTTGGCGACCAGCAGGCAGGTGCCGAACTCGGGTCCCTCCAGGGCGGCTTCGGGCCCGACCTTCACCAGTTGCGGCACGGGGTGGGCGACGACGCCGAACTGGCTGCCGGGCACCCAGGACCTGGCGTGCGCCTTCAGGCCCACGGGGACGTGGTCGAGCCGGGCGACCGAGCCGAGCAGGGCGCCCGCGTGGACGTAGTGGGTGAGCAGCCGGCCGGCGGAGGCGAGGACGCCGGGGCCGAGGTCGCAGGAGGCCAGCTGGCGCAACTGGCGGGCGAGTACGGCGATTCCGAGCGGTGGCAGGGGCGGCCGGAACAGGGCGATGCGGTCGGTCTCCAGGAGGGCGCGGACGGTGTGCAGGCGTCGTTCCACGCTCGCCGGGACGGCCTCGGAGCACACCACGATCAGGTGTCCGTGCTGGTCGACCAGCGTCTGGAGCTCGGCCAGCACCTGTTCCAGGGGTCGCCGGTCGACGTCCTGGAGCACGGCCGCGGGCAGCGTCCGTTCGTCCTGCGGCGGCAGTGCCATGTCGGCACTGGTCACGGCAATGGCAGTTGGCACGCGCGGCTCCCCGTCTCCCATGCCCGTCGGTCCGCCGGTATTACTCCGGCACACCCGGATGACTTCACTGCGTGACTACCTGAGCACTGTATCCACGCGTCTGTGACCGGAGAACAGCGTTTCTGTAGCTGTGGAACATCTTGTGTTGCACAAGGTGCGTCAAAACGGGGCAGGTTGAGCATTTTCGAGAGCGGGCCGACGCCCGGCCCCCGACCGCGAACTTGGTCCGTACCTACCTCTTGACACCTTCAATTGGTCTGGACCACCTTGTACCTCAACGGTGGCCACCGTCCCCCATTCCGCCCCACCTCACCCCCGGAGGCAGCAGTGGACCCCGTACGCAGACGGCGCGGAAGACGTCTCGGCTCCTTGACGGGCGCCGTCACCGCCGCGTTGGCACTCGCGTTCACGGCCGTCGGCCCGGCATCGGCCGCCGACGTCAACAACGCCAAGAACGCCGGTTTCGAGTCCGGGCTGAGCAGCTGGACCTGCTCGGCTAACAGCGGCACCACCGTCGCCTCCCCGGCGCACGCGGGCTCGGCCGCGCTGAAGGCCACCCCGGCGGGGCAGGACAACGCGCGCTGTTCGCAGAGCGTCGCGGTGAAGCCCAACTCGACGTACACGCTGAGCGCGTGGGTGCAGGGCGGCTACAGCTATCTGGGCGTGACGGGCACCGGCACGACGGACGTGTCGACCTGGACCCCCGACTCGGCCTCCTGGAAGCAGCTGAAGGCCACCTTCAGCACCGGCTCCTCGACGACCTCCGTGACGGTGTACACGCACGGCTGGTACGGGCAGGCGGCGTACTACGTCGACGACCTGTCCGTCTTCGGCCCCGACGGCGGTGGCGGCGACGGGAACCCCGACCCCACGGTCCCGTCCGCCCCGGCCGGCCTGAGTGTCTCCGGTACGACCCCGAACTCCGCCTCGCTGGCCTGGAACACGGTGTCGGGCGCCACCGGCTACAACGTCTACCGCGACGGCACGAAGGTGACCGCGGTGACCGGCACGTCGGCGACGGTGACCGGCCTGGCGGCCTCGACCTCGTACTCCTTCCAGGTCACGGCGACGAACGCGGCCGGTGAGTCGGCCAAGTCGGCGGCGGTCACGGCCCGCACCACGGCACCGGACGACGGCGGCAACGGCGGCGACCTGCCCAAGCACGCGGTGACCGGCTACTGGCAGAACTTCAACAACGGGGCGACGGTCCAGAAGATCTCCGACGTGCCGTCCGCGTACGACATCATCGCGGTGGCCTTCGCCGACGCGACCACGACGCCGGGCGCGGTGACCTTCAACCTGGACTCCGCCGGGCTCGGCGGCTACACCGTCGACCAGTTCAAGGCGGACGTGCGCGCCAAGCAGGCTGCGGGCAAGAAGGTCATCATCTCGGTGGGCGGCGAGAAGGGCACCGTCTCGGTGAACAGCTCCGCCTCCGCGACGAACTTCGCGAGCTCCGTCCACTCCCTCATGCAGGAGTACGGCTTCGACGGCGTCGACATCGACCTGGAGAACGGGCTCAACCCGACGTACATGACCCAGGCCCTGCGCGCCCTGTCGGCGAAGGCCGGCCCGGCCATGATCCTCACGATGGCCCCGCAGACGATCGACATGCAGTCGACGCAGGGCGGCTACTTCCAGACGGCGCTGAACGTGAAGGACATCCTCACGGTCGTCAACATGCAGTACTACAACAGCGGCACGATGCTGGGCTGCGACGGCAAGGTGTACGCCCAGGGCACGGTCGACTTCCTCACCGCCCTGGCCTGCATCCAGCTCGAGGGCGGCCTCGCCCCGTCCCAGGTGGGCCTGGGCCTGCCGGCCTCCACCCGGGCGGCGGGCGGCGGCTACGTCTCCCCGTCGGTGGTCAACGCCGCCCTGGACTGCCTCACCAAGGCGACCAACTGCGGCTCCTTCAAGCCGCCGCGGACGTACCCCGACCTGCGGGGCGCGATGACCTGGTCCACCAACTGGGACGCGACGGCGGGCAACGCGTGGTCCAACGCAGTGGGGGCGCACGTGGACGCGCTGCCGTAACTCCGGCTGATCCGACTGCCGACCCGACCCGGCCCCTGCCCGCAGCCACGTGGGCAGGGGCCTCTCGCTGGGTGCCAGCCGTCTCCCAAGTCGCCCGTAAATCGGCACACCGCACCAGCACGGTCGCATCCGTCAGCGCGATCTCGTGCACGCAACCGTCCGGGGCGGGGATGATCTCCTCGACGACCACAGCCTGGGCCTCCGACCAATCGAGCGGGGTCCACCGCGTCAATGAGATGAAGGCGGACATCGGGGCCAGCGGACCCCGGTAACGCTCCCACCCCCCGCGCGCTTCGTCGGCCGCCAGACGCGGACCCTTCCACTTGTCCCTGGTGATGCCCATGGTGCACCCCGCGCCCTCCTCGCCCACCAGCGGCGCCGCAGCAGCGGGCGCGGGACCGACGTGTTCCCCGGTCTGCCCGGCGCCGGCGACGGGGACGCGTCCCTGCGGCTGACGCTGCGGGACGCGCTCGCGCGGCTGCCCGCCAAGGACCGGGCCGTCGTCGTGCTGCGGTACTGGGACGACCGCTCGGTCGAGCAGACCGCCGGCCTGCTCAGCGTCAGTTCGGCGGCGGTACGGACCCGGTGCTCGCGGGCGCTCGGCCGGCTGCGGGACCTGCTGGGCGAGGACCTCTCGGAGTACGCGAGACCCTAGGCCTCCGCCGTCCGGGCCGCCGTCGGCTCAGGGCAGCAGGCCGCCGTGCTTCTTCTCGAACTCCTTCTTCTGCTCCTCGTTCGGTGTCCCGGGGCGGTTCTCGCTGATCGGTTCCGGCGGGTTCCCCGGGGTGCCGTTCAGAGCCTCGTGCACATCGGTACTCATCCGGATGTGATCCGTGTCGAAGCTGTGCAGCGGGCCCCGGATCTGGACCTCGGCTCCGTTGAAGAACCCGACGTCGAGGTTGGGGCCGGCCACGACCGTCGCGACCAGGCCGACGAAGAAGTTCTCGTTGCTCCGCGTGTAACCCTGCACGTACTCGGCGCGATTGCGTTCGGACATCCCCCTCGTGGCGACGGCGGACGCGCGCGCGACTTGCTCGCTCGGGCTGAACGGGATGAACGACGTGTTGTTGGTCAGGTAGTCGGGAAGCTCTCCACTGCCGAGCGGGGGGATCACCCCCCCACCGTTGACGTCGTGCCAGGTCTCGTGATGGCGTGGGATCCCGCGGTACAGGGCGAGGCCGCCCATCCGGTACTTCATCACATGCGGTGTGAGGTCGTCGTTGAGTACACCGTTCACGACGGCAACATCGTGGATGTACGCCCTGCCGCCCTGGGGCGTCCGGAAGACGTAGAACGCGCCCTGCCGCGTCATGGGTACTTCTTCGTCACCCACGCGCACGTTCACCTGCTGGGGCGCCGCCGGGCGGTTTCCACTCACCGCGTTCTTCATCTTCTGGAACATGCGCTGCACCGGCGGCTGCGACCCGTGCCGCTGCCGCTGCCCCGCCAAGGACGCGGCGACGGCTGCGTTTCCCGCCGAGTTCTGGAGGTCCGACACCGCATGGGGCGAGAGGTCGCCCGCCGACCACGACTGGCCCGTCGTCGACGCGGCCTGGTCCGTCCGCACGACCGTGCCACGGTCCCCAGCACTGCGCCGGCCTGTGAGCTCGTAGTCGGACTGCCGGTCGTGTCCTCGCATGCTGTTCCCTCCGAGGGACGCCAGTGCCTGGCCCGGGTGGCCAGAGTTCTCCAGCATCAGACCTATACGACTCGTCGACACCCGGGAAGGACGGGAAGAGCACCCTTCGGGACATGGCCGCGTGCCCGAAAGGACAGGCGTGGTCAGAAGAACTCCGACCACGGCTGGTCCCAGATCTGCTTCACGCACAGGACGAGGAAGAGCAGGCCGGCGACGGTGAGCATGCCGTTGCTGAGGTGGCCGTTGCGCCATTCGCGCGGGGTGCGGGAGGAGTTGAGGAGCCACATCAGGGTGAGGGCGAGGAAGGGCATGAAGGCGGCGCCCAGGACGCCGTAGATGATGATCAGGCGGAAGGGCTCGTCCTGGAAGAGCAGGACGATGGGCGGGAAGGTGAGCCACAGCAGGTAGGCGCGGAAGGCCCAGGAGCGCTCGCGGCGGCCCGAGGCCAGTTCGTCGCCGCGCGCCTCGCGTTCGCCCCGGCGGCGGGCCAGGAAGTCGGCGAACATCAGGCTCACGCCGTGCCAGACGCCGATCAGCGAGGTGAAACTCGTGGCGAAGAAGCCGATCAGGAAGAGCTTCCCGGTCGCCGTGCCGTACTCCTGCTCCAGGATGTCGCCGAGCTGGATCAGGCCCTTGTCGCCGCTCGCGATCGCGATGTTCGCCGAGTGCAGCAGCTCGGAGCCGACGAAGAGCATCGCGACGACGAAGATGCCGGTGGTGGCGTAGGCGACCCGGTTGTCCAGGCGCATGACCTTCATCCAGCCGGTGTTGGTCCAGCCCTTGGCGTTGACCCAGTAGCCGTACGCGGCCAGCGTGATGGTGCCGCCCACGCCGCCGATCAGGCCCAGGGTGTTGAGGACCGAGTCCTTCTCGTCCGGGAGGACCGGGAGGAGTCCGGCGAAGGCGTCGCCCAGGTGGGGCGTGACGCGGATCGCCAGGTACACCGTCACCACGAACATGACGCCCACCAGGACCGTCATGACCTTCTCGAAGACGTTGTACTTGTTGAACCAGACGAAGACCAGGCCCACCAGGCCGCAGGCGATGCCCCACCATTCGAGGCCCATCACGTCCGGGAAAAGCGCCTGGAGCGGGAGGGCGCTGGACGACATCGCCGCGGCGCCGTAGACGAAGCCCCAGATCACGGCGTAGATCGCGAAGAACCACGTGGTCCAGGAGCCGATGCTGGCCCAGCCGTCGAACAGGGTGCGGCCGGTGGCCAGGTGCCAGCGGCCGCACGCCTCGGCGAGGGAGATCTTCACCAGGCAGCCGATGACCGCCGCCCAGAGCAGGGTGTAACCGAAGTTGCTGCCCGCGATGAGGGTGGCCACGAGGTCGCCGGCGCCCACACCGGTCGCCGCCACCACGATGCCGGGGCCGATGTAGCGCCAACTGGACTTGCGGGGAGCCCGGTCGGCGCCGCCCGATACGCCTACGTCTGAGGTGTTGCCCGTGGTGTCCGCCATGGGGGTCAAGAAAGCCCATGGCCGCCGGTGCGACAAGAGGGCGTGCACGGATCTTCACCCGATGCGCCTACTCCGCGCGGGCCGTGGTCTCCTCGTCGTCCTTCGCGGCCCGGCTGGCGCCCTCGGCTCCGGCTTCCGTCCCGGGTTCCGATTCACCTTCCGAGTCGGCTTCCGAGTCGGCCGCGGCCTGCGCCTCGCCGTCCTCGAAGTACGCGTCCAGGACCTCGTCCAGAGCCGATTCCCACTCCGCGAAGCGGCTCCGGGACGCGGCCTCGATCTCGATCGGGTACCAGCGGCGGTCCGGCGTGTGCACCGTCACCGTGAACCGCTTGCCGAAGCGGCCGGTCTCCGTCTCCACGGCCCCGACCTCGTCCCAGCGGAACTCGCAGCTCTGGTCGTCCAGGGAGAGGCGTACGCCCCTGTGGTCGGCGACGATCTTCGCGCGGCGGTCGGCGGCCTCGAAGACGGGGCCGTCCACCGGGGCCTCGCTGTCCGGTTCCGCGGCGTCCTCGGCGGGCGGTTCGCCGACGACCGAGGACGCCGAGGACTCCGTGGACTCCGTGGACTCCGAGGGCTGCTCGGTCTCCGCCTCGGCGTCGTCGACCGCGTCGGCCTCGTCGCGTCTCACGTCCTCGGGCCCACCGGTCACGGGGGCGGTGAGCCCGGGGATGAATGCCGGGTCGAATCCGGCGCCTTCCAGGGGCTGGCTCGTCGATCCTCTGCGCTGCTCCACGCGGGCAGTATGGTCGACGATCCTGTGTCGGACACAGCCAGCCCCGACTTCGTTATCAGACGCCTACACGAGCCGCCCGTACGCGTCGTACGGGCGGGCCCCGCCTACACGAACAGGCTCACCACCGCGGCCACCACGAACCCGGCGACCGACAGCACGCTCTCCAGCACCGTCCACGTCTTGAGGGTGTCCCGCTCGCTGATGCCGAAGTACTTGGCGACCATCCAGAAGCCGCCGTCGTTGACGTGCGAGGCGAAGATGGAGCCGGCCGAGATGGCCATGATGACCAGGGCGACGAACGCCTGCGAGTGGTCGCCCTCGGCGAGCAGCGGCGCCACGATGCCCGCCGTCGTCACGATGGCCACCGTCGCCGAGCCCTGCGCGACCCGCAGCACCACGGAGATCAGGTAGGCGAGGACGATCACCGGCAGGCCGACGTCGTTGAAGGTGTCGGAGAGTGCCTGGGCGACGCCGCTGGCCTTGAGCACGGCGCCGAAGACCCCGCCGGCGCCGACCACCAGCAGGATGTTGCCGACCGGCTTCAGCGAGGCCGTCGAGACGGTCTCCAGGGACTTGCGGGACCAGCCGCGCCGGATGCCGAGCAGGTAGTAGGCGAGGAGCAGGGCGATGGTCAGGGCGACGAACGGGTTGCCGAAGAACTCGATCACCGAGCGGAGAGTGGAGGGGTCCAGGGCGATGGAGGAGAAGGTCGCGGCGAGGATCAGGACCAGCGGGGTGCCGATGATGCCGAGGACCGTGCCGAGCGCGACGGGGCTCTCGGTCGGCGCGACACCGGCCTTGCGCTGCTCCTCGATGACGGCCTGCTTGGCCTCCTCGGCCGCCTCGACCATGTCCTGCGGCACCGGCACGAAGATGCGGCGGCCGATCCAGGCGGAGAACACCCAGGCGGCGAGGACGGCGGGGATGCCGCAGACGATGCCCATGAGGATGATCCAGCCGAGCTTCACGTTCAGCAGTCCGGCCGCGGCCACCGGGCCGGGGTGCGGCGGCAGGAAGGCGTGGGTCATGGACAGGCCCGCCAGCAGCGGCAGGCAGTAGAGCAGGATCGACTTGCCGGAGCGCTTGGCGGCGGCGTAGACGATGGGTGCGAGGACGAAGATGCCCACGTCGAAGAAGACCGGGATGCCGAAGATCAGGCCGGTGAGCCCCATGGCGAGCGGGGCGCGCTTCTCCCCGAAGAGGCGGAGGAGCCGTGAGGCCAGCACCTGTGCCCCGCCGCTGACTTCGAGGATCGCGCCGAGCATGGTGCCCAGGCCGATGATGATGGCGACGTGGCCGAGGATGCCGCCCATCCCGGACTCGATCGTGGAGACGGCGTCCGACTTCTGCACGGTGCCGAAGAGTTCGGTGACCGAGAGACCGGCGAGCAGGCCGACGGCTATGGAGACGGCGAGCAGCGCGACGAAGGGCTGCAACCGCGCCTTGATGATGAGGAAGAGCAGGAGCGCGATGCCGATGGCGGCGACGATCAGCAGACCGGCCGTGCCGTCGATCAGGGTGAGCAGCCCGCCGGTGTGGGGCGGCGTCTCCGGGGCGGCGGCGGCGAACTGGAGAGTTGTATAAGACGGACAGGACATACGGGGGTCCTCTGGATAAGTACATGGAGCTTTCGGGCAGGGTGGAGCGCGGCACGGCGCCCCCGGGGGTGAGGGACGCCGTGCCGTTCACATGCAGATGGTCGGACGGGCGGGGAGGGGGGACGGTCAGCCCAGGACGGCGAGCGCGTCGATCTCGATGAGGAGGCCGGCCGGCAGACCGACGTACACGGTCGTGCGCGCGGCGGGCGGCTGGGTGAGGCCCTGCTCCTCGAAGTAGGCGTTGTAGATCTCGTTCATCTCGGCGAAGTGGTCCACGTCCGTGAGGTAGACGCGGATCATCATCACGTCGTCCCAGGAGGCGCCGCCCTCCTCCAGGATCGCCTTGACGTTGGCGAGGGTCTGGAGGGTCTGCTCACGCAGGGTCGGCCCGGCCGGGGTGGGGGCCTTGCCCTCCTCGTGGGGCAGGAAGCCGACCTGGCCGGCGACCTGGAGGATGTTGCCCTTCTTCACGCCGTGGCTGAACTTCGCCGGGGGGACGGTGTGGGTCGCGGGGGTGAGAGCGATCTTGTCGGTCATGCGGTGACTTCCTTGACTGGGGTCCTGCCGGAGTACTCGCCGCTGATGGCGTCCGCCGTACGGCGCACCAGCGGGAGCAGGGTGAGGAGTTCCTCGGCGGTGACGACCACGTTCGGCGCGGAGACCGACATGGCGGCGACCACCCGGCCATCGGCGCCCCGGATGGGCGCGGCGACGCAGTTGATGGACTCCTCGTGGCCACCGAGGTCGGTGGCCCAGCCCTGTTCGCGCACCTTGGCGAGTTCCTTGAGGAACCCGTCGGCGTTCGGTGTCGAACGGGCCGTGTACATGGGGTAGTCGAGCTGCTCGGCCACGGCCCGCCGCTCGTTCTCGGGGAGGTCGGCGAGCAGCAGCTTGGCGACGGCCGCGACGGTGATGGCGACGGGCTTGCCGATCCGGGAGTACATGCGGACCGGGTAGCGGCTCTCGACCTTGTCGATGTAGAGGACCTCGTCCTCCTCGTGGACGGCGAGGTGGACGGTGTGTCCGACCTGTTCGTTGAGGCGTACGAGGTGGGGGTGGGCGATCTCGCGGACGTCGAGGTTCTCCATCGCCTCCTGGGCGAGGGAGATCAGCCGGGCGCCCAGGCGGTAGCGCTGGTCGGACTGGCGGTAGACGAAGCCGTGTTCGTGGAGGGTGCGCAGCAGGCGCAGGGCCGTGGACTTGTGCACGTCCAGGCGTTCGGCGACCCGGCCCAGGTCGGCGGGGCCCTCGGCGAGCAGCGGCAGGATGCTGAGCGCGCGGTCGACGGTCTGACTCATGGCGTACGTACCTCCTCGTCGGCCCCTCGGACGTCCTGTGTCCAGCCGGGGCCGAGTCGCAGTCTCCCCCACGCGCCGTCGTCGAGGGCGGCCAGTCGGTCGGCGTGGTCGCGGGCGGGGGGTGTCGCCAGGTCGCCGGGGACGGTGAGGGCAGCGGCGGCCATGAGGTGCCCGTGGCGCAGGCGCTCGCGTACGGGCAGTCCGCGCAGGGTGGCGGAGAGGAACCCGGCGGCGAAGGCGTCGCCCGCGCCGACGGCGGCGACGACGTCGACGGTGAGCGCGGGGACGGAGGTGACCTCGTCGCCGGTCCCGGCGGTGCGGTGGAAGGCGGTGGCGCCGCTCGCGCCCTGCTTGACGACGAGCAGCTCGGGTTCGGGCAGCGCGGCGCGTACGGCCTCGGGACCGCCCAGCCCCCAGGCCTCGTCCTCGCCGACGAAGACCAGGTCGGCGCCGCGGGCCAGTTCGAGGAGCACCTCGGGGCCGTGCCCGTGACCGGCGTCGCGCCACAGGCCGGGGCGGTGGTTGACGTCGAAGGAGACGAGAGGGCGACCGGGGCGGCGGGCGGTCAGCTCGCGCATCAGGCCGAGGCAGTCGGCGGAGAGCGCGGGGGTGATGCCGGACAGGTGCAGGACGCGGCCGGAGCGGATGGCGTCCAGGTCCATGGTGTCGACGGACATCGCGGAGGCCGCGGAGCCCGCCCGGTAGTACGCCACCTCGTGGGCGTCGGTGGCCCGGTCCCCGGCGGTGCGGAAGTAGATGCCGGTCGGGCGTGCGGGGTCGCGGCGCACGGCGGAGACGTCGACGCCGTAGGCGCCGATCGCCTCGACGAGGTGGTCGCCGAAGCCGTCGGCGCCGACCCGGCCGACCCAGCGGGCGGAGTGTCCGGCGGCGGCGAGCACGCAGGCCAGGTTGGACTCGGCACCGCCGATGGCCCTGTCGAAGGAGGGAACGTCGGCGAGGCGCCCGGGGCGGGAGGGAAGGAAGGTGACCATGGACTCGCCGAGCGCGACGACGTCCACGACGTCGGGGGCGGTGCTGGTTCGTCCGATGGCGGTCACGATGGTGGGGGCTCCTCGTCTGGCGTCGTCGCGCGGTCCGGGTCGTCCGGATCGTCGGGCCGTCCGGATCTTCCGGTCGTCCGGGCCGTCCGGCTCGTCCTGCGTCTCGTCTTCGCGTCCCGCGGGCGGCGGCTCCGTTGACCCCGCGTTCGCCGAGATGTTAGACAGCACTAAGCGATATACGCAATGGTCGTTGCAGAGTTTGCAACGCATCAGACCAGGGAGGCTCCATGGCCCTCGACTCCGGCCCCGCCACCGGCCGCGACGCTCTCGCCAAGCTGGCCGAGGAGCACGTCGACCACCGCTTCAAGGGCCTCCCGCCGGACGCGTACGGTCTGACCGTCGCCGAGTTGGCCGGACAGCGCCGCAACCTCTTCACCGGCGGTTTCACCTCTCCCGTCCTCGCGCTGTCCGCCGAGCGCCTGGAGCACAACCTGAAGCTCATGGAGACGTACTCCGCCCGGCACGGCCTCGCCTTCGCGCCGCACGGCAAGACCTCCATGGCCCCGCAGCTCTTCCACCGCCAGATCGAGCACGGCGCCTGGGGCATCACGCTCGCCGTGCCGCACCAGGTACGGGTGGCGCGGGCCTTCGGCATCCAGCGTGTCTTCCTGGCCAACGAACTGGTCGACGCCGCCGCCCTGCGCTGGATCTCCGCCGAGCTGGACGCCGACCCCGACTTCCGCTTCGTCTGCTACGTCGACTCCGTGCGCGGCGCGGAGCTGATGGACGCCGCCCTGACGGACGCGGGCGCCGTCCGGCCGCTGGACGTCGTGGTCGAGCTGGGCGCCGGTGAGGGTGCCCGGACCGGTGTGCGCACCGAGGCCGAGTGCGCGGCGGTCGCCGACGCGGTGGCCGGGGCGCGGACCCTGCGGCTGGCCGGGGTCGCCGGGTACGAGGGCGAGGTGCCGGACGCCGACCCGGAGCGCGTGCACGCGTGGCTGCGGCGGCTGGTCGCGCTGGCCGTCGACTTCGACAAGGCGGGGCGGTTCGACGGGCTGGACGACATCGTGCTGAGCGCGGGCGGCAGCGCCTGGTTCGACGCGGTGGCCGACGTGTTCGCCGAGGTTCCCGGCCTCTCCCGGCCCGTGCTGAAGCTGCTGCGCTCGGGCGCGTACGTCTCCCACGACGACGGCCACTACCGCGAACTGACCCCCTTCAACCGGGTCCCCCAGGAGGGCGCCCTGGAGCCCGCCTTCCGGCTGTGGAGCCAGGTCGTCTCCCGTCCCTCCCCCGAGCAGGCGTTCACCAACGCGGGCAAACGGGACGCTGCGTACGACCTGCACCTGCCCTTCGCCCAGGTGGTGCGCCGCGACGGCGTGGAGCGCCCGGCCACCGGCATCGAGGTGACCGGCCTGTCCGACCAGCACGCCTGGCTGCGCACGACCGGGGAGGCGGACCTGGAGGTCGGCGACTGGCTCGGGACGGGCCTGTCCCACCCGTGCACCTCCTTCGACAAGTGGCAGCTGATCCCGGTCGCCGAGGCGGACGGGACGGTCGTCGACTACATCCGCACGTTCTTCTAGAGAAGCCAGGAGGAGCCAGGCATGGAAGAGCTGGTCATCAGGGACGCCGACGTCGTGGACGGCTCCGGCGCCGACTCCTACCGCGCCGACGTCGTGGTCGACGGCGGCCGGATCGTCTCGATCGTCAAGGAGGCGGCGGCCGCCGGCTGCCAGCGCCCGAAGGCGCGCCGCGAGCTGGACGCCGAGGGCCTGGTCCTCTCCCCCGGCTTCATCGACATGCACGCCCACAGCGACCTGGCGCTGCTGCGGGACCCCGACCACAGCGCCAAGGCCGCGCAGGGCGTGACCCTGGAGGTCATCGGCCAGGACGGGCTGTCGTACGCGCCGGTCGACGACCGCACCCTCGGCGAGGTGCGCCGCGCGATCGCCGGGTGGAACGGCTCGGGCGACGACATCGACTTCGACTGGCGGTCGGTCGGCGAGTACCTGGACCGGCTGGACGAGGGCATCGCGGTCAACGCCGCCTACCTGATCCCGCAGGGCACGGTGCGCGCCCTCGCCGTCGGCTGGGACGACCGGGAGGCGACCGGGTCGGAGCTGGAGCACATGCGGCGCCTGGTCGCCGAGGGCCTGGAGCAGGGCGCGGTCGGCATGTCGTCCGGGCTGACGTACACGCCCGGCATGTACGCCAAGGACGCCGAGCTGACCGAGCTGTGCCGAGTGGTGGCGTCGTACGGCGGCTACTACTGCCCGCACCACCGCTCCTACGGCGCCGGGGCCCTCAAGGCGTACGAGGAGATGGTGGAGCTGACCCGGGAGGCGGGCTGTCCCCTCCACCTCGCCCACGCCACGATGAACTTCGGCGTGAACAAGGGCAAGGCGCCCGAGCTGCTGACCCTGCTCGACGAGGCGCTGGCCGGCGGCGCCGACATCACGCTCGACACCTACCCGTACACCCCCGGCTGCACCACCCTCGTGGCGCTGCTGCCGAGCTGGGCGAGCGAGGGCGGCCCGGAGCAGATCATGAAGCGGCTGGCGGACGACGGCACCGCCGAGCGCATCCGGCACCACATGGAGGAGCTGGGCTCCGACGGCTCGCACGGCGTGCCCATGGAGTGGGAGACGATCGAGATCTCCGGCACGGGCGACCCGGCGCTCGCGGAGTACGTGGGCCGTACGGTGCTGGAGTCGGCGCGGCTGCGCGGCGAGAGCCCGTGGACGACCGTCCGGCACCTGCTGCTGGCCGACCGGCTGGCGCCGACCATCCTCCAGCACGTCGGCCACGAGGAGAACGTGCGCGCGATCATGCGGCACCGGGTGCACACCGGCGGCTCGGACGGCATCCTCCAGGGCGCCAAGCCGCACCCGCGCGCCTACGGCACCTTCCCGCACTACCTGGGGCACTACGTGCGCGAGCTGGGCGTGCTCCCGCTGGAGGAGTGCGTCGCCCACCTCACCTCGCGCCCGGCGGCCCGGCTGCGGCTGGCGGACCGGGGTCTGGTCCGCGAGGGGTACCGGGCCGACCTGGTGCTCTTCGACCCGGCGACGGTCGCGGCGGGCAGCACGTTCGCGGAGCCCCGGGTGCTGCCGACGGGCATCCCGTACGTGCTGGTCGACGGGCGGTTCGTGATGGAGGACGGGCGGCGCACGGACGTGCTGGCGGGGCGGTCGGTGCGGCGGTCCCCGCACGGGGCCGCGCGGTGACCCGACGACGTGCGAGTGACGAAACCCACCCAAACCGCATGTCTCAAGTGGCGGATAACACGAGCCGTGGAACGTAACCGGGTCGTAAGCTCACGGACATGCAGGTGATCCAGTCGACCAAGCTCGCCAACGTCTGTTACGAGATCCGGGGCCCGGTGCTCGAGGAGGCCATGCGGCTGGAGGCGGCCGGGCACCGCATCCTGAAGCTGAACACCGGCAACCCGGCCGCCTTCGGCTTCGAATGCCCGCCGGAGATCCTGGAGGACATCCTCCGCAACGTCTCCACGGCGCACGGCTACGGCGACGCCAAGGGCCTGCTGGCGGCGCGCCGGGCGGTCGTCATGCACAACCAGACCCTCGGCATCGAGACGGACGTCGAGCACGTCTTCATCGGCAACGGCGTCTCCGAGCTGATCGTGATGGCGATGCAGGGCCTGCTGGACGACGGCGACGAGGTACTCGTCCCGGCGCCCGACTACCCGCTGTGGACGGCCGCCGTCTCACTGTCCGGCGGCACCGCGGTGCACTACCGCTGCGACGAGCAGTCCGACTGGATGCCCGACCTCGCGGACGTGGAGCGGAAGATCACCGACCGCACCAAGGCGCTCGTCGTCATCAACCCGAACAACCCCACGGGCGCGGTGTACGACGAGGCGATGCTGCGCGGCCTGACCGACATCGCCCGCCGCCACAACCTGCTGGTCTGCTCCGACGAGATCTACGACAAGATCCTGTACGACGAGGCCACGCACACCCCGACCGCCGCGATCGCGCCGGACCTGCTCACGCTCACCTTCAACGGCATGTCGAAGGCGTACCGGGTGGCCGGCTACCGGGTCGGGTGGATGTCGATCTCGGGGCCGCGCGCGCACGCCGAGTCCTACATCGAGGGCCTGACGATCCTGGCGAACATGCGTCTGTGCGCCAACATGCCGGGCCAGCACGGCGTGGTCGCGGCGCTCAGCGGGCGGCAGACCATCAACGAACTGGTGCTGCCCGGCGGTCGGCTGCGCGAGCAGCGGGACGCCGCCCACGAGGCGCTGACCAGCATTCCCGGTGTGACCTGTGTGAAGCCGAAGGGCGCGCTGTACCTCTTCCCGCGGCTCGACCCCAAGGTCTTCAAGATCAAGGACGACCGGCGCATGGTCCTGGACCTGCTGCGCCAGGAGAAGATCATGGTCGTCCAGGGCACCGGGTTCAACTGGCCCGAGCCCGACCACTTCCGGGTGGTGACCCTGCCGACGGCCGTGGACCTGCGCGAGGCCGTGAACCGGATCGGGAACTTCCTGGACGGCTACGGCCAGCCCTGAGCCACGCCCGCTCCCGAGTCACGGACGTTCGACCACCGCCGTTTCCGGGTCGTGTCCTGAACCCCGTCAACTTTAGATTGAATCCAATGTAGGATGGTTTCCTGAACCACTCAGGAGGCCATCCCATGTACGAGCCGATCCGCAGCAAGTCGGTCCACAGCACGATGGCCGACGGCACCCCCGACTTCCCCCACCGGTCCCGGGACGAGGAGCTGGACATCCAGCTCGCGGGCCATCTCGCCGCACTGCTCGCCGTCACGGACGAGCTGCGCGCACTGGCACCCGACACCGGCCTGGACACCGCCGCCGACCGGCTCGCCGAGCAGGTGACCCGGCTGCGGGGAGGTCAGGCGCCGGCCCGCCTCCAGGTGGCCGCCGCCCGTCCGGAGCCGCGTCCGGCGGCCCTGCACCGGCGGGCGCACACCCTGGCGGCCCGCGCCCTGGTGGTCGCGGCCTCCCGCGCCGACACGGCGGTGGCGATCCTGACCGCCGAGCGCATGGACGCGCACTCCGCCGCCCTGGAACCGCGCGAGCTCGCGGCCCGCTGAGCCCTCCCGGGCCCCACGTACGGCCCCGGTCCGCGCGCACCCGCAGCGACGCGCGGACCGGGCGCCACACATCCCACCGTCCGGCGGGTCAGCCGAAGATCACCGTCAGGACGACGAAGACCAGGATGACCACGAGGACGATCGCCCACACGGGCCAGTTGCCCCGGCTGTGCGGATCCTCCGGGCCACCACCGCGTGGGCGGTCCTCCGCCAGCTGCGGGTCGGGGTCCCGCGGCCGGTCGCGCGAGTAGAAATCACCACCGTCTGCCATGGCGGGTCCCTCCTTCCTCTTCCTGCTCTCCGCTTCTGCGCGGCTTCGGCCTTCCGGGTACCGCAAGGGCGGCAGCACATGCCCACCGGCCACGACGTCGCCTGCCCGCAGCGGCCGCGAGGCCGGGCGGGCCCGGACATGCCGAAGGGCCGGGTCCGTCGCACGCCGTTGTGCGGGGACCCGGCCCGAGCGGGGCTTCTCCGCGCTCCGGGGTTGCGACGAGCTACTGGAGCGCGGGGAGACCCCCTCGTGACCGGCCTTCGTGACGACTTCGCGGGTCAGGGCTAGTCGGACCGGCCACGGAGCTGGGTGGGGACGGTGCTCAGCCCAGGCGCCGCACCAGCGCCCGGTACTGGTCCCACAGCTCGGCGGGCGTGTGGTCGCCGAAGGTGTTCAGGTGCTCGGGGACGAGCGCCGCCTCCTCGCGCCACACCTCCTTGTCGACACTGAGCAGGAGCTCCAGGTCGGCGTCGGCGAGGTCGAGCCCCTCGGTGTCCAGGGACTCCTTGGCCGGCAGCACGCCGATCGGGGTCTCGACGCCGTCCGCCTTGCCCTCCAGGCGCTCCACGATCCACTTCAGGACGCGGCCGTTCTCGCCGAAGCCGGGCCAGACGAACCGGCCCTCGTCGTCCTTGCGGAACCAGTTGACGTAGTAGATCTTCGGCAGCTTGGACTGGTGCTTGTCCTTGGCCACGTCGACCCAGTGCCCCATGTAGTCGCCCATGTTGTAGCCGCAGAACGGCAGCATGGCGAACGGGTCGCGGCGCAGCTCGCCGACCTTGCCCTCGGCGGCAGCGGTCTTCTCGGAGGCTACGTTGGCGCCGAGGAAGACGCCGTGGTTCCAGTCGAAGGACTCGGTGACCAGCGGTACGGCGGTGGCGCGGCGCCCGCCGAAGAGGATCGCCGAGATCGGCACGCCCTTGGGGTCCTCCCACTCCGGCGCGATGATCGGGCACTGCGCGGCGGGCGTGGTGAAGCGGGCGTTGGGGTGGGCGGCGGGCGTGCCGGACTCGGGCGTCCAGTCGTTGCCCTTCCAGTCCGTGAGGTGGGCCGGGGTCTCCTCGGTCATGCCCTCCCACCACACGTCGCCGTCGTCGGTGAGGGCGACGTTGGTGAAGACCGAGTTGCCCCACAGGGTCTTCATGGCGTTGGCGTTGGTGTGCTCACCGGTGCCGGGCGCGACGCCGAAGAAGCCGGCCTCGGGGTTGATGGCGTACAGGCGGCCGTCCTCGCCGAAGCGCATCCAGGCGATGTCGTCGCCGATGGTCTCCACGGTCCAGCCGGAGATCGTGGGCTCCAGCATGGCGAGGTTGGTCTTGCCGCAGGCCGAGGGGAAGGCGGCGGCGACGTACTTGGGCTCACCGGTGGGCGGGGTCAGCTTCAGCACGAGCATGTGCTCGGCGAGCCAGCCCTCGTCGCGGGCCATGACGGAGGCGATGCGCAGGGCGTAGCACTTCTTGCCGAGCAGGGCGTTGCCGCCGTAGCCGGAGCCGTAGGACCAGATCTCGCGGTCCTCGGGGAAGTGCGAGATGTACTTGGTGCCGTTGCAGGGCCAGGGGACGTCCTCCTGGCCGGGCTCCAGCGGGGCGCCGACGGAGTGCACGGCCTTGACGAAGAAGCCCTCGTCGCCCAGCTCGTCCAGGACCGGCTGTCCCATGCGGGTCATGGTGCGCATGGAGGCCGCGACGTAGGCGGAGTCGGTGATCTCGACGCCGAGCGCGGAGAGCGGGGAGCCGAGGGGGCCCATGCAGAAGGGCACGACGTACATGGTCCGGCCGCGCATGGAGCCGCGGAACAGTCCGCCCTGGCCCTTGTCACCGGTGAAGATCTCCCGCATCTCGGCGGGGTCCTTCCAGTGGTTGGTCGGGCCGGCGTCCTCCTCCTTGGCGGAGCAGATGAAGGTCCGGTCCTCGACGCGGGCGACGTCGGAGGGGTCGGAGGCCGCGTAGTAGGAGTTGGGGCGCTTGATCGGGTCGAGTTTGCGGAAGGTGCCCTTCTCGACGAGCTCCCCGCACAGGCGCTCGTACTCGGCCTCGGATCCGTCGCACCAGACCACTGCGTCCGGCTGGGTCAGTTCGGCGATCTCGTTCACCCACGAGATCAGTTCCTGGTGGTTGGTGGGGACGGAGGGAGCCGCGATGTCGCGCGCCACGATTGCTCCTAAATGAGGGGTTTTTTGTTGGAGGCCCCGTGGGGGCTGCGACCCGGATGCGTGATGGTGACCTCGTGGGCGCTCATCCGGTGTCGACCGCACTCATTTGATCATCCGACGCGAGCGCCCATCTGTCCAGAGGGCGTCACACCTGAGCGGAGTGAGGAGCGCCACGTGCTCCAACCGGGAGTGCGCCGCCGGGTTCCCCGTGAGACGATGACCACTTGCCGGACGGCAGCCGTCCGTACTGATGCGTAACTTACGGAACCGTAGGTACGATGCGTCCATGACTGCGTCCGTCCCCGATGCGCCCAGGGACCTGCCGGCCGGCGGCCGCGGGCCCGTAGCGCTCCCCCTCCCGCATCCGGTCAAGCCGAAGCTGCGCGGGTGGCTTCACCTGGGCATGTTCCCCGCCGTCCTGATCGCCGGTGTGGTGCTCACCGCCCTCGCCGAGTCGCACGAGGGCCGCATAGCCTGCGGTGTCTACGTCCTGACGGCCTGCCTGCTGTTCGGCGTCAGCGCGCTCTACCACCGGGGCAACTGGAGCCCGCGCATGGACGGCATACTGCGCCGTCTCGACCACGCCAACATCTTCCTGATCATCGCGGGCACCTACACCCCGCTCACGATGCTGCTGCTGCCCGGCGCCAAGGGCGAGTGGCTGCTGTGGGGCATCTGGGCGGCCGCCGCGGCCGGGATCGTCTTCCGCGTCTTCTGGGTCGGCGCCCCACGCTGGCTCTACACCCCCTGCTACCTCGCCATGGGCTGGGCGGCGGTCTTCTACCTGCCCGAGTTCATGCGGGCCGGCGGCATCGCCGTCCTCGTCCTGGTGATCGTCGGCGGCCTCCTCTACAGCGCGGGCGGCGTGATCTACGGCCTCAAGCGCCCCAACCCCTCGCCGCGCTGGTTCGGCTTCCACGAGGTCTTCCACTCCTTCACGCTGGCCGCCTTCATCGCGCACTACGTGGGGATCTCGCTGGTCGCGTACTAGCCGCCGCGGGTTCCGCCCTCCTTCCCGCCGGGGGCCCGCGGCAGGGCCTGCGAAAAGGCCGGGGCCCGGCCCCGGCCCCCGTGGCATTCTGACCGGGTGAACGGTCCCGAGATCCACGTCGAGTTCGCCCCCGAGCTGCACCTGTTCGTCCCGCGCGCCCGCCCCACCGGCACCGCCCGCGCGGCCACCGACGGCGTCTCCACCCTCGGCCACCTCGTCGAGTCCCTCGGCGTGCCGCTGACCGAGGTCGGCACCCTGCTCGTCGACGGCCGCGAGGTGCCGCCCGGCCACGTCCCGGCGGGCGGCGAGTCGGTGCGCGTACGGCCCGTCCAGCACCCCCAGCGGGTACCCGGCGCTCCCCTGCGGTTCCTGCTCGACGTGCACCTCGGCACCCTGGCCCGCCGGCTGCGGCTGCTCGGCGTGGACACGGCGTACGAGTCGACGGACCTCGGCGATCCGGCGCTCGCCGCGCTGTCGGCGGCCGAGAAGCGGGTCCTGCTCAGCCGCGACCGGGGACTGCTGCGCCGCCGCGAGCTGTGGGCCGGTGCATACGTCTACAGCACCCGCCCCGACGAACAGCTCCAGCAGGTCCTGGACCGGTTCCGGCCCGCGCTGCGCCCCTGGACGCGCTGCACCGCCTGCAACGGGCTGCTCCGGGCGGCCACCAAGGAAGAGGTGGCGGAACAGCTCAAGGGCGGCACCCAGCGGTCGTACGACGTCTTCGCCCAGTGCACCGCGTGCGGCCGCGCCTACTGGCGGGGCGCGCACCACGAACAGCTGGAGACCATTGTGGAG
Source organism: Streptomyces sp. NPDC042336 (assembly GCF_055581985.1). Lineage (NCBI taxonomy): Bacteria > Bacillati > Actinomycetota > Actinomycetes > Kitasatosporales > Streptomycetaceae > Streptomyces > Streptomyces sp. NPDC042336. Next base: position 242,388 of record NZ_JBVJEA010000008.1, on the reverse strand, counting down.
CGCGCCGTGAGCAGCACCCGGGACGCCTGAGCAGGCCGCCCTCAGCTGCCCGGGGCGGCGCCCAGTGCGGCGCGCAGCCGCTCCGCCTCGGTGGTCGGCGCGTCGCAGGTGAAGTTCCGGCAGACGTACGCGGCCGCTGCCCCTCCCACCAGGGGCCGGTCGGCGAGCAGCGGGAACTCGTCGCTCCCGGCCACGCCGAAGGCGACGACCGCCCCGGGCGCGGTGCCGAGCAGCGCCGTACGGTGCAGCCCGCGCGCGGCGGGGTCGTTCGGCTCCGCGGCGACGACGGCGACCTCGCGCGGGCCGTCGAGCAGCGCCTCGGCGGCCGCCAGCCCCCAGCCGATGAAGCGCGGGACGCGCGGGCCGAGCGCCTTCACCACGCCGAGGGCGCGCTCGGCGGCGGTGCGGTGGGGTGCGGAGCCGGTGTGGGCGGCGTACGACAGCAGGGCGCCCGCGGCGGCGCTCCAGCCGGACGGGGTGGCGTTGTCGGTGGGGTCCTGCGGGCGGCGGATCAGCTGCTCGGCGTCGGCCGCGGTGTCGTACAGCGAGCCGGACTCGTCCGTGAAGCGGGTGAGGACGTGGTCGAGCAGGAAACCGGCGAAGTCCAGCCAGACGCCCTCCCCGGTGACCGACGCCAGCGCGAGGAAGCCCTCGGCCACGTCGGCGTAGTCCTCCAGCACCCCGGCGTTGGCGCCGGCCCGGCCGTCCTTGCTGGTGCGGGTGAGCCGGACCTGCTCGTCGAGGTGCACGCGCACCAGCAGATCGGCGGCGGCGACGGCGGCCTCGACCAGGTCGGGGCGCTCGAAGCAGGCGCCGGTCTCGGCGAGCGCGGCGATCGCCAGGCCGTTCCAGGCGGCGACCACCTTGTCGTCGCGGCCAGGGGCGGGGCGTCCGTCCCGCGCGGCGAGCAGCCGCTCCCGGACCGACGCGATTTTCGCGGCGTCGAAGACGCCTTCCTGCTGCGGCAGTTGGAGCACGGAGGCGCCGTGCTCGAAGGTGCCCTCCTGGGTCACGCCGAAGTACTGCGCGGCCGACTCCGCGTCCTCGGCGCCGAGGACCTCGGTGAGTTGCGCGGGCGTCCACACGTAGTAGGCGCCCTCGACGTGCCTCCCGGTGCCGTCGTCGCTGTCGGCGTCCAGCGCGGAGGCGAACCCGCCCTCGGCAGTGCGTAGTTCCCGCACCATGAAGTCGGCGGTCTCCAGAGCGACCCGGCGGGCCAGGTCCGAGCCGGTGGCCCGCCACAGGTGGGTGTACACGCGGCACAGCAGGGCGTTGTCGTAGAGCATCTTCTCGAAGTGCGGCACGACCCACTCGCGGTCCACGGAGTAGCGGGCGAAGCCGCCGCCCAGCTGGTCGTAGATCCCGCCGCGCGCCATCCGCTCGCAGGTGTCCCGCGCCATCTGGAGCGCGCCCTCGGCGCCGGTGCGGGCGTGGTGGCGCAGCAGGAACTCGATCGCCATGGACGGCGGGAACTTCGGCGCCCCGCCGAACCCGCCGCGCTGCGCGTCGTACTCCCGGGTGAGTCCGAGCAGCGCCTGGCCGAGCTGCTCCTCGCCGGGCGCCTGCGCGTCGCCGTAGGAGATCTCCCGCCCGGCGAGGTCCCGGACGATCTTCCCGGCGACCTCGTCGACCTCGTCGCGCCGCTCGGCCCAGGCCTGCTGGACGCCCTGGAGCACCTGGCGGAAGGAGGGCATGCCGTGCCGGGGCTCGGGCGGGAAGTAGGTGCCGAAGTAGAAGGGCTCCGCGTCCGGCGTGAGGAACACGGTCATGGGCCAGCCGCCCTGTCCGGTCGCCGCCTGCACGGCCTCCATGTAGACGGCGTCGATGTCGGGGCGCTCCTCGCGGTCGACCTTGACGCTCACGAAGTGCGAGTTGAGGTACTCGGCGGTGGCTCCGTCCTCGAACGACTCGTGCGCCATGACGTGGCACCAGTGGCACGCGCTGTAGCCGACGCTCAGCAGCACGGGGACGCCGCGCCGCCGGGCTTCCTCGAACGCCTCGGCCTCCCACGGCCACCAGTCGACCGGGTTCTCCGCGTGCTGGAGGAGGTAGGGGGACGTCGCCTGCGCAAGTCGGTTGGGCATGCCCCCATCCTGGCGCACGCGCCGCCGCCCCGTCCGTACGCCACGGGTGCGGGGCGTACGGACGGGGCGGCCGGAGCCCTCGGAAAGGCTCTTCTCGGCGGTCGACATGGTGGTCGGCCCAGTCGATGACTCAGTAGTCGACGCGGTCGGTCTTGGCGATCCATGCGTCGAACGGCTGGGTGCGGTGGGGCAGGTCGAGGTGTTCCACGGTCATGGGCCACAGGTCCTGGGGCCGCTTCTCGAACAGGTCGTAGAACTTGCGGTCGTCGAAGCCGGCCACGGCGGCGTCGTGGCGGTCGGCGCAGAAGACGAGCCGGTCGACGCGGGCCCACAGCGCCGAGGACAGGCACATCGGGCAGGGCTCGCAGGACGTGACGAGCGTGCAGCCCTCCAGGCTGAACGTGCCGAGCGTCTTGCAGGCGGCGCGGATGGCGCTGACCTCGGCGTGTGCCGTGGGGTCGAGGCTGGAGGTGACCTGGTTGCTGCCGAGGGCGACGACGTCGCCGCCCTTGGCGATCAGGGCGCCGAAGGGGCCGCCGCCGTCGCGGACGCTGGTGGTGGCCAGCTCGATGGCCTTGTCCATCCAGGCGCGCTCGAACTCGCGGATGCCGGTCTCGATGGTGTCGGTCGTCATGCGTGCTCCTTCTTGGGCAGGCAGCGTGCGGAGTACGGCGTGCGGGCCTACGGACTCACGGGGAGGAGGATTCGTAGGAGCAGTACACAGCTCGCCCGCGGCACCCGGCCAGGGGCCGAAAACATGAACTACGGACCGGCCGCGACCGGCGCTTCGTAGGTTCCCACAAGGACGGGCAACCGCCGCGGAAGGGGTCAGTCCCCCTCGGCCTCGAAGGTGCGCAGCAGGTCGGCCGCGACGCTCACGGCGATGGTCGCGGGCTCCTTGCCGGTGATGTCGGCCAGCCCGATCGGGGTCTTGATCCGGTCGATGACGGCGTCGTCGTGGCCGCCCTCGGTGGCGAGGCGCTTGCGGAACCGCGCCCACTTGGCCGCCGATCCGATCAGCCCGACGGAACCGAGGTGGCCGGTGCGCAGGGCGGCGTCGCACAGGGCGGCGTCCTCGGCGTGGTCGTGGGTCATGATCAGGACGTGGGTGCCGGGCGGCAGTTCGGCCAGCACCCCCTCCGGCAGCAGCGGCGTGTGGTGCGTGTGCACCTGCGCCACCGCGTCCCCCAGCACGCCGAGGCGCTCCTCGGTGAGCATGTCGGCGCGGCTGTCGACCAGGTGGAGGTCGAGGTCCTGACGCGCCAGGATGCGCGCCAGTTCCAGACCGACGTGCCCGACGCCGAAGACCGCCACCGCCCGGACCACCGGCAGCGGTTCCAGCAGCAGCGCGACGGTCCCGCCGCAGCACTGCACGCCGTGCCGGTTGGTCACCTTGTCGTTCAGGGCGAAGTCGAGCATCTCCGGTTCCGGCTCGGCCGCGGCGATCATCTCCCGGGCCCGGTCGATGGCGACGGCCTCGACGTTGCCGCCGCCGATCGATCCCCAGGTCCCGGTCCGCCCCACGACGAGTTTCGCACCGGCGTCACGCGGCGCGTGGCCGCGCACGGTCGCGACGGTCACCAGCACGCCGGGCTCCCGGCGTGCCCGCAACCGCGCGACCGCGGCGACCCAGGTCATGTCAGGCACCGCTCAGCGCTTCCACGCCGGTGCGGACCCCGCCGCCGGCGGCCGCCCCGTCGCCGGCGCGGCCGTTCCCGGCGGCACCGCCCTGCCGGGCCGACTCGATCGCCCAGTACACCGCCTCCGGCGTGGCGGGCGAGGCCAGCTCGACGGCCGTCCCCCTCGGCCCGAACGCGGCGGCCGCCTGCCGCAACGCCTCGCGCACCGAGAACGCCAGCATCAGCGGAGGCTCGCCCACCGCCTTGGAGCCGAACACCGCGCCCTCCTCGGTGGCGTTCTCCAGGAGGGTGACGTTGAACTCCTCGGGCATCTCCGAAAAGCTCGGCAGCTTGTACGTGCTCGCCGCCTGGGTCAGCAGCCGGCCGCGGTTGGGGCCGTCACCGGTGTCCCAGCGCAGGTCCTCCAGCGTCAGCCAGCCCGCGCCCTGCACGAACCCGCCCTCGACCTGGCCGATGTCGATCAGCGGGGACAGACTGTCGCCGACGTCGTGCACGATGTCCACCCGCCGGATGCGGTACGCGCCGGTGAAGCCGTCCACCTCCACCTCGGTCGCGGCGGCGCCGATGGCAAAGTACTTGAACGGGGACCCGCGGAAGGTCTTGGCGTCCCAGTGCAGCCCCTCGGTCCGGTAGTAGCCGGCCGCCGAGAGCTGGACCCGCTGGAAGTACGCGGTGCGCACCAGGTCGTCCCAGGCCAGCTCCCGGTCGCTGCCCAGGGTGCGCGCGACGCCCTCGACGATGCGCACGTCGGAAGCGTTGGAGCCCAGTTGGCTCGCGGCCACCCGCAGCAGCCGTTCGCGCAGCTGCTCGCAGGCGTTCTTCACCGCTCCGCCGTTGAGGTCCGCTCCGGAACTGGCCGCGGTGGCGGAGGTGTTGGGCACCTTGTCGGTCCGGGTCGGAGCGAGGCGCACCTTGTGCAGGGGGATGCCCAGTGTGGTCGCGGCCACCTGGAGCATCTTGGTGTGCAGGCCCTGGCCCATCTCGGTGCCGCCGTGGTTGATCAGGACGGAGCCGTCCTTGTAGATCAGCACCAGCGCGCCGCCCTGGTTGAAGGCGGTCAGGTTGAAGGAGATGCCGAACTTCACCCCGGTGACCGCGAGGGCCCGCTTGGTGTGCGGGTGGGCGGCGTTGAAGGCGGCGATCTCGCGCTCGCGGTCGGCGATGTGGCCGTTGTCCTGGACCTGTTGCCAGACGGCGGCGATCCGCTCGGGCTGGGTGACCGGCTGCCCGTAGGGGGTCGTCTGGCCCTGGCCCGGCCGGTAGAAGTTGCGCTCCCGCAGCTCCTTGGCGTCCAGGCCGAGCCGGGGCGCGCAGCGGCCCAGGATGTCCTCGATCACCAGCATGCCCTGCGGTCCGCCGAAGCCGCGGAAGGCGGTGTTGGAGACCGTGTTGGTCTTGGCGATGCGTCCGGCGACGCGGGCGTTGGGGATCCAGTAGGTGTTGTCGATGTGGCACAGCGCCCGGGCCAGGACCGGCTCGGACAGGTCCAGGCTCCAGCCGCCGTCCGCGGTCAGCGTGGCGTCCAGGGCCTGGATGCGTCCCTCGGCGTCGAAGCCGATCCTCCAGGTGGCGTGGAACCCGTGCCGCTTGCCGGACATGGTGAGGTCCTGGGTCCGGTTGAGCCGGAACCGCACCGGCCGGCCGGTCAGCTTGGCGCCGAGCGCGGCCACGGCCGCGAACCCGTGCGGCTGCATCTCCTTGCCGCCGAAGCCGCCGCCCATCCGCAGGCACTGCACGGTCACCTCGTGGGCGGGCACCCCGAGCACGTGCGAGACGATCTCCTGGGTCTCGGACGGGTGCTGGGTGCTGCTCTGGATGAACACCTGCCCGTTCTCGTCGACCTGGGCGAGGGCCGCGTGCGTCTCCAGGTAGAAGTGCTCCTGGCCGGAGAACTGGAACTCGCCGGTGAACACGTGGGCCGAGTCGGCGAAGCCCGCGTCGACGTCGCCGTGCGTCATGACGGGACGGGCACCGTGGTAGCTGTCCGCCGCGATGGCGTCCTGGAGCGTGATGACCGAGGGCAGTTCCTCGAGGTCCACCTCCACGGCCGCCGCGCCGATCCGGGCCGCCTCCAGCGTCTCGCCGAGCACCCAGGCGACCGCGTGGCCGTGGAACATGACCTCGTCGGGGAAGAGCGGCTCGTCGTGCTTCATGCCCGCGTCGTTGACGCCGGGCACGTCGGCGCCGGTCAGTACCCGCACCACGCCCGGCACCGCGAGGGCGGGCCCGGTGCGCACCGCCGTGACCCGGCCGCGGGCCTTCATGACCTGGACCGGGTAGGCGTGCAGCACGTCCTTGGTGCGCTGGACCAGGTCGTCGGTGTACAGCGCGGTTCCGGTGACGTGCTGGACGGCACTCTCGTGCGGCATGGAGACGCCGACGACCGGCTTCTCGGGGCGCTCGGACAGATGGCTCATGACGGCACCGCCTCGGTGGTCTGTGCGTACAGCTTCAGCAGGCTCTGGCCGAGCATCGCGGAACGGTAGCCGGCGCTGGCGCGGTGGTCGCTCATCGGAGTGCCCTCGCCCCGCAGCACCTCGGCCGCGGCCTCGGCGGTCCGGGCCGTCCACGGCCTGCCCTCCAGGGCGGCCTCGGTGGCGAGCGCGCGGACCGGCGTGGCGGCCACGCCGCCCAGACCGATGCGCGCCTTGCGGACGGTCCCGCCCTCGACGTCGAGCGCGAAGGCGACCGCCACGCTGGAGATGTCGTCGAAGCGCCGCTTGGCGATCTTGTGGAAGGCGGTGACCGGGGACAGCGGCAGCGGCAGGCGCACCGCGCGGATCAGCTCGCCGGGACGGCGCACGCTCTGCCGGTAGCCGGTGAAGTAGTCGGCCAGCGGGACCTCGCGCTCGCCGTCGGCGTCGGCGAGCACCAGCGACGCCTCCAGCGCGAGCAGCACCGGCGGACTGTCGCCGATGGGCGAGCCGGTACCCAGGTTGCCGCCGAGGGTGGCGCCGTTGCGGATCAGCCGGGACGCGAACTGCGGGAACAGCTGCGCCAGCAGCGGGACGCTGCCGTCGAGGCGACGCTCGATCTCGGTGAGCGTCAGCGCCGCCCCGATCTCGACGTGGTCGGACTCGACCCGGAGGTCCCGCAGTTCGGGCAGCCGGTCGACCGCGATCACGCAATCCGCCCTGCGGGCACGGATGTTGACCTCGACACCCCAGTCGGTGCTGCCCGCGACGACCACCGCGTCGGGCCGCTCGCGCAGCAGCCGCAGGGTCTCGGCCAGGGTGCTCCTGCGCAGGAAGGCGCTGCCGTCCTGGCGGTACTCGGTGGCGACCGGCGCGGGCGGGTCCTGCTCGCGGCGCCGGGCCATCGGGTCCTCGTCGGTGGGCGTGCCGACGGCGAACGCGGCGTCGCGGATGGGCCGGTAGCCGGTGCAGCGGCACAGATTGCCGCTGAGCGCGTGCAGGTCGAAGCCGTTCGGACCGTGCTCGGCGTCGGTACCGGCGACGTCGTCGGCGCCCTCGGCCGTGCCCGGGCCCTGGCCGGCGTGCGCCTCCTGGTCCGCGTGCGCGCAGCGGTCGGGCCGGTAGTACTCGGCCGCCATGCTGCAGACGAATCCCGGCGTGCAGTAACCGCACTGGGAACCGCCGCGGACCGCCATCTCCTCCTGCACCGGGTGCAGGACGGGCGGTGTGCCGGGTGCCTCGACCGTGGCGAGACCCTCGGAGGTGACGACCTCCTGGCCGTCGAGTGCCGCGACCGGGACCAGGCAGGCGTTGACCGGCACCCAGTCGGTGGGCTTGTTCACTCCGGGGCGGGCCACCAGGACCGAGCAGGCGCCGCACTCACCCTCCGCGCAGCCCTCCTTGGTGCCGGTGAGACCGCGCTCGCGGAGGAAGTCGAGCACCGTGGTGTGCGGCGCGGCCGGTGCGATCGGTGCTTCTTTTCCGTTGACCGTGATCCGTGCCGTCACCATGACAGACCTTCATTTCGACTCGGGACAGGTCGATTCTGGACAGGTCGATTCATCATGTTCGCCAATTTCAGGCAGCTTTCTGAGTCCGGACGCGCCGCAGCAGAAGTGCGAGCGCACATCGGCACGCGACTACGGCATGCCGTGAAGTGGTGAAAGTGAGGGAGAACCCGGAATGTGCCACGCGGGGGCACAGCGGAACGGCGTGTCAGCAGCCGTGTGCGACCCGACCCGAAACCCACACCGTGCGGCGGGCGAGGCGACTCAGGTCAGAATTGGTGCACATCTGCCGGTCGCCTCCTGTCGGTAGTCATGGGTCTGCTTCCATCGAAAATTAGTGGCTGCGCCCACCCGGGTCAAGAGGGGAATTCGTCGACTTTCCCGGCCGGTGCGGACCGATCCTCCCCAGGGTCTCCTCCCGGCAGGACACTTGACCGACGCATAACCGGGGAAGGACCCGGGGATGGGCCGGAAGGGCCCCTGGGACGTCCGGGGCGACCGGGGCGCCTGGGGCGACCCGGCAGGACACCGATGCCGCCGGAGGGGGCGCGACATGCGGGACAGTCATCGGGCGGAGGCCGAAGGGCTGCTCAGGCGGGCCGTGGAGGAGGAGGTACGGCGCTCGGGCGGACGCACGGACGGGACCGTACTTCTCTCCCGGGCCCGCGCGGCGCTGGACGCGATGGCGGGGACGGCCGGCGAGGAGTACGAGGCCTACACCCGCGCCCTCGACGAGGCCGCGGCCGGACAGCTCACCTTCCGCCAGCGCTACGCCCGTGAGGGCGCCGGCACTCCCCTGCTGGTGGCCGCCGTGGCGGCGGTCGCCGCGGTGGTGGCCGACGTGGCGCTCGGCACCGGGACCGGCACCGCGGTGGGCGCGGGCGTGACGGTCGGGGTCGTCGGCGCGGCGGCGACGGTGGTCAAGGTGGTCGGGGTGCATGTGCCGGCCGCCCACCACCGCGCCGGTGCGGTCAGCCAGCCCGGCGGGCCCGAGCAGCTGCGGTTGCAGTGGCTCACCGCGCTGGAGGTGCGCGGCATCCGGCCCTTCCTCGACCAGCAGCGGATGCTGGCCGCGTCCACCGGGCCGGCCAAGACCGGGCCGAAGCTGCGGGGCGCCGACAAGAGCGCGGCCGCCCGCGGACGCAGCGCGCTGGAGCAGTCGTTCGGGCAACTGCCCGAGCCGGAGGCTGTGTTCGCGGGCCGGCGGCAGGAGATGGCGCGGCTGCGGCAGTGGGTGCAGGCGGCCCGCGCGAGCACGGAGACCAAGCCGACGGTGGTGGTGCTGCACGGGGCGCCCGGCAGCGGCCGTACGACGCTGGCGGTCCGGGCCGTCCACGAGCTGCGGGACTACTTCCGCGGGGCCTGCCTGGTCGATCTGCGCGGGGCCGGCTCCGGGGCGGGCGGGTCCGCGGCGGGCGGCTCCTCGGCGGGCTCGGAGGCGCCGCTGAGCACCCGGGACGCCCTGCTGCACCTGTTGAACCGGCTCGGGGCGCCGCGCGAGCAGCTGCTGTTCCGGGAGCGCTCCTCGGCGGACCAGCAGGTCAAGCGGCTCAGCGAGCTGTACCACCAGCATCTGACGGGCGTCCCGGTCACCGTCGTCCTCGACGACGCCTCGGACCCCGAGCAGGTGCGCACCCTGGTGCCGGAGCGCTCGGACAGCCTGGTGCTGGTCACCGCGCGGGAGCCGCTGCGACTCCCGCCGGACCTGCCCGCCCGGGTGTACGACCTGCCGGTCGAGGAGCTGGACGCGGCGGGCGCGGAGGAGCTGCTGGGCGCCGCGGCCGAGGACGCCTCGGGGCCCTACGACGCCGAGTCGAGCGAGCTGATCCGGCAGTTGTGCGGCGGGCTGCCGCTGGCGCTGCGGGTCGCCGGGTCCTCGCTGGGCCCGCGCTCGCCGCGCGCGCTGGCGACCGACCTGGGCGCCTACGGGCCGGTGGAGCCGGTCGAGCGGGCGCTGTGGCTGCGCTACACCGACCAGCCGGAGCAGGCCCGTCGGCTGCTGCGCCGGCTGGCGCTCGCGGGGCGCACCTCGCTGGGAGCCGCGGCCGCCGCCGCGCTGATGGCCACGGACGAGGCGGAGGCGACCCGGCAGCTGACGGCACTGTCGCGGGCGGGCCTGATCGACCACGTCCGCGGCAGCCGCTACCGCCTGCACGACGTGGTACGCGCCTTCGCCCGCGCCCGGCTCGCCGACGAGGAGGAGCCCGCCGACCGGACGGCCGCGCAGGAACGGCTGATCGCCAACTACGCCGAGCTGGCCGACTCCGTGCTGCGCCTGGTCGACGGCAACATGTCGACCCGCTCCAACCAGTTCGGGCAGTACGGCTTCACGTCGCTGGACGAGGCGCTGCGCTGGCTGGACGACGAGTCGAGCTTCATCACGGCGACGCTCAGGCACGCCGAGGGCGTCGACCAGGGCGCGGTGCTGAACCTGCTGGGCGCGCTGTGCGACTACTGCCTGCTGCGGGGCGACCTGTACCGGCTGGGGGAGATCAGTGAGCTGGCGCAGTCCGTGGACCAGGGGCTGCTGGTGCGCTCGGTGCAGTGGCGCACCGGTATCGCGGCCCGGCAGCTGGGCGAGCTGGACAAGGCGCGCACGACGCTGGCCTCCGTGGTCGACCTGTACCGGGACGCCCATCACGACGCCGGGGCGGCGCGGGCCCTGTGCTCGCTGGGGATCACGCTGCACCACCAGGGCAACCTGACCGACGCGGCGGCCAAGCTCCGGGAGGCGCTGGACCTCCAGGCCGCGCCGGAGCTGGCCACGGACCGGGCGTGGACGCTGCACGCGCTGGCGGCGGTGCAGCGCGACCGGGCCCGGCTGGCCGAGGCCCTGGAGCTGCTCACCGAGTCACTGGTGCTGCACCGGGCGGGCGAGTCGGTGCACGGCCAGGCGTGGGCCCACTTCCAGCTCGGCCAGCTGCACCTGCGGATGGGCGACGTGCCGGGCGCGGAGTCGGATCTGCGGGTCGCCCTGGACCTGTACGGCCGTACCCAGGACGCCCGCGGCGAGGCCTGGGCGCTGACCCAGCTGGCGCGGGCCCGGCTGGTGGACGGGGACGTGCCCGCGGCGGTGGAGGGGCTGCGACGGGCGGAGACCCGGCACCGGGAGAACGCGGACGCGCGCGGCAAGGCGTGGAGCATCTACTACCTGGGCCAGGCACTGGAGGAGACGGGCGCCCTGGACCAGTCGGTGCGCGCACTGGAACGCTCGCGCACCATGTTCTCCCGGATGCGGGACGTGTACGGCCTGGCCTGCGCCCGGCACCACTCGGCGCGGGTCACCCGGGACCAGCGCGCCGCCCAGACCGGTTCCCTGCGCAACTCGGGCTTCGCCCGGCAGCTCCTGGTCGACGCGCGCGCCGATTTCCAGCGCATCGGCGTCGGGCACGGGGAGGCGTGGACCTGCCTGGAGCTGGCGGTCGTGGACGCGGGCAACGCGCGCACGCCGCAGGCACTGGCCCTGTGCGACGAGGCCGCCGCCCTCTTCGCCGGGTACGGCGACCGGCGGGGCGAGGACTGGGCCCGCTTCCTGCGCTGCACGCTGCTGCCGTACGCCGCTCCCGGCGGGGTGGAGGTCGGTACGGCGGTGGCGCAGGAGGAGCTGGCCCAGCTGTCCCGCGCCCGCCACCGGGCCCGCGACGCCAAGCTGGACGACTACGTGGATGCCTACCAGCTGCTCCTGGAGCGCGGCGTGCAACTGGAGGCGGGCTGGCAGGCCTGGCGCCTGGGCATGGTCCCGGGCCGCCAGGCGAGGGAGGTGATGGGCGTGGCGGTCACGGCCTGAGGCCGGGCCGCCCGCCCTGGGTCAGCCCCGCTGGGGCTTGGCCTCGGGGCCGCCGGAGGCGTCCTGCTCCGCCGCCTCCTTGAAGTCCACCTTGCCCATGTGCCGGCTCATGGACTTCATCAGTCCCCACACCGCCAGAGCCATCACCGCGAACACGATGAACCCGAGGACGCCGGGGGTGACCTTGTCCTCGTCCAGCTCGGCGAGAGTGACGAGGTGCGTCATTGCCAGGCTTGCGCTTGCACTCATGTCAGGCATTGTCCCGGATGCCTGCGAAGAGGTCGTCCTCGGGGAGGGAGGTTTCCACGAGGGACTTCGCCAGCTCGTACTCCTCGGTGGGCCAGACCTCCTTCTGGATCTCCATCGGCACCCGGAACCAGCCCCCGTCGGGGTCGATCTGCGTGGCATGCGCGATCAGCGCCTTGTCGCGGGTCTCGAAGAAGTCCGCGCAGGGCACGTGGGTGGTGAGGGTGCGCTCCTTGCGCTCGAACTCCGACCAGCGCTTGAGCCAGTCGTGGTAGGGCGACTCCAGGCCGCGCTCCAGCAGCGCGTTGTGCAGTGCCTCGGTGCGGGGCCGGTTGAAGCCCTGGTTGTAGTACACCTTCAGCGGCTGGTACGCCGCTCCGTACTCGGCCTCCGGGTACTTCTCGGTGTCGGCCGCGCCCTCGAAGGCCACCATCGTGATCTTGTGGGTCATGATGTGGTCGGGGTGCGGGTAGCCGCCGTTCTCGTCGTAGGTGGTGATCACCTGGGGCCGGAAGGAGCGGATCTTCCGCACCAGCTCACCGGCCGCCTTGTCGACGTCCTCCAGGGCGAAGCAGCCCTCCGGCAGCGGCGGCAGCGGGTCGCCCTCGGGAAGCCCGGAATCGACGAAGCCGAGCCACTCCTGCCCGACGCCCAGGATCTCCCGGGCCTCGTCCATCTCCTTCCTGCGCACCTCGTGGATGTTCTCCTCGATGTACGCGTCCCCCTGGAGCTTGGGGTTGAGGATGGAGCCGCGTTCCCCGCCCGTGCAGGTCACCACCAGCACGTCCACCCCCTCGGACACGTACTTCGCCATGGTGGCCGCGCCCTTGCTCGACTCGTCGTCGGGGTGGGCGTGAACGGCCATCAGTCGCAGCTGGTCAGTCAAGACTCAATCCTCGGTCAGTCGGCGCCCCGGCGTACAGCGGCGCAATCGGCGGCTTCTATAGTGACCGAATCGGGAGCGGAATAATTCCGGGGCCCGGCAACCGGACCCGCTCCCGCGGAGAGGACGATCATGAGTACGGCGAGCACGCGGACGCCTCAGGGTCGCTACGGCCGCTCCTCGGACGAGCAGGCCGACCGCACACTCAAGGTCGTCGGCGCCGTGCTCGGTGCCCTCCTCCTCGCCCTGATCGGCTGGTTCGGCTACCACTATGTCGGCCAGAACAAGATCAGCGGCGAGCTGATCGGCTTCGAGCTCGCCGAGGACTCGGTGCAGGTGCACCTGGAGGTCCGCAAGGACGCCGGCGTCACCGGCTACTGCACGGTGCGCTCCCAGGCCGAGGACGGCGACGAGGTGGGCCGGGCCGACTTCCGCTTCGCCGGGGACGACACCCGCATCGACAAGGTCGTCACCCTGCGCACCAAGGCGGCGGGGACGTCCGCCGAGCTGCTCGGCTGCCACCCGGAGTGATCCGGCGGGGCCCACTGGCGCCAATACAGGCTGCCTGACCTGCGGGGACATGAATCTGGTGGCTTATGTCCTCCCCCTTTGGCCACTGAATTGTTAGGCTCGTGGTTTCGCCCTTCCGTGAAGGAACATCCTTCTGGGTAGGGCGTTGATTTGTATTCCCAGTACCAACGAGGAGCACCCGTGACCCAGACCAGCGAGAACGTCACCTGGCTGACCCAGGAGGCGTACAACAAGCTCAAGGAGGAGCTTGAATACCTTACTGGTCCTGCGCGCACCGAGATCTCTGCCAAGATCGCCGCGGCTCGCGAGGAGGGGGACCTGCGTGAGAACGGCGGGTACCACGCGGCGAAGGAGGAGCAGGGCAAGCAGGAGCTCCGCGTGCGCCAGCTGACCCAGCTGCTGGAGAGCGCCAAGGTGGGTGAGGCCCCGGCCGCCGACGGCGTGGTGGCCCCCGGCATGGTCGTCACGATCGCCTTCGACGGTGACGAGGACGACACGCTGACCTTCCTGCTCGCCTCGCGCGAGTACGCGAGCTCGGACATCGAGACCTACTCTCCGCAGTCCCCGCTCGGCTCGGGCGTCATCGGCCACAAGGTCGGCGACGACGCGCAGTACGAGCTGCCCAACGGCAAGCCGGCCTCGGTGAAGATCCTCAAGGCCGAGCCGTACAACGGCTGACCCGCTTCGCCGACCGGCCGCGGCCGGCCGTCCGACGTGACCGAGCCCCCGGCGTCCCCGTGACGCCGGGGGCTCGTCGCGTCGTTCCTTCGTCCGGTGGTCAGGTGGCCGCCGAGCGGTACTTGCGCACCGCCAGCGTCCGGAAGACCGCGATGATCAGGACGGACCAGATCACCGAGGCCCAGACGGGGTGCTGCATGGGCCAGGCGTCGGACTGCACCACGCCGGGGTTGCCGAACAGCTCGCGGCAGGCCTGCACCGTGGCGCTGAACGGGTTCCACTCGGCGATGTGCCGGAGCCAGGGCGTCATCTGGCTGGAGTCCACGAAGGCGTTCGAGACGAACGTCACCGGGAACAGCCAGATGATCCCGCCCGAGGTCGCCGCCTCCGGGGTGCGCACGGACAGACCGATCAGCGCGCCGATCCAGGTGAAGGCGTATCCCAGGAGCAGCAGCAGCCCGAATCCGGCCAGGACCTCGCCGGCGCTGGTCGGGTCGGCGGAGCCGGTCCGCCAGCCCACGATCAGAGCGACTATCGCGAGGACGAGCAGGGTGATGGCCGTCTGCACGAGGTCGGCGACGGTGCGGCCGGTGAGGACCGCGCCCCGGGCCATCGGCAGCGAGCGGAAACGGTCGACGAGTCCCTTCTGCATGTCGTCGGCGATGCCGGCCGCCGATCCCGCGGTGGCGAAGGTGACGGTCTGGGCGAAGATGCCGGCCATCAGGAAGTCCTTGTAGACGTCCGGGTCGGTGGTGTTGCCGATCTTCATCGAGCCACCGAAGACGTACGTGAAGAGGACCACGAACATCACCGGCTGGATGACCCCGAACAGGACCATCTCGGGGATCCGGGTCATCCGGATGAGGTTTCTGCGGGCGATGACCAGCGAGTCCCGGACGGACTGGCCGATGGCGTTGGTGGGCGCCGTGACCGGCGCCGCGTCGGTGGCGGCGCTCACTTGGCGGCCTCCTTCTCCTGCTCGTGGCCGGCGTCGTCCGCCGAGCCGTTCGCCTCGTCCGCCACCTCGGCCACGTGGCCGGTGAGGGAGAGGAAGACGTCGTCGAGGGTCGGGCGGCGCAGGCCGATGTCGTCGATCTCGATGCCGCGGACGTCGAGCTCGCGGATGACCTCGGCGAGCAGCTTCGCGCCGCCGGTGACGGGGACGGTCAGCTTGCGGGTGTGCTCCTCCACGGTGGTCGAACCCTTGCCGAATCCGGCCAGCACCTCGGAGGCGGTCGCCATGTGGTCGCGATCGTGGACGACGACCTCGACGCGCTCTCCCCCGGTGCGGGCCTTGAGCTGGTCGGAGGTGCCGCGGGCGATGACGCGGCCGTGGTCGACGACCGCGATGTCGTGCGCGAGGTGGTCGGCCTCCTCCAGGTACTGCGTGGTCAGCAGCAGGGTCGTACCGCCGGCGACCAGCTGCTTGATGACCTCCCACAGCTCCTGGCGGTTGCGGGGGTCGAGGCCGGTCGTGGGTTCGTCCATGAACATGACGGGCGGGGAGACGACCAGGGCCGCCGCCAGGTCGAGCCGGCGGCGCATGCCTCCCGAGTAGGTCTTGGTGGGACGGTCGGCGGCGTCCGAGAGATGGAACTGGTCGAGCAGCTCGGCGGCGCGGGCCTTCGCGGCCTTGCCCTTCATCTGGTAGAGCTGCCCGACCATCTGCAGGTTCTCCCGGCCGGTCAGGTATTCGTCGACCGCGGCGAACTGGCCGGAGAGGCCGATGGAGCGCCGTACCTCGTTGGGCTGCCTGAGGACGTCGATGCCCGCGACGACCGCCTTGCCGCTGTCGGGGCGCAGCAGGGTCGTGAGGCAGCGGACGGCGGTGGTCTTGCCCGCGCCGTTCGGCCCGAGCAGGCCCAGGACCGTGCCCTCGGGAACGTCGAGGTCGACGCCGTCCAGAGCCCTTACGTCACCGAAGGTCTTCACCAAACCTTCGGCATAGATGGCGCCTGGCATATGAGTCTCCACGTCGTCGGGGATTCTTCGGAAAGCCTAGGTTTGTACTTTTCGTCGCGCTCAGCGAGCGATTTACGACACACCATAACGCGATGTATCGCGTCTCACAATGCAGTTGCTCGAACGAGTGACAAGCGAGGGACGAAGCGGCTGCCGGCCTCCTGCCCGGGCTCAGGCGATGACGGTGTACCCCGCTTCCCCCAGCGCCCGGCCGACCTCGGCACAGTGCTCCGGACCCTTCGTCTCCAGGTGCAGCTCGACCTCCGCCTCCGTGAGCCCGAGCCGCGGATGGGTTCGGACGTGGCTCACGTCGAGGACGTTAGCGTCGACCACTGACAACACCCCGAGAAGCGTGGCCAGGGCCCCGGGCCGGTCCGTCAGCCGCAGCCGGACCGCCAGGTAGCGGCCCTGCGCGGCCATGCCGTGCCGCAGCACGCCCTGCATCAGCACCGGGTCCACGTTGCCGCCGGACAGGACCGCCACGACCGGCCCCTCGAAGGCGTCCGGCGCGCTCAGCAGCGCCGCCACCGGGCTCGCCCCGGCCGGTTCCACGACCAGCTTGGCCCGCTCCAGACACAGCAGCAGAGCGGTCGACAGCTCGTCCTCGGAGACCGTGCGGACCTCGTCCACCAGCTCGCCGACGATCCCGAACGGCACGTCGCCGGGCCGCCCCACCTTGATCCCGTCGGCCATCGTCGCCGGGTGCTCGACGGCGACCGGGCGTCCCGCGGCCAGCGAAGGCGGGTAGGCGGCGGCGCCCTCCGCCTGCACGCCGACGATCCGCACGTCCGGCCGCAGCGCCTTCACCGCGACCGCGATCCCGGCCGCCAGCCCGCCCCCGCCGATGCCGACCACGACGGTCCGCACCTCGGGGCACTGCTCCAGGATCTCCAGCCCGACCGTGCCCTGGCCCGCGATGACGTCGGGGTGGTCGAAGGGGTGGATGAAGACCGCGCCGGTCCGCTCCGCGTACTCCTGCGCGGCGGCCAGCGTCTCGTCCACCACCTGGCCGTGCAGCCGCACCTCGGCACCGTACTCCCGGGTCGCGCTGATCTTCGGCAGCGGCGCCCCCTGCGGCATGAACACCGTCGAGCGCACACCGAGCAGCGCCGAGGCCAGCGCGACGCCCTGCGCGTGGTTGCCCGCGCTCGCCGCGACCACACCCGCGGCGCGCTGCTCGGGCAGCAGCCCGGCAATCCGCACGTAGGCGCCACGCAGCTTGAACGAGCCGGTCCGCTGGAGGTTCTCGCACTTGAAGTGCACCGGGGAGCCGACCAGCTGGGACAGGTGCCTGCTGCCCTCCATCGCCGTCACCCGCGCCACGCCCGAGAGCATCTTCTGGGCTCCGCGCACGTCGTCGAGGGTGACGGGAGCGACGCGGGGCGCTGTGCTGTAGCTCATAGCCTCCAGCATCGCAGTTCACGGGCGCCGTGCGCCGTTGTGACCAACCTCCGAGACCTGCTTTGCCCAGCGCCGGTACGCCCTGCCGCCCGGCCGCGTACCCTGTCCCCCAATTAGCAGCCCTCCACGAAGTGAGCCCCCGGCCATGCCCACAACACCTGAAATGTCGATGGACATGACGACCGCCGGTGACACCGGTCTTCTCGAGACGCTCCAGCACGAGGTCGCGCTCTTCGCCCGACGCGCCGAACAGACCCGGCTCGGCGGGGTGGGACAGGTGCGCAACTCCATGGACCGCGCCGCCTACCTGCTGCTCAACCGCCTCGACAAAGAGGGCCCGATGGGCGTGAAGGCGCTCGCCGCGAGCATGGGGATCGACTCCTCGACGGTCACCCGGCAGGTGGCCCCGCTCGTCGACACCGGACTCGTCAAGCGGACCTCCCACCCCGAGGACGGACGCGCGGTGGTCCTGCAGCTGTCGCCGCGCGGCGTGGCGCGGCTGGAGGACGTCCGCTCCTCCCGGCGTCAGCTCATGGCCGAACTGACCCACGACTGGGCGCCTCAGGAGCGCGAGGCGTTCTGCGCGCTCCTCGCCCGCTTCAACGGCGCCCTGTCCGCCCGTATGGCCCCTTCCGGCGTGGCGTCCACGGACGCGTCGGCCGATTCCTGACCGACCCCTCACGCGCTTTCCGGGGCTTTCCGGGGCGTGGTTCGCACCGAACCCTTGACCGGCGGGCCGCCCCTGGCCTGATATGAGACCGCAGGGGTCGTCGCCGGCTGGGCGGGAGGCGCGGTGCGAGAGCGGCATGCGTCCCGGAACGCCCGCCGGGCCCGCGAGTTCGAGGCGTTCGTCGCGGGCGCGGCAGGGCGGCTGCTGCACGCCGCGACCCTGCTCACCGCCGAGGTCCCGGACGCCAACCCGCGCGCGCGGCGCCTGCTGGCCCTGAGTCTGGCCCACACGTACGCGTACTGGGACCGGCTGCACGGGGAGGACCCGTACGACCGCACCCGCAGGTACCTGGCCACGCGTTTCGCCCGTGAGGCCTGGCACCGGTACGGCGTTCTCGGCCGGGCCCGCCGGCGGGCCGCGGGTCCCCTGGGCCCGCTCGCCCCGCAGGAACGCCTGGTCCTGGTGCTCAGGCTGTTCGAAGGCGTCGCCGAGGAACAGACGGCGGCGCTGCTGGGCCTGCCCGTGGAACGGGTACGGACGGTCTGCGACCGTGCGACGGCCGCCCTGCTGCGCCCGCCGCCCGCACCGGCCCGGCCGGTGACGGCCGAAGCGAAGGCGGCGACGCCGTGACGGGCCCGGCGAGCGTCCGGAGCAGCCGTACGGCGACCTGCCCGGCGGCCGGTACGACGACCGGCACGCGCGCGTGGCGGACCGGGAGGTGCCGGTGAACCGTCCCCGGCGGGAGGCCGCCGCGCGGCAGATCATGGAGCAGTCGCCGCCGCGGGTACCTCCCGGCCTCTGTGCGGAGGCCGTCCGCCGAGGCGGCCGCATGCTGCGCCGCAGGACCGCAGCCCGCCGCCTGATGTGGCTGCTGCTGGGCGCCGCGGCCGTGGCGTTCACGGTGTGGGCGCTGACCGCGCAGCCGTGGGTGGAGCCGCCCTCGGAGACGACCCCACCCGTGACCGGCTGGGAGGGCTGGTGAGCCTCTCCCGGGTCCCGCCCTAGCCCAGCGCCTGCTGGAGGTCCGCCAGCAGGTCGTCGGCGTTCTCGATGCCGACCGAGAGGCGCACCAGGTCGGCGGGCACCTCCAGGGCGGAACCCGCCGCGGAGGCGTGCGTCATCCGGCCCGGGTGCTCGATCAGCGACTCGACGCCGCCCAGGGACTCGCCGAGCGTGAAGACCTTCGCGCGGTTGCACACCTCGACGGCGGCCTGCTCGCCGCCCTCGACGCGGAAGGACACCATGCCGCCGAACGCCTTCATCTGCTTGGCGGCGACCTCGTGCCCCGGGTGCTCGGGCAGCCCCGGGTACAGCACGCTCGTCACGCGCGCGTGCCGGGAGAGCATCTCGGCGACCCTGGTCGCGTTCTCGCTGTGCCGGTCCATGCGCACCGCGAGGGTCTTGGTGCCGCGCAGCACCAGCCAGGAGTCGAAGGGCCCGGCGACGGCGCCCATCGCGTTCTGGTGGAACGCCAGCTCCTCGCCCAGCTCCTGGTCGTCGACGATCAGCGCGCCGCCGACCACGTCCGAGTGGCCGCCCATGTACTTGGTCAGCGAGTGCACGACGACGTCGGCACCGAGCGCCAGCGGCTGCTGGAGGTAGGGGGTGGCGAAGGTGTTGTCGACGACGAGCCGGGCGCCGGCGTCCCGGGCGACCTGGGCGACGGCGGCGATGTCGGTGATGCCGAGCAGCGGGTTGGAGGGCGTCTCCACCCAGACCGCCTTGGTCTTCGGGGTGAGGGCGGCCCGCACGGCGGCGGCGTCGCCCGTGTCGGCCACGGACCACTCGACGCCCCAGCGGGTGGCGACCTTGGCGAAGAGGCGGAAGGTGCCGCCGTACGCGTCGTTCGGGATGACCACGTGGTCGCCGGGACGCAGCAGCGTACGCAACAGGCAGTCCTCGGCCGCCAGTCCGGACGCGAACGCGAGACCTCGCCGGCCGCCCTCCAGGACCGCGAGGTTCTCCTCCAGTGCCGTGCGGGTCGGGTTGGCGCTGCGGCTGTACTCGTAGCCGCTGCGCAGCCCGCCGACACCGTCCTGCTTGTAGGTCGACACCTGATAGATCGGCGGGACGACCGCGCCCGTCAGGGGATCGGCGGTGTTGCCCGCGTGGATCGCGAGCGTCTCGAAGTGCTGACTGATGTGCCTGTCGCTCATGGGCACCGAGGGTAGCCGTGCGGAACGCCTCGCGCGTTTTCCACAGGGCGGGGGACAGGTTGGCCAATTGTCGGCGGCGTCTGGTTCGCTTGAGCCATGGAGATTCTCTGGGTCCTGATGGCACTGGTCATGCTCGGCTTCGTGCTGCTCCAAATCTCGCGGCGCCGCAGCGGCGCGGTCGGCCTCGTCCCGCCCGGCCACCCGGACGCCGCCGACCCCGCGAACTACGGCTTCGCCCGCGAGGAGGAGCTGGACATCCGCATGCCGGGTCCGGACGAGGACCTGCTGGACGTCCTGGACCTGGTGCAGCGCACCCAGGACTACCGGGGGGCGCAGCAGCTCCTGGCCGGCACGGAGGCGAAGGGTGAGCGGCGCTGGCAGCGCGTGCAGGCCTTCGCGGGCGCCGCGTCCCTGGAGCTGCGGCAGCGGCCCGGCGGTGTCGGTCAGACGCCGGGCGGGCAGTGGCTGCGGGTGTGGCGGGCGGAGGCGCCCAAGGACGCGGGGGGCGCGGCGGTGCACGCCGAGTTCCTGGTGCAGCAGGCGTGGCGCACGGCGACGCCGGGCACGGACGACTTCCGGATCATCATGGAGGAGGCGAAGGCGGCCTGCGGCGAGGCGGCCCTGCTCGCGCCCGGGGACCCGGTGCCGTACATCATCGAGCTGTCGGTGGCCCGCGGCCTCGGTTACCCGCGCGAGGAGTTCGAGCAGCTCTGGCTGAAGATCCTGGACCGCGCTCCGAACCACATGGGCGCGCACCTGGCCGCCCTGCAGTACTGGTGCGAGAAGTGGCACGGCTCGCGCGAGCTGGCGTACTCCTTCGCGGAGGCGGCGGCCGCCCGGGCGCCGCGCGGTTCCCTGCTGGCGGCGATGCCGCTGTTCGCGGTCTTCGAGCACCTGCCGGAGGTCAACCTGGTCAGCGGCTTCTACCAGAGCGAGGTCGTCACCAAGGCCGTCCACGGCGCGCTGCACGCGGTGCACTCGGCCCACCGGGACGACCCGATGCAGGCGCACGTCCGCCACCTTCTGGTCTTCTTCCTGGTCCGCGGCGAGCGCTGGGCCGAGGCGATGAACCAGCTGATGGTCATAGACGGCCACGTCGGTGCCCTGCCCTGGACCCTGTCCAGCGACCCGGCGGCGGAGTTCGCGGTCTACCGCGCGCTCGCGGTGGCGGGGTACGAGGCGAACGGCGGCAGCCCGGCGACGCTGCCGCACTGAGCGCCGCCCCACGACGAACGGTCCGGCCGCATCCGGCCGGACCGCTTCATCGTGATACCTCTCAGCCCTGGGTACGGGCGGGCAGCCGCCATCCCGGGCGCGGGAAGTGGCATGTGTACCCGTCCGGGTAACGCTGCAGGTAGTCCTGGTGCTCGGGCTCGGCCTCCCAGAAGGGACCGACCGGCTCCACCTCGGTGACGACCTTGCCGGGCCACAGACCGGAGGCGTCCACGTCCGCGATCGTGTCCTCGGCGATCCGCTTCTGCTCGTCGTCCACGTAGTAGATCGCCGAGCGGTAGCTGAGCCCGATGTCGTTGCCCTGGCGGTTCTTGGTGCTCGGGTCGTGGATCTGGAAGAAGAACTCCAGGATCGCGCGGTAGTCGGTCACCTCGGGGTCGAAGAGGATCTCGATGGCCTCCGCGTGCGTGCCGTGGTTGCGGTACGTCGCGTTCGGCACGTCACCCCCGGTGTAGCCGACCCGGGTCGCGGTCACGCCCGGGAGCCGGCGGATCAGCTCCTCCATCCCCCAGAAGCACCCGCCCGCCAGCACGGCCCTCTGCGTCTGCGCAGCCATCGTGGCCCTCCAATATTCTCTCGGCTCGGTCGTCCGGAGCACTCGGCCCGCACGTCACCGGCCTCCATCTCCACCCTGTCTGCAACACACGGGGCTCTCCAACGATTCCATGCCCGGCCTTCCGCCCGACCAGTGCAGCGGGCGCATGACCACCCCGCACCGGCGTATCGGTTCTGCCTCACCATGTCGAGCGGTGCGCCGACGCTGGCCCGGCAGGGGATCGGATCCGGCGCCCCTGCAGCGGTTCGTCGCCCAGTGGGCGGTGTACGTCTTCATCCAGCGCCGGCCGGGCCTGGCAGCAGATCTGCACAGCTGGGAGGAGCGCGCGGCGACCGGCGACGCTGCCCGGGCGCGACGAGCCGCATCGGAGATCGGACGCATCCTCGACCAGGCACACGCGGCCGTCGGGCTTCGCTTCCGGTGACCAGTGAGGGGCCGATGGGAGTACGACCCTGAGCGACCTCGGCGACGGCCCGCGCCCGGGCGGGCTGCGACGGATGGACGCGGCCGGTGGCTGGTTCTGCTTCCTGGTCGCAGCGCGGGATCCGCTGGTCGTCATCGTCCGTATCCGTCCCGCCGTTCGAGGCGCTGCAGACGTCCGGCAGCAGCCGGTGGCCCGCGTGAACCCCCCGGCCCGGCCGAGGGCCGCCTTCCCCGTCCCGGCTCACGAGGACACCCGGGGAATCGCGGAGTTGGGGTCGGAGCCCGAGAAGGCCAGTCCGATGACGAATCCGGCGACTTCTTCCAGCTGGCGAACGCGGTCGAGCCCGCCGAGAACCGCCGGGACGGCTCCCACGTCGCGGACCAGCCCTCCGACGACGTCCAACGCCGCCGCGTCGTCGCCGCACATCGCCACCGTCACACGAGACCCGCCCTCGTCGTGCGGGCCGGTCCACTGGTCGCCGGGGAAGAGATGGAACGCCTTCACGACCCGGGCTCCCGGAGCGAGGCAGGCGATCCGTCCCGCCATCGACTCCCCGTCTCCGGTGAGCAGCGTGCCGACGCCGTGTCGGGTCGCGTTGGTGGGATCGATCAACGGCGTGCCCGCCAACGCACCGCCGGACGCGCCCGCCGATTCCATCATGTCCTCGACGCCGTCCCAGGTGACGGCGAGAAGCACCGCGTCGCGTCCGGCGACCGTCTCGCGCGGCGTCGCGGCCCGTGTTCCGCGCCCCAGCCGCTCGGCGAGTTCACTCGCCCTGGCCTGCGACCGTCCGCCGATCACCACCTTGTGCCCTGCCCGTGACCAGCCTTCGCCCAGGGCCGCGGCCAGTGTGCCCGTTCCCAGGATTCCGATGCGCATCCGTCTGTTCCTCTCCCGTAGCGGTCGGTTGCGAGGCCACGCTAGGGAAGGTGTTACGCACCGATCGGTGCGTCACGGACACGCGATGATGGGCTGTGAGATGACTGATCACGACGTCCACTGCTACGAGTTGGTCGCCGACTGCCGTCTGCGCGCGGCCACCGATCTCTTCGCCCACACCTGGGACCCCGTGGTGCTCGCGGCACTTCGCGTGGGGCCCCGTCGGCGCCGCGAGCTGCGCGCCGCGATCGGCGGCATCAGCGACAAGGTGCTGACCGACTCCTTGCACCGTCTGCTCACCGGCGGGCTCGTCGCGCGCCAGGCACACGCCGAGGCTCCCCCACGCGTCGACTACGCGCTGACCGGTCTCGGCCGGAGCCTGGTCGAGGGCCCGATGACGGCGCTGGGGCGCTGGGCCGTCGAACACGGGTACGAACTCCTCGAAGCCCAGGAGAGCAGCACCGGAGGTCTGTGAGGGGTCGACGCCGACGGTCAGGCCCCGTCGTGCGCGAGCCGAGTCCGCCGTCCATGGCCGGCCGCCCGGGATGCCCCGCCCCGTCAGCCGCGTCGCAACCCCGCGACCAGCACCCCCGCCAGCTGCCGGGGGTCGTAGCGCGGGTCGGGGGTTTCGGCGCCGATGCAGAGGTTGCCGACGCCGCGCATGAGGGCGATGGCCGGTACGTCGGTGTGGATCTCGCCGGAGGCGGTCGCGGCGGCGAGGAGGTCGGTGCACACGGGGACGAGGCGGTCGAGGAAGTACGCGTGGAGGGCCTCGAAGCCCGCGTCGTCGGACTGGAGGACCCCGGCGAGGCCGTGCTTGGTGACCAGGAAGTCGACGAACCGGTCGATCCAGGCCGCGAGCGCGGCGTACGGGGTGGGGCAGCTCGCCAGCAGGGCGGGGCCCGCCTCGGCGCAGGCCTCCACCTGGTGCCGGTAGACGCCGATGATGAGGTCGGCCCGGGTCGGGAAGTGGCGGTAGATGGTGGCCGTGCCGACGCCGGCCTCGGCCGCGATGTCGCGTACGGGAGCCTCGACCCCGGACCTGACGAACACCGCGGCGGCGGCGTCGAGCAGGGTCTTCTCGTTGCGCCGGGCATCCGCGCGCTTGGGCCGGGGCCCCGCTCCTGCGGTCGTCGCTTCGCCGTCGCTCACCCGTCTCGTCTCCTTCGCCGTCGCAGTCGTCGTCACCACCGCCGCCGTCGTCACCGTCGCCGCACTTGATAAACGGGACAGCGTTCCGTATCGTCGTACAGGTAAACGGGACGGTGTTCCGCTTGGCCTCTCCCATGATGCCAGAGCGTCGAGCCCGCCACCAAGTCATGCCTCGATCCCTACGCAAGCCATCCCCCGTGGAGGAACCGTCATGCAGTACCGCACCTTGGGCCGCACCGGTGTGCAGGTCAGCTCGCTCGCGCTCGGCGCCATGAACTTCGGCAGCATCGGGCGCACCACCCAGGACGAGGCCACCGCCATCGTCGACGCGGCCCTGGAGGCCGGGATCAACCTCATCGACACCGCCGACTGGTACAGCGGCGGCGAGTCGGAGGAGATGGTCGGCAAGGCGATCGCCGGGCGCCGCGACGACATCGTGCTGGCCACGAAGGCGTACATGCCGATGAGCGACGAGCCCAACCACCAGGGCGCCTCGCGCCGCTGGCTGGTCACCGAGCTGGACAACAGCCTGCGCCGGCTCGGCGTGGACCACGTGGACCTCTACCAGATCCACCGGTGGGACCCGAACACGAGTGACGAGGAGACCCTGTCCGCGCTCACCGATCTGCAGCGCGCCGGGAAGATCCGCTACTTCGGCTCCTCGACCTACCCCGCCTACCGCATCGTCGAGGCCCAGTGGGCCGCCCGCGAGCACCGGCTCGACCGGTACGTCACCGAGCAGCCCAGCTACTCCCTCCTCCAGCGGGGGATCGAGAGCCAGGTGCTGCCGGTGACCGAGCACTACGGGCTCGGCGTGCTGGTGTGGAGCCCGCTGGCCTCGGGGTGGCTGTCGGGGGCGGTGCGCGCCGGGCGGGAGGTCGCCACGCACCGGTCGGCGGTGCTGCCGGAGCGTTTCGACCCCGCGGTGCCCGCCAACCGGGCCAGGCTCGACGCCGTCGAGAAGCTGGCCGCGGTCGCCGACGAGGCCGGGCTCACCCTGATCCAGCTCGCGCTCGGCTTCGTCACCGCGCACCCGGCCGTGACCGCCGCGCTCGTCGGGCCCCGCACCCTGGACCACCTCCACTCCCAGCTCGCCGCCGCCGACACCGTGCTCTCCGACGACGTCCTCGACGCGATCGACGCCATCGTCCCGCCCGGCACGGATCTGGCCGCGCACGAGAAGTTCGACGCCACGCCCGCGCTGCTCGACCCGGCCCTGCGCCGTCGGCGGCCGGTGCGCGGCTGAGCGTCAGCGGACCGGCCGGCCCGCGCCCACCTCGCCGCGCCCGCGGGAGCGGTACACGACGTACGGCCGCACCAGGTAGCCCAGCGGCGCCGTGAAGGCGTGGATCAGGCGGGTGAAGGGCCACAGGGCGAACAGGGCCATGGCGAGCAGGGCGTGCAGGCGGTACACCAGCGGCGCCTCGGCCATGGCCGTCACGTCCGGGTCCAGGGCGAACAGGCTGCGGAACCAGACGGAGACGCCGAGCCGGTAGTCGTACGAGGACTCGGCCGTCGCGCCGGACGCGGTGGCCGTCAGGCCGGCGAGGACGACCGTGATCAGGAGGGGGTGGACCACCCGGTCGCCCCGGCTGGTCGCGGCTCTGATCGCCGGGGTGCGCAGGCGGCGGTACAGCAGGAGGGCGAGGCCCGCGAGCGTGGCCAGGCCCGCCGTGCCGCCCGCGATCAGGGCGTTGGCGTGGTAGACGTGCTCGCTGACGTGGAGGCGGTCGGTCAGCGACTCGGGGACCAGGAGGCCCGCGACATGGCCGGCGATCACGAACAGCAGGCCGTAGTGGAAGAGCGGGCCCGCCACCCGCAGCAGCCGGCTCTCGTGCAGCTGGCTGGAGCGGGTGGTGAAGCCGAAGCGGTCGTAGTGGTACCGCCAGGCGGTGCCCGCCACCAGCACCACCAGCGTCAGGTACGGCAGGACGCCCCACAGGGCGGTGTGCAGGTGCCTCATCGGCGGACTCCTTCGTCGTTCGGCCGCGGCTGGGCGGGGAAGGGGCCCAGGACGTCCAGGCCCACCGCCTCGGCCGGCGGACCGGTACGGGTCAGGCGCAGGGCCTCCTCGCGGCTGGCCGGTGCCTGGCCCGGCAGGCACCGGCAGACGGCCTGGAGGAGGGCGGCGTAAGGGCTGCGGTGGGCTTCGAGGGCGTAGCGCAGGACCTCGGTCGCCGCGCGGTGCTCCGTCAGCAGTGCGGTGCCCGCCTCGGGGGTGCGGGCGGCGAACTCCAGCATCAGCGGCAGGAAGTCCGGCAGTTCGTCGTCCGGAGGGAGCCAGCCGTGGGCGCGGTACACGGACTTGATGCGGGCCAGCGCGGCGCCCCGGCGGCGGGTGTCGCCGTCGGTGTAGTAGGTGAGGTACAGGCAGCGGCGGCGGCTGCGGTCGAAGGTGGCGACGTAGCGGGCGGCGACGGCGAGGGGGTCCTCCCGCTCCGCCCGGTCGCAGAAGGAGAGCAGGAGTTGGATCTCGGGGCCGGGGAGCGCGGCGACCGTCTCGCGGACGGTGCGCGGGCGGCGGGGCCAGTCCCGGTCCGGGTAGCCGAGGAGCAGGGCGGCGGCCTGGAAGACGACCGGGGCGGTGGTGCGCGTTCCGGTACGGCCGCGGTTCACAGCTCGGGCTCCGTCCGCACGGTGCCGCGGGCCCGCGGGAAGAGGCCGTTCGGGCGCCCCTTCCCGTTCCAGTTCAGGAGGTTGACCCGGCCGCGCAGCGCCGACGTGCCGGAGCCGCCGGTCGGCGGTGCGTGGAAGGTGCCGGGGTCGAACTCCTCGAAGCCGGGACCGCCCCCCGCGCCGTCAGGCATCATCCCCGGGCCGCCCACGCCGTCCAGGCTGCACCCCGCTCCGGTGCCGCCGGGGTCGGGGACGGAGCCGGTGTAGGCGGTCGGGATGACGTACCGCTCGTCGTACTTGGCGAGGGCGAGCAGCCGGTACAGCTCCAGGATGCCCGGCTCGTCCAGTCCGACCGCCTCGGCGATCCGCGGGTCCTGTTCCTCGCCGAGGTTGACGCGCCGCATGTGGGAGCGCATCGCGGCCAGCCGGCACAGGGCGGCCTCGACGGGTCCGGGATCGCCCGCGGTGAAGAGTTCGGCGAGGTAGCCGAGGGGGATGCGCAGCGTGTCGATCGCGCCGAACAGCGCGGCCGGGTCCTCCCCGTCGTGCCCGCTGCCGGTGAGGGCGTCGACGACCGGGGAGAGCGGCGGGACGTACCAGACCATCGGCATGGTGCGGTACTCCGGGTGCAGCGGGAGCGCGACGCGGTAGCGGGTGATGAGGGCGCCCACCGGGGAGCGGCGCGCGGCCTCGACCCAGTCGTGCGGGATGCCGGAGGCTTCCGCAGCGCGGGCCACCTCCGGGTCGCCGGGGTCGAGGAAGCAGCCGAGCTGGGCCTCGTACAGGTCCTTCTCGTCGGTGACGGAGGCGGCGGCGCCTACTTTGTCGGGGTCGTAGAGCATGACGCCGAGGTAGCGGAGCCGGCCGACGCAGGTCTCGGAGCAGACCGTCGGGTCGCCCGCCTCGATGCGCGGGTAGCAGAAGGTGCACTTCTCGGCCTTGCCGGTGGCGTGGTTGAAGTAGACCTTCTTGTACGGGCAGCCGCTGACGCACATCCGCCAGCCCCGGCAGCGGTCCTGGTCGACCAGGACGATGCCGTCCTCGACGCGCTTGTACAGGGCGCCGGAGGGGCAGACGGCGACGCAGGACGGGTTGAGGCAGTGCTCGCAGATGCGGGGCAGGTAGAACATGAACGCCCGCTCGTAGTCGAGGCGCACCTTCTCGCTCATCCGGGCCAGCAGCGGGTCGGCGGCGAGCTGGTCGGGGCCGCCGCCGAGGTCGTCGTCCCAGTTGGGGCCCCAGGTGATCTCCGCGGGCCGGCCGTCGATCAGGGAGCGGGGCGGGGCGGTGGGGATGTCGTCGCCGAGGGGGGCGGTGGTGAGGTTCTCGTAGTCGTAGGTCCAGGGCTGGTAGTAGTCGTCGAGGGTGGGGAGTTCGGGGTTGGCGAAGAGGCGGGCGAGGCGGCGGGCGCGGCCGCCGCTGCGCGGGACGAGGCGCCCGCCCTTGAGGTGCCAGCCGCCCTTCCACTTCTCCTGGTCCTCGTGGCCGCGGGGGTAGCCCTGGCCGGGCCGGGTCTCGACGTTGTTGAACCAGGCGTACTCGGTGCCGGTGCGGTTGGTCCAGGTCTGTTTGCAGGTGACCGAGCAGGTGTGGCAGCCGATGCACTTGTCGAGGTTCATGACCATCGCCACCTGTGCCATGACGCGCATCAGTACGTGACCTCCTGGGAGCGGCGCCGGATCGTGGTGACGGCGTCGCGCTGGTTGCCGGTCGGGCCGTAGTAGTTGGGGGCGAAGGAGAGCTGGCCGTAGCCGCCGATGAGGTGGGTGGGCTTGACGAGCAGCTTGGTGAGCGAGTTGTGGACGCCGCCGCGGCGGCCGTTCGCCTCCGACTTGGGCACGTTCACCAGGCGCTCCTGGACGTGGTACATCAGCACCGTGCCGTCCGGGACGCGGTGCGAGACGATCGCGCGGGCGACCACGACGCCGTGCGCGTTGACGGCCTCGACCCAGTCGTTGTCGGCGGCGCCGATCGCATGGGCGTCGGCGGGGCTCATCCAGATGACGGGTCCGCCGCGGGCCAGGGTCTGCATCAGCAGGTTCTCCTGGTACTCGGAGTGGATGGACCACTTGGCGTGCGGGGTGAGGTAGCGCACGGTCACCGCGCGGCCGTCGCCGGTCGGGGTCGGTGCGTCGCCCAGCTCGGCGAGGTTCAGCGGGGGCCGGTAGACCGGGAGCTGCTCGCCCAGTTCCGCCATCCAGTCGTGGTCGACGTAGAAGTGCTGGCGGCCGGTGAGGGTGTGCCAGGGCTTCTTGTGCTCGGTGTTGACGGTGAAGGGCGAGTACCGCCGGTCGGGTGCCTCCTTGCCGGACCACTCGAAGCTCGCGCCGACCTGTACGGGCCGTTCCTGGGTGTCGGAGAAGACCACGCGCCGCTCCCCCACCGACGCGGCCAGCTCCGCGAGCCCGGCGCCGGCGCCGACCCGGTCGGCGAGGCGGTCGAAGCCCTCGGCGGCGAGGCGGCCGTTGGTGGTGCCGGACAGGGCGAGGATCGCCTCGCAGAACTTGACGTCGGTGTCGAGCAGGGGGCGTCCGCGGGCCGGTCCGGCGGGCGCGGTGCCGCAGCGAGCGGCGAGCCAGCGGGCCTCCTCGTGCGGGTTGACGGTGACGCCCTTGACGGTCATGCCGTGTTCCTCGGCCAGCGGCCCGAAGGCGGCGAGCCGGTCGGCGACGGCCGTGTAGTCCCGTTCCACCAAGGACACTTGCGGGGCGTTGCGGCCGGGCTCGATGGGGGTGCGGCCGTCGCGCCAGTCGGTGACCCGGCCGCCGGGCTGGGCGGTCTCGCCGGGGGTGTCGTGCTGGAGGGCGGTGGCGACCAGGTCGTGGGCCGTGTCGAGGCGGCCGGCGGCGAGTTCGCCGAAGCGGCGGGCGAGCGAGTGGAAGATCTCGAAGTCGGTGCGCGCCTGCCAGGGCGGGTTGATCGCCGGGCTGAAGGCGTGCACGAAGGGGTGCATGTCCGTGGAGGACAGGTCGTGCTTCTCGTACCAGGTGGCGGCGGGCAGTACGAGGTCGGAGAAGAGCGTCGTGGAGGTCATCCGGAAGTCGAGGCTCAGCAGCAGGTCGAGCTTGCCCTGCGGGGCGTCGTCGCGCCAGGCCACGGAGCGGGGCCGGTGCCCGGGCGGTGCCTCGTCGGCGGTGGCACCGTCCCGGGCGCCGAGCAGGTGGCGCAGGAAGTACTCGTTGCCCTTGGCGGAGGAGCCGATCAGGTTGGCCCGCCACACGGTCAGCACGCGCGGCCAGTTGCGGGGCGCGTCGGGGTCCTCGCAGGCGAAGTCGACGGCGCCCGAGCCGAGTTGCTCCGCGATCCAGTCGCCCGGTTCCTGACCGCTCTCCCGGACGCGGCGGCCGAGGTCGAGCGGGTTGGCGTCGAAGGTCGGGTACGACGGCATCCAGCCGAGCCGGGCGGACTGGGCGACCAGGTCGGCGGTGTGCAGCCCGGCGAGGGTGCCGGGCGCGGTGGGCGACGCAAGGGCGTCGGCCGCGTGGGACTCGTACCGCCACTGGCCGGAATGCAGGTACCAGTACGGGGTGCCCGCCATCTGCCGCGAGGGCCTGACCCAGTCGGCGGCCGAGGACAGCTGCTGCCAGCCGGTGTACGGGCGGACCTTCTCCTGGCCGACGTAGTGCGCCCAGCCGCCGCCGTTGACGCCCTGGCAGCCGGTGAGGATGAGCAGGGAGAGGAAGGAGCGGTAGATGGTGTCGGAGTGGAACCAGTGGTTGGTGCCGGCGCCCATGACGATCATGCAGCGGCCGCGGGTCTGCTCGGCGGTGCGCGCGAACTCCCGGGCGGTGCGGACCGCCGCGTGGGCCGGGACGGAGGTGATGCGCTCCTGCCAGGCGGGGGTGCAGGGTTCGTCGGCGTCGTCGTAGCCGGTGGGCCAGTGGCCGGCGAGGCCGGGCCGGGCCACGGCGTACTGGGCGAGCAGCAGGTCGTAGACGGTGGTGACGAGCCGGCCGCCGACCTCCCGGGCCGGTACGCCGCGTACGACGGTGGCGCCCGGTTCGTCGAAGCGGGGCAGCACCACCTCGACACCGTTGTCAGGGCGGCCGCCGGTGTGCCCGTGCAGGGTGAGGAGCGGGTCGACCCCGCCGAGGTCGAGGTTCCAGCGCCCCGCACCGCCCTTGCCCCAGCGGTCGCCGAGGGTGCCGTTCGGGACGACGACGTCGTCGGTGTCGGCGTCGATCAGCACCGGCATCCAGGCCCGCGCCCCCTCGGCGGCGTGCCGGCCGAGGCCGAGGTCGGCGGCGGTGACGAACTTGCCGGGTGTGTAGCCGCCCTGCTTGTGCTCGTCGGCGTACTCGTCGAGGGCGACCAGGAAGGGCAGGTCGGTGAAGCGCTTCACGTAGTCGGTGAAGTACGGCACCTGCCGGCGCACGAAGAACTCGGTGAGCAGCACGTGCCCCATCGCCATGGCGAGCGCCCCGTCGGTGCCGGGGTGCGGGTGCAGCCACTCGTCGGCGAACTTGGTGGCGTCCGCGTAGTCCGGCGAGACGACGACGACCTTCTGGCCGCGGTAGCGGGCCTCCGCCATCCAGTGGGCGTCCGGGGTGCGGGTGACGGGGACGTTGGAGCCCCACAGCATCAGATGGGCCGCGTCCCACCAGTCCCCCGACTCCGGTACGTCGGTCTGGTCGCCGAAGACCTGCGGGGAGGCGATCGGCAGGTCGGCGTACCAGTCGTAGAAGGAGATCATCGGGGCGCCGATGAGGGAGTGGTAGCGGGCGCCGACCGCGTGCGAGGCCATGGACATGGCGGGGATCGGGGAGAATCCGGCGACCCGGTCGGGCCCGTACTCGGCGATGGTGTGCACCTGGGCGGCGGCGGCGATCTCCAGGGCCTCGTCCCAGTCGAGCCGGACGAAACCGCCGTGCCCACGGGCCGACTGGTAACGCCGCCGCATCTCGGGGTCACCGGTCAGCTCGGCCCAGGCGGCCACCGGATCGCCGCCGTGCCGGCGCTTCGCCTCCCGGTACATTTCCACCAGGACGCCGCGGGCCAACGGATGGCGAACGCGAGTGGGCGAATAGGTGTACCAGGAAAAGGACGCGCCGCGCGGACAGCCGCGGGGCTCGTACTCGGGCCGGTCGGGGCCGACGCTCGGATAATCCGTCTGCTGGGTCTCCCAGGTGATCAGACCGTCCTTGACGTACACCTTCCACGAGCAGGAACCCGTGCAGTTGACGCCGTGTGTGGAGCGCACGACTTTGTCATGCGCCCACCGCTCCCGATAAGGACTGTCATTGACTTTCTGGTCCGTGCGGTACACGGCCCTCAGATCGAGGGTGGTCGGGGACTTCCGTAGCAGCTGACCGGCCTTCAGCAGCCGGTCCGCGGCGTCGGCCGCGGCCTTCGCCCTGCTTCGCACCACGTTGCCATCTCCTTGCGAACGCGACGGAGCGATGCCCGCCGGGTTTCGGCGGGCATGCTGTGTGCCGCTTTCAGCATCTCGCCGGAATTCGCAGCAGAAACGATATTCCAGCACCCTTTGCGGAGGCGGGGGCGAAGGTTTTGATCCGCTTTGCAATAGTTGTCATGCGCATATTCTTCGACTGCGCCGACTTTCAGCCATGAATGCCGGGAGAACTCACCCGACCGTCCTCTCCGCCAGGAATTCGGCCCACGTCAGCTTGCCGACCAGCGCGTCTTCCAGGGTGAGATTCTCGCCAGAACGGTACGCGCGACCCGCTTTCCCGGGAATGCGCACCGGCAGCTTCGGGCGCCGGCTGCCGCCGCGCAGGTCGAGATAGGAACGGGCCAGCGTGGCCAGATCGAGGACCTCGGGTCCGGTCATGTCGGGGACCCGGCCGGACGGCTCGCCCAGGGTCAGTTCGGCCATGCGCGCGGCGACCTCGCGGGCGGCGACCGGTTGCAGACGCAGCCCGCCCGGGACCGGGAGGACCGGCAGCCGGGTCATCTTCTCGATCATCGTCAGGGTCAGCTCGTGGAACTGGGCCGCCCGCAGCACCGTCCAGCCGATGCCCGAGCCGGCGATCGCCCGCTCCGACTCCAGCTTGGTGCGCAGCCAGGCCAGCGGGACCCGGTCGGCGCCCACGACGGAGATGTACGCCAGGTGCCCCACGTCCGCGCGGACGGCGGCGCGCACCAGGGTGCGGGTCGCCTCGTCGTCGCCCTTGGGGCCGCCCGCCATGTGCAGGATGGTGCGCACACCGTCGACGGCGGCCTCGACGCCCTCGCCGGTGCGCAGGTCGCCGGTGACGTGGGTGACGCCGTCACCGTCGGTGGGGCGGGGCTGCCGGGTGAGGACGCGGACCTCGTGGCCGGCCGCCCGCAGCAGCGGGACGACGTGGCCGCCGAGGGTGCCGGTGCCGCCGGTGACCAGCAGGGGCGTGCTGGAGGCCGAGGGGGTCGAGGGGTGGGTCATGGCTGCTCCCGGTGTCCGTGGCGTCCGGGGCGCGGGGTGGGAACCGATGTGGGACCGCCCCGCCCGGACGTCCGCCGTATGTGGTGGCGGTATGACCCGGGGCGGGGCGGCCGTGTGACAGGGCAGAGGGAAGAATCCGAGAAAATCTTCCCCCGGGATCAGATCGTCGCGGTGTCGATCACGAAGCGGTACCGCACGTCGCTGGCCAGGACCCGCTCGTAGGCCTCGTTGACCTCGGACGCGGCGATCAGCTCGATCTCGGCGCCGATGCCGTGCTCGGCGCAGAAGTCCAGCATCTCCTGGGTCTCGGCGATGCCGCCGATCATGGAGCCGGAGAGGGACTTGCCGCCGCCGAGCAGCGCGAAGAGGTTGAGGGAGACCGGCTCCTCGGGGGCGCCGACGTTGGCCAGCGTGCCCTCGGTCTTCAGCAGCCCCAGGTAGGCGCCGAGGTCGAGCGGGGCCGAGACCGTGGAGACGATCAGGTCGAAGGTGCCGGCCAGCTCCTCGAAGGTGGCCGGGTCGCTGGTCGCGTAGTAGTGGTCGGCGCCCAGCTTCAGGCCGTCGTCCTTCTTGCGCAGGGACTGCGACAGCACGGTCACCTCGGCGCCCAGGGCGTGCGCGAGCTTGACGGCCATGTGGCCGAGGCCGCCCAGGCCGATGACGGCGACCTTCTTGCCGGGGCCCGCGTTCCAGCGCTTGAGCGGGGAGTACGTGGTGATACCGGCGCACAGCAGGGGCGCGGCCTCGTCCAGGGAGATGCCCTCGGGGATGCCGAGGACGAAGTTCTCGTCGACGACGACCTTCTCGGAGTAGCCGCCGTAGGTGGGCTCGCCGTCCTTGCCGACGCCGTTGTACGTCATCACGTTGCCGCCCGTGCAGTACTGCTCGCGGCCGGCCTTGCAGTTGTCGCACTCGCGGCAGGAGTCGACCATGCAGCCGACGCCCACCCGGTCGCCGACGGCGAACTTGGTGACACCGGGGCCGACGGCCTCGACGACGCCCGCGATCTCGTGGCCGGGGACCATCGGGAAGATGGCCTCGCCCCAGCCCTCGCGGACCTGGTGGATGTCGGAGTGGCAGATGCCGGCGAACTTGATGTCGATCAGGACGTCGTGCTCACGCACCTCGCGCCGCTCGATGGTGGTGCGCTCCAGCGGCGCCTTGGCGGCGGGTGCTGCGTACGCGGCGACAGTGGTCATGCCGGGTTCTCCGGGATTCTCTTGGCGTGACTGGGTGATGCTTCCACCCTGCCTGTCACCCGCGGATCCACCCAGACCACGGCTTTGCGTACGACCGGCGTGCCTACCACCGACGGGGACAGGCTCGTGTGCGTACGACCGGGAATACGTCCGGCGATACTGGAAGCATGGACGGACAGCTTGACCGGCGGGCCGAACTGAGCGAGTTCCTGCGCACCCGGCGGGCGCGGCTGCAGCCGGAGGACGTGGGCCTGGAGTCGTACGGACGCCGGCGCAGGGTGCCGGGGCTGCGGCGCGAGGAGCTGGCGCAGCTGGCCGGGGTCTCGGTGGCGTACTACACCCGCCTCGAACAGGGCAACGGGCAGAACGTGTCGGCGGAGGTCCTGGACGCCATCGCCCGCGCGCTGCGGCTGACCGACGCGGAGCAGGCCCACCTGACGCACCTGGCGAGGCCGAAGCAGCAGCGCAGGCGGGCGTCGGCGGGCGTCGGCCGGCAGCGACCGGTGCGGGTGGCGCTGCTCCAGCTCCTGGAGTCGATCGACACGGTGCCGGCGTACGTGACGGGCCGCCGCTCGGAGATCCTCGCCTGGAACCGGATGGCCGCCGCCCTCTTCGGCGACTGGGGCAAGCTGCCCCCCGCCGAGCGGAACTGGGCGCGGCTGGTCTTCCTGAACCCGGACTACCGCGAGCTGTTCGTCGACTGGGACCAGAAGGCCTACGACATGGTCAGCTTCCTGCGCATGGACGCGGGCCGGCACCCGGACGACCCGCGGCTGTCGGCGCTGGTGGGCGAGCTGTCGGTGAAGAGCGAGGAGTTCCGCCGCCTGTGGGCCACGCACGACGTCAAGGAGAAGAGCTACGGCGTCAAGCGGATGCGGCACCCGCTGGTCGGTGACCTGACCCTGTCCTTCGAGACCTTCCGCCTGGTCGACGACGACGAGCAGGCGTTCATCACCTACCACGCGGAGCCCGGCTCCCCGTCGGCGGACGGGCTGCGCCTGCTGGCGAGCTGGGGGACGGACGCGGCGGCCTCACTTCCCACGTGACGGGGACGGACGCGGCGGCCTCACTTCCCACGTGACGGGGCCGCACCCGGACGGCCGGCGCCGGGATCCCTTCAGGACTGGTCCAGGGCCCGCTCGATCGCGCGGCGGGCCCGGCCCGCGGCCGTCCGGTCGTGCTCGAGCTGCATCGCCGCGTTCAGCGCCAGTCCGGCAGCGACGATCTCGAACAACGCCTGGTCGACGTCGAATCCGGGAGGCAGCTCACCGTTGTCCACCGCCGCGGCCAGGTCCGCCCGCAGCTGGTCCCGCCAGCGCGTCCACACCTCGGCCACCGCGTCGCGGACCCGGCCGGGGCGGCCGTCGTACTCGGTGAGTGCCGCGGTCATCAGGCAGCCGCCGGGCAGCAGGGGCTCTTCGAGGTAGCCCACGGAGTTGGCGCACACCGCGCGCAGCCGCCGCAGCCCCGGCGGCTCGTCCAGCGCCGGCTCGACCACCCGGTGCCAGAAGTCCACGAACGCCTTGTCCAGGGTGGAGATCTGCAGCGTCTCCTTGGTGCCGAAGTGCTTGTGCACCCCGGACTTGCTCATCTCCAGCTCCTCGGCGAGCCGGCCGATGGTGATGCCGTCCAGCCCTTCCTCGGAGGCGATCTCGGCGGCACGGCCGAGGATCCGCCCCTTGGTGGCCTGCGCTTCCGCAGCTGAGCGTCGTGGTGACATGCGACAAGGATAGCGTACGCACGTTCGCTATTGATTTAGCGAACGTGCGTACGCTAAGTTCCGGAGCAGCCACCGGAACGAAGGAGTGCGAGATGCGGGTGCGACGACTGGGCTGGGCCGGAGTGGAGATCGAGGCGGGCGGCGAACGGCTGGTGATCGACTACGTGCGGGACCTCTCACCGCTGTTCACGGGGTGGCAGCCCGGCGTGGGACTGGCGGCGCCGAGCGGGCGGGCCTCCGCCGCGCTCGTCACCCACCTGCACCGGGACCACACCGACGCGTCCGCGCTCTCGGACGTGCTGACGCCCGGGGCGCCGGTGCTGCGCCCGGCACCCGGTCACGGCGACGACGTGGACAACGTGACGACGCTGCCGGCCGAGCGCGAGCTGGTCCGGCACCGGCTGGCCGCCGAGGTCGTGGACGTCTGGTCCACGCGCGACCTCGGGCCGTTCCGCGTCACGGCGGTCCCCGCCGTGGACGGGCTGGGCGACCCGCAGGTGAACTGGGTGGTGCAGGCCGACGGACAGCGGGTCTTCCACGGCGGCGACACGATGTTCCACGGCTACTGGTGGCTCGTCGCCCGCCGGTTCAGCCCGTTCGACGTGGTGCTCCTGCCCGCCAACGGCGCGGTGGTCGACGCACCGCACCTGCAGCCGCCGAGCCCGGTGCCCGCCGCGCTGGACCCGCGGCAGGCGGCCGCGGCGGCGGAGATCCTCGACGCCCGCTACGCGGTGCCGGTCCACTACGAGCCGGAGCAGCCGGACAAGATCCCCGGCTACGCCGAGGTCCCCGACCCCGCGGCCGAGTTCCGCGCGCACGCCGGACGGCGGGCACGCGTACTGGCCGTCGGTGAGTGGCTCGACCTGACCACGTGACCGACCGCCGGAGCGCGCACGGTGGGCCGGAAACGCGCGGGCGCCCGCCGCTCCCGTGCGGGGAGGGGCGGGCGCCCGTGTGAAGTACCGTCGGCGCGGAGGGCGTTCGGCGTCAGACCGCCGAACCCGCCTTCCACTGGGCCCAGTCCATGTTCCAGCCGTTGAGGCCGTTGTCCGGGGAGATGGTCTTGTCGCCGGTGTTCTGGACGACGACCACGTCACCGATGATGGAGTTGTTGTAGAACCAGGCGCCCGGCGTGTTCGGGTCGTTCGCGCCCTTGGCGTCCTCCAGGCCCACGCAGCCGTGGCTGGTGTTGACGCTGCCGAAGATGCCCTTGCCCCAGTAGTTGCCGTGGATGAAGGTGCCGGAGGTGCTCAGGCGCATGGCGTGCGGCACGTCCTTGATGTCGTACTCGCCCTTGCCGTCGTCGTCGGTGAAGCCGACGGTCGAGCCGTCCATGCGGGTCTCCTTGTACTTCTCGGAGATCACCATCTGGCCTTCGTAGGTCTTGTTGTCCGGGGAGCCGGCGGAGATCGGGATGGTCTTGACGGTCTTGCCGTCCTGCGTGACCTTCATCTGCTTGGTCTTCGCGTCGACGTAGGAGACCTGGTTGCGGCCGATCTTGAAGGTGACCGTCTTCTGCTGGACGCCGTAGACGCCGTCGGCGCCCTCGACCCCGTCGAGCGCGAGCTTGAGGGTGACGGTCGAGCCCTCCTGCCAGTACTTCTCGGGGCGGCAGTCCATGCGCTGGGTGGAGAACCAGTGGCAGGCGACCTCCTGGCCGCTGCTGCTGTTGACCGTGATGCCCTTCTGGACGGCGGCCTTGTCGGTGATCTGCTTGTCGAAGTTGATCGACACGGGCATCCCGACGCCGACGGTCTTGCCGTCGTCCGGAGTGAAGGTCCCGATGAAGCTGTTCTGCGGGGAGACCGTGGTGAACGACGCGTTCTCGTGGGCGGCGCGGCCCTCGGAGTCCTGCGCGGTCGCCGTGATCTGGTACTTGGTGGCACGCTCCAGCTGACCGCTGGGCTTCCAGCTGGTCTTGTCGGCGGATATCTCGCCCTTGACCTCGGTGCCGTCCGAGGCGGTCATCTTCACCTCGGTGAGCGTGCCCTTGCTCACGGTGACGCCGGCGGCGTTGTTGATGGAGGCGTTGTCCGAGCCGCCCTTGGGTGTGATCTTGATCTGGGCCTCGGACGTCTTCTTGGCCGCCGCTTCGTCGACCTCGGCCTGCGAGGTCTTGCCGTCCCCACCCCCGGAGGTGTCGGCGTCGCTACTGGAACATGCCGAGAGCACCAGCACACCGCCGAGCAGTGCGGACGCGGCCATCAGGCCCTTGCGCCGCTTA
Source organism: Streptomyces sp. NPDC042336 (assembly GCF_055581985.1). NCBI lineage: Bacteria > Bacillati > Actinomycetota > Actinomycetes > Kitasatosporales > Streptomycetaceae > Streptomyces > Streptomyces sp. NPDC042336. The sequence continues at coordinate 204,043 of NZ_JBVJEA010000008.1, read as the reverse complement.
CCGTCCGTCATCACACGCTTCTCCATCGTTGCCGATTCCCGAAACCCCGAGATACCCCGTCAATAACTTTCAACGCTACGACCGGTTCGTCCCGTTCCACATCGCTCACGGGTGTGGGGCATGCCACGTTTGCCGCCGGAGACCGGAGGTGGTGCGGGGAGGCATCGGTCAGTGCGCACCGTGAGACGACGAAACCCCGGACGGCGGTTGCCGCCCGGGGTCACGAATTTCCCCACACCGCGTCAGCCGACCGTCATTTCCTCGTCTTCCGGGTCGTTCTCGCCGCCATCATCCTCGTCGAGGTCCCACTCGGGCGAATCGGGGTCGTAGTCGATCTGCTCACTGCTCCAGGAGGCCTGCCGCAGTTCGACTCCGGGCACCACGCTGACCAGGTCGAACGGGTCCACCAGATGCGCCAGGGCCTCGGCGGTGTCCTCCGTCACAGCGCGCTCGGAGTCGGCCCGTTCCGCGTCGGACAGCTCGGTGTCGTCGGCGAGGGCCTGCAGCGCGGCCCCGGTAACGGCCTCCTCGTCGTCGACCTCGAGAACCAGCTCGACGCGAATACGTACAAACCGTGATGTCTCAGGAGTGCTCATGCCCGGAGCGTAAGGCCGACCGCTCCCGTGACTTTCCCGTGACCCGCGCCTTTCACTAACATCTGCCCACACGGCCAATTCGCCAGCGCCACAAGGGGATCGATATTCCGTGTCATCCGCTCGCCGTTCCTTGCTGACCGCCGCCTCCGCGGGCGGCCTGCTGTGTGCCCTGTGGTTCGTCCCGTCGGCGAACGCGACACCCGAGACACCGGTGCTCGAGTCCGCGGCCGCCACCCCGTCTCCGCAGGTCACCGCCCAGGCGAGAGCCGCCTCCGCGGACGCGTCCACGGACACGGCGGCGACCGGCGAGGGCACGACCCGGCTGGCCGACACCGGCAGCTTCGACAGCACGCCCTACGTCGTCGGCGGCGCCCTCTGCCTCGGCCTCGGCGCCGGCTTCGTGGGCTACTCGGTACGCCGGGAACGCCTGGGCTTTTAAGAGAACTTGACGTTCTTTTGGCTCCCTTGACCGTTCGGGACCATCCCTGGCCATTCTTGACCGTCCGGTGTGCCCAGCAGGCAGCACGAGGGGCCCCGGCGTCGTCCCGCCGGGGCCCCTCGGACACGTGACCGTCCGCTAGCGCAGCGGCCCCGTGACCGTCTCCGCCGCCGCGACCAGGTGCCCGGCGCGTACGAACGCGTCCGCCGCGGCGAGGTCGGGCGCCAGGTAGCGGTCCGGTCCCGGTCCCTCCACGCCGGCCGCCCGTACGGCGTCGATGACGGCCTGCGACGCGGGCGCCGGGGTCAGTCCCTCACGGAGCTGGATCGCGCGCGTGGCGGCGTACAGCTCGACGGCGATCACGCGGGCCAGGTTGTCCACGGCCGTGCGCAGCTTGCGCGCCGCCGACCAGCCCATCGACACGTGGTCCTCCTGCATCGCGGAGGACGGGATGGAGTCCGCCGAGGCCGGTACGGCCAGCCGCTTCAACTCGCTGACCAGGGCGGCCTGTGTGTACTGGGCGATCATCAGCCCGGAGTCGACGCCCGCGTCGTCGGCGAGGAACGGCGGCAGGCCGTGGCTGCGGTTCTTGTCCAGGAGCCGGTCGGTGCGCCGCTCGGTGATCGAGCCGAGGTCGGCGACGGCGACGGCGAGGAAGTCCAGGACGTAGGCGACCGGGGCGCCGTGGAAGTTGCCGTTGGACTCCACCCTGCCGTCGGGCAGGACCACCGGGTTGTCCACGGCCGCGGCCAGCTCGCGCTCGGCGACGAGACCGGCGTGGGCCATGGTGTCGCGTCCGGCGCCCGCGACCTGCGGGGCGCAGCGCACGGAGTAGGCGTCCTGGACCCGCGGGGCGTCGTCCTGGTGGTGCCCGGTCAGGCCGGAGCCCCTGAGCACCGCGGCCATGTTCGCCGCGCTGGCGGCCTGCCCCGGGTGCGGGCGGATGGCGTGCAGCTCGGGCGCGAGCACCTTGTCGGTGCCGAGCAGCGCCTCCATGGTCAGGGCGGCGGTGATGTCGGCCGACTTGTAGAGGGTGTCGAGGTCGGCGAGGGCCATGACCAGCATGCCGAGCATGCCGTCGGTGCCGTTGAGGAGGGCGAGGCCCTCCTTCTCGCGCAGCTCGACCGGCGCGATCCCGTGCTCGGCGAGCAGCTCACCGGCCGGCCGCACGGTGCCGTCGGGGCCCTCGGCGTCGCCCTCGCCCATGAGGGTCAGCGCGCAGTGCGACAGCGGGGCGAGGTCGCCGGAGCAGCCCAGGGAGCCGTACTCGTGCACGACCGGGGTGATCCCGGCGTTCAGCACGTCGGCCATGGTCTGCGCGACCTCCGGGCGGACGCCGGTGTGCCCGGAGCAGACGGTCTTCAGCCGCAGGAACATCAGCGCGCGGACCACCTCGCGCTCGACGCGCGGCCCCATCCCGGCGGCGTGCGAGCGGACGATGTTGCGCTGCAGCTGGGCCCGCAGCTCGGGGCTGATGTGCCGGGTCGCCAGGGCGCCGAAGCCGGTACTCACGCCGTAGACGGGGTCCGGCTTGGCGGCCAGTGCGTCCACGATGCCGCGGGCCGCGGCCAGGGCGGCGACCGCGTCGCCGGAGAGTTCGATCCGGGCGCCGCCGCGCGCCACGGCGAGGACGTCGGACGCGGTGACCCCGGACGTCCCCACCACCACAGTGTGCATATCCATATTCAGGAGCGTACGCAGTGAATTCGATGATGTCACGAGGGGGTGCGTCACGGATGAGCGCCGCCTGCGCCCCTTACCCGAGTGAGGTCACGGCGAGTGCCGCCCGCGGAACCGCCTGCGCTCCCCGTCCTCCTCCCGGGAGGGCTCGTCCGCGAGCCGTACGACGGGGTCGTCGGGGCCCTCGCGTCCCGCGACGACCGGCCCGGCCGCGCGCTCGGCCTTGGCGCGGTACTGGGCGGCGTCGGCGAGCCGGAACAGCCGGCGGGCGGAACGGACGGGCCCGACCGGGTCCTCCGTGGACGCGACCCCGCAGGCCACGCCGTCCCCCAGCTCCAGCTCGGCCGCCCGGCGGCACAGCTCCTCGGCCGCCTTGACCACCGCGTCGGCGGGCGGCCCGACCGCGAGCAGACAGAACTCGTCCCCGCCGAGCCGTGCCGCGAGCGCCCCCGGCAGCATCGCCCCGCACAGCGACAGCACCGACCCGAACCGCTCCAGGAGCCGGTCCCCGACCGCGTGACCGTGCGTGTCGTTCACCCGCTTGAGGCCGTTCAGATCGCAGACGACGAGGCTGACGACGACGCCCTCCTCACGGTGCCGCTCGACGGCCTCGTCCAGCGCGGAGTCGACGGCACGGCGGTTGGCCAGCCCGGTGAGCGCGTCGGTGTACGCGAGCCGTCTGGCCTCCTCCAGCCGCTCGGTCTGCGCGATCCCGGCGGCGACGACGGAGGCCAGCACGGTGGCGAAGTCGGCGTCGGCCCGTTCGAAGACCCGCTCCCCCACCGGCCGGGCCACGTACAGCTCGCCCCACGCCCGCCCGTGCAGCACGATCGGCGCGACCACGCAGCAGCCTCGGCCCCGGCGGCGCAGGGCGGCGACGCGCTGGTGGACGTATCCGGGGCGCCCGGCGGCGGGCCCCGCGGCCGTCTCGACCCAGGCGTCGGGTTCACCGCCGCCGGCCCAGCGCTCGTGCAGGAACTCGGTGATCTCCGCGAACTGGTGCACCGGATAGGACTCGTCCTCCGGGAACTCCTCCTCGCCCTCGGCCCGCAGGCCGACGTTCACGAGCACCCGCAGCCGCCCCAGTTCCCGTTCCCACACCGACAGGGCGGCGAAGCTGCCGCCCAGCGCCAGGCACCCGCCGAGGGCCGCCGCCCGCCACGCCTCACGCGCGCTGTGCGCGGCGGCCATCCCCTGCGCAAGCGCCACCACGGCCGCGAGCCGCCTGTCCTCACCCATCACTCCAGGCTAGGGAGATTCACGAAGAAACGTTACTCAAACAGGGCGAACCGGGCGATTTCCTGTCGCCTGCCGCCTGCCGCCTGCCGCCTGCCGACAGTCAGCAGGCGACAGGCACGGCGTGCGACAGACACGGCAGGCGGCGGATGACAGGCGACGGGCGACACCTCACTCGCCCGGCCACCGCGGCGCCCGCTTCTCGTTGAACGCCGCCACGCCCTCCGCGCGGTCCCCCGAGAACGCCACCGACCGCCACGCCGCGTCCTCGACCTCGAGCCCCGCGCGCAGGTCGAGACCGTGCCCGAGGCGCAGGGCACGCTTGGCCGCCCGCAGCCCCACGGGGGAGTTCGCGGCCATCCGGGAGGCCAGCTCCAGCGCCTCGTCCCGGTCCCGGCCCTCCGCCACCAGCTGGTCCACGAGTCCCAGCTCGCGCGCCTCCCCGGCCGGCACCCGCCGGGCCGTGAACACCAGCTCGGCCGCGCGCGCGGCCCCCACCCGGCGCGGCAGCAGCTGGGTGCCGCCGCCGCCCGGGATCACCCCGACGGACACCTCCGGCAGCCCCACCACGGCCGTGGGGTCGGCCACGATCACGTCGCACGACAGCGCCAGCTCGAACCCGCCGCCCAGCGCGAACCCGTGCACGGCCGCGACCGTGGGCTGCGGCAGCTCCAGCACCGCGGTGTACGCCCCGCGCGTCACCGGCCGCTGGCGCAGCAGGTCGGCGTCGGAGAAGGAGTTGCGCTCCTTCAGGTCCGCCCCGACGCAGAACGCCCGCTCGTGCGTGGAGGTCAGCACCACCACCCGCACGTCCCGGTCCTCGCCCAGCGCCGCGCAAGCCGCGCTCAGGGACTGGGCCATAGCGGTCGACACGGCGTTCATGGCCTTCGGCCGGTCGAGCGCGAGCTCCGCGACATGCCCGTCCGCGTGCCGCCGCACCACGACGAACTCTCCGAACCGCTCCTCGCTCATGACACCCTCCAGTTAACGCGTGTTAACAAGTCGACAGCCCGATCATCGCAGGCGGACCCGCGTGGGGGAAGGCCGGACCCGCCCGCTCCGCACACCGGCCCCGCCCACCCGTTCGAGTGACAAGCGAGTGACCGCCGTACCCCGGCCCACGGCAGACCGTAGCCTCGCTCCGCCACGGCGCAGCGGGGGCGCGTGCGCACCGGGGAGGGATCATGACGACGACCGGCACACCGACACAGCCGCGGTACGCGTGGGGCCGCCGCGGCCGGCACCGCCGTCCCCGCCCCCGCAAAGTCCTGCTGGCCGCCGGCGGCCTCGCCCTGGCGGCAGGCGCCCTGAGCGTCGTACGCCTGCTGCCCGGGCCCGGCGGCGGCCCGGGCGGCCTCGGCGTCGAGGCGGGGCCGCGCCTGGAGGGCGGCGGCCGGGGCGTGGCCCCGGACCGGGGGACGGCGCCGGCCGCCACGGCCACCGGCGGCGGACCGTCCGGAGCGAGCCCTTCGGCGACGTCCGCCATGGGCGGCCTGAGCGGCTCCCCCGGGCCGGGCCCGGTACCCGGTCTCGTGCCCGACCCGTCCGCGAGCGGGCGGGCGGTCCCCCTCCCCACCGCCGCGACCGGCCCGGACGGCCCGGACGGCCGAGATCCGGGGGACAGGCAGAGGGAAGGCACAGGGGAAGGGGAGGGGGAAACGACGGAGGGCACCGGCGGCCGCACCCCGCTCCCGGGGACACCGCGGCCGCCGCGGTCCGACCGCCCGGCGCCGTCCTCCGCGCCGACCCCGCCACCGGACCGCGGCAGTCCACCGACGTCCGGTCCGGAGCCGGGACCCGACGATCCGGGCCTGTGTGTGCCGGTCATCGGCCTCTGCGTGGACCTGCTCGGCGGCTGACGGACGCGACCGCCGACGACCGGCGAACGCACCCCTACGACGACCGACGGGAACGCTCTACGACGACCGACTGCCGCGGTTCACGACTCCCCGCCGCCGCCGTCCCGGCGGGTGAGCAGCCAGGGCTCGACCACGCCGAGGCCGCGCACCGGGCGCTGCCACATCGGCTGGAGCGCGAAGCGGTACACCGGCGGTTCCTCGCCCTCCTTCTCCGCGGCGGCGGCCTCCTCGGCCGCCGCGGCCTCGGAGGCGGGGGCGTCCCGGGTGCGGATCAGCTCCTCCGCGAAGGCGGTGTCGACGAGGACCGCGTCCTTGGGGGCTATCGAGGTGAGCCGGGAGGCCAGGTTGACCGTCGTGCCGAAGACGTCGCCCATCCGGGTGGTGACCGTGCCGAAGGCGATACCGACGCGCAGTTCCGGCATGGTCTCGTCGTTGGCCATGGTCTCGATGAGCCGCAGGGCGATCTCGGCGGCCGTACCGGCGTCGTCGGCGGCGTAGAGCACCTCGTCGCCGAGGGTCTTGACCAGCCGTCCGCCGCGCGCGGCCACCAGGTCGGCGGAGGTGGTCTCGAAGGCCTCGACCAGCTCGCCCAGCTCTTCTTCCTCCATGCGCCGGGTCAGCCGCGTGAACCCGACCAGGTCCGCGAAGCCCACCGCGAGCCGCCGGTCCACCATCTCCTCGTCGTCCCCGGCCTGGATGACCCGGCCGGCCGAGGCGGCGAGCTGGCGCCGCCAGACGTAGACGAGGAACTCCTGAAGCTCGGGCAGGAGCAGTTCGACGATGGGGTACGTCACCTCGGTGCGCGTCATCCCGGGCTCGGGGGGCTCGGTCAGGCCCTCCAGGAAGGAGTCGATCTGCCACTCGGCCAACCGGGCGGTGGTCTGCCCCGTGGACCGGGCGACCTGGACGGCCATCGCCTCGCTGAGCAGCCCCGCCTCCACCAGACCGGCAAGGCGCCGCAGGGCGAGGACGTCGGCCTCGGTGAGCGCCTTGGCCTGGCCGATGTCGGCGAAGCCCATGGCCCGCCAGAAACGGGAGGCCAGCTCCATGGAGACGCCCGCGCTGCGGGCGGCCTGGAAGGGGGTGTAGCGGCGCTCGGCGCCCAGGATGAGACCCTCCAGGCGCAGCGCGAGCGGGTCCTCGCCGGGGTCGGCGGAGTCCGGGTCGGGCTCGGGGTCCACCCGGCCGTCCCCGTCCGCGCCGGAGCCGGTGTCGTCGACGGTCACGCCTGCTGCCTTTCCGATCTGCCGCGGTCAGGTTCGACCGGCCCCAACTTTACGTCAGGTGTGCCCCAGCTCACTCCCGTGCGGCCCGCACTCCGAGAGTGCCCCGGGGCCCCGCTCACGCCAACCGCAGATGCACGATGTCCCCGGCGCCCACCGGCTCCTGCACGCCCGCCTCCGTCGCGAGGACCAGCCGTCCGTCCCCGTCCACGGCCACCGCCTCCCCCACGAGCGACCGGTCCCCCGGAAGCTCCGCCCGCACCACGCGCCCGAGCGTCGCGCAGCCCGCCGCGTAGGTCTCCTGGAGGCCGCTGGCCGCCGGGTCGCCGCCCGCCCCGCGCCAGCGCCCGTACCACTCCTCCAGCGACCGCAGCACCCCGCGCAGCAGCGGGTCCCGGTCGGTGTTCACGGCCCCGGCCAGCGCGAGCGACCCGGCCCGCGGGACCGGCAGTTCGTCGGCGCGCAGCGAGACGTTGATGCCGACGCCGATGACGACGCCGTCGTCCCCGGCCCGCTCGGCGAGGATCCCGCCGGCCTTGCGCTCCTCGTCGCCGACGGTCACCAGCAGGTCGTTGGGCCACTTCAGCGCGGTGTCGACGCCCGCGACCCGGGACAGCCCGGTCGCCACGGCGACGCCGGTGAGCAGCGGCAGCCAGCCCCAGCGGGCCACCGGAACCTCGGCGGGCCGCAGCAGCACGGAGAAGAAGAGTCCGGAGCGGGCCGGTGCCGTCCACCGCCGGTCCAGGCGCCCGCGCGCGGCGTCCTGCTCCTCGGCGACGAGGACGACGCCCTCCGCCAGGTCGTCCTCGGCGGCGCGGGCCACAAGGTCGGAGTTGGTGGAGCCGGTGCGCTGCACGACGTCCACCTGCCGCCACAGCCCGCCGTCCCGCACCAGCCCCCGGCGCAGCGCGGTGCTGTTGAGGGGCGGCCGGTCCAGGTCGGACCACCTGTTGCGCGGGGAGCCTGGGGAGTCGGAGGAATCTCGGGGCGTCATGCAACCCACCCTAGGTGTGGGAAACACCGCACTGCCGAACGGAAGGCCCCCTACTACTCTACGAACGAGTAACCGTCCCCCCTTTTGAGCAGGCAGGGAGCCGCATCCCGATGTCCGAGCCGGAAGAGCAGCAGCCCGACATCCACACGACCGCGGGCAAGCTCGCGGATCTCAGGCGCCGTATCGAGGAAGCGACGCACGCCGGTTCCGCACGCGCCGTCGAGAAACAGCACGCCAAGGGCAAGCTGACGGCTCGTGAACGCATCGACCTCCTCCTCGACGAGGGCTCCTTCGTCGAGCTGGACGAGTTCGCCCGGCACCGCTCCACCAACTTCGGCCTGGACGCCAACCGCCCCTACGGCGACGGCGTCGTCACCGGCTACGGCACCGTCGACGGCCGCCCCGTCGCCGTGTTCTCCCAGGACTTCACCGTCTTCGGCGGCGCGCTGGGCGAGGTCTACGGCCAGAAGATCGTCAAGGTCATGGACTTCGCGCTGAAGACCGGCTGCCCGGTCATCGGCATCAACGACTCCGGCGGCGCCCGCATCCAGGAGGGCGTGGCCTCCCTCGGGGCGTACGGCGAGATCTTCCGCCGCAACACCCACGCCTCGGGCGTCGTCCCGCAGATCAGCCTGGTCGTCGGCCCGTGCGCGGGCGGCGCGGTGTACTCCCCCGCGATCACCGACTTCACGGTCATGGTCGACCAGACCAGTCACATGTTCATCACCGGCCCCGACGTCATCAAGACGGTCACCGGCGAGGACGTCGGCTTCGAGGAACTGGGCGGCGCCCGCACCCACAACTCCACCTCGGGCGTGGCCCACCACATGGCCGGGGACGAGAAGGACGCCGTCGAGTACGTCAAGCAGCTCCTGTCGTACCTGCCGTCCAACAACCTCTCCGAGCCGCCCACCTTCCCGGAGGAGGCGGACCTCGCGGTCACCGACGAGGACGCCGAGCTGGACACGATCGTCCCCGACTCGGCGAACCAGCCCTACGACATGCACGCCGTCATCGAGCACGTCCTCGACGACGCCGAGTTCTTCGAGACCCAGCCGCTGTACGCGCCGAACATCCTCACTGGCTTCGGCCGGGTCGAGGGCCGCCCGGTCGGCATCGTCGCCAACCAGCCGATGCAGTTCGCCGGCTGCCTGGACATCACCGCCTCCGAGAAGGCCGCCCGGTTCGTGCGGACCTGCGACGCCTTCAACGTCCCCGTGATCACCTTCGTCGACGTCCCCGGCTTCCTGCCGGGCGTGGACCAGGAGCACGACGGCATCATCCGCCGCGGCGCCAAACTGATCTTCGCCTACGCCGAGGCCACGGTCCCGCTGATCACGGTCATCACCCGCAAGGCCTTCGGCGGCGCCTACGACGTCATGGGCTCCAAGCACCTGGGCGCCGACCTCAACCTGGCCTGGCCCACCGCGCAGATCGCCGTCATGGGCGCCCAGGGCGCGGTCAACATCCTGCACCGCCGCACCATCGCCGACGCCGGTGACGACGCCGAGGCCACCCGGGCCCGCCTGATCCAGGAGTACGAGGACGCCCTCCTCAACCCCTACACCGCGGCCGAACGCGGCTACGTCGACGCGGTGATCATGCCGTCCGACACCCGCCGCCACATCGTCCGCGGCCTGCGCCAGCTGCGCACCAAGCGGGAGAGCCTCCCCCCGAAGAAGCACGGCAACATCCCCCTGTAAGGAGCCGCTGTGACGATCAAGGTCGTACGGGGCAACCCCACCCCGGAAGAACTGGCCGCCGCCCTGGCGGTGGTCAGGGCCCGCGCCGCCGCGATCGAGACGGAGCCGTCCGACGTCGCCGGCCCCAGGGACGCCTGGTCCGACCCGTCCCGCATCGCGACCACCCGCCTCCCCCAGCCGGGCCCGTTGTCCTGGACCCGCACGTACTGGCCCGGGTGAGCTCGGACACCCAGGGGCGCGGGGAACCGCGCACAGAACGGCAACCCGCGCCCCGTTTTGAGTACCCGTACTCAAGTCACCCCCCACGGCCAAGCCTCACGCTGGTGACATGCTGTGGTCCGACCCCGACAACGAGCCGCCCAAGGAACTGCGCGACACGCAGGACATGCTGCGGCGGCTGAGCGTCTTCCTGGCACTGGCCATGGTCCTCGCGATGATCGTGCTCGGTCTGGGGTGAGCAGCCCCCGCCCGGGTCGCTAACCTGACCCCATGACTGCTCAGCCCCGCCGCCGACTCGTCCTCGCCTCCCAGTCCCCGGCCCGGCTCGGCCTGCTGCGCCAGGCGGGGCTCGCCCCGGAGGTCCTCGTGAGCGGTGTCGACGAGGAGGCCGTCACCGCACCCACCCCCGCCGAGCTGGCGCTCGCCCTGGCCGAGGCCAAGGCGTCCGTGGTGGCCGCGAAGCCGGAGGTGCACGGCGCACTGGTGATCGGCTGCGACTCGGTGCTCGACCTGGACGGCCGGGCGCTCGGCAAGCCGGCGGACGCCGAGGAGGCCACCGCCCGCTGGAAGGCGATGCGCGGCCGGACGGGCACGCTGCAGACCGGCCACTGCGTCTGGGACACCGCCTCCGGCCGCTACGTCTCGGCGACCGCGTCCACCGTCGTCCGCTTCGGCGAGCCGACCGACGACGAGATCGCCGCCTACGTGGCCTCGGGGGAACCCCTGTACGTCGCCGGGGCCTTCACTCTGGACGGCCGCTCGGCCCCGTTCATCGACGGCATCGACGGCGACCACGGGAACGTGATCGGTCTCAGCCTGCCCCTGCTGCGGCGGCTCCTCGCCGAGCTGGGGACCGGCATCACGGAGTTGTGGGCGCCGTCGGAGGGCTGACCGGGGAGCCGTCGTCGCCCTTGCCGCCCTCGGTCCGCTGCCCGGCCGCGGGCTCCTCCCGGGCGTCGTACGTCATCAGCAGCAGCACGATCAGGGCCAGTACGACGATCATGAAGATGAAGGCGCCGGGTCCCACCAGCCCCCAGCTGAAGGCGCCGAGCAGCCCGTGCACCACGGCGACGCTGATCAGCAGGATCCTGCCGAGCCCCGCGGGCGCGCGGTCGCGCAGGGCCACGAGCAGGGCGACCAGGGCGCACAGCGCGAAGTACAGCCCGAAGACGATGCCGCCGATCTTCGAGGACACGGACATCATGTCGGGGTCGAGACCGGCCAGGGACATGTCCTGACGGTCGACGACGATCCCCAGGAACCAGTTCAGCGCCGCGACGCCGACCGCCTCCACGAAGAGCACGACGGCCACGGTCCACGCCACCGGCCTGCGCACTGACACCGGTCCCCACCCACCTTCGACCGCTGCCGCACGGGACAGCTGTTACCCCAAGTACGTTCGAGACTCCCCGAACGCTACTAACGGGTAATCCTCGCCACAAGGGTTCCGGCACGAGCAAAGAATCATTGGGCCATTAGTAGGGACTCCACAAAGAAACGGAGTGGCCCGCAGCACGCCCTTACAGAGACCTTGACCACACCGGAGGGCTAGGGTTTGCCCCAGGAGTCCTGCGTAGCGCGGTACTACGAGGGCTTTCGCGGGTCGGGCGAGCCTCGAATCACGCTCCGTGTGGGCAAGCTCACCACTGGGGACGGGTCGAAGTGCCGTGTCGGCAGTCCCTAAACTCGGCTTGTTTCAAGGAGGGAGCCTCAATCGTGCGCAAGGTGCTCATCGCCAATCGTGGCGAAATCGCTGTCCGCGTGGCCCGGGCCTGCCGGGACGCCGGGATCGCGAGCGTGGCCGTCTACGCGGACCCGGACCGGGACGCATTGCATGTCCGCGCCGCTGATGAGGCGTTCGCCCTGGGTGGTGACACCCCCGCGACCAGCTATCTGGACATCGAGAAGGTCCTCAAAGCCGCGCGCGAGTCGGGCGCGGACGCCATCCACCCCGGCTACGGATTCCTCTCCGAGAACGCGGAGTTCGCGCAGGCGGTCCTGGACGCCGGCCTGATCTGGATCGGCCCGCCCCCGCAGGCCATCCGGGACCTGGGCGACAAGGTCGCCGCCCGCCACATCGCCCAGCGGGCCGGCGCCCCCCTGGTCGCCGGCACCCCCGACCCGGTCTCCGGCGCGGACGAGGTCGTGGCCTTCGCGAAGGAACACGGCCTGCCGATCGCGATCAAGGCGGCCTTCGGCGGCGGCGGCCGCGGCCTCAAGGTCGCCCGCACCCTCGAAGAGGTCCCCGAGCTGTACGACTCCGCCGTCCGCGAGGCCGTCGCGGCCTTCGGCCGGGGCGAGTGCTTCGTCGAGCGCTACCTCGACAAGCCCCGCCACGTGGAGACCCAGTGCCTGGCCGACCAGCACGGCAACGTGGTCGTCGTCTCCACCCGTGACTGCTCGCTCCAGCGCCGCCACCAGAAGCTGGTCGAGGAGGCCCCGGCACCCTTCCTGTCCGACGCCCAGATGGCCGAGCTGTACGCGTCATCCAAGGCGATCCTCAAGGAAGCCGGCTACGTCGGCGCCGGCACCGTGGAGTTCCTCGTCGGCATGGACGGCACGATCTCCTTCCTGGAGGTCAACACCCGCCTCCAGGTCGAGCACCCGGTCACCGAGGAAGTCGCCGGCATCGACCTGGTCCGCGAGATGTTCCGCATCGCCGACGGCGAGGAACTCGGCTACGACGACCCCGCCCTGCGCGGCCACTCCTTCGAGTTCCGCATCAACGGCGAGGACCCCGGCCGCGGCTTCCTGCCCGCCCCCGGCAGCGTCACCCGCTTCGAGGCCCCCACCGGCCCGGGCGTGCGCCTGGACGCCGGCGTCGAGTCCGGCTCCGTCATCGGCCCCGCCTGGGACTCCCTCCTGGCGAAGCTGATCGTCACCGGCCGCACCCGCAAGGAAGCGCTGGAGCGCGCCGCCCGCGCCCTGGACGAGTTCACCGTCGAGGGCATGGCCACCGCCATCCCCTTCCACCGCACCGTGGTCCGGGACCCCGCGTTCGCCCCCGAACTCACCGGCTCCACCGACCCCTTCACGGTCCACACCCGCTGGATCGAGACGGAGTTCGTCAACGAGATCAAGCCCTTCACCGCCCCCGCCGACGCGGAGGCGGACGAGGAGAGCGGCCGCGAGACGGTCGTCGTCGAGGTCGGCGGCAAGCGTCTGGAGGTCTCCCTCCCCTCCAGCCTGGGCATGTCCCTGGCCCGCACCGGCCTGGCGGCCGGCGCCCGCCCCAAGCGCCGCGCGGCCAAGAAGTCCGGCCCCGCCGCCTCCGGCGACACCCTCGCCTCCCCCATGCAGGGCACGATCGTGAAGATCGCCGTCGAGGAGGGCCAGGAGGTCCAGGAAGGCGACCTCGTCGTCGTACTCGAAGCGATGAAGATGGAACAGCCCCTCAACGCCCACAAGTCCGGCACCATCAAGGGCCTGGGCGCCGAGGTCGGCGCGTCCATCACCTCCGGCGCCGCGATCTGCGAGATCAAGGACTGAGGCACCCGCAGCACACGACAGGGGCGCCCGGCGGACCTCACACGGTCCGCCGGGCGCCCCTGTCACTGCCCGGCGCGACTACCGGCGACGCAGATCGGCGACGCGCGCCCGCTCCGCCCCGCCACCCTGCTCACCCAGGGCGGCGGCCGACCGCAGCCCCGCACCCGGAACCTGACGGCGCGGCCCCGGAAGCGGCACGTCCCGGCGCTGCTGACGCGCCACGGAATCACCACCCGGGGCTCCCGAGGCCCCGGTGTCGTTCGCCGTACCACCCCCCGACGCCCCGGCCACGGCGATCTGCACGCCCTGGTCGGCCAGGGCCTGGAGCTCGGTGGCGGCGCGGTCGTCGTGACCCGGCGACTCGTCGGTGACCAGACGGGTGATGACGTCGGTGGGCACGGTCTGGAACATGGTGTCCGTACCCAGCTTGGAGTGGTCGGCGAGGACGACGACCTCGGCGGCGGCCTGGACCAGCGCCCGGTCGACGGACGCCGACAGCATGTTGGAGGTGGACAGCCCCCGCTCGGCGGTCAGCCCGCTCCCGGACAGGAAGGCCTTGGAGACCCGCAGCCCTTGCAGCGACTGCTCGGCACCCGACCCCACCAGGGCGTAGTTCGACCCCCGGAGCGTGCCACCGGTCATGACGACTTCGACCCGGTTGGCATGGGCGAGGGCCTGGGCCACCAGCAGCGAGTTGGTGACGACCGTCAGCCCGGGCACCCGCGCGAGCCGACGGGCCAGCTCCTGCGTCGTCGTACCCGCCCCCACCACGATGGCTTCGCCCTCTTCGACGAGGCCCGCGGCGAGATCGGCGATGGCCGTCTTCTCGGCGGTCGCGAGATGAGACTTCTGCGGAAAGCCGGACTCTCGCGTGAACCCGCCCGGCAGTACCGCACCGCCGTGCCGGCGGTCGAGGAGTCCTTCTGCCTCCAGTGCGCGCACGTCCCGCCGTACGGTCACTTCGGAGGTCTGGACGACGCGGGCGAGCTCACGGAGCGACACGGCCCCGTTCGCTCGCACCATTTCGAGGATCAATTGGCGACGTTCTGCAGCGAACACGAAACTGACAGTAACCCCAACGACCGTCTGCTTTCAGCAGTATGCGCCGAATAACAGAAGTTGTTCGCATGCCACCACCGGAAGTGGTATACGGGCCTACCCCGGCCGCCTATGCCGCACGCAAGCGCCGCAACTCCCCGTGACCAGCGGGGAGTCGTTTCCAGCCGCGCCCGCCGGACTACTGCTCCCCGCCGGCCTTCCGGGTGTGCAGCTGCCGTGCCACCTCCGCGATCGACCCCGAAAGGGAGGGGTACACGGTGAAGGCGTTGGCGATCTGCTCGACCGTCAGGTTGTTGTCGACGGCGATCGAGATGGGGTGGATGAGCTCCGAGGCGCGCGGCGCGACGACCACACCGCCCACCACGATCTCGGTACCGGGCCGGCAGAAGATCTTGACGAAGCCGTCCCGGATGCCCTGCATCTTGGCGCGCGGATTGCGCAGCAGCGGCAGCTTCACCACCCGGGCGTCGATCTTGCCCGCGTCCACGTCGGCCTGCGAGTAGCCGACGGTGGCGATCTCGGGATCGGTGAAGACGTTGGCGGAGACGGTCTTCAGGTTCAGCGGGGTCACGGCGTCGCCGAGGAAGTGGTATATGGCGATCCGCCCCTGCATCGCCGCCACCGAGGCGAGCGCGAAGACGCCGGTGACGTCACCGGCGGCGTACACACCGGGAGCCGAGGTGCGCGAGACCCGGTCGGTCTTGATGTGCCCGGATTCCTTGAGCCAGACCCCGGCCTCCTCCAGACCCATCCCCTCCGTGTTGGGAATGGCGCCGACGGCCATCAGACAGTGCGACCCGGTGATGACGCGCCCGTCCGCCAGCGTCACCTCCACCCGGTCCCCCACCCGCTTGACGGACTGGGCCCGGGACCGCGACATGACGTTCATCCCACGCCGCCGGAACACGTCCTCCAGCACGGCCGCGGCGTCCGGGTCCTCACCCGGCAGCACCCGGTCCCGCGAGGACACGAGAGTGACCCGCGACCCCAGCGCCTGATAGGCCCCGGCGAACTCGGCACCGGTGACACCCGACCCCACCACGATGAGCTCCTCGGGCAGCTCATCCAGGTCGTACACCTGGGTCCAGTTCAGGATCCGCTCACCGTCGGGCCGCGCGTCCGGCAGCTCGCGCGGATGCCCGCCGGTGGCGATGAGCACCGCGTCGGCGGTCAGCGTCTCCTCACTCCCGTCGGCGGCCCGCACCACGACCTTGCGGGACCCGTCGAGCCCCTGCATGCCCTCCAGCCGCCCGCGCCCGCGCATGACCCGCGCCCCCGCACGCGTCACGGAGGCGGTGATGTCGTGCGACTGCGCCAGCGCGAGCCGCTTCACCCGCCGGTTGACCTTGCCCAGATCGACGCCCACCACCCGGGCGGCCTGCTCCATGGGCGGGGTGTCGTCGGCGACGATGATCCCCAGCTCCTCGTAGGAGGAATCGAAGGTGGTCATCACCTCAGCCGTGGCGATGAGGGTCTTGGACGGCACGCAGTCGGTCAGCACCGACGCCCCGCCCAGACCGTCGCAGTCGACGACGGTCACCTCCGCGCCGAGTTGCGCGGCCACCAGCGCCGCTTCGTATCCGCCGGGTCCGCCGCCAATGATCACGATCCGAGTCACGTACCCCATTGTCCCGCACCCTTCAACGAGAGGCCGCCCGGGGCCGCCACCGTTACGACAGCGATGCCCGACACCCCTGCCGTACCCTTCCCCTCATGTCGCTCTACGCCGCTTACGCCGGCAACCTCGACGCGCGGTTGATGACCCGTCGCGCCCCGCACTCGCCGCTGCGCGCCACCGGCTGGCTGAACGGGTGGAGGCTGACCTTCGGGGGCGAGCACATGGGCTGGGAGGGGGCACTGGCGACCCTCGTGGAGGACCCGATCTCCCAGGTCTTCGTGGCCCTCTACGACATCGCCCCCATGGACGAGGACTCCCTCGACCGCTGGGAGGGCGTGGGCCTGGACATCTACCGCCGCACCCGCGTCCGCGCGCACACCCTGGAGGGCGAGGAGGGCGCCTGGACCTACGTCCTGAACGCCTACGAGGGCGGCCTGCCCTCCGCCCGCTACCTGGGCGAGGTCGCGGACGCCGCCGAATCGGCCGGCGCCCCCCACGACTACGTGATGGAACTCCGCAAACGCCCCTGCTGAGGACCGTCCTCGTCAAAACCTCCAACCCAAAAACCACCATCCCGTGACCTCCGCCATCTACGCGCGTAGCCGTAAACCGGCTACCCTCTTCGGCGTGAACGCATCTCTTCTTCCGGACGACATCCAGGGCGCCACCCCAGTTGACCCGAGGGCCGCCGCCGACGCCGCCGCGGCCCGCCTGCGCGAACTCACCGGCGCCGAGACCCACGACGTCGCCCTCGTGATGGGCTCCGGCTGGGCACCGGCCGTGGACGCCCTGGGCGCCCCCGAGGCCGATCTCCAGGTCACCGACCTGCCGGGCTTCCCCAAGCCCGCAGTGGAGGGGCACGGCGGCAAGATCCGCTCATACACCATCGGCGACAAGCGCGCGCTGGTCTTCCTGGGCCGCACCCACTACTACGAGGGCCACGGGGTGGCCGCCGTCTCCCACGGCGTCCGCACCGCCGTGGCGGCCGGCGCCAAGACGATCATCCTGACCAACGGCTGCGGCGGCCTGCGCGAGGGCATGCGCCCCGGCCAGCCGGTCCTGATCAGCGACCACATCAACCTCACGGCGACCTCCCCCATCATCGGCGCCAACTTCGTCGACCTCACCGACCTGTACTCCCCCCGTCTGCGGGCCCTGTGCAAGGAGATCGACGCCACGCTGGAGGAGGGCGTCTACGCCCAGTTCCCCGGCCCGCACTACGAGACCCCGGCCGAGATCCGCATGGCCCGCGTCATCGGTGCCGACCTGGTGGGCATGTCGACGGTCCTGGAGGCGATCGCGGCCCGCGAGGCCGGGGCGGAGGTGCTGGGCATCTCCCTGGTCACCAACCTCGCCGCCGGCATGACGGGCGAGCCCCTCAACCACGAGGAGGTCCTCCAGGCAGGCCGCGACTCCGCCGCCCGCATGGGCAAGCTGCTCACCCAGGTCCTGGGCCGCCTGTAGGCCGAGGCCCACCGGCCCAGTCGCCCGGCGTAGCAGCGCCCACCTGTGCCGCCCCAGCCGCACGACGGCCCGCAGCTAAGCGGCATGGCGACGGCCCGCAGCGAGGGCGACGGACGACGGCCCGCAGCCGGAGGATGTGGCGACGCGGCGGGAGAGCCGCGTACGGCGGGCCGGGGCAGCGCGGGCGTCGGCGGGCCGCAGCCGCGTACGGCGAGAAGGGGCCGTGTCGGGGGCTGTCCGCCCGCAGCGGTTGGCGCGTCAACGCCGGGGGAGATCTGTGGCCGACCGATTCCGCGCCGTTCCGAGGACGGACACCCCCCGGCACGGCCCCGACCCACCCACAACGCACCGCGCACCGCGCACCCCCACCAGCCCGCACAGGCGCCGCAGGCACCCCCCACCGAACCGGCACGGGCGCCGCAGGCACCCCCCACCGAACCGGCACGGGCGCCGCAGGCACCCCCACCGGAGCCGCACAGGCGCCGCAGGCACCCGCAGGCACCCCCACGCCCCACCGACACCCGAGAGGCTGACCGACGTGCAAGACGTGCAAGACGACCTCCTCGCACGAGCCAAGGCATGGCTGGCCGAGGACCCCGACGCGGACACCCGCGCGGAACTCGCCCGCCTCATCGAGGCCGAGGACCACGCCCAGCTCACCGCACGCTTCTCCGGCACCCTCCAGTTCGGCACCGCGGGCCTGCGCGGCGAACTCGGCGCCGGCCCGATGCGCATGAACCGCTCGGTCGTCATCCGCGCCGCCGCCGGCCTCGCCGCGTACCTGAAGAAGCAGGGCCACCCCGACGGCCTGGTGGTCATCGGCTACGACGCCCGCCACAAGTCGGCGGACTTCGCCCGCGACACAGCCGCCGTGATGACCGGCGCCGGCCTCAGGGCCGCCGTACTCCCCCGCCCCCTCCCCACCCCCGTCCTCGCCTTCGCGATCCGCCACCTCGGCGCCGTCGCCGGGGTGGAGGTCACCGCCAGCCACAACCCGCCCCGCGACAACGGCTACAAGGTGTACCTCGGCGACGGCTCCCAGATCGTGCCCCCCGCCGACACCGACATCGCCGCCGAGATCGACGCCGTACGCACCCTCCACGACGTCCCCCGCCCCGATTCCGGCTGGCAGACCCTCGACGACGACGTCCTCGACGCCTACCTCACGCGCACGGACGCCGTCCTGGCCCCCGACTCCCCCCGCACCGCCCGCACCGTCTACACCGCGATGCACGGCGTCGGCAAGGACACCCTCCTCGCCGCCTTCGCCCGAGCCGGCTTCCCGCGGCCCGCCCTCGTCACCGAGCAGGCCGACCCCGATCCGGACTTCCCCACCGTCGCCTTCCCCAACCCGGAGGAGCCCGGCGCGATGGACCTCGCCTTCGCGAAGGCCGCCGCGACCGACCCCGCCCCGGACCTGATCATCGCCAACGACCCGGACGCGGACCGCCTGGCAGTGGCCGTACCCGACACCACGGCCCCCGCGGGCTGGCGCATGCTCCGGGGCGACGAGGTGGGCGCTCTCCTCGCCGCCCACCTGGTCACCCGCGGAGCGACCGGCACGTTCGCGGAGTCGATCGTCTCGTCGTCCCTCCTCGCCCGCATCGCCGCGAAGGCGGGCGTCCCCCACGTCGAGACCCTCACCGGCTTCAAGTGGATCGCCCGCGTGGAGGACATCCGCTACGGCTACGAGGAGGCCCTCGGCTACTGCGTCGACCCGGAGGGCGTCCGCGACAAGGACGGCATCACCGCGGCCCTCCTGATCACGGAGCTGGCCTCCACCCTCAAGGAAGCCGGCCGCACCCTCCTCGACCTCCTGGACGACATCGCCGTGGACCACGGCCTGCACGCCACGGACCAGCTCTCGGTCCGCGTGCAGGACCTCTCCCTCATCGCCGCCACGATGACCCGCCTGCGCGAGCACCCCCCGACAGCCCTCGCGGGCCTCCCCGTCACCAGGGCGGAGGACCTCAGCCGGGGCACGGACACCCTCCCGCCCACCGACGGCCTGCGCTACACGCTCGACGGCGCCCGGGTGATCGTCCGCCCGAGCGGCACGGAGCCCAAGCTGAAGTGCTACCTGGAGGTGGTCGTCCCGGTCGCGACGCACGCCGGCCTCCCGGCCGCCCGGACGAGGGCGGCGGACCTGCTGACGGCGCTCAAGCGCGACTTGTCGACGGCGGCCGGCATCTAGCCACAGCGGGCGGCACCGAGAAAAAACCGGGGGTGCCAAAGGGCACCCCCGGCCACATTCACCACCCGAAACGCGTCCGCACCAGGAACATCACACCGACAGCGAACCCGTCACCCACGCCACCCGGCATGACCCAAGTCACCCCACCCCGAACAGCACCCCGAGCGCCACCGCCCCCACGACCACCGGCACGACGATCTCGTACGCCCACCGCACCGTCACGCCACCCTGAGAGCCCGCGGCATCCTTCCGCGCCTCCCACAGCTCACGCAGCTCGTCCATGATCTTGTCGCCCTCGGCCCGCACCGGCCCGTCCGCCTCGACAGCCGCGGACCCGGCAGCACCGCCCCGCGAACCGAACTGCCCCATCCCCCCGAGCACGCTCCCGCGCCCGCGCCGGCCACCGGCACCCCCCGCGGCCCGCCGGTCCTCCCGCCGCGCGGCCTTCTTGCGCCCGCGCAGCGAGACGGGAATGGACCACAGCTGGTACTTGGCGCCGCCCTCGCCGAAGACCTCGTTGGTGTACGCGGAGCGGAACGACTCGACCCGCGCCCAGGGAAGCACGATCACGCGGAACGGGTTGCGCACCCGCAACCGGTCGTCGTTCGCGAAGACGGCGGGCCGCACGGTGTAGGCGGCGACGAGCGGCACGAGGAAGACCAGCGCCGCGAGCGCCTTCCAGCGGGTGTCCCCCTCACCCGAGACCAGGGCGTCGATGCCGAGCCACAGCGCGAGGGCGAGCACCAGCACGCCGCCGGAGATGCCCGCGGGCGAGCGGTAGACCCGGTCCTTGGACACGGGTCCCGACGGCTGCGGCGAGGATGACTGGGGCTCCGGCGTGCTCATGCTGCCGATTGTGCCCGACGCCCCGCCGGACGCTCACATGCGGTGCCGGTACGGCACCGATACACGCGCCCTCCGAGCGGCCCCGGACTTCCCCGGACGCCCCTCGCAGGGACTGTACAGACCGCTACGCGCGTAGATATGCTCATCTGGTGACCATGCCCACCACTGCACCCGCCGCCGACGGACCCGCACAGGGCCCCGTGAACGGACCCGCACCAGGATTCGCCGACGTCACCGCGTCCGACAGCACCCTGCGCCGCTTCCTCCACGGACTGCCCGGCGTCGACACGGTCGGCCTGGAGGCGCGCGCCGCCTCCCTCGGCACCCGTTCCATCAAGACCACCGCGAAGGCGTACGCCCTCGACCTCGCCGTCTCGATGGTCGACCTGACGACGCTGGAAGGCGCGGACACCCCCGGCAAGGTCCGGGCGCTCGGCGCGAAGGCGGTCCGCCCCGACCCGACCGACCGCACGGCCCCCGCCACCGCCGCCGTCTGCGTGTATCCCGACATGGTGCCCACCGCCAAGGAGGCCGTCGCCGGCTCGGGCGTGAAGGTCGCCTCGGTGGCCACGGCGTTCCCGGCCGGCCGCGCCTCCCTCGCCGTGAAGCTGGCCGACGTGCGCGAGGCGGTGGCCGCGGGCGCGGACGAGGTCGACATGGTCATCGACCGCGGCGCGTTCCTCGCGGGGCACTACATGAAGGTGTACGACGAGATCACGGCCGTCCGCGAGGCGTGCGGAACGGCAGCTCGCCTCAAGGTCATCTTCGAGACCGGCGAGCTGTCGACGTACGACAACATCCGGCGCGCCAGCTGGCTCGGCATGCTGGCCGGGGCGGACTTCATCAAGACGTCGACCGGCAAGGTCGCGGTCAACGCCACGCCCGCCAACACCCTCCTGATGCTGGAGGCGGTCCGCGACTTCCGCGCGCAGACCGGCGTCCAGGTGGGCGTGAAGCCGGCCGGCGGCATCCGCACCGCGAAGGACGCGATCAAGTTCCTGGTCCTGGTCAACGAGACGGCGGGTGAGGACTGGCTGGACAACCACTGGTTCCGCTTCGGCGCTTCCTCGCTCCTGAACGACCTGCTGATGCAGCGCCAGAAGCTGGCCACAGGCCGTTACTCCGGCCCCGACTACGTGACGGTGGACTGATCACCATGGCACCCGCACCCACTCCCGCCTCGGCGTTCGCGTACGCCCCGGCCCCCGAGTCCCGCGCGATCGTCGACATCGCTCCGTCGTACGGCCTGTTCATCGACGGCGAGTTCACCGAGGCGGCCGACGGCAAGGTCTTCAAAACCGTCTCCCCCGCCACCGAAGAGGTCCTCTCCGAGGTGGCCGAGGCCGGCGAGGCCGACGTCGACCGCGCCGTGAAGGCGGCCCGCAGGGCCTTCGAGAAGTGGTCGGCGCTGCCCGGCGCGGAGCGCGCGAAGTACCTCTTCCGCATCGCCCGCATCATCCAGGAACGCAGCCGTGAACTGGCCGTCCTGGAGACCCTGGACAACGGCAAGCCGATCAGGGAGACCCGCGACGCGGACCTCCCCCTGGTCGCCGCGCACTTCTTCTACTACGCGGGCTGGGCCGACAAGCTCGACCACGCCGGCTACGGCGCGAGCCCGCGTCCGCTGGGCGTCGCGGGCCAGGTCATCCCGTGGAACTTCCCGCTCCTGATGCTGGCGTGGAAGATCGCCCCGGCGCTCGCGACGGGCAACACGGTGGTCCTGAAGCCCGCCGAGACGACCCCCCTCTCCGCCCTGTTCTTCGCGGACATCTGCCGCCAGGCCGGGCTGCCCAAGGGCGTCGTCAACATCATCACCGGTGACGGCCGCGCCGGCGCCGCGCTCACCGCCCACCCCGACGTGAACAAGGTCGCCTTCACCGGCTCCACGGCCGTCGGCAAGCAGATCGCGCGCACGGTGGCGGGCACCCGCAAGAAGCTCACCCTGGAGCTGGGCGGCAAGGGCGCCAACATCGTCTTCGACGACGCCCCGATCGACCAGGCCGTAGAGGGCATCGTCAGCGGCATCTTCTTCAACCAGGGCCAGGTCTGCTGCGCGGGCTCCCGCCTGCTGGTCCAGGAGTCGATCCACGACGAGCTGCTCGACTCCCTCAAGCGGAGGCTCACCACCCTCCGCCTGGGCGACCCCCTGGACAAGAACACGGACATCGGCGCGATCAACTCGGCCGAGCAGCTGGCCCGTATCACCGCCCTCGCGGACCAGGGCGAGGCGGAGGGCGCCGAACGCTGGTCCCCGGCCTGCGAACTGCCGTCCTCCGGTTACTGGTTCGCCCCGACGCTCTTCACGAACGTCACCCAGGCGCACACCATCGCCCGCGACGAGATCTTCGGCCCGGTGCTGTCCGTCCTCACCTTCCGCACACCGGACGAGGCGGTCGCCAAGGCCAACAACACCCCGTACGGCCTGTCGGCGGGCATCTGGACGGAGAAGGGCTCGCGCATCCTGGCGGTCGCGAACAAGCTCCGCGCGGGTGTGATCTGGTCCAACACGTTCAACAAGTTCGACCCGACGTCGCCGTTCGGCGGCTACAAGGAGTCGGGCTTCGGCCGCGAGGGCGGCCGCCACGGCCTGGAGGCGTACCTCGATGTCTGACGCACGACTTTCCGTACTGAAGACCTACAAGCTGTACGTCGGCGGGAAGTTCCCGCGTTCCGAGAGCGGCCGGGTGTACGAGGTGAGCGACTCGAAGAACAGGTGGCTGGCGAACGCCCCCCTCTCCTCCCGCAAGGACGCCCGTGACGCGGTGGTCGCCGCACGCAAGGCGTTCGGCGGCTGGTCCGGGGCGACGGCGTACAACCGCGGCCAGATCCTCTACCGGATCGCCGAGATGCTGGAGGGCCGCCGCGACCAGTACGTCGCGGAGGTCGCCGACGCGGAGGGCCTGTCGAAGTCGAAGGCGGCGGCCCAGGTGGACGCCGCGATCGACCGCTGGGTCTGGTACGCGGGCTGGACCGACAAGATCGCCCAGGTGGTCGGCGGCGGCAACCCGGTCGCGGGCCCGTTCTTCAACCTCTCCTCCCCCGAGCCGACCGGCGTCGTCGCCGTGCTGGCCCCGCAGGAGTCGTCCTTCCTGGGCCTGGTGTCCGTCATCGCCCCGGTCATCGCCACGGGCAACACGGCGGTGGTGGTGGCGTCGGAGAAGTCCCCCCTGCCCGCCCTCTCCCTGGGCGAGGTCCTGGCCACCTCCGACCTCCCCGGCGGCGTGGTCAACATCCTCTCCGGCCGTACGGCCGAGATCGCCGCCCCGCTCGCCGCCCACCAGGACGTCAACGCGATCGACCTGGCGGGCGCCGACGAGACGCTGGCCAAGGAGCTGGAGATCGCGGCGGCGGACAACCTCAAGCGCGTCCTGCGCCCACAGCCTGTGGACGACGCCGACTGGTCGGCGACGCCGGGCACCGACCGCATGACGGCGTTCCTGGAGACGAAGACGGTCTGGCACCCGACGGGCGCGCTGGGCGCGTCCGGCTCGTCGTACTGACCGCCTCCGCCGTCACCCGGCGCCGACGCCGACGGCCGCGGCTCCTCCCCGTCCGGAGGGGCCGCGGCTTCACTCGGCCGAGCACGGCCTCAGCTCCGGCCTGCTCGGCGCGGTCTTCCGCCCCGTCAGCGGGGACAGGTCCTTCATGTACATCTCCGACCACTCCTTTCCGGCCAGGATCCCTTGGAGCCCCGAGCACACCTTGCTCCTCAGGAGAGGGTCGTCCTTCCGCATCGCCACCCCGTAGGGCTCCGTGCCCGCGCCGCTGGGCAGCAGCTTCAGGTGCGCCGGGTCGTCCTGGGCGTACCCGGCGAGAAGGACGTCGTCCGAGGCGACCGCGTACACGCTCGACCGCTTGTCCAGCAGTCGTTCCACGCACTCCTTGTAGGTGTCGGGCTGCCACTTCCCCGTGGTGTAGCCGTCCTCCTGCAACTTGTCCGCGTACGTGGAGTCCCGCGCCGTGCACACCTCGACCTGGTTCCGCTTCACGTCGACGGCCTCGTCGAGGTCGTATTTCGCGGAGTTCTTGCGCACCAGGAGGCTGCTGCCCGCCTTGTAGTAGGGGCCGACGAAGCTGATACCGTCCCGCTTCTCCCGCTCGGGGGTCATGCTGTACGAGGCGACGACCAGGTCCACTTCCCCGTTCTTCAGCTTGCTCGCCCGGTTGGCCGTGGTCACCCCGTAGAAATCGACCTGCTCCTTGCCGTAGCCGAGTTTGCCGGCGAGGGCGTAGGCGATGTCGATGTCGAACCCGCTCCACACGCCCGTGTCCTTGTTGTAGAAGCTCAGGCCGGGCTGATCCTCCTTGGCGCCGATCGTCAGCCTCTTCCTGGCGTCCTTCCACCGCTCCCACGCCTGCTCCGCGTCACCCCCGGCGGGTCCCCCGCCCTGTGCGCCGGAGGGGTCGTCCTGCTCCCCGGAGTCGCCCTGCGAGAGGACCCAGCCTCCCCCGGCCAGCAGAACGACACATGCCGCAGCCGCCGCCGCCTTCCAGCCCGACCATCGCCCGCGGCCGCCGCCCGGCGCGGCCGGCGACGGCTCGGAAGGGACGCCTGCGGAGGGAACGCCTTCCGAGGGAACGCCTTCCGAGGAGGGCGCGGCGGACACCGGTACGGCCGTCGCCGGCGCGGGCGGTGAGGCGGGCGGCGTGGGCCGGGCCGTGGCCGGGCGTGCGGGGGTGGCGGCCCGGGCGGGGGCCGGCGCGCCCGGGTCCGCGAGGACGTCCCGGAGCATCTCCTCCGCCGTGGCCGCGTCCAGGCGGCTGCCGGGGTCCGTGGCCAACAACCCCTGGATGACGGGGCCGAGGGGGCCGGCGTACCGGAGAACGGGGTCGGGCGACTGCTGGATGTTCGCCTGCACCTCCCAGACCTCACTGCCACCGAAGGGCAGACGTCCCTCGACCATCTCGTACAGGGTCACGCCCAACGCCCACAGGTCGGAGGCGGAGGTGGGTCCGGGGCTGGCGGGGACGAAGAGTTCGGGCGCCAGGTAGGGGGGTGTGCCGATGATCCCGCCGTACCGGGTGACCGGGTCCGCACCCGCGAAGGTGGCGATGCCGAAATCCACCAGGACCACCTGGCCGCCGTCGCGCACCAGGACGTTGCCCGGCTTGACGTCGCGGTGCAGGACCGACGCCTCGTGGACCGCCCGCAGGCCCTGGGCCATCTGGAGCCCGATGTCCGCGGCCCTGGGCACGCCGAGGACCCCGTCACGGCTCAACAGGTCGGCCAGCGAACGCCCTTCCAGCAGCTTCATCACGATCCAGACCTGGTCGGCGGTCTCGATCTGGTCGTGGACCGTCACCACGTTCTGGTGCTCGATCTTGGCGAGCGCCTCCGCCTCGCGACGGGCCCGCTGCATCGCCGCCTTCTGCGTGTCCGGGGTCGTGGCCCTGCGGTCGAGGAGCCCCTTCACGGCGACGAACCGGCGCAGCCGCCGGTCATGGGCCTTCCAGACCTCCCCCATGCCGCCGCTGCCGATGGGCTCCAGCAGCTCGTAACGGCCCTCGATCACGGTGCGGGTCCTGGGGTGGTCAACCGGCCGCCGGTCCTCGGGCTGCCCGTCGGTGCCCCCGTCAGCCCTGTTGAATCCGTCGTCGTTGTGCACTCCGCCCCCTTGCACGTCTTGCGCGAAACGTGAATCACCACAGATTAGACGGCCGCCCTGCGGAGCCCCGCGACGAAGGGGCGGGGGATGCACGAGGGCGGGGTATGGGGCGCGCCCGCCCGCGGCGACGGAGACGGGCCGCGGTCTGCCCGTAGGAGGATCGCGGCCCGACGCGCGTGGGTCCGGTCAGCGCAGCAGCTCCGTCACCTGCCCCACCACCGGGACGGCCCCGAGGGAGTGCGCCTGGGCCACCGGCCCGGTCAGGGCGGTGGAGGTCAGCGGCTGGAAGTCGGCGACCTTGGTGCCGACGCCGTTGTCCAGCGGGTCGACGCCGGTGCCGGCCAGCGGGTTGGGCTTGAGGTCGGCGACCGGCCCGGTGACGTAGCCGACGGTGCCGGTCACGGCCGCCAGGCCCGCCTGCGGGTCGATGTTGCCCAGTGACGTGGGGCGGGTGTGCGCCAGGCCGGCGATGGTCTCGCCGCCGTCCGCGGAAGCCGTCGCCGCTCCTGCCGCCAGGGCGGCCCCGGCGGTCGCGAGGGCGACCAGGGCGCGCTGGGTGTGTGGGGTGCGGGGGGACGCGTGTCGGGCCATCGCTGCTGCCACCTCTTGGTGTGGATTGCTACGGACTGCCCTGATAACAGTGCACACCGTGATCAGGTCACCGCACAGCGCACATCCGGATGTGACGCGTGCTGCAAAGTCCGCCCGCGGGGTCGTACGGCGGCCGTTCGATGCCCCAGACTGGTGTCCCGTGAGCTCCCATCCGCCCATACCGACGCGAGTCGTGCTGCTCTGCGGCCCCTCCGGCTCCGGCAAGTCCCTCCTCGCCGCGCACTCCGGCCTCCCGGTGCTGCGCCTCGACGACTTCTACAAGGAGGGCACCGACCCGACGCTGCCGACGGTGCCGCTCAGTTCCGACATCGACTGGGACCATCCGGCGTCGTGGGACGCGGACGCGGCGGTCGCCGCCATAGGGGAGCTGTGCCGCACGGGGCGCACCTACGTCCCCGTCTACGACATCTCGCTGAGCGCCCGCACCGGTGAGGAGACCGTCGACATCGGGCGGACGCCGCTGTTCCTCGCGGAGGGCATCTTCGCCGCGGAACTGGTGGGCCGCTGCCGGGAACTGGGTGTGCTGGCCGACGCGCTGTGCCTGAGCCGGGGCCCGCTGACGACCTTCCGCCGCCGGTTCCTGCGGGACCTGCGCGAGGGCCGCAAGTCCGTGCCGTTCCTGCTGCGCAGGGGCTGGCGGCTGATGCGTCTCGAGCGGTCCGTCATCGCCCGGCAGACGGCCCTGGGCGCCCACGCCTGCGACCGGGACGAGGCGATGGGCCGGCTGGCGGCCGCGGCGGCGGGCCGGTGCGCCACGGTCCGTACGACGGCGTGAACGGGCGGCCGCGTCCGTAGCCGTGGCCGCACACGCGGAAGCGGGACTGGATGGACCCCCCGGCCCTCCAGTCCCGCTCCCTTTCCACCCCCGTGGGTCCCCCGTGGATCCCCCGTGATCCCCGTCCCCCGTGTCCCCCGTTGTTCCCCCGTGGTGCTTCCCCGTGAGTAAGAGCCCGGGTCCGTCCCCCTGATACACCCCGGCTCGAAACTTTTTTCACGGGGCCCCGCCCCTCGGGCCGGCCCACCGGGCCCGCCCGTACCTTCAGGCGACCAGTTCGCCGAAGGCGTCCTGCTGGTCACGGCCGAAGCTGAGGACCTCGTCCTCGCGCAGCCGGCGGAGCGACCGCCAGATGCTGGACTTCACCGTGCCGACACTGATGTCGAGGATGTCAGCGATCTCCGGGTCCGTACGGCCCTCGTAGTAGCGCAGGACCAGCATGGTGCGCTGGAGTTCGGGCAGCCGGGCCAGCGCCTGCCACAGGACCGTACGCAGCTCGGTGCCGCGCATCGCGTCCATGTCGCCGGGCGTCTCGGGCAGTTCCTCGGTCGGGTACTCGTTGAGCTTGCGGCGCCGCCAGGCGCTGATGTGCAGGTTGGTCATGGTGCGGCGGAGGTATCCGCCGACCGCCGCCTTGTCGGTGATCCGGTCCCACGCACGGTAGGTCGAGAACAGCGCGCTCTGCAGCAGGTCCTCGGCCTCGAAGCGGTCGCCGGTGAGGTGGTAGGCGGTGGCGTACAGGGAGGAGCGGCGCTCCTGCACGTAGGCGGTGAACTCCGCCTCCGACAGGGACCGGCGCTCCCCCTGGACCTCCCCGTACGCGCTTCCCCCGTGCGTCTCCCCCCGGTCCCCCGTGTTCCCCGTTTCCCCCGTGTGCGCGTCAACCACCGTCATGTACACGGTGTGCTGACGCCCGGCGCCGCGAGCGCACCCCCGCCCGCTCACGGCACCGGACTTCTCGGAACCGCCCCGGTGTGTGTGCACGTCGTGCAGACGCGTGACCACTGCGCTGGTGTTGGTGCCCTTCAGCGTGTTCATCTCGCGCCCCCCGTCGTGGACTGCCGGTGTCGGATCTTCCGTACTGCGACTTGCGGTACTGCGACTTGCGGTGTTGCTTGTGACGAAAAGCTTGCCCGGGTGACTTCATGGCCGTGTCCGCCGACTGTCACAGAGCTGTCACAGGGGTCCGTCACCGCTGCGACACCCTTCCTTCACAGGGTCCGGCGGCGTCGTGGGACCCCAACCGCACCCACAGGTCGAACACCCACCCCCTCATGGGCCAGAATGAGCGGGTGCCTTCCCTGTTGCTGATCGAGGACGACGACGCCATCCGTACGGCCCTGGAGCTCTCCCTGACCCGCCAGGGCCACCGGGTGGCCACCGCTGCCAGTGGTGAGGACGGTCTGAAGCTGTTGCGCGAGCAGCGGCCCGACCTGATCGTGCTGGACGTGATGCTGCCCGGCATCGACGGTTTCGAGGTGTGCCGCCGCATCCGGCGCACCGACCAGCTGCCGATCATCCTGCTGACCGCGCGCAACGACGACATCGACGTGGTCGTCGGTCTCGAATCGGGCGCCGACGACTACGTCGTCAAACCCGTCCAGGGCCGGGTGCTCGACGCCCGGATCCGGGCCGTGCTGCGGCGCGGGGAACGGGAGTCCACCGACTCGGCGAGCTTCGGCAGCCTGGTCATCGACCGTTCCGCGATGACCGTGACGAAGAACGGCGAGGACCTCCAGCTGACGCCGACCGAGCTGCGCCTGCTCCTCGAACTGAGCCGGCGGCCGGGACAGGCCCTGTCCCGGCAGCAGTTGCTGCGGCTGGTGTGGGAGCACGACTACCTCGGCGACTCCCGGCTGGTGGACGCGTGCGTGCAGCGGCTGCGCGCCAAGGTCGAGGACGTGCCGTCGTCCCCGACCCTGATCCGTACCGTGCGCGGTGTCGGCTACCGGCTGGATCCGCCTCAGTGACCCAGGAACACCAGGGGGGTACCCGCGGCCTGGCCGCGGCTCGCAAGGGATTCTGGTCCGGGCTGCGCTTCACCAGCCTGCGCCTGCGGCTGGTCCTCGTCTTCGGCCTGGTCGCGCTCACCGCCGCCGTGTCCGCGTCCGGCATCGCGTACTGGCTGAACCGGGAGGCGGTGCTGACCCGCACCCAGGACGCCGTGCTGCGCGACTTCGAGCAGGAGATGCAGAACCGGGCGGGCGCGCTGCCCGAGCACCCCACGCAGGACGAGTTGCAGCACACGGCCGGTCAGATGGCCAACAGCAGCCAGCGGTTCGGCGTGCTGCTGGTCGCCGAGGACGCCGACGGCGCGACGGTGTACGGCAGTTCGGGCGGTCTGGGCGGCTTCGCGCTGTCCGACGTGCCCGAGTCGCTGCGCACGGCGGTGAACAAGGAGCAGAAGGTCACCTCGGCCAACAAGCACCCGTACCACCTGTACTGGCAGCGGATCACCGACGACGACACCCCGTACCTGGTGGCCGGCACGAGGGTGATCGGCGGCGGGCCGACCGGTTACATGCTGAAGTCGCTGGAACCGGAGGCCAAGGACCTGAACTCGCTCGCCTGGTCGCTGGGGATCGCCACGGCGCTCGCCCTGCTCGGCTCGGCGCTGCTCGCGCAGGCCCTGGCGACCACCGTGCTGAAGCCCGTGCACCGGCTCGGGGTCGCGGCGCGGCGCCTGGGCGAGGGGAAGCTGGACACCCGGCTGCGCGTGTCCGGCACCGACGAACTGGCCGATCTGTCCCGGACGTTCAACAGCGCCGCCGAGAACCTGGAGAAGCGGGTCGCGGACATGGCGGGCCGGGAGCAGGCCTCCCGGCGCTTCGTCGCGGACATGAGCCATGAGCTGCGCACGCCGCTGACGGCGCTCACCGCGGTGACGGAGGTGCTGGAGGAGGAACTGGAGTTCGCGGGCGAGGGCGAGGGCGGGAGCTTCGACCCGATGGTGGAGCCGGCCGTGCGGCTGGTGGTGAGCGAGACGCGGCGGCTGAACGACCTGGTGGAAAATCTGATGGAGGTCACCCGCTTCGACGCGGGCACCGCCCGGCTGGTCCTGGACGACGTGGACGTCGCCGACCAGATCACCGCCTGCATCGACGCCCGGGCCTGGCTGGACGCCGTCGAGCTGGAGGCCGAGCGCGGCATCCACGCCCGGCTCGACCCGCGCCGCCTGGACGTCATCCTGGCCAACCTGATCGGCAACGCGCTCAAGCACGGCGGATCGCCGGTCCGGGTGTCCGTGTCGCGGGCGGACGACGAGGTCGTCATCCGGGTGCGGGACAACGGCCCCGGCATCCCCGAGGACGTCCTGCCGCACGTCTTCGACCGCTTCTACAAGGCGAGCGCCTCCCGGCCGCGCTCCGAGGGCAGCGGCCTCGGCCTGTCCATCGCCCTGGAGAACGCGCACATCCACGGCGGCGGGATCACCGCCGAGAACGCCCCCCAGGGTGGTGCCGTGTTCACGCTGCGGCTGCCGCAGGACCCGTCCCCGCCCGCCGACGAGGAGGCCGAGGACACGGCGGGGGCCGCGGGCGACGGGAGCAAGGGCAAGGACGCGAAGGGACAGGTCTGATGACCGTACGCCGGCTGCCGGCCCTCTCCGGGCTCCTGGTACTGGCCGCGCTGCTGACCGGGTGCGGCATCCGCGCCACCGAGGTGCCCACGGACTACGGCCCCGCGCCCTCGCGGGTGCGCTGCTCACTCGCCGAGCCGGACGTGTCGACGCGGGCCACGCCCGGTCTGCCGGCGCAGGTGTTCCTGCTGTGCGGTTCGTCGCTGGTGGCCGTGGACCGCACGGTGCGGGTGCCGGACGGCGCCTCGGACTCGGGGCGGCGCGTGCTGGTGGCCCAGGGGCTGCTGGACGAGCTGGCGGCACAGCCGTCGGCCGCGGAGAAGGAGGCCGGGTACACCTCGGACGTGCGCCGCGGGATCACGGTGACGGGACCGCGCTCCGGCGACCCCGAGGACACGCTGCGGCTGAGCACCGATCCCGACGACCTCACCTCCTACGCCCTCGCGCAGGTGGTGTGCACCTTCTCCGACTCCGCCGCGGCCGAGGGCGACGGCTCCGTGATCCTGGCCGGGCCCGCCGACCGGTCCGCCCGCCGCTACTCCTGCACGGACGAGGTCCGCGCCCGGCCCGGCAGCAACGAACCCCCGGCCGACGAGGTCGCGGGCGGCTGACCGGCGACCACCTGCCGGGTGAACGGCCCGGGCGGGGCCATGTGGCGCAAGCCTCACCCTTGCGTGTAAGTGCCCGGAACCGCGCACGGCGGGGGGCGCGTCTTGGGGGACGTGCAGCGTCATGGGTTCCTCGGCGGCAGCGCCGCGCTCCGCATCCGTGCGACAGGAAGTGTTCTCCTGGTCGCGCATCTCGCGTTCGTCGCCTGGTACGCGCTGCGGCCGCTGGACGTCCCCTGGGTACTGCCACCGAACCTGCAGCCGTTCGCCGGGATCCGCGCCGACCTGGCGCTGGGCGGGCGCGAGGCGGCTCGTTCGCTGGGCGGGGCGCTGGTCCTGCTGGCGCCGCTCGGCGTCCTGCTGCCGATGGCCGGCGGGCGGCTGCACGTCTCGCCGCTGGCGTCCCTGCTGCGCACCACGGCCGCGGCCGCGCTGCTGTCGGTGGGGATCGAGCTGCTGCAGACCGGGGTGCCCGGTCAGGTCGTCGACATCGATTCGGTGCTGCTGAACACGGTGGGCGTGGCCCTGGCGCACCTCGCCGTGGTCCCGGCGGGCCGGGCCCGGCTCCGTCGCTGGTACCGGCAGGCCGGGCGGGAGGGTGTCCCTCAGGAGGAGCCCGCTCAGGGTCGGACCCCGACGATTCCCAGGGTCGGTATCGCCCCGTAGAGCGACGCTTTGCGCCGTTCGTCTCCGTAGCGTGGAGGGCAGATGAAGGGGAAGCCGGAAGGCGGCCCCACCCACACGCTCACGAAGGAGCCGCGATGTCCCGCCTCGCCCGCCCCACCCACGGCCGCATGATCGGCGGAGTGTGCGCCGCGCTGGCCCGGCGCTTCGGCACCTCCGCCACCACGATGCGGGTGATCTTCGTGGTCTCCTGCCTGCTGCCGGGCCCGCAGTTCCTGCTCTACCTGGCCCTGTGGATCCTGTTCCCGTCCGAGGAGAAGGCCGCCCGCACGGCCTGGTGAGACCCGTACCCCCTCTGGTACGCCGATGGGGCGCACCCGGTGTCGCCGGGTGCGCCCCATCGGCGCGTGCGGGGTGGGCGGGACGCTCAGCCGCCCAGCGGGAGGCCGTTGACCGGCAGGCCCTGGGTGGGCAGCCCCTTCAGCGGCACTCCGCCGAGCAGCTTGGCGACCGGCTCGGTCGGGCCCTCGGCGAGCTGCTCGGCGACCACCTGCTCGACGACCGGCTGCGCGACGGTCAGCCCGGTGTGGGAGATCTTGCGGCCCTGCTCCAGCACGTTGCCAGCGCCGGGCGCGACCTGGGAGACGGTCTCCGCGGGGAGGGTGCGGGCGACGGAGTCCACCGTCTGCGCGGTGTCGGGGAGCTCGGGGGCCGCGGTGGCCGCGCCCGCGCCGGCGGCGGCGAAGGCGGCACCGAGGGCGGCGACACCGAGGGTCTTGGCAGCAGACTGCTTCATGAGAATGCGTCCTCGTAATGGGGTGACGGGGATGTGAGCGGTCCTTGACCGTAAACACGTCCGGCGCCCGGCGGCAAACATCGAAATGCGGACGGTTGGTGAAAGCCCGTCCGCGATTCCGTATTACCGTCACCCCGCACTCAGCCCTCGGACTCCGAAGAACCGCTGGTAGAAGCCGTCTGCTGGAACAGCCATTCGGACTTCAGCTCCGCATATCCGGGCTTGATGACGTCATTGATCATGGCCAGTCGTTCATCGAAAGGAATGAACGCTGATTTCATCGCATTGACGGAGAACCACTGCATGTCGTCGAGCGTGTAACCGAACGCCTCGACAAGGTGCTCGAATTCCCGGCTCATGCTGGTGTGGGACATCAGCCGGTTGTCGGTGTTGACGGTGGCCCGGAAGTGCAGTCGGCGCAGCAGCCCGATGGGGTGTTCGGCGTAGGAGTCGGCGGCGCCGGTCTGGAGGTTGGAGCTGGGGCACAGCTCCAGCGGGATCCGCTTGTCGCGGACGTAGGAGGCGAGCCGGCCGAGCTTGACCGAGCCGTCCTCGTGGACCTGGATGTCGTCGATGATGCGCACCCCGTGCCCGAGCCGGTCGGCGCCGCACCACTGCAGGGCCTGCCAGATGGACGGCAGCCCGAACGCCTCACCGGCGTGGATCGTGAAGTGGTTGTTCTCGCGCTTCAGGTACTCGAAGGCGTCCAGGTGCCGGGTGGGCGGGTATCCGGCCTCGGCACCGGCGATGTCGAACCCGACGACCCCGAGATCGCGGTACCGGTTGGCGAGTTCGGCGATCTCCAGGGAGCGGGCGGCGTGCCGCATGGCGGTGAGCAGGGCGCCGACCCGGATGCGGTGGCCGTTCTCCCGGGCGCGCCGCTCGCCCTCCCGGAAGCCCTCGTTGACGGCCTCGACGACCTCTTCGAGGGTCAGCCCCTTCTCCAGGTGCTGCTCGGGCGCGTACCGCACCTCGGCGTAGACGACGCCGTCCTCGGCGAGGTCCTGCGCGCACTCGGCGGCGACCCGGACCAGGGCGTTGCGGGTCTGCATGACGCCGACGGTGTGGGAGAACGTCTCCAGGTACCGCTCCAGCGACCCGGAGTCGGCGGCCCGCCGGAACCAGGTGCCGAGCCGGTCGGCGTCGGTTTCGGGGAGGTCCGGGTAGCCGGTCTCGCGGGCGAGTTCGACGACCGTGCCGGGCCGCAGCCCGCCGTCGAGGTGGTCGTGCAGCAGAACCTTCGGCGCCCGGCGGATCCGGTCCGGCGACGGTGTCTTCGAGGCCGTCGCGGTGTTCGCCGCGGCGCTCTTCTCGGTGCTTCGGCTCGTCATTTCCGCACTCTAACTCCTACGCGCGTAGAACGCCGGGTGAATGCCGGGACCCGATGCGGTGTACGGACTCCCCGATATGTAACGGTGACTGCGCGGACGGGTTCCGTACACCCGGACTTCTGAGAATCTTCTGCCATGGCACAGCAAGCGACGCCGGTCCGTCGGGCCCGGCTGGGGCGGACGCTCGGTCCGGAGGGGACGGCGGTGAGCGGTGTGGTGCTGCTGCTCCCCGAGGGCGACGAGGTGTCCGACCGCAGGCCCTCCGCGCTGCTCGCGGCCGCGTCCGTACGCGCGTTGGGGCGCAGGCTGGCACGCGCGGGCCGGGAGGAGGGGCTGGCCGCGCATGTCGTGCACTACCGCTACCGCGGCTGGAACGGCGCCGAGGCGCACCTCGCCCGGGACGCCGAATGGGCCGCCGAGGAGGCCCAACGGCGCTACGGCGACGTGCCCGTCTGCCTGGCCGGCCTCGGCATGGGCGGCCGGGCTGCGCTGCGGGCCGCCGGGCACGAGGCCGTCAACTCGGCGCTGGCGATCGCACCTTGGCTGCCGGAGGACGACGTGGCCGCGCCACCCGAACCGGTGAAGCAGCTCGCCGGACGCCAGGTGCTGATCGTGCACGGCACCAACGACGGGCGCAGCGACCCGGAGTTGTCGTTCCGGCTCGCCTCCCGGGCGAAGAAGGCGAACCGGGCCGTGTGCCGGTTCGAGGTGCACTCCGACGGCCACGGGCTGCGCCAGTACCGGGACGAAGTCGCCGCACTGGCGGAGGACTTCGTGATGGGCGTGCTGTTCGGGCAGTCCTTCTCCCGTCCGGTGGAGGACGCGCTGGCCGCTCCCCCGCCCCTGGGCCTGCGAATGCCGCTGGCGGCCGGGTTCGGGAAGTCGTTGCGGCGCTAGCGCGGGGGACGAGCACCGGGGGTGGCGGCGCCTTTTGGGCCGGCTTCCTCGCCGGGCTCGCCCACACCTGCCGCGGGCGCCCGGGAGTGCGCGCTCGACCCGGCGATCTGCCGCTGTCCGCGGTGTGGGGCGCGCTTCCTATGACGGCAGCAGGCTCCCACGCCGCGACAGCAGGAACTTCTTGAACGCCGCGACGGGCGGGGTGTCCGTGCGGCCCGCCAGCCAGGCCACCCCGATCTCGCGGGCGGCGCGCGGGGCGGTGACCGTCAGTTCGGCCACGCCGGGGCGGGGCACGGCGGGCGGCGGCAGCAGGGCGACGCCGAGTCCGGCCGCGACCAGCCCGCGCAGCGTCTCCGCCTCCTCCCCCTCGAAGGCGACCTTGGGCCGGAATCCGGCCTCCTTGCACAGGGCGTCGGTGATGCGGCGCAGCCCGTAGCCGGGCTCCAGGGTCACGAAGTTCTCGTCGGCGGCCTCGGCGAGGCGGATCCGCCTGCGGCCGGCCAGGGTGTGGTCGGCCGGCACGACCAGGCGCAGCTTCTGCTCGTCGAGGCGGCGGGCGACCAGGTCGGGGGCGTCGGGCACCGGGGAGGTCAGGCACAGGTCCAGCTCTCCGGCGCGCAGCCGCTCCAGCATGGCCTCGCCGTAGTTCTGCACGAGGCTGAAGCGGACCCGGGGGTGATCGGCGCGGAAGGCGTGCAGCAGGCCGGGGACGGTCTCGGCGCCCATGGTGTGCAGGAAGCCGAAGGCGACCTTGCCGGTGGCCGGGTCGGCGTCGGCGCGGACCTCGTCGGCGGCACGCTCGACCTCGGCG
Organism: Streptomyces sp. NPDC042336; assembly: GCF_055581985.1. Classification (NCBI taxonomy): domain Bacteria; kingdom Bacillati; phylum Actinomycetota; class Actinomycetes; order Kitasatosporales; family Streptomycetaceae; genus Streptomyces; species Streptomyces sp. NPDC042336. The sequence continues at coordinate 167,787 of NZ_JBVJEA010000008.1, read as the reverse complement.
AGGGCGCGTTCCACGGAGCCGAGGAAGGTGCGCCCCGCGACGGTCAGCGCGAGGGTGCGGCCGCGGCGCACGAAGAGGTCGACGCCGAGGTCCTGTTCCAGGCGGACGAGGGCGCGGGAGAGGGTCGACTGGGGGACGTTCATCTCCTGGGCGGCCCGGGTGACGTGCTCGGTGCGGGCCACGCCGGCGAAGTGCGCGAGGCGGGGCGCGAGCAGCGCGACGATGTCTTCCGTGTCACCGGACGGTGACAGGCGGGGCCGTGAGCTTTGCTGATGCACCATGGGAACGATTATGGCCATTCCATGCATTGGACGGATGAGTAAGGGGCTTCGTACCTTCGTGGCATGACTCCCGCCGATACCGGGGCGTCCACGGCCGTGGACGCCGCTTCCGCCGTCTCCGCCGTTTCCGCCGTCCCCGACACCTCCGACTCGCGCATGGCCCCGGGCGGCCCCGGCTACCGCCGGATGAGCTTCGCGCTGTTCCTGGCGGGCGTGGCCACCTTCGCGCTGCTGTACTCCACCCAGGCCCTGCTGCCGCTGATCTCGGACGACCTGGGTGTCACGGCGAGCGACGCGAGCTGGACGGTGGCCGCCGCGACCGGTGGCCTCGCGGTGTTCGTGCTGCCGATGAGCGCGCTGTCGGAGCGGTTCGGACGGCGTACGGTCATGACGGCCTCGCTGGCGGTCGCGGTGGGTGTCGGGGTGCTGGTGCCCTTCGCTCCGTCGCTGCCCGCGCTGGTCGCGCTGCGGGCGGTGCAGGGCGCGGCGCTGGCCGGGCTGCCGGCCTCGGCGACGGCGTACCTCGCGGAGGAGGTGCGGCCGCGGGTGCTGGTCACGGCGATCGGCCTGTTCGTGGCGGGCAACAGCGTGGGCGGGATGAGCGGCCGGGTCATCACCGGCTGGGTCGCCCAGGAGTGGGGCTGGCGGGTCGCCGTCGGGGTCATCGGCCTCGTCGCGGTGGCCTGCGCGGTGGCCTTCCGGCTGCTGCTGCCGGCGCCGAGGCACTTCACGCCGGGCTCGCTGCGCCCGCGCGTGCTGGTCCGCACGGTCCGCGACCACCTCGCCAACCCGCTGCTGCGCCGCCTGTACGCGATCGGCGCGCTGTTCATGACCGTGTTCGGCGGCGTCTACACGGTGATCGGCTACCGGCTGACGGAGGCGCCGTTCTCGCTGCCGCAGGGCCTGATCGGCTCGATCTTCCTGGTCTATCTGGTCGGTACGGTCTCGGCCTCGACGGCGGGCCGTCTGGTGGGCCGCCTCGGCCGCCGCGGGGCGCTCTACCTGGGAGCGGGTACGACGGCGGCGGGCCTGCTGCTGTCCCTGGCGCCGTCGCTGCCGCTGGTCCTGCTGGGTCTGGTGCTGATCACGGCGGGCTTCTTCGCCGGGCACGCGGTGGCCTCCTCGGCGGTCGGCAAGACCGCCCAGCACGGTCGCGCGCAGGCCTCGGCGCTCTACCAGTCCGCCTACTACGTGGGCTCCAGCGCGGGCAGCACCCTCGGCGCGGTGGCCTTCCACTCCGGCGGCTGGGCCGGGACGGTAGGAGTGGGGGTGCTCGCGGTGCTGGGCGTCGTGGTGATCACGGTCTCCGGTTCGCTGGCCGCCCGCCGGCAGGCCGGCGAAGCGCCCCTGAAGGCGCTGAGCCTGTCCCGCTGAGCTTGCGCACCCCTGGCTGACCTGCGCTTTCTTTGACTGCACAGGCCATTGTCAGTCCCCTGCGGTAGCTTCCGAAGTGCGAGGCGCGAAGACGCGCACGACGGGACGCCACAGGGGTGGGTGGACGATGACCAACGGCACCGTGACCACGGAGCTGGACTCCGCGCTGGAGAAGCACCGGCCCGAGCTGACGGGGTACTGCTACCGGATGCTCGGTTCCTCCTTCGAGGCCGAGGACGCGGTGCAGGACACGCTGGTCCGCGCCTGGCGGAGCTACGACAAGTTCGAGGGCCGCTCCAGCCTGCGCTCGTGGCTGTACCGGATCGCGACCAACGTCTGCCTGGACATGCTGACCGCGGGCAACAAGCGGGCGCGTCCGATGGACCTGACGGAGGCGACGCCGCTCGCCCAGGCCGCCCTGTCCCCGCGCCCGGACCACACCTGGCTGGAGCCGATGCCCGACGCCCGTGTGCTGCCGCAGACCGCCGATCCGGCCGAGGCCGCGGTCGCCAAGGAGTCCGTGCGGCTCGCCTTCATGGCCGCCCTCCAGCAGCTGCCGCCCAAGCAGCGGGCGGTGCTGATCCTGCGCGAGGTGCTGGCGTGGAAGGCGAGCGAGGTCGCCGAGCTGCTCGGCACCTCGGTCGCCTCGGTCAACAGCGCCCTGCAGCGCGCCCGCGCGACGCTCGCCGAGCGGGCGGACCGGGGGTCCGACGCCGCGGTGTCGGACCCGCTGGACGAGGAGCAGCAGAAGCTCCTGGAGCGCTATGTCGCGGCCTTCGAGGGCTACGACATGACGGCGCTGACGGCGCTCCTGCACGAGGACGCGGTGATGACGATGCCGCCGTTCGACCTGTGGCTGGCCGGTCCTGCGGACATCACCGGTTTCATGACGACGCTCGGCGCCGCGTGCGCCGGTTCCCGGCTGCTGCGGGTGGAGGCCAACGGGCTGCCGGCCTTCGCGCACTACAAGCCGGACCCGGAGGCGGGCGGCTTCGCCCCGTGGGCGGTCCAGGTGCTGGAGATCTCAGACGGCCGCATCACCGGGTTCCACTGCTTCCTCGACACCAAGCGGTGGTTCCCGCTGTTCGACCTGCCGCTCCGTCTCGAAGCGGAGCCCGACGAGGTCCAGTAGGGCGTGCAGGGCCGGATCGGGGTCGCGCAGCCGTATCCGGCCTCCGGCCCGCCGGGCGGTGAGTTGCAGCCGGGCCAGCAGGTCGACGACGGCGAGCCCCGGCGGTCCGAGGCCGCCGACGTCGCAGACGACCACCCCGGCCCGGGTGCTCTCCAGCAGCGCGCGCACCTCGTCGCAGAACCGGGGCGTCTCCCCTCGGGAGACGGGCCCCGGCAGCACGAGTACGGCGGGTGTCACGGCGTCCACGTGCGGTAGACCCGGCGGACCGGCGGAACTCATCGGTGCCGGGGCCGTCGGGGATCACATTGACCTGCGCGTGCCCTCCAACAGAGGGTTCGCTGTATGCCACACATACCCCGCTCCGCCGCCACGCCGCCCGGCACCCGCCACTCCGTCCGGGAGGGGGCGCCGTGCAGGGGGTGCTGACCGGGTTCGCGGTCATCGCGGTGGTGATCGGGGTCGGCTACGTGCTCGGCCTGCGCGGCCACCTCGGGCCTCAGGGCCGCGAGGTGCTGACCAAGCTCGCCTTCCACGTGGCCTCCCCCGCCCTGCTGTTCACCACGCTCGCGACGGCCGACCTGTCGGTGGTCTTCTCCGCCCGCCTCCTGGTGACGGCGCTGTCCACGGTGGCGGTGGCCGGTGTGTTCGTGGCGGTCGGCGTCGTACGCGGCTGGGGCGTGGGCCGTACGACGATCGGCGCGCTCTGCTCGGGCTACGTCAACTCGGGCAACCTCGGCATCCCGATCGCCGTGTACGTCCTGGGCGACGCCTCGCTGGTGGCGCCGGTGCTGCTGTTCCAGCTGGTGCTGGTGACACCGGTGGCGGTGACGATCCTGGACCTGTCACGCGGGGGCGCCGAGGGCACGCTGTGGCGACGGCTGCTGACGCCGCTGCGCAATCCGATCGCGCTGGGTTCGCTCGCCGGGGTCGCGGTCGCGGCGACCGGCCTGCGGGTCCCGGACGCGGTGATGGACCCGGTGACGCTGATCGGCAACATGTCGGTCCCGGCGGTGCTGCTGGCCTTCGGCATCGGCCTGTGCGGCTCCACGATGCCGCTGCGGGGCGTGGAACGGCGCCCGGTGCTGCTGGCGGTCGCGCTCAAGGCGGTGGGCCAGCCGGCGGTGGCCTGGGCGCTGGCGTCGGGCGTCTTCGGCCTGCGGGGCCCCCAACTCCTCGACGTGGTGGTGACGTCGGCGCTGCCCGCCGCGCAGAACCTGTACACGTACGCGTCCACCTACGGTGTGGGCGAGCGCCTGGCCCGGGACGCGATCCTGGTCTCGACGGTGGTGTCCGTACCGGTGCTGGTGGGGGTGGCGGCGGTTTTGGGGTGAGTCACCATGCCGGCGACGTGGCGATCTCCAGGGTGCAGGCTCTGGGTGCCTCCGTCCGGCGCCAGACCCAGACGACTTCGTCCCAGGCGGTGTCGGCCAGGACGTAGTCGCCCTCGAATTCCCTCATGCGGGCAGTCAACATGCCGAACGGGACCGGCAGAGGTCCACCGGTCCCGTTCGCCGAATGGGGAAACCGCAGGTCAGGCGATACGTTCCCGCACCACCGGCGCGGCGGTGAAGGCCGTGCCGGCCGGAGCCACGTCGTACGCGCCCTCCACCGCCGCGAGCGCGTACTCGAAGCGGTCCGGGGTGTCCGTGTGGAGGGTGAGGAGGGGCTGGCCCGCGGTGACCGTGTCGCCGGGCTTGGCGTGGAGCTCGACGCCCGCGGCGGCCTGCACCGGGTCCTCCTTGCGGGCGCGGCCCGCGCCCAGGCGCCAGGCGGCGACGCCGATGTCGTAGGCGTCGAGGCGGGTCAGGACGCCCGAGGAGGCGGCCTTCACCACGTGCTGTTCCTTCGAGGTGGGCAGCGCGGCGTCCGGGTCGCCGCCCTGGGCCGCGATCATGCGGCGCCAGACGTCCATCGCGGAGCCGTCGGCCAGGGCCTTCGCCGGGTCGGCGTCCTTCAGGCCCGCCGCGTCGAGCATCTCGCGGGCCAGGGCGAGGGTCAGCTCGACCACGTCGGAGGGGCCGCCGCCGGCCAGGACCTCGACCGACTCGCGGACCTCCAGGGCGTTGCCCGCGGTGAGACCGAGGGGGGTGGCCATGTCGGTGAGGAGCGCGACCGTCCTCACCCCGTGGTCGGTGCCGAGGCCGACCATCGTGGACGCCAGTTCGCGGGCGTCCTCGATGGTCTTCATGAAGGCGCCGGAACCCACCTTCACGTCCAGGACCAGCGAGCCGGTGCCCTCGGCGATCTTCTTGGACATGATCGAGGAGGCGATCAGCGGGATCGCCTCGACCGTGCCGGTGACGTCGCGCAGCGCGTACAGCTTCTTGTCGGCGGGGGCGAGACCGTCGCCCGCCGCGCAGATCACCGCGCCCGTGGTGTCCAGGACGTCCAGCATCTCCTCGTTGGAGAGGAGGGCGCGCCAGCCGGGGATCGACTCCAGCTTGTCCAGGGTGCCGCCGGTGTGGCCGAGGCCGCGCCCGGAGAGCTGCGGGACGGCCGCGCCGCACGCCGCCACCAGGGGCGCGAGCGGCAGGGTGATCTTGTCGCCGACACCGCCCGTGGAGTGCTTGTCGGCGGTCGGGCGGGACAGGGACGAGAAGTCCATGCGCTCGCCCGAGGCGATCATCGCGGCCGTCCAGCGGGCGATCTCACCGCGGTTCATGCCGTTGAGCAGGATCGCCATGGCGAGGGCCGACATCTGCTCGTCGGCGACCTCGCCGCGGGTGTACGCGTCGATGACCCAGTCGATCTGCTCGTCGCCGAGTTCGCCGCGGTCCCGCTTGGTGCGGATGACGGAGATGACGTCCATGGCCATGTATGGCTCTTCCTAACAGTGGTGCCGGATTACTTCGTAAGGTGGTCGGGGCCGAAGGCCTGCGGGAGCATCCGGGACAGCGGGAGGACGCCCTCCGGGGTCTCCAGCAGCAGCTCCCGGCCGCCGAACTCGTACAGCAGCTGCCGGCAGCGGCCGCAGGGGACGAGCACCTCGCCCTCGCCGTCGACGCACACGAAGTGCGTCAGCCGGCCCCCGCCGGTCAGCTGAAGCTGGGAGACCAGACCGCACTCGGCGCACAGCCCGATGCCGTAGCTGGCGTTCTCCACGTTGCAGCCGGTGACGGTGCGGCCGTCGTCGACCAGCGCGGCGGCGCCCACGGCGTACCCGGAGTAGGGGGCGTACGCCCGGGACATGGCGTCCCGGGCCGCCGTGCGCAGTTCCTCCCAGTCGGCGCCGGTCACTTGCCCTGGCCCTTGCGGTACTGCATGCCGTCCGCCTTGGGCATCCGCAGCCGTTGCGCGGACAGGGCGAGGACGACGAGGGTCACGACGTACGGCGTGGCGGAGACGACCTGGTTGGGGACCTCGTTGGTGCCGGCGTACCAGGCGAAGACCAGGGCGCCGATGACGAAGGTGATCGCGGCCTTGACGTACTTCTTGCGGACGGCCAGCCAGATGGCGCCGGCGACCAGGAGCAGCGCGCCGAGCAGCAGCAGCGCGTGCACGTTGGCGGAGCCGCCGCGCAGGTTGAGGCTGTCGGTGTAGCCGAAGAGACCGGCGCCGATGGCCAGGCCGCCCGGCATCCAGTTGCCGAAGATCATCGCCGCGAGGCCGATGTAGCCGCGGCCGCTGGTCTGGCCCTCCAGGTAGAAGGGGTTGGCCACGATGGACAGGAAGACACCGCCGAGTCCGGCCAGTCCGCCGGAGATGATCACGGCCAGGTACTTGTACTTGTAGACGTTCACGCCGAGGGACTCGGCGGCGATCGGGTTCTCGCCGCAGGAGCGCAGGCGCAGGCCGAACGGGGTGCGCCACAGGATCCACCAGGTGGCGGGGACCAGGGCGACCGCGATCAGGGTCAGCCAGGAGACGTTCGTGACCAGGCCGCCGAGCAGCCCCGCGATGTCCGAGACGAAGAACCAGTGCTGGTCGTTGAGGCTGTCCAGCCAGTCGGACAGGCCCGGGATCGAGAAGTGGCCGAGGGAGTCGACCGGCGGGGACTGCTTGGCCGAGCCGCCCTGGTGGCCCTCGAAGGCGAGCGGGGCGAGGTAGCGGGTGGCGCCCAGGGCGAGGATGTTGATGGCCACACCGGAGACGATGTGGTTGACGTTGAAGGTGATCGTGACGATGGCGTGCAGCAGGCCGCCGAGGCAGCCGCCGACGATGCCGACGAGGACGCCGGTCCACGGCCCCCACTGGAAGCCGGCCCAGGCACCGAACCAGGTGCCGAGGATCATCATGCCTTCGAGGCCGATGTTGACGACGCCCGCGCGCTCGGCCCACAGACCGCCGAGACCGGCGAGGCCGATCGGCACGGCGAGCTGGAGCGCGGTGGACATCTGGCTGACGTTGGTGATGCCGTTGGCGCCCGTGATCAGGCGGACGATCGAGGTCAGCGCCAGGGCACCGGCGATGACCAGGAGCAGCACGGGCCACGACATGCGGCGGCCGGTCGGTGGTGCGTGCTCCAGCGACGGCTGGTTGACGTCGGTCGCTGTGGTCGGAGCGGTCATCGGCCGGCCACCTCCTTCTTCGAGTTGTCGGTGGCGCCCAGGACGTGACCGGCGGCCAGCTCCGCGCCGACCCGGCGCTGCTGGCGGCGCAGGCCCCACTCGCGGACGGCCTCGTAGGAGACGACGACCGAGAGGACGATCAGGCCCTGCATGATGACCGCGATCTCCTTGTCGTAGCCGTGGAAGTCCAGCTCGGGCGAGGCCTTGTCGAGCCAGGCCCACAGCAGGGCGGCGAAGGCGATGCCGACCGGGCTGTTGCGGCCGAGCAGGGCGATGCCGATGCCGAGGAAGCCGATGCCGGTGGGGAAGTTGAGGCTGTAGGTGTGGGTGTCGCCGAGCAGGATCGGCAGACCCGCGAGACCGGCGAGGCCGCCGGAGATCAGCATCGCGGTGAGCACCATGCGCTTGGGGTCGACACCGCTGGCCGCGGCGGCGGACTCGGAGGCGCCGGAGGCGCGCAGGTCGAAGCCGAAGCGGGTGCGGTTGAGGACGACCCAGTAGCCGATGCCGAGCAGCACGGCGAGGATGACCAGGCCGTAGACCTCGCCGGCCGCGCCCATGTCGATGCCGGGGATCCAGCCGGACTCGTGCATCTCGCCGGTGGTGTTGTTGTTGCCGATCTTGACGCCGAAGACGTCCGGCAGCCACAGGTAGCCGATGACGGAGGTGGCGATGGCGTTGAGCATGATCGTCGCGACGACCTCGCTGACGCCCCGGGTCACCTTGAGGACACCGGCGATGCCGGACCAGAAGGCGCCGGTGAGGACGGCGGTCAGGAGCAGCAGCGGGACCTGGAGGCCGGCCGGCAGGCTGGCGTGGGCGCCGACGATCGCGGCCATCATGGCGGCGAGCTGGTACTGGCCGTCGACGCCGATGTTGAACAGGTTCATCCGGAAGCCGATGGCCACCGCGAGGGCCGCGATGTAGTACATCGAGGCCTGGTTGACGATCAGGACCTGGATGTCGGAGAACCCGGCCTGCTCGAACATGAGGGCGAACGGTTCGACCGGGTTCTTGCCCGAGGCGATCAGGACGATCGCGCTGAGCACGAAGGCCACGGCGAGCGCGATGACCGGTCCGGCCACCGCGAGGAGCACGCGCTCCTTGTCGAACTTCTTCATCAGCGGGCCTCGTCTTCCGGAGACTCGGGGGACGCGGGGGACGCAGGGGGCGCTGCGGACGTGGCGGAGCCGGTCGCGTCGGCCGGGGTCCCGGGGCTCTCTTCGTCTTCCAGGTGTCCGGAGGCCGCGCCGGTCATCGCCGAGCCGAGCGCCTCGGGGGTGATGGTGGCCGGGTCGGCGTCCGCGACCAGCTTGCCGTCGTAGATCACGCGGAGGGTGTCGGACAGGCCGATCAGTTCGTCCAGGTCGGCGGAGATCAGCAGCACGGCCAATCCCTCGCGGCGGGCCTCGCGGATGTGGTCCCAGATCGCGGCCTGTGCGCCGACGTCCACGCCGCGGGTGGGGTGGGCGGCGATCAGGAAGCGCGGCTTGTGGCTCATCTCGCGGCCGACGATCAGCTTCTGCTGGTTGCCGCCGGACAGCGAGGCCGCGGTGACGTCGATGCCGGGGGTGCGGACGTCGTACGTCTCGACGATGCGGCGGGTGTCCTGCTGGGCGCCCTTGAGGTCCAGCCAGACGCCCTTGCTGTTGGGCTTCTCGGTGACGTGGCCGAGGATGCGGTTCTCCCAGAGGGGGGCCTCCAGGAGCAGTCCGTGCCGGTGGCGGTCCTCGGGGATGTAGCCGACGCCCTGCTCGCGCCGCTTGCGGGTGGGCAGCGAGGTGATGTCCTGGTCGAGGAAGCGGATGGTGCCGGAGTCCGCGTGGCGCAGGCCGATGAGCGCGTCGACCAGCTCGGTCTGGCCGTTTCCCTCCACGCCGGCGATGCCCAGCACCTCACCGGCGTGGATGGTGAAGGAGATGTCGTCCAGCAGGGCCTTGCCGCCGGGGGCCGCGAGGCGCAGCGTGTCGACGGTGAGGACCGGACGGTCGGTGACCGTGGACTCCGCCGTCTCCGGGGTGGGCAGTTCGCTGCCGACCATCAGCTCGGCGAGCTGGCGGGGCGTGGTCTCGGCGGGGACGGCCGTGCCGACCGTGGTGCCGCGGCGGATGACGGTGATCTCGTCGGCGACCGAGAGCACCTCGCCCAGCTTGTGGGAGATGAAGATGACGGACAGGCCCTCGGCCTTCAGCTCGCGCAGGTTGTCGAAGAGGGCGTCCACCTCCTGCGGCACCAGGACGGCCGTGGGCTCGTCGAGGATCAGCGTGCGGGCGCCTCGGTAGAGGACCTTGAGGATCTCCACGCGCTGGCGGGCGGCGACGCCCAGTTCCTCGACGAGGACGTCGGGGCGCACCCCGAGGCCGTACCGCTCGGAGATCTCCTTGATCTTCCGGCGGGCCCTGGCGCCGATGCCGTACAGCTTCTCGCTGCCGAGGACCACGTTCTCCAGGACGGTGAGGTTGTCGGCGAGCATGAAGTGCTGGTGGACCATGCCGATGCCGCGCACGATGGCGTCGGCGGGCGAGGAGAAGGTCACCTTCTCGCCGTCGACCGCGATGGTGCCCTCGTCCGGCTTCTGCATGCCGTAGAGGATCTTCATCAGCGTGGACTTGCCCGCGCCGTTCTCGCCCACGAGGGCGTGGACGGTGCCCTTGCGGACGGTGAGGTGGATGTCGTGGTTGGCCACGACTCCGGGGAAACGCTTGGTGATCCCGGCGAGTTCGACGGCGGTCACCGAATCGTTGACCGCCGCTCCGGCCGGAGGGCTGCTGGACGCGTTGATGGCGCACTCTCCTGGGGACGGGGGCCGTCTACGCGCGTAGCGCCCCTACGGCATCTAAAAGCGGCGGCACATCGACGCAACGGGGTACGGGGAGGGCGACTTCGAGGACGCTCTCCCCGTACCCCGCCGTGCGGCCGGGCCGGCGCGGTTACACGCTGTTCGAGGTGTTGCTGGTGCTACTCAGCCGTTCAGCTGCTCTTGACCTTGATCTCGCCGCTGATGATCTTCTCCTTGGCCGACTTGATGGCTGCCTGGAGCTCGGCGTCGTCCGCGAACTTCGGGTTGGAGTCCGAGAGACCGACCTCGCCGGACTTCAGATCGCCCCGAACGATACCGGTCTCCGGCTTACCGCCCTCGACCGACTTCGCAAGGCTGTACACCGCCTTGGCGACGTCCTTGGTGGCCGACGTCAGGATGGAGTCCTTGTACTTGGCGAGGGCTTCCTGCTTGTACTGGTCGGAGTCGACGCCGATCGCCCAGACCTTGTTGGCGGCGGCGGCCTCGATCACGCCCTGACCGGAGAGACCGGCCGCCGCGTACACCACGTCGGCCTTCTTCTCGATCTGGCCCTCGGCGGCGGTCTTGCCCTTGTCGGGGCTGGAGAAGCCGCCCTCCTCCGCGGTCTGCGTGAGGTACTGCGAGACGACCTTGATCTTCGGGTCGGTGTCCTTGACGCCCTGCTCGTAGCCGGCCTGGAACTTGTGGATCAGCGGGACGTCCACACCGCCCACGAAGCCGACCGTGTTGGTCTTGGTGCTCTTGGCGGCGGCGACACCGGCCAGGTAGGACGCCTCCTGCTCGTTGAAGACCAGGTCCGCGACGTTCTTCGCCTCGATCGTGGCGTCGTCGACGATGCCGAAGGTGGTGTCCGGGTACTTCTCGGCGACGTTCTTCATCGCGGAGGCGTACGCGTAGCCGATGCCGACGACGGGGTTGTAGCCCTGCTTCGCCAGCGAGGACAGCCGCTGCTCCTTGTCGGCGTCGGTCTCGCCGTCGGTGGGCTCGACGTCGGCCGTCTCGTAGCCGAACTCCTTCTTGGCCTGCTCCAGACCGGCGTACGCGGCGTCGTTGAAGGACTGGTCGCCCTTGCCGCCGACGTCGTACGCGATGGCGAGGCCCTTGTCCCCCTTGGACTCCGAACCGGAGTCGGTCGAGGTACCACCGCAGGCGGCGAGGGCGAGGGCCAGGGAGGCGGTCGCTGCGCCTGCGACCGTGATCCGGGAAATCCGGCGCATGTCTGGTGCTCCTGTCGTACAAGCGCCGGGGACGGTTCGGCTGCGGCGCTGGCTTCGCCGCAGATTAACGCGCGTAGACCTGCCTGAAAACCCCTTCTGTCCACCTTGTTATCCGCCCGTGAGCAAGGCGAAGCGTACGGGGGTACGGGGCTCGCCGGGCGCGAACGGGGGGTGGCGGAGGGTGACGTCGGCCGCGGAGACCGCGGGACGCGGAAGCGGACGGGCACCCGGGGGTGTCCGTCCGCTCCGTGAGGGTGTGCGGAGGGGGCGCGGCTACTCCGTCGCGACCTTGATGGAGCCGTCGACGATGCCCGCCTTGGCCTTGTCCACGGCCTCCTTGGCACCCGGGATCCCGGCGAACTTCGGGTTGCTGTCGGACAGGCCCACGCCGTCGGACTTCAGGTCGAAGGTGTGGGTGCCGGTGAGCGGCTTGTCGTCCTCGACGGACTTGGCCAGGGCGAAGACCGCGCCGTTGATGTCCTTGAGGGCGGAGGTCAGGATGGAGTCCTTGTAGGCCGCGAGGGCCTCCTGCTTGTACTGGTCCGAGTCGACGCCGACCGCCCAGATCTTCGCCTTCGCGGCGGCCTCGATCACGCCCTGCCCGGAGAGACCGGCCGCCGCGTACACCACGTCGGCCTTCTTCTCGATCTGGCCCTCGGCGGCGGCCTTGCCCTTGTCGGGGCTGGAGAAGCCGCCCTCCTCCGCGGTCTGCGTGAGGTACTGCGAGAGCACCTTGACCTTGGGGTCGGTGTCCTTGACGCCCTGCTCGAACCCGGCCTCGAACTTGTGGATCAGCGGGACGTCCACACCGCCCACGAAGCCGACGGTCTTGGACTTGGTGGCCTTGGCCGCCGCGACGCCGGCCAGGTAGGAGGCCTCGTTCTCGGCGAAGACGAGGGAGGCGACGTTCTTGCCCTCGACCACCGAGTCGACGATGCCGAAGGTGGTGTCCGGGTACTTGGCGGCGACGGCCTTCATCGCCGGGCCGTAGGCGAAGCCGACGCCGATCACCGGGTTGTAGCCCTGCTTGGCCAGGGAGGTCAGGCGCTGTTCCTTGTCGGCGTCCGTCTCGCCGTCGGTGGGCTCGATGTCGGCGGTCTTGTAGCCGAACTCCTTCTGGGCCCGCTGCAGACCGGCGTACGCGGCGTCGTTGAAGGACTGGTCGCCCTTGCCGCCGACGTCGTAGGCGATGGCGAGGCCCTTGTCGTCACCGCCGTCGTCGCCGCTCTCCCCGCTGGTGCCACCGCAGGCCGTGGCGGCGAGTGCGAGCGACGCGACCCCCACCGCGACGCTGGTCAGTCTCGATATCCGACGCATCTGAAGTTCCCCATTCTCCAAAGCCCCGCAGCGGGCGCTCGGTTCGGCGCACATTAACGCGCGTAGAACCTCCTGGGAACGGGGTTCCGCAGGGCCGTTACCCATTCGTGCCGCTGGCCGGTTACCGCCCTGTTAACGACCGGATCGAAGGGGGACTTACCACCGCACGGCCTACTGGACGGCGTCGATCAGCGCCGCCGCGGTGAACATCTCCACGCCGACCGTGATGGCGTGCTCGTCCACGTCGAAGTCGCCCTGGTGGAGGTCGCGGACCGTGCGCTCGCCGGGCGGGCGGACGCCGAGGCGGGCCATGGCGCCGGGCACGTGCTCCAGGTACCAGGAGAAGTCCTCGCCGCCCAGGCTCTGCTCGGTGCCCTCCACGGCGTCGGTGCCGCGCCGGGCGACCATGGCGGCCTGGAGCAGCTCGGTGCTGGTGACCTCGTTGACGACCGGGGGGACACCGCGGACGTAGGTGATCTCGGACTTGGCGCGGTACAGGTCGGCGATCTCGTCGATGGCGCCCATCACCAGGTCGGGCGCCTGCCGCCAGGCGTCCAGGTCGAGGCAGCGCACGGTCCCGGCGAGTTCGGCGTGCTGCGGGATGACGTTCGGGGCGTGGCCGGATTCGATCCGTCCCCAGGTCAGGGCGAGCCCGCTGCGGCTGTCCACGCGCCGGGCGACGAGCGGGGGCACGTCGGTGACCACCCGGGCGGCGGCGGTGACCAGGTCGGTGGTGAGGTGCGGGCGGGCGGTGTGGCCGCCGGGGCCGTTCAGGGCGATCTCGAGCCGGTCGCAGGCGGAGGTGATGGGGCCGACCCTGAGCCCGATCTTCCCGGCGTCCACCCGGGGATCGCAGTGCACGGCCAGGATGCGGCGCACCCCGTCGAGCGCACCGCCCTCGATGGCGTCGGCGGCGCCGCCGGGCAGCACCTCCTCGGCCGGTTGGAAGACCAGCCGCACGGGCCGGGGCAGCAGGCCCTGCTCGTGCAGGGCGGCGAGCACGAGCCCGGCGCCGAGGACGATGCTGGTGTGCACGTCGTGCCCGCAGGCGTGGGCCCGGTCCGGCACCTGCGAGCGGTACGCGCACTCGGTCTTGGTGTCGGGGATGGGCAGGGCGTCGATGTCGGCCCGCAGGGCGAGCATGCGGGGCCCGCCGGACCACTGTCCGGAGTCGGTGCCGGTGCCGATGTCGCAGACGAGCCCGGTGCCGATGGGCAGCACGCGCGGCCTGAGACCGGCCCGCTCCAGCCGTTCCTTGATCGCGGCGGTGGTGCGGAACTCCTGGTTGCCCAGCTCGGGGTGCATGTGCAGGTCGCGGCGGAAGGCCACGAGCTCCGCGCGCAGCGCGTCCGGCAAGGTGCCGGGCAGCGCGGCTTCACCGGGAGTGTCGGCCTCGGACTCTGGGGACATCAACACGTTCACCCTCTGAAGGGTAGGACGCCGGGGTAGTCAACTGCCCCTCGATCAACAAAATTTCAGCCCGTTAGGGGAAGAAAGTTGGCCGCTCGGCGCATGGCTCTCAACGGGGGTGGGTACGCTCACCCGTTTCCGGCCTCGGCACCCGGCTCCGTCCTTGCTGTTCACTTGCTCCCCTCACGCATACCACGCCACGGCTGAGCCACGCCGGATCCGTCCGTATGCCGGGCCTGCCGCCCCCGCTGCCTGCCGCCTACCCCGCCACCGCCGACAGCCGGTGCACGTCCCGGGCCGAGCCGGTGACCCCGCTCAGGAAGCCGCGGGCCCGCGGTGAGGCCGACTCGGTGAGCCAGGCGGGGTCGATGTCGCAGACGGCGACCCGGACCTCGGTGCCGGCGAGGGCCAGCGGGAGGGTGTGGACGACGGTGGAGGGGAAGCTGAGGACGGTACGGCCGATCGGGCCGCGGCGGGCGATCAGCTCCAGGGGGAGGTCGGGGCGGACGATCTGCAGGCCCGTCTCCACGGCCAGCCGGTGCAGCTTCTCGGCGCTCTCGCGGCGGTGGGCGAAGTAGCGGGCGGCCCCGTGGGCCCCCGCCAGGGCGCGTACGGCGGCCACGTAGCGGTCGGCGTCGACGACGCCGGTCTCCACCAGGGAGGTGCCGACCATGTCGGCGCCCTTGGTGATCCGGGGCGGGCCGAAGCGGGCCCTGGTCCAGGCGAAGTCGTTCGCGGCGACGGTGACGCCTTCGGGGACCTCCTCGATGGGCATGGACGAGAAGACCGAGACCTGCCGGTCCGGGGTGGGGGTGAGGCGGTGCCGGGCCGAGCGGGAGACCGGGGCGAAGAGCAGGTCGCGCGGGCCGGGGCGGCTGCCCTTGCGGTGCCAGCGCACCAGGCGTTCGCCGTGGGCCAGCTGGGTGACGAACTCCATGGTGGCGGTGCCGTCGTCGACGACGACCAGGTCGTGGGCGCGGGTGATGGTGAGGAGCAGCTGTACGTAGCGGGAGAACGGGTCGCCCATGACGACCCGGTCCGCCTGGCGCAGCGCGGTGGTCAGGCCGCCGACCGTGCGGAAGGGCGCGGTGGCACCGCCGCGCGCCTCCTCCCAGCGGATCTCGTGGCCCTCCTTGCGGGCCAGTTCCGCCATGCGGCGCAGCTGGCCGCGGGTCATCGGGTCGACGGGCGAGAGGACCACGAGGGTGAGCTCCGCGCCGGGGGCGCGGGTGTGCGCCCACTCCAGCACGTTCAGCAGTTGTACCGGGCTCTCGACGAAGGCGAGAGTGCGGGGGCCGGCGTTCCCGGCGCGGGGGCTCATCTGTGGGGGACCGTCCCGTGGTGAGTGACTCGGTGGCCGGGGATCAGACGGTGACGGGCTCGCCCGCGGCGGCGGCGATCTCCGCCTCGGCGACGACGCCGGTGACGCGGCGCAGCTTCTTCATCGGGCCCAGCTCGGAGTCGTAGACCTTCTTGACGCCGTCGCCGAGGGAGGCCTCG
The DNA here is from genome assembly GCF_055581985.1 of Streptomyces sp. NPDC042336. Lineage (NCBI taxonomy): Bacteria > Bacillati > Actinomycetota > Actinomycetes > Kitasatosporales > Streptomycetaceae > Streptomyces > Streptomyces sp. NPDC042336. The sequence goes on along the minus strand of NZ_JBVJEA010000008.1, from coordinate 152,248 downwards.
ATGGTGCGGATGTCGCGCACCAGGCGGGTCAGGCCCTGCGGCTCGACGGAGGCGGCCTGGTCGGAACCCCACATGGCGCGGTCCAGGGTGATGTGGCGCTCGACGAAGGTGGCGCCGAGGGCGACGGCGGCCAGCGTGGTCTGCAGGCCGGTCTCGTGGCCGGAGTAGCCGATCGGGACGTTCGGGAACTCCTGCTGGAGGGTGTTGATGACGCGGAGGTTCAGCTCCTCTGCCTGCGCCGGGTAGGTGGAGGTGGCGTGGCACATGAGGATGTTGTCGCTGCCCAGGACCTCGACCGCGTGGCGGATCTGCTTCGGGGTGGACATGCCGGTGGAGAGGATGACCGTCTTGCCGGTGGCGCGCAGGGCGCGCAGCAGCTCGTCGTCGGTGAGGGAGGCGGAGGCGACCTTGTGGGCGGGGACGTCGAACTTCTCCAGGAAGGCGACGGCCTCGGTGTCCCACGGGGAGGCGAACCAGTCGATGTTCTTGGTCCTGCAGTACTCGTCGATCTGGCGGTACTCGTCCTCGCCGAACTCCACGCGGTGGCGGTAGTCGATGTACGTCATGCGGCCCCAGGGGGTGTCCCGCTCGATGTCCCACTGGTCGCGCGGGGTGCAGATCTCCGGGGTGCGCTTCTGGAACTTGACGGCGTCGCAGCCGGCCTCGGCGGCGGCGTCGATCAGCTTGAAGGCGTTCTCCAGCTCACCGTTGTGGTTGATGCCGATCTCGCCGGTGATGTAGACGGGGCGGCCGGGGCCGGCCTCGCGGGTGCCGAAGGTGCGGATGCGGGAGTTGGTGCTCATGGCAGGGGGTTCCTTACGTGGACTGGGTGAGCGTGGGGGTTTCGAGAGGGTCGGGGGTGTCGAGTGAGGGGCCCAGGAGCCAGGTCGCGATCTCCCGTACGGCGCCTTCGCCGCCGGGGACGGTGGTGACCGCGCGGGCCGCGCCGCGTACGGCGTCGTGGGCGCTCGCGACCGCCACGGGCCAGCCGACGAGGGCGAAGCACGGGAGGTCGTTGACGTCGTTGCCGACGTAGAGCACGCGTTCGGGCGCGATGCCCTGTTCCTCGCACCACTGCTTGAGGGCGAGGTCCTTGCGGTCGATGCCGTGCAGCACGGGCAGCTTGAGCTTGCGCGCGCGGGCGGCGACGACCGGGTTCACCTCCGTGGACAGGATCAGCATCGTCAGGCCGCTGCGGCGCAGGGCGGCGATGCCGAGTCCGTCGCCGCGGTGCACGGAGACGAACTCCCGTCCGTCGGAGTCGATCAGCACCCGGTCGTCGGTCTGGGTGCCGTCGAAGTCGAGGACCACGGCGTCGATGTCGGCCGCGGTCGGCAGGGCGCCGGCCCTGGCGGCGTCGAAGTGCGGCGCGAGGGCGCGGGCGCGGGCCAGGTCGTGCGGGTCGTCGATCTCCAGGACGCGGGCCGGGTCGGTGCGGACCAGTTCGGTGCGGCCGAAGAAGCGGTGCTGGTGCTTGCGGAAGCCGGGGGCGGCCATGGCGTAGGCGGCGCCGGTCTCCAGCAGGTCCTGGGGCCGGTCCTGGCGGCGGGGGCGGTACGCCTTGTCGTGGTTGACGCCGTGGCCGCCGTCGGCCCCGCCCGCCGCGTCGCCGCCGTCCCGCCAGACGAAGCCGTGGAACGGGGCGACGGTGACGGCCGTGTCCGCGCCGTCCTCGGCGACCGCGCCGGCCACCCCGTCGACGTCCTCGCGGACCAGGAAGGGGCTGGTGCACTGCACGAGCAGGACCACGTCGACGGCGGCGCCGTGCAGGGCCTCGTGGGTGTCCATGGCGTGCAGCACGGCGGCCTCGGAGGTGGCCGTGTCCCCGGCGATGGCGGCGGGCCGCAGCACGACCTCGGCCCCGGCCTCGCGGGCCGCCGCGGCAATGGCCCGGTCGTCGGTGGAGACGACGACGTCCGTCACGAGGCGGGCGGCCAGGCACTCGCGCACCGCACGGACCACCAGCGGGACGCCGCCGACGGGGGCGAGGTTCTTCGCGGGCACTCCCTTGGAGCCGCCGCGGGCGGGGATCACGGCGAGCACCCGGCGCACCGAAGCGCCCTGGCCCGCTTCCGGGTTGGACATGGGATCTGCTCCTTGCGCAGGTGACGCGGGGGTCGCGGGTCCCGTTGCCGGGGGTGCGACCGCGGAGGTCTCGGGTATCGGGGCGGGCCCGGGGGTCGGGGCGGTCACAGCTCCCCCATCCGCCGGATCACCGGGGCCACCCGCTGGACGCCGTGCCGGTAGGCGCCGCGGGCCGCGCGGCGCACGACCTGCCGGACCGGGCCGGGCGCCCGGTCGGCGGCCGGCGCGCCGGGCAGCGGGGTGCCGTCGGGGGCGAGGTGGTGGCGGGCGAGGATGCCGGGCAGGTAGCCGGGCGCGGTGCCGAGCGTGTAGTAGGGGGCGAGCGGCGGCAGGCCGCCGGGCCGGGCCAGCAGGGCGGCGATGCGTCCGCGGGCCTCGTCGAAGGCGGTCTCGTAGCCGCCGTCCGCCGCCACGCCCTGCCGGGCGACCCACTCGGGGTCGGGCACCGGGCGGTGGCCCGCGTCGAGCTGGTCCCAGGAGGCGAGGCAGCCGGAGCCCACGAAGTGGTGGTTGCCCAGTGCCTCGCGCACCCCTAGGTCGCTGAGCACGACCGTGGGGATGCGGCGGTGCAGGGATTCGAGGGCAGCCGTGGAGCTGACGGTGACCAGCAGGTCGGTGCGGTCCAGGACCTCGCCCATGTGCCCGTAGACCAGGCGGAAGTTGGGCGGCGGGTCGGCCCGCTGCACCAGCTTCTGGTAGGGCAGCTCCTCGATGTGCGTGGTGTGTTCGCCGGGCTTGGAGCGGAGCTTGAGCAGCACCTCGCGCTCGGGATGCAGGCGCGCGTGCCGGATCAGCCGTTCGAGGAGGTACGTACGGTCCCCGCGGCTGTCCGGCACGGAGGGCTGGGCGGCGAAGACCACCGTGTAGGGGCGCTCGCCCCCGCCCGGCTCACCGGCGTACGCGGCCCCGCCCAGGAAGGGCAGGGCGACCTCGGTCACCGCGGCGGCGTCGGCGCCGACCCCCTCGTACACAGCACGGAAACGGTCCGCGTCCTGGCGGGAGTTGGCGAGCACGAGGTCGGCGCCGTGGCGCAGCAGCAGGCCGTCGGCGAGCTTCTCGTAGACGACGCCGACGTAGCCGGTGACGACCACGGGCCGCTCGGCGCCGTCCTGCCAGAGGCGGCCGAGCCCGTGCAGCATGGCCTGGACACCGCCGCCGACCAGGGCGAGGACGAGGACGTCGTAGGAGTCCTCGCCGCGCGCCCCGGCCATGGCGCGCAGGAACTCGACGGCGGTCACCTCGCGGAGCGAGTCCGCGCTGACGCCGACCTCCTGGAGCTGGCGGGCGGTGGGGGTGGCTCGGCCGCGCAGGAGGTAGCCGTCGAGGTGGAGCTCCGTGTCCCCGGGGCGGACGCGGGTCGCGGTGAGCGCGCCCCACTTCCACCGGGTGTCGGAGTCCGCCAGGACGGCGACTCTGAGGGCCTTCGTTGCACTTGCTGGCACGTCGTAGACGCTAGGAAGCCATTCCTAGGAACCGCCCAACCGGAATCCAACAAATGGTGAACAGCACGTCGCCGAATGGGGAATCGGCCCGCCCCGGCCCCGGAAAAGCATCCGCTTCACCGCTTCGCCACGGCGCGTTCACCGGGAATCAAGAAACCGGTAAAGCCGCATGCCGGACCGTCGCATAACGTCGCTCACGTGCCCAAGCTCTCCGTCATCGTGCCGTTCTACAACGTGCGGCAATACGCCCCAGACACCCTGCGGAGTCTGCGCGCCAACGCGCGGGACGACTTCGAGTTCATTCTCGTCGACGACTGCTCCACCGACGGGACCGTGGACCTCCTCGCGCGCGCGGAGCGCGAGCTGCCGGGGGCGGTGCTGGTCATACACGAGGAGAACGGCGGCCTGGCGACGGCCCGCAACACCGGCATCGACCGGGCACGCGGCGAGTACCTCACCTTCCTGGACGGCGACGACTGGCTGGCGCCGGGCCACTGCGCCGACCTGGTGGCCGCGATCGAGGGACTGGACGTCGACTTCGTGCGCACCGACCACGTGCAGTGCACGGGACGCAACCGCACCCTGCACCGGGTCCCGCACGGCCGCCGCAACACGGCCCTGCGCCCGCGCGAGGCGATCCTGCCCGCGCACCGCACCACCTCCGTGGACTACGCCTACGCGTGGGCGGGTGTCTACCACCGCCGGCTGGCCGAGCGCGGTCTGCTGCACTTCACCGACGGGCTGCGCACGGCCGAGGACCGGCCGTGGATCTGGAAGCTGCACCGACAGGCGGAGTCCTTCGCGGTGACCGGGCTGCTCGGCGTGTTCTACCGGCGCGGGGTGGCGTCCTCGCTCACCCAGATCGGTGATGTGCGCCAACTCGACTTCATCCGCGCGTTCGACGAGGTGCTCGCGGGGGCGGCCGGGGACCCGGACGCCGCGCGGCTGGTGCCGAAGGCGGTCCGCACGTACTGCGCGATCATCTCCCACCATCTCGGTGCCATCGAGCGGTTCGAGCCCGCCGTGGCCCGGATACTGAAGGAGCGGAGCGCGGCGGCGCTGCGGCGGATGCCGCAGGATGCGCTCGACGAGGTGCTCGACACGATGGACGCCGAGCGCGCCACGCGGTTGCGGCGGCTGCGCCGTCGCGCGGGCGCGGCCTCCGGCCGGCCGGCCGAGGAGGCTGCGGCATGACCACTCAGATCTTCCTGGCGTCGACGCTGTACGGCACGGCCACGCTCGCCGCGGCCCTGGACTCCGGCTGCTTCGGCCCGGCCGACCGGCGGATCCTGCTGGTCAGCAACAACGCGGCGACGCCCGAGACGACACCGTCCCTGGACGCCACACCGGGGTTCGAGCGGCTGCGGGGCCGGTTCGACGACGTGGTGTCATGGAACGAGGCGATCTACCCCTTCCATCCCGGCGACTGGTCGCCGCGAGCCGGGGACGTGCCGTTGTGGGAGCGGCACCTGCGGCTGGCCTGGGGGCTCGGCGACGACGACGTGGCGCTGACCGTGGAGTCGGTCCACGTGCCGCCGGCGCTGGGCGTGGCGCAGATCTTCACCGACGCGCCCCTGACCGTCTACGCGGACGGTCTGATGAGCTACGGGCCCACCCGCACCAAGCTGGCCCCGCTGGTCGGCACGCGTGTGGAGCGGCTGCTCCACCTGGACCTGGTGCCGGGTCTCGCGCCGCTGCTGCTGACGGAGTTCGGCGTCGGGCCCGAGATCGTGCCGTCCCCGGCGTTCACCAAGGTGCTGGCCGAGCAGGCGGACACCGGCGCCGGGCTGCCGGACGTGGAGCGGCCCGCGGTGCTGCTCGGCCAGTACCTGTCGGCGCTGGGCATCCTCTCCGCCGAGGAGGAGGAGGACCTGCACGTGCGGATGCTGACCGGCGTCGCCGCGCTCGGGCACACGCGCGTGGTGTTCAAGACGCACCCCACGGCCCCGGCCCGCTTCACCCGGGTCCTGGAGGAGGAGGCCGGGCGGCTGGGGGTCGGCCTCACGGTGGTGGAGGCGCCGGTCCTGGCCGAGGTGCTGTTCCAGCGGATGCGTCCGGCGCTGGTCGTCGGCTGCTTCTCGACGGCCCTGCTCACCGCCTCCGCGCTGTACGGCCTGCCGGTCGCCCGGGTCGGTACCGAGACGCTGCTCGACCGGCTGACGCCGTACGAGAACAGCAACCGGGTGCCCGCCACCCTCGTGGACGCGCTCCTGCCGGACCTGGCGGACCCGGCCGCCGTCGCCGAGGGGCGGCGGGACGTACCGGCCGAGGCGCTCGCCGCGCTGGTGGGGGCCGTCGGGTTCGCGATGCAGCCGAAGGTCCTGCCGGAGCTGCGCCCGGCGGCGGAGGCGTATCTACGCGCGCACCTGGACGCCCGCACCTGGCGGTACTTCAAGAAGCGCAGGCTCACCTCCCTGGGCCTGCCGGGCGGCATCCCGGCCCGGCTGGGGTTCCTGCCGCACAACTCCACGGCACGCAGGGTGGTGCGCCGGGCCCGGTCGATCAGGCGCTCGATCGGGCGGTGAGGCGGGGCACGGCCGGCCGGGTTCCTCGGCGGAGCGCCAAGAATTCACTTCCGCTGCGAACGGAGTTCGCCTTTCCGAGCCCGCCGGGTCACCTTCGGTTCCGGGCGCATCGCTAGCCTGTTCAAATCTCCCCCGCCTTTTCCCTCGTCTCGTCCCTCGAATCTGCCATCATCGAACGTGAGAGGCCCGCGTGCCGAAACTGTCCGTCGTCGTTCCCATGCACAATGTGGAATCCTTCGCCGAGAGCACTCTCAGAAGTCTCGCCAACAACGCGGACCCGGACTTCGAATTCCTGCTCGTCGACGACTGCTCCACGGATTCCACGTCGTGGCAGATCGAACGCTGGGCGGACCGGCGCACCGACACCCGGGTGATCCGGCACGAGACGAACCGGGGCATAGCACAGGCCCGCAACAGCGGCATCGACGCGGCCCGGGGCGACTTCGTCACCTTCCTCGACGGCGACGACTGGTACGGGCCGGGTTACCTCACCGAACTGGTGCGCGCCGTGGAGGAGCTGGGGTGCGACTTCGCCCGCACCGACCATGTGCAGGCCACCGGCACCGAGCGGGTGATCCGGCGGCCCCCGGCCCCCGCGCGCAACGTCGTGATGGACCCGCGCGACGGCATCGCGCCGCCGCACATGGAGACGATGGTCGACTACCCCTTCGTCTGGGCGGGGATCTACCGGCGGCACCTCTTCGACGACGGCGGCATGCGCTTCGCGACCGAACTGCGCACCGCCGAGGACCGGCTGTGGATCTGGCGTCTGCACCTGAAGGCCGCGACGTACGCGTCGGTGGGGCTGCACGGGGTGTTCTACCGGCGGGGCGTGGCCACCTCGCTCACCCAGATAAAGGACTCCCGGCAGCTGGACTTCATCCCGGCCTACGACATGCTCCTGAAGGACCTGCTGGCCGACCCGGAGGCCGAGCGCTTCCTTCCCAAGGCCGTACGGACCTACTGCGCCATGATCGCCTTCCACCTCGGCAAGGTGGGCGAGTACGAGACCTCGGCGGCGCAGCGGCTCCGCCGGGAGGCGCGGGACGCGCTGCACCGCATGCCCCAGCACGTGCTGGAGGAGACCCTCCGGACCATCGACAGGACTCGCAGCAGGTTGCTCGGCCGCCTGCGTGACGGGCGGAAGGCTGCCTGATCCATGCCCCACAAGACCCAGATCTTCCAGGTCTCCACCCTCTACGGAGCGGCCACCCTCGCGGCGGCGCTCGACGCGGGGCTGTTCGGGCCGCGCGAGGAGGCCCGGCGCGTCCTGCTGGTGTCCAACAACGCGGCGATACCGGAGACCGCCCTGCGCCTGGACGAGATGCACGGGTACGAGCGAATATCCGGCCGGTTCGACTCCGTGGTCAGCTGGAACGAGGCGATCCGTCCGCACCACCCCAGCGCCTGGGGCCCGCGGGGCAACGACGTGACCCTGTGGCAGAAGGCGTTCCGGCTCGCCTGGGGCATCGGCGAGCGGGACCTGATCGAGCTGGCCGTCGAGTCGATCCAGGTCAACCCGGCCCGCGCGCTGGCCGCGATCTTCTCCGAGGCGAGCCTCCACGTGTACGCCGACGGCCTGATGAGCTACGGGCCCACCCGCGAGAAGCTGCCGCTGACCCTCGCGCGCCGCATCCGCCGCCTGCTCCACCTCGACCTGATCCCGGGCCTGAGGCCGATGCTGCTCTCGGAGTTCGGCGTCGAGCCCGAGGTCGTCCCCGACGCGGCGTTCCGCGCGGTGCTCGACGAGATCTCCCGGGAAGCGGCCCACGGCCCCGAACTGGCGCCCGTGGTACGGGAGAAGCCGACGGCCGTGCTGCTCGGCCAGTACCTGGCGGCGATCAACGTCCTGACCGCGCGGGAGGAGGAGGACCTCCACGTCCGCATGCTGGCCGGGGCCGCGCGGGCCGGACACCGCTCCGTGGTCTTCAAGCCCCACCCGACGGCGCCCGCCGGCTACACGGCGGCCCTGAGCAAGGCGGCGGCGGACGCGGGCGTGCGGCTCACCGTGCTGGACGCGCCCCTGCTGGCCGAGACGCTGTACGACCACTGCGCCCCCGAACTCGTCGTCGGCTGCTTCTCGACGGCGATGGTGACCGCCTCGGCCTACTACGAGGTGCCCGTCGCCCGGGTCGGGACGGCGCTGGTGATGGAGCGGCTCACGCCGTACCCGAACAGCAACCGGGTGCCGCTGGCGGTGGTGGACCACCTGGTGCCCGACCTGGAGGGCCCCGGTGACCCGGCACTCGTGGGCGCGGCGCCCGCGTCCCTGTCGCCGCTGGTCCGGGCGGTCGGCTTCTGTATGCAGCCCAAGACGTACCCGGAGCTGCGCAGGCCGACGGAGGAGTGGCTGCGCGGCCATCTCTCCGCCACCCCCGGCTACTACTTCCCGGAGCTGCGGCTGACCGAGCTGGGCCTGCCCGGCAGCCGTCCGCAGCTGCGCGCGAAGCTCCAGGTGCGGCGGGCCAGGCGCGTGGTGCGCAGGGCGGTGCGGCGCGGCACCGGGGGGAAGTGAGCGGGCGGCACCGCGAGGACGCCGGAGCCCCCGCCCGTGCGGCGGGGGCTCCGGCGTCCTCGCGCCCGGCTCAGCCCAGCCAGCGGCCGAGCCGCAGCCGCGTCCACAGCAGGGCGGCGGCGAACGACAGCAGGACCGTGACGGCCGTCAGACCGGCGAGCGCTCCCGCGGCGCCCGCCCAGCCCGCGTCCTCGGACACCAGCCGCGGGGCGAGCACCTCCAGGAACAGCAGGTGGACCAGGTAGGCGCCGAAGGAGGCCCCGGCGAGCCTGCCGAGGAGCGGCCGGAACCGCTCGGGCACCCTGATCCGGTCGAGCGCCATGAGCAGGGTCCCGGCGAGCAGCGCCACCACCACGGAGGCGTACGGGCTCGGGAAGTGCACCCGGTGTTCGTAGACGGCGACCGCGGCCCACGCGCACAGCCCGCCGGCCAGCCACAGCAGGCGCCGGCGCCGGCCCGCGACCGCGGACCCGGGCAGCGACAGCAGGACGGCCCCGGCGACGGCGTACGCGATCTGGTAGACGCCGAACTGCCAGGCGAAGGGGGGCACGCGCACGTCGAGGAGGCGCCCGAGGTCGCCGAGGAGCGTCGGGGCGAGCGCGAGGCCGAGCAGCGCGGCGCCCGCGCCCCAGGGCCGCTTGCCGTTCCTGACCAGCACGGCCACCGACAGCAGCAGGATCACCGGGACGTAGGCGTACAGGTACCAGAGGTGGAAGGCGGGCCGCACGGAGGCGAACACCGCGTCCCGGGCGAGCTGCCGGGTGGGTTCGGTGTTGGCGTCCCGGACCCGGTCCCACAGCAGGTAGAGGGCGGTCCACACGGCGAGCGGCACGACGATGCGGGTCAGCCGTCTGCGGACCTGCCGGCCGTCGCGGGGCGGGGCCCCGCTGAGGACGACCCAGCCGGCGATCGCGAAGAACAGCGGCACGGCGCAGCGGCTCAGCGCGTCCCCGGTGAGCGCGGTCCAGTAGACGGGCCCGCCCTGCGCGGGGTCGCGGTCGACGGCCTTCATCAGTTCGCCGGCGGCGTGGCAGACGATGACCCCGACCGAGGCCAGGACCCGGACGAGGTCGACGTCGTACCGGTGCTCCCCGCGGGGGCGCGTCGCCCGCTCCCGGGCCGCGACGGGGGCGGGGCGGACTGGCTCGGCACAGGTCAGGGGTTCGGCGGCGATGGGTGGTCACTCCCGGGTCGGACGCGCGGGCCCGGCGCTGGTGGCCGGGCCGTGGATCGGCATGCGGCGCCGCGCGGCGCACGTCGGTGCAGGCTATGAGAGGGCCCTGAGCGCCGGAAAGCGCCGCCGGATGAACATCGGCGACATGCGCGTGACCCCCCGGTGAACACCGGGAGCCGCCATGGTCCGGCCATCGGGCGTTCCGCGAAAGTTCGCCCCATGGTCCCGTCCGGGAGCTGCGTTTCGGGCGCGGGACCTCCCTAGTCTGGCCTCACCCACCCCACTGGCGTTCCACGTACCGACGTTCACTTCCGTGACGGATAGAGGTCGTTGACCCATGAACAGCCGTACCCTGCTCCGCAGTTCCGCCGGCCGGCGTCTGCTGCGTCCCGTCGCCGATCTCATCGACCAGCGCATCGAGCGGCGGATCCGCGCCGCGGAGGCCCGCAGACCTCCGGTGCCCGACCCCGAGGTGACCGAGAAGCAGCGGCTCACCTTCGAGCTGCTGGTCGGACCGTCCGGGCGCGGCATCTCCCGGACGGTGGCCAAGGGTTCCCTGGAGCGGCTGCACCGCGAGGTCGCGGCCCTGGCCGGGGACCGGGGCGCGGCCGAGCGCAACGTGGCCACCGCCTACCGTCTCCTGATCGCGCTGGAGTCGCTGGGCGTGGGCCGGGTCGCGGGCGGCACCATGAACATCTGCGGCAAGCTCGCCTCGATCCCGCTGCTCGGCCCGCCGAACGACGAGGTCCTGGAGATAGGCACGCTGTACGGCATGTTCTCCGCCGGTCTCGTGCGGATGCTGGAGCGCGACGGTCGCAGCCCGGCCCTGACCATCGTGGACCCCTTCGCCGGTGTGCAGCTCCAGCCCGGCACCACCGTCCGCCCCGACCCGACGGGCACGCCGGTGGACGAGCACGCGGTGCGCACCAACCTCGCCCTGGCCGGTCCGGCCGGCGCGGCGGCCCGCGTCCGGCAGGGGTTCTCCGAGGACCCCGCCACCCGTGCGGCCGTCTCCGACCGCTCCTACGGCGTGATCGTCGTCGACGGCGACCACTCGGCGAAGGGGGTGCGCCAGGACCTCCAGTGGGCCGAGGAGATCGCCGCGCCCGGCGCGATCGTCGTCCTGGACGACTTCGGCGACCCCAGCTGGCCGGGCATCGAGGAGGCCCTCGACGCGCACCTGAAGGAGGACACCCGCTTCACCTTCCTCGGGAAGGCCGCCCACTCCGCCTTCCTGCGGGCGTCCTGAGCGGGCTGCGCACGGTGCCGGAACGGACACATTGAGCGATACGTGCGATTTTCTGACCGTCGGATCGCGCGTGCCGACCTCCTTTCCGGTGCCGAGGGGGCATCCTCGCCTCATGGCCACTGCGCAAGAGACGCACGAGTACCCCGGTGAGCTGAACGACGTCCCGGGCTGGTTCTGGCCGCTCGACCAGGTGCTGTTCTCCTGGTTCCTGGAGCGGCAGGAGCGGCTGGGCACCCGCGGCGACCTGCTGGAACTGGGCGCCTACCTGGGCAAGAGCGCGATCCTGCTCGGGCACCGGCTGCGGGACGGCGAGACGCTCACCGTCTGCGACCTGTTCGGGGCCGAACCCCCGGACGCGGCGAACCGGGCGGAGGCGGCGAAGTCGTACTCCTCGCTCACCCGCCAGGCCTTCGAACGGAACTACCTGTCCTTCCACGACACCCTGCCGACGATCATCCAGGCGCCCAGTTCCGCGGTCGCCGACGAGGTCGCGCCGGGCAGTTGCCGCTTCGTCCACATCGACGCCTCGCATCTGTACGAGCACGTCGAGGGCGACATCGGCGCGGCCAGGGAACTGCTGGGGCCCGACGGCATCGTCGTCCTGGACGACTTCCGCAGCGAGCACACCCCGGGCGTCGCCGTCGCGGCATGGGAGGCGGTGCTCAACCGGGGGCTGCGCCCGGTCTGCCTGAGCAGCCAGAAGCTGTACGGCACCTGGGGCGACCCGGAGCCGGTGCAGGAGGAGCTGCTGGCGGCGCTGCGCGGGCGCGACGACATCGCCGTGACCGTGGAGCGGGCGGCCGGGCACCGGCTGGTGCGCACCCGCGCCAGGGGCAAGCGGCTGCGGCCGCCCTCGCTGCCCTCCTCGCGGCACCCGGCGCCGGCACCGGTCCCGGCTCCCGAGACCGGCCGAACGGACGCCGTGCCGGTGCCCGGGCGGACCCCGCAGGCGCGTCCGGCGGCGCGGGCGGCCCGGACGGCCCGGCCGTCGACCGGGCGGGACCGCACCCGTCGGCTCGCCCTGGACCTGCTGCCGCCGCTCGTCACCCGTGCGGTGCGCCGGTACCGCGCGGCGCAGCGGGCGAAGGCGGGCAGGGCCGCCGGGACGGCTCAGCCGAGGCCGTAGGAGGCCGCGACGCCCTCGATCACCAGGGCGAGCGACTCCTCGTAGTGCCGGTCGTAGTCCGTGAAGATCTCCGCGCCCGCCGCGGCCGTCAGGGGGTAGTCGGCCAGCAGGCGGGCGCGTTCGTCCACGTCGAAGCCCTCCCGGCGCTCGCCGGGCAGCGGCTCGACGCCCTGTTCCTCGGTGACGAAGCCGAGGGTGAACATGTACGTCGTCGTGGTCGCCCGCACGGCCTGCGCGAGGGTGAACCCGGTGGCGGTGAACAGCCGCAGGGTGCCCTCCATGTACTCCGCGTGCACCGCGCCCGTGAAGCGTGAACCGCTGAACACCTTGGCGCCGTCGCGGTAGGCGAGCAGGGCGGCGCGCAGGCCGCGGTTGGCCTTGAGCAGCCGCTCCCGCCAGGTGTCGGCCGGGTCGAGGGGCGTGTCGGCCACCATCCGCCGGTACATCTCGGTGGCCATCTCGTCGAGCAGGGCCTGCTTGTCCTTGAAGTGCCAGTACAGGGCGGGCGCCTTGACGTCCAGCTCCCGCGCGATGGTGCGCAGGGTCAGGCCGTCCAGGCCGACCTCGTTCAGCAGCTTCAGCGCCGTGTCCGCGACCCGTCGGCGGTCGAGGGGGGCGCGTCGTTCCGTACTCACGCTTGACAGCTTAACGGCGTTAAGTCCATTCTCGAACCCACACGGGACTTAACGTCGTTAAGGAGAGTTGCCATGAATGTCATGGATACGCATGTCCTGGACACGGACGTGCTGATCGTCGGCGCCGGCCCCACCGGCCTCACCCTCGGTGTCGACCTGGCCCGGCGCGGGGTGGACGCGCTGGTCCTGGAGGGCGCCGGGGAGCTGTTCCCGGGCTCCCGGGGCAAGGGCTTCCAGCCCCGCACCATGGAGGTCTTCGACGACCTCGGCGTCGTCGACGCGATCCGCGCCGTGGGCGGCGGCTACCCGATCGGCATGATCTGGCGGAACGGCGAGCGGGTCGGCGAGCACCACATGTTCGACCCCGCCGAGCCGAGCGAGGACTCGCCGTACAACGAGTCGTGGATGGTGCCGCAGTGGCGCACGCAGGAGATCCTGGCCGCGCGGCTCGCGGAACTGGGCGGCCAGGTCGCCTTCCGCCACGAGGTCGTCGGTGTCACGCAGGACGAGGACGGCGTCACCGCGCACCTCTCCTCGGGCGGGACGGTGCGCGCCCGCTACCTGGTCGCGGCGGACGGTGGCCGGTCGGCGGTGCGCCGCGCACTGGGCATCGGCATGACCGGCGAGACCGTCGACCCGAGCCCGACACTGGTGGCGGACGTACGGATCAGCGGCCTGGACCGCGACAACTGGCACGTCTTCCCGCCGGGCGACGGCGTCGACCTCCTGGCCATCTGCCCGCTGGCCGGCACCGAGGACTTCCAGGTGATGGCGCGGTTCCCGGAGGGCGCGGCCGTGGACACCTCCGCGGACGGCGTCCGCAAGGTCGTCGCCGAGCGCTCGCACATCGCCGCCGAGGACGTGACCGAGGTCCGCTGGGTCTCCGACTTCCGGCCGCGGGCGGCCCTGGCCGACCGTTTCCGCTCGGGCCGGGTCTTCATCGCCGGCGACGCGGCGCACGTGCACTCCCCCGCGGGCGGCCAGGGGCTGAACACCAGCGTCCAGGACGCCTACAACCTGGGCTGGAAGCTGGGCGCGGTGCTGAAGGGCGAGGCCCCGGCCGCGCTCCTGGACAGCTACGAGGAGGAGCGGCGCCCGATCGCCGCCCGGATGCTCGACCTGTCGACCGCCGTCCACCGCGGCGAGGTGCGGCGCGGCGGTGCGACCCGGCAGCTGGGGATCGGGTACCGGGAGTCGTCGCTGACGGAGGAGACGCGGGGCGCCGTGGGCGAGGACGCGATACGGGCCGGGGACCGCGCGCCCGACGGCCGGGTGGACGGCGTACGGCTCTTCGACGCCTTCCGGGGACCGCACTGGACGCTGCTGGCGCTGGGCGCCGGCCTGCCCGACGGTGTGGTGGGGCCGGCGGTACCGGTGGTACGCGGGGGTGCGCACGGGGCGTACGGGGCGGGGCTGTTCCTCGTACGGCCGGACGGTTACGTGGGGTGGGCCGGGGACACGCCGGAAGGACTGGGCGGGTACCTGGGCCGGTTCGGGCTGGCGGGCTGAGCGCCCGAAACCGGCCCCGACAGTCGTCGCCGTCGAGGAGGGCCCGGCTCAGCGGCGCTCAGAAGGCGTCCGAGGGGACGTACGTCCCCCAGACCTCCCGCAGCGCGTTGCACACCTCGCCCACCGTCGCGCGGGCGCGCAGGGCGTCCTTCATGGGGTACAGGACGTTGTCCTCGCCCTCGGCGGCCTTCTTCAGGGCCGCCAGGGCCGAGTCCACCGCCGCCTGGTCGCGCTCCGCGCGGAGCCTGGCCAGGCGGTCGGCCTGCTGGGCCTCGATGGCCGGGTCGACGCGCAGCGGCTCGTACGGCTCCTCCTCGTCGAGCTGGAAGCGGTTGACGCCGACCACGACCCGCTCGCCGGAGTCGGTCTCCTGGGCGATGCGGTAGGCGGAGCGCTCGATCTCGCTCTTCTGGAAGCCGTGCTCGATGGCGTTGACCGCGCCCCCGAGGTCCTCGACCTTGTCCATCAGCTCCAGCGCCGCCGCCTCGACGTCGTCGGTCATCTTCTCGACGACGTAGGAACCGGCGAAGGGGTCGACCGTCGCCGTCACGTCCGTCTCGTAGGCGAGGACCTGCTGGGTGCGCAGGGCCAGGCGCGCGGACTTGTCGGTCGGCAGCGCGATGGCCTCGTCGAAGGAGTTGGTGTGCAGGGACTGCGTGCCGCCGAGGACGGCGCCCAGGCCCTGCACGGCGACGCGGACCAGGTTCACCTCGGGCTGCTGGGCGGTCAGCTGCACGCCCGCGGTCTGGGTGTGGAAGCGCAGCATCAGCGACTTGGGGTTCTTTGCGCCGAACTCCTTCTTCATCACCCGCGCCCAGATCCTGCGGGCCGCGCGGAACTTGGCGACCTCCTCCAGGATCGTCGTCCGGGCCACGAAGAAGAAGGAAAGACGGGGCGCGAAGTCGTCCACGTCCATGCCGGCCGCGACCGCGGTGCGCACGTACTCGATGCCGTCCGCGAGGGTGAAGGCGATCTCCTGAGCGGGCGAGGCACCGGCCTCGGCCATGTGGTAGCCGGAGATCGAGATGGTGTTCCACTTCGGGATCTCGGCCTTGCAGTACTTGAAGATGTCCGCGATCAGGCGCAGCGACGGCTTGGGCGGAAAGATGTACGTCCCGCGCGCGATGTACTCCTTCAGCACGTCGTTCTGGATCGTGCCGGTGAGCTGGTCGGCGCTCACGCCCTGCTCCTCGGCGACGAGTTGGTAGAGCAGGAGCAGCAGGGAGGCCGGGGCGTTGATCGTCATCGACGTGGAGACCTTGTCCAGCGGAATCCCGCCGAACAGCACGCGCATGTCGTCGATCGAGTCGATCGCCACGCCGACCTTGCCGACCTCGCCGCTGGCGATCGGCGCGTCGGAGTCGTGGCCCATCTGGGTCGGCAGGTCGAAGGCGACCGACAGGCCCATGGTGCCGTTGGCGATCAGCTGCTTGTAGCGGGCGTTGGACTCGGTCGCCGTGCCGAAACCGGCGTACTGGCGCATCGTCCACGGCCGGCCGGTGTACATCGACGGGTAGACGCCCCGGGTGAAGGGGTACTTCCCGGGCTCGCCCAGCTTCTCGGCCGCGTCCCAGTCCGCCAGGGCGTCGGGCCCGTAGACCGGTTCGATGGGCAGCCCGGACTCGGACTCGCGCGTCATGGTGTGTTGCCTCCCGCTGAGCACATGTTCGACTTGCTCGAACTACCCGTCATTTACCCGCCAGTACAGACCGGCACTTCGACGGACTGTATCCGCGCGCGTGCACCCGGTGGAGAGGCGCACCCTGGGACCTTCCTCACAACCTCGATGCGGTCCCGGTCACAACGATGCCGTGCCGTTCGCGGCGCGCTGCCGCGGGAACAACTCAGGGGGACGTCGGGTGCGGGACCGTGGGACGACGGGGGGCCGTGATGCGTATGGCGGGCATGGGGAGCACGGGACGGGTGGTCGCCGTCGCGCTGGGGGCGGTGCTGGTGGCGGGCGGCTGCACCGTGCAGGGCACGGGCCCGGACGGCAAGGGGCACTCACCGGTGCGCATAGACGTCACCAGGACCCCGCAGAAGAGCACGCCGTCCCCGGAGCGCCGGTCACCGAGTGCGCCGTCGGCCCGGACGAAGCCCGCCAGGGTGCTGTGGAAGCGGGGCGACACCGGCCGCGACGTCCGTGAGCTGCAGGCCAGGCTGCGCCAGGTGGAGTGGCTCGTGGACGGGCCGACCGGGACGTACGACGACCTGACCGAGCGCGCCGTCAGCGGCTTCCAGGGCAAGCGCGGGCTGCCGCGGACCGGCAGGACGGACACCGTCACCTGGCAGCGGCTGCTCGGGATGTCGCACGAGCCGGGCAAGTGGGAGCTGTACCTGATGGGCGGCCAGCCCGCCGCCGCGCCCGACCCGCGCTGCACGACCGGCCGGGTGCTGTGTATCAGCAAGTCGAGCCGGACGCTGCGCTGGATGATCGACGGGCGCACCGTGTCGACGATGTCCGTGCGCTTCGGCTCGCAGTACACGCCGACCCGGGAGGGTGTCTTCCAGGTCTACTGGAAGTCCCGCCACCACGTCTCCACGCTCTATGACTCGGCCATGCCGTACGCCATGTTCTTCAGCGGCGGCCAGGCCGTGCACTACTCCTACGACTTCGCGGCCCGCGGTTACACGGGCGCCTCCCACGGCTGTGTCAACGTGCGCGACGAGGCGGCGATCGCGGATCTGTACGCGCAGGTGAGGAACGGCGACAAGGTCGTCGTGTACTGGTGAGGCGGTGGGGCGGCACGACGGCCGGCCGGTGAATGGGCGCGGGCGGGACCGGGGGAACGTGTCCCGCCCGCGCCGAGGTGCACGAGCCGCAGGTACGGGGGGAACCCCGGCTCAGTGCGGAAGCCGATGACCAGTCGGCTCACTCATTACTGCGCCACGGCGGCCGAAAGTGTCACACCCCCGGCGAGAGAAATCCTCACCGACCACGAAAGCGCAGGTCAGGAGGTGCGCGCGGAGGACGGGGCGTGGGGCGTGCAGGCGGGCTGCCGTTGCGGCCGGGGCTCGTGGGCCGAGGGGCCGTGCGAGCGCTGGGGACGGTGAGGGCCGTCGGGGTGGTGGGAATCGCGGGCGGGCGGGGCTATGTCGGCGTCGGCGTCGTCACCGTCGCCGCCCTCGCCACCGTCGCCGCCCTGGTCCCCCTCTTTCCCGCCGTTGCCCTTGCCGGCTTTACCCTTGTCGCCCTTGTCGCCCTTGTCGCCCTTGTCGCCCTTGTTGTTCTTGTTCTTGTTCTTGTTTTTGTTGCTCTTGTTGCTGTTGTTGCTGTTGTTGCTGTTGTTCTTCTTGTCGCCCTGGCCGTGCCCGTCGCCGGTGGCACCGCGCAGCTCGCCCTCATGCGTCGGCCCTGCCGGGTCGCCTCCGTGGTCACCGCCGCCCCGGCCCACCGCGTCGCGGTCGTCGGCGTCGCGATCCCCCGCGGCACCTCCGTCCCGCGCGGTGCCGCCGTCGGGCGCGGCCGGGGTGGTGCCGGGCACCGCCCCGCCCCGCACGCCCTCCAGCGGCGAGGGCGGCGCGGACGGACGGCCGGGCGAGACCGCGGCCGAGACGGTGGCGGCGGGTTCCGGTTCGGTGCCGTCGAAGGGCGTCGGCAGCACTCCGGTTCCGGCCGCCGCCGCCACGCCGCCGACCATGCCGACGGTCAGCGCGGCGGCCAGCCCGAGGCGCAGGGCGCGGCTCCGGCGCGGACGCCGGGCGCCCTCGCCGCGCGCGCCGATGCGGACGAGACCGGCGTCACAGGAGCGGGGAACGGCGCCGTGTCCGAGGGCCGCCGACGCCTCCGCCGACGCGTCGGCCCGTTCGGCGCGCACCTTGCGGAAGGCGGCCAACGCGGCGGCCTCGCCGGGGAGTTCCTCGCCGGTCGGCGGCGGTGGGACGGAGAGCGCGCCCAGGGCCATGACGAGTCGTCCGGCCCGGTCGCGGGACGCCGGATCGACGCCCTCCAGCGGCTCTCCGCGCAGCAGGAGCTCCGCCGTTTCGCGGTCCAGCCACTTGTCCTGCTCGTCGGCCATCACATGTCCTTCTGCGTCCGCGCACGCGTATGCGTCACACTCGCGGACGTCACCGCACGGCCGCGCGGTTCTCGCTGCGGCGGCAGGGCGTCGAGCCCGCCGCCCGATTCCAGATCGCCGCCGAGCAGTTCGGCCAGGCGCTTCAGGCCGCGGTGCGCCGCCGTGCGGACGGCGCCGGGCCGCTTGCCCAGGGTCTCGGCGGCGCTCTTGGCGTCGAGGCCCATCACCACGCGCAGGACGACCGCTTCGGCCTGGTCCTGGGGCAGCCGGGCGATGAGGGAGAGGGTGCTGCCGGTGGCCAGTGCCTCCATGGCCTCGCCCGCGGTGTCGGACTCCGCGGGCCTGCCCGTCAGCTCCGTCTCGTCGCCGCCGATCGCCGGCCGGCGGCCGCGCATGCGGATGTGGTCCAGCGCGCGGTTGCGGGCGATGCGTGCGGCCCAGCCGCGGAAGCGGTCGCCGTCGCCGTCGAACCGTTCCAGGTCACGGGCTATCTGGAGCCAGGACTCGGAGGCCACGTCCTCGGCGTCGTGATCGCCGACGAGTGTGCGCACGTATCCCAGCAGCCGCGGATGCACGGCTCGGTACACGGTCCGGAAAGCGGTCTCGTCCCCGCCCTGTGCCGCACGCACCGCGGCGGTCAGCTCCGCGTCGTCCCCCAGCACCGAGAAGCCTTTCTGCGCCTGAGCCGGCGCCGCTCTCGCGGACGTGGTCCTCGCCGTCGTGGTTTCTCCATCGATGGTCGCGGTGGTCCCCCGCGACAGCCTCGCGGGAGCGAGCCCCGCTGCATCGGCGCGAATGGCACGTTACGTCTTGAAACCGCCACTCGTCCATGTCCCCCTCGCATTGCCGTACAAGATGCAACTAACCCGTGACGCGGTGAGGTGTGACAGAAAACGCAGTCGCGGCGCTGAAGGGAGTACGGGCCGCCGCGCGGCCCGTGCCGCGCGACGGCCGGGGCCTCTCCTGTGGGGGGTGGCGGCCCCGGCCGTTGCCACGGTCCCGCGGCTCTGGACTGCGTCGATACGCGGAACCCGTGACCAACGTGGCCAACCGGCCGGACGCGCGCCTCCCTCGAGCATGACGGACGATCCGACGCTCAGGGTGCGGAACGTCGCCGGTTCATGACTGATTCGCGGTAGTCGAAGGCGCCCAGTCGCAGACCGACCACGGCCCGGCACCACGCCGGGCGCCACGCACCGGGAGCGGATGCTTCGACCGGGAGATCACCTCAAGGGCATTGGACAACACGTCACGCCAGTCGGTCAGACGCAGGCGGCCAGGCCTCAGGCCAGCATGCGCAGCAACCGCGTCACTGAACCGTTGGATCGCGAGTGGCCCCCACTTTCGGTCCCGGTCGACTACATCATCCGGCTCGACCGGCAGGCTCTTCTCCACTCACCCCATATCTCGACGCATGTCGCCTAAATCTGCTTCGACGGAATGCGTCGTACTGGGGATCACCCCGGCGACAGGAGAGCGGTCAGCGAGTCTCACGGAGTGAAAACAGCACGCGGGAGGCGAACCGCCGCACCCCGTCGGACAGCTCGGTGTCCGTGCTCAGGGCGGTGAGCAACTGGACGGCCTGGGCTTTGTTCCGGCCCAGGTCGGCCAGGGAGACGGCGGCCAGAACACGACTGGTGCCGGACAGCGTGGTGTCGGCAGCGAGGGTCGCGTAAAGATCGGAGGCCAGGCGCTTGTGCAGGTTCAGCTTGGCCAGATACTTGATCGCCTCCATGCGGTCGATGGAGTCCAGGGTGGAGTCGGTGGCGAGGGCGGTGAACAGTTCGGTGGCGCGCTTGTCGGCGGTTCGCCTGATCAGTGTCAAGGCGGCCTCCAACCGGTCCCACACCTCCAGCTCGGTGTTCGTGGCGAAGGCGATGAGCAGACTGATCGCGTCCTCGGCGTGAGCGTCGAGGCGGGCCAGATACCCGGCGGCGTGCACCCGGTCCCACACCGTCAGGGTGGTGTCCGCGGCGAACGCAACGAGCAGTCCGGCCGCGTCCTGGGCGTGGCCGTCGAGACGTGTCAGTTGCGCGGCGGCCTCCATACGGTCGGCTGCCTTCAGTGTGGTGTCCATGGCGCAGGCGGTGAGCACTCCCACCGCGTCCTGCGCATGACCGTCGAGCTGTGCCAGGTGCGCGGCGGCCCGCACGCGGTCCTCCATCCGCAGCGTGGGGTCCCGGGCGAAGGCGAGGAACGCCTTGGCCACTCGGTCCGTGTGCCCTTCCACTCCGGACAGGTCGGTGAGGGCCCGCACGCGGTGGTCGCGGCCCAGGGTCGTGTCCGTGACGAAGGAGACGAGGAACGTGACCGCGTCCGCGGTGTGTTCGTCGAGTTGCGCCAGGGCCCAGGCGGCGAACACCCGGTCGTCGATGCTCAGGGCGGTGTCGGTGGGGAAGGCACTGAGCAGTACGGCCGCTTCGTCTCTGTGGCCGTCGAGGCGAGCCAGGAGCCCGGCGGCCTTCACCTGGTAGACGCCGCCGTACCGGATGGTTTCCGCGGCGAAAGCGGCGAGAAGCCCGGCCGATTGGTCCTGGTGCCCCTCCAGCCGGGAGAGCGCCCAGGCGGCGTACACGCGGTCCCACATGTCCAGAGTGGTGTCTGCGGCGAAGTCGGCGAGGTGACCGGCGGTGGCGCGGGGGAGTCTGGTGCCGCCCGCCGCAGACAGCGCCGTCAACGCCTCCGTCAGCATCCACCGCCTCCGTTCGCCGCACTTCCGGAATCCCGTATCGACACCTCCTCAAAGTACGTCGCCGAACGGCCCTTGGTTCCCCGATTCGGGCGACGCACGCCCATGCCCGCGTGGCAGTCGCCCTCTTCCCGGACCGCTGTGACGTACCGGCCACCGGCCTGCTCGGACGGTGCCGGCAGAAGGTACGGCTTCCAGGTCTAGGGACGGCCCTGGTCCGGGCCCTGCGCCGTGCTGCTGCCGCCGTCGCCGACCTCCAGGTCGACGTCTCCTTCGCCGACGATGCCGTCGGCGCCCAATTTCGCGCCGGTGTCTCCTGTACCGGCGTTCGCCGCGTCTGTACCGGCGTTCGCCGCGTCGTTCCCGCCGGAGCCGATCCCGGCACCGGTCGACGGCCCCGGCCCGGTCGGCAGGTCGAGCTGCTCGGTGCAGTAGGCCTCGACGCGCTCCGCACCGCCCGCCGCCGCGACCAGCCGCTGCCAGGCCGCGGCCTCCAGCGCCTTGCCGTTGCCCGCCAGCCGCTCGTAGACGCGGCAGTGGGCCTCGGTGTCCCGGCCGCCGGCCGGGTGGTCCGGGGCCGTGGAGACGCGGGGAGGAGCGGATGACCCCGGGGACGCGGACTCTCCCGGGGGCGTGGTCACGGGGTCCGGGGTGCCGGGGCCCGGCGTGGTGACCGGTGGGGTGGCGACCGGCCGGGCCGCGGCGTCGTCGGAGGCGGCGGGCGGGCGAGTACGGTCCGGGCCGCCGTCGTCCGCGGTGGGGCCGCCCCCGCCGATGGCCGCGTAGGCGACTCCGCCCAGGGTGAGGCTCGCCAGCACGACGGAGAGGGCGGTCTTCAGCGTGCGCCCGGGGTGCCGCCCGTCGCGCGGCCGCCAGTCGTCCCGCCGCCGGGTGCGTGCGGCCCGGGCCGGTTCCGCGTCGCGGGCGGCCCGGAAGGCGGCCAGGGCGCGGCGCTCGCCCTCGGCGTCGGCGCGCTGCGCACGCAGTGCCGCGGCGAGCAGCGCCTCCGTACCGGGGATGCCGCCGGGGGCGCGCCGGGGACCGGCGTCGCGGCCGTCACCCTCCCCGTGCCGTGCGCCCATGCCCGTCTCCGCTCCCGCTCGGTCCGCGGGGCCGCCGTCCGCGGCGCCCCTCATGTCGACTCCCCCAGCGTCCGGGGGCCGTCATCCGTCACACCCTCGGTCCCCAGCTGCCGCGCCAGCCGCTTCAGCCCCCGGTACGTCGCCGTACGCACCGCGCCCGGCCGCTTGCCGAGCACGCGCGCGGCGGACGGCCCGTCGAGACCGACGACGACCCGCAGCAGCACGGCCTCGGCCTGGTCCCGCGGCAGCCCCGCGACCAGGTTCAGCGCGGTCCGTGTGGAGAGCGTCTCCAGGGCCTGGTCGTGCGTGGAGTGCGGGCCGGGCAGGTCCACGAGATCCTGTTCCAGCGCCGTGGGCCGGGGCCGTACCTTCTGGCGGCGCAGGTGGTCCAGGGCCCGGTGCCGGGCGATCGTCGCCGTCCAGCCCCGGAAACCGGCGCCGTCGCCCTTGAAGCGCCGCAGGTCACGGGCTATCTCCAGCCAGGCGTCCGCCGCGACGTCCTCGGCGTCCTCCCCGACCAGCCCGCGCACGTAGCCAAGCAGTCCCGGCTGCACGAGCCGGTAGGCGACCGCGAAGGCGGCCTCGTCACCTTCCTGGGCCCGCGCGACGGCCGCGCCCAGTTCCCCGTCGTACGCCTGCACGCGGCGGGGTTCCCCTCGCTGGCCCAAGAACCGTCCTCGTCCGTACCGAGTCCTGCGCGCGCTCGGGTGAGCCCGCCCCCAAGGTCATCAGCGCCGGGGCGCACAGAAGTGTCACAGGGAAGGTCACCGGGCCGACGTCGCGTCCCGGCACAGCAGACGGAGCGAACCGTCCCCGGCGAAGCAGCGCCGGGCCTCGTCCATCGGGTCCCACAGGCGGCCGTCCGGGGTGCGGACCCAGTGGTCGCCGCCGGTCGTCCACCACTCGCCTCCGGTCTGGCGCACGATCACCTCCCCGGCGTACGCGCCGAGTCCGCGCAGCGCCGTCTCGACCGCGGCGTACGGCGCCTTCTCCCGCCGGATGCCGTCGATCACCCGGTCCACGCGCCACAGGCTCTGCGCCGAGTAGTCCAGGCGCAGCCGCGCGCCCTCGCGCATCACGGCCACCGCGTCCGCCGCCCACCGCGCCGGCTTCGCGGCGGCCGACGGCCGGGTCTGCTGCGGGCTCGTCGTCCCGCTCGTCCATCCGCTCGTCCATCCGCTGGTCACAGTCGTCACATGGGCTAAAGCGCCGTGGGGCGGGGTCGCGTCACACGTGGGGGCCGGTCGTTCCGCAACCGGCGCAGGACCGCCCCACCTCCGCCACGTCCGCCGCACCTCCGCCGCGCGTTCCCCGCAGGACGGACACAGGGGGCCCGCGGCGGGTGCTGGGCTCAGCGCCGTCCCCTGGCCCGGCGGGAGACCACCGCGCGCAGCACCCGGCGCCCCTCCGTGGAGACCTCAAGGGCCGGACGGAGCCCGGCCGCGCCGTGCCCGGCGAGCAGTTCCAGGACGCCGACCTGGCGGCGCAGTTCGGCGGCGACGAGCGGGGGCAGTCCCTCCGCGCCGCCCGCGCGCGGGACGTCGGTTGCCCCGGCCGCGTCCGCCGCCGGGTCGAGCAGCCGGTGGATGCGGAGCGAGGCGACGGAACAGGCGTCGGCCCACGTCCGCAGGGGCGGTCCCGAGCATTCGGCCGGCGCGGCCGCGAGCATGCGGCGGGCCAGCAGCACGGCCTCGCCCTCGCCGGTGGCGTCGGGGCCGGCGAGCTTGTCCCGCACCTGCGCCAGCCCCTGCGTCCAGTCGCCTCCGGGCGCGTCGCCGAGGGTTGCCCACAAGGGTCTGAGGGCCTCGTCGTCGCCGTGCAGCAGCGGAAGGCAGCGATCCAAACAAGCCAGCCCGCTCGCGGCGAGTCCGCGTGTGTCGGCCCGCGCGATCAGTTCCACCAGGCTCATCGGGTCCCTCCCCGTTCCCGCCGCTTCGCCCCGCTCACCACCACGGAGCCCGCACTGACCCTTACTGCGTGCGACGGGCCGGGAGTGTCACAGCGGTACGACGCCCAGCCGGTCGAGGAACCGGAAGAAGAGGGTTTCGGCCACCGGACCGTCGGCGGGGACCGCATCGCGGTCCGCGCCGCGACCCCCGTCCGCGTCCGCCGCCGGGTCGTCCGACAGCACCTCGGTCAGTTCACCCGCGCTCGCGGCGTGCCCCGCCTCGGCGGCCCAGGCGACGGCGCGCTCGGCGGCGTCCCGGGGCTCCAGGAAGTAGTCCTCCAGGGTGAGCCCGTCCCGCTCGGCCCCCAGGTACCCGGCCATGGCGGTGCGCGCCAGGCAGGTCGTCCACGCCCCGCTCCGCGGCGCCGCCGCCTCCACGACCACGCAGTCGCTGTCCATCACGTAGCCGAACAACGCGGGCGCGCCGGTCTGCCCGGCCAGGTCGTTCATGTTGCCGACGTCTCCGTCGCCGCCCGCGAACTCCCACACCTGCCAGCCGTCCGGCGCCGACTGGCGCAGGCTCATGTCCGCGGCGCCGGCCAGCGCCTCCAGCTCCGCGAGCGGCCGCTCGGCGCGGCCGACGACGAAGTACCCCCAGTAGCCCATGTCCCGGTTCCCCCCGGCGTATCAGGTTCGGATCGGTCAAAAGACCACCACAGCCGTACGGGAGTTCGCAGCAGGATCGGCCGATCGGCGCGCCGCGGCCGAGGGTGCCCGGGGGTCCGGGGGTCCGGCGTCCGGCGTCCGGCGTCAGTCGAGCCGGTCCGCCAGCGACTTGAACTCCGCCCAGGACAGCTCGGGCTTGCCGGGGTCCCACAGCTTCTGGACCGTCGCGGCCAGCGGCAGCCGGATGCCCTCGGCGACCTGGGCCTGGGTCTGGGCGTTCGGGAAGTCGCCCCAGACGGCGAAGCTGCCGCCGAGTATCTGCCGGTCGTACTTGGCGTCGACGGCCGTGGTGCCGCGCAGGACGCGCGGGGTCCACTGCTCGTAGATGCGCTCGCCGGTCGGGTAGACGAAGGTCTGCGGCTGGCCGAGCACGTAGTAGAGGAACTCGTCGTTGTAGTTGAGGACCTGGCGGCCCGCGCTCAGGTACTCCGTCGGCGGGCGGGCGCCGATCTCCTTGCCGGTCCAGTAGGCGACCTTGATGTCCTTGATCGGCTCGACGGACGTGTCCTTGAAGAAGCCGTCGTTCCAGGCGCGCGGGGTGCGGTCGTGGGCCATGACCGTCTTGGCGCGGCCGTTGAGCCAGCCCGTGGTGAGGTCGGCGACGGTGCCGCCGGAGCCGTAGGCCTTGCGGGCGGCGGCGGCCAGCGTCGGGTAGGACGCCTCGGGGTCCGGCACCACGAGCGCCTGGTACTCGTCGGCGCCCAGGTGGAACTGGGAGCCGGGGAAGAGGTCGGCGTACTCGTTCAGCAGGTCGTCGACGATCTTCGCGGCCTCCGGCTTGGAGATGTCGATGGCGCCGCGGGTGGCCGTGCCCTGGGCGTTGCGCAGCTGGAGGTCGGGGTGGGCGGCGATCACGGCGCCGAGGTGGCCCGGCGAGTCGATCTCGGGGACGACGGTGATGTGGCGCGAGGCGGCGAGATCGATGATCTCCTTCATCTCGGCCTTGCTCAGGTGCTCGTCCGAGACGATCTCGGGGTGCGAGTCGGACTCGATGCGGAAGGCCTGGTCGTCGGAGAAGTGCAGGCCCAGCTCGTTGAACTTCAGGTCGCCCAGCTCCCGGATCCGATCCTTGATCCAGCCGGCGTCGTAGTGCTTGCGGGCGATGTCGAGCGAGAAGCCGCGCTTCGGTTTGGCCGGTTCGTCCTTCACCACGCCCTCCGGCGCGGTGCCGCCGCCGTCCACCTCCTGCTTCAGGGTGCGGGTGCCGTAGTAGACCGCGGCCTCGGCGGGCCCGGTGACGGTGACCCGGCCGTCGCGCACGGTCATGGTGTACGACTCCGGGTTCGCGCCCTTGTCGGCCTTCACGTCGAGCAGCAGGTCCCCGGCGCGCTCGTCGTCCTTCTCACCGGCGTACGTCATGCCCAGCTCGCCGGCGATCTGCTTGCCCTCGTCGGCGAGAGCGGAGTCGGCGACGACGACCCGGTGCCCCTTCTCCGGCTGCCAGCCGGGGCCGCGGGCCGCGGTGTGCTCGCGTACGGCGGGTATGGTGCGCGGCTCCTCGGACAGCGGGTAGGACCGGCTGGGGCTGGGCGCGGCCGCCTCGGCCGACCGGGTCGCCGGGCCCGAGCCCTCCCGTCCGTCGCCGTCACCGTCGGTGGCCCACAGGCCGACTCCCACACCGAGCGCGGCGACCACCGCGCCGGCGATCACGGCCCGCTGCCTCACTCTGTGCGCCGGTGACCGGCCTCCGTGCTGGCTCACAGCGCCAACCTACGGCCGCCGTTGCCGTCATGCGTCCACCACATGTTCTGAAACTCTCCCGTTCGGGTGAAATTCGGGCATCGGACGGACACGCGTTGCCGTCACTCGATAACGTGACGCCACATCTTTCGCACAATCCCCTGCCGACACACACGTGAAGCCCACGAGGACCCACGCTGCCTGCGCACCGTCTCCCAGACCTCCCCCGCCGAGTGGCCATACCGGTACCGGTGCAAACACGCGCCACACCGGCAACGGCCACCCCGCTGGAGCGCTTCAACACGGCCCCGGCCGACGAGGCCGCCCAGACCCTCCTCGCCTGCCTGAACAGCCGCGCCTGGGCCCACCGGCTCGTCGCCCATCGCCCCTACCCGGACCTTCCCGCGCTCCTGGCGGCAGCGGACGAGGCGGCCTACGACCTCTCCCCGGACGACCTGACGCAGGCCCTGGCCGCGGAAACGCTGCCCACCCTCCCCGAGGACACGTACGCGGCAGCCCACACGGCCCTGAGCGCGGCCCACGCGGCCTACGAGTCCCGCTTCGGACACGTGTTCGTCATCTGCCTGGCCGACCTGCCCCCGGCCGAGGCCCTGGACCACGTCCTGACCGCCATCCGGTCACGTTTGGCAAACGATCCGGACGAGGAACGCCTGGTGACGGCGGAGGAACTCCGGCACCTGGCAAAGACACGGCTGAGCAACGCCTTCTCAGGGGCGCGGGGAACTGCGCGACCAGCCACCGACCACCCGCACCCGGCAAACCACACCAAACCCCCACTCCCGTAGCCGCCCCCGCTCAGACCCACTGCTCCTTTGAGTGCAAGTTTGATCACAACGGCAGGCCCCCCGTAAGCGCCGCGGTCAACCGTCGCTACCATGCTGGGGGCCGGTGGACCGTACCCGGCCGGGCCCGACCGACAAGGAAAGCCGGCGCGGCCCCAATCCCCGCTCCCGGAGGAAATTTCCGTGCCGGCTGGAACGCTGTACCGCGGCCGGGAAGGAATGTGGTCCTGGGTGGCTCACCGAGTCACCGGCGTCCTCATCTTCTTCTTCCTGTTCGTTCACGTGCTGGACACCGCTCTCGTGCGGGTGTCCCCCGAGGCCTACGACACCGTCGTGGCCACGTACAAGACGCCGATCGTCGCGCTGCTGGAGTACGGCCTCGTCGCCGCCATCCTCTTCCACGCGCTCAACGGCCTGCGTGTCATCGCCGTCGACTTCTGGGTCAAGGGCGCCCGCTACCAGAAGCAGATGCTCTGGACCGTCGTCGCCCTGTGGGTCGTGCTGATGCTCGGGGCGATCTACCCCGTCCTCGGCCACGCCGCTCGTGAACTGTTCGGGAGCTGACGCCAATGTCCACGACTGAATCCCCCGCTTCCGGGATCGGCCCCGTCGAGGGCGCCTCCCTCTACACGGTCGACAACCCGGCGCCGCTCATCGAGGCGCCCCGCGCCCGCACGAAGAAGACCCCGAAGTCCACCCGGGGCAACTTCGAGATGGCCGCCTGGCTCTTCATGCGCCTGTCCGGCGTGGTGCTGGTCGTCCTGGTCCTCGGTCACCTGCTGATCCAGCTGGTGCTGGACGGCGGTGTCTCCAAGATCGGCTTCGCCTTCGTGGCGGGCCGCTGGGCCTCGCCGTTCTGGCAGGTCTGGGACCTCCTGATGCTCTGGCTCGCGATGCTGCACGGCGCGAACGGCCTGCGCACGGTCATCAACGACTACGCGGAGCGCCCGAACACCCGGCTGTGGCTCAAGGGCCTGCTCTACACCGCCACGGTGTTCACCATCCTGCTGGGCACGCTGGTGATCTTCACCTTCGACCCGAACATCCGCTAGGCACGGGGCTGCGAAAATCATGAAGGTACACAAGTACGACACCGTCATCGTCGGCGCCGGTGGCGCCGGCATGCGCGCGGCCATCGAGTCGACCAAGCGCAGCCGCACCGCCGTGCTGACGAAGCTCTACCCCACCCGCTCCCACACGGGCGCCGCGCAGGGCGGCATGGCCGCCGCGCTGGCCAACGTGGAGGAGGACAACTGGGAGTGGCACACCTTCGACACGGTCAAGGGCGGTGACTACCTGGTCGACCAGGACGCCGCCGAGATCCTGGCGAAGGAGGCCATCGACTCGGTCCTCGACCTGGAGAAGATGGGCCTGCCGTTCAACCGGACGCCCGACGGGACGATCGACCAGCGCCGCTTCGGCGGGCACAGCCGCAACCACGGCGAGGCCCCGGTCCGCCGCTCCTGCTACGCGGCCGACCGCACCGGTCACATGATCCTCCAGACGCTGTACCAGAACTGCGTGAAGGAGGGCGTGGAGTTCTTCAACGAGTTCTACGTCCTGGACCAGCTGATCACCGAGGTCGACGGCGTCAAGAAGTCGGCCGGTGTGGTGGCCTACGAGCTGGCGACCGGCGAGATCCACGTCTTCCAGGCGAAGTCCGTGATCTACGCCTCCGGCGGCACCGGCAAGTTCTTCAAGGTGACCTCCAACGCGCACACGCTCACCGGTGACGGCCAGGCGGCCGTGTACCGGCGCGGGCTGCCGCTGGAGGACATGGAGTTCTTCCAGTTCCACCCGACCGGCATCTGGCGCATGGGCATCCTGCTGACGGAGGGCGCCCGCGGTGAGGGCGGCATCCTGCGCAACAAGGACGGCGAGCGCTTCATGGAGAAGTACGCGCCGGTCATGAAGGACCTCGCCTCCCGCGACGTCGTCTCGCGCTCCATCTACACGGAGATCCGCGAGGGCCGCGGCTGCGGTCCCGAGGGCGACCACGTCTACCTGGACCTCACCCACCTCCCGCCGGAGCAGCTGGACGCCAAGCTGCCCGACATCACGGAGTTCGCGCGCACCTACCTCGGCATCGAGCCCTACACGGACCCGATCCCGATCCAGCCGACCGCGCACTACGCCATGGGCGGCATCCCGACCAACGTCGAGGGTGAGGTCCTGGCGGACAACACCACCGTCGTGCCGGGTCTGTACGCGGCCGGCGAGGTCGCCTGCGTGTCGGTGCACGGCGCCAACCGCCTGGGCACCAACTCGCTGCTGGACATCAACGTCTTCGGCAAGCGGGCCGGCATCGCCGCCGCGGAGTACGCGCAGAAGGCGGACTTCGTCGAGCTGCCCGAGGCCCCCGAGTCCCAGGTCGTCGAGCAGATCGAGCGGCTGCGCTCGTCCACCGGCACCGAGCGGGTGGCGACGATCCGCCGCGAGCTGCAGGAGTGCATGGACGCCAACGTCATGGTGTTCCGCACCGAGCAGACCATCAAGACGGCCGTCGAGAAGATCGCCGAGCTGCGCGCCCGCTACAAGAACGTGTCGATCCAGGACAAGGGCCGGCGCTTCAACACCGACCTGCTGGAGGCCGTCGAGCTGGGCAACCTGCTCGACCTGGCCGAGGTGATGGCGGTGTCCGCGCTCGCCCGCAAGGAGTCGCGCGGCGGTCACTACCGCGAGGACTTCCCCAACCGCGACGACGTCAACTTCATGCGCCACACCATGGCGTACCGCGAGGTGGGCGACGACGGCACCGAGTCCATCCGGCTCGACTACAAGCCGGTCGTCCAGACCCGCTACCAGCCGATGGAGCGTAAGTACTGATGGCTACCCCTGTCATGGAGAAGAGCGACCAGGCCCCCGAGCCGGGCTTCGCCGACTCCCCCTACATCACGGTCACCTTCCGCGTCCGGCGGTTCAACCCGGAGGTCGCCGCCGAGGCGACCTGGGAAGACTTCCAGCTGGAGATCGACCCGAAGGAGCGCGTCCTCGACGCGCTGCACAAGATCAAGTGGGACCTGGACGGAAGCCTGACCTTCCGCCGCTCCTGCGCGCACGGCATCTGCGGCTCGGACGCCATGCGGATCAACGGCAAGAACCGTCTGGCCTGCAAGACGCTGATCAAGGACCTCAGCCCCGAGAAGCCGATCACGGTCGAGCCCATCAAGGGCCTGACGGTCCTCAAGGACCTGGTCGTCGACATGGAGCCGTTCTTCCAGGCGTACCGGGACGTGATGCCCTTCCTGATCACGAAGGACACCAACGAGCCGACGCGTGAGCGGCTGCAGTCCGCCGAGGACCGCGAGCGCTTCGACGACACGACCAAGTGCATCCTGTGCGCCGCCTGCACGTCCTCGTGCCCGGTGTTCTGGAACGACGGCCAGTACTTCGGCCCGGCCGCGATCGTCAACGCCCACCGCTTCATCTTCGACTCGCGCGACGAGGCCGGCGAGCAGCGGCTGGAGATCCTGAACGACCGCGACGGCGTGTGGCGCTGCCGTACGACCTTCAACTGCACGGACGCCTGCCCGCGCGGCATCGAGGTCACCAAGGCCATCGCGGAGGTGAAGCGAGCGCTCATCACGCGCCGCTTCTGACCTTCGCCGGTGTACTCCGCCGCAGGGCCCCGTTTCTCAGGCAGAGACGGGGCCCTGCGGCGTTCCTGCGGCCGGACGGCTCAATTCCGTACCGGGGTCGGGCCGACAATCAGCCGATCCGGGCGATGACCGTCCTAGCCTGACGGCATGTCAGATGACGAGTCGTACGAACTGCTCGGGTTCGACAACGTGCTGCTGCCCGTCGGGGACCTCGGTGAGGCCGTCGGGTTCTACGAGCGGGCCGGTTTCCCGGTCGCCTACCGGCTCGACGAGGCCGGGATCGCGCTGCTGAAGGCGGGCGTCGAGACGCCGGGGCTGCTGCTGCGGGTGGAGGAGGAGTTCGGGCGGCAGCCGCCGATGTGGCCCTCCGCGCGGGTGTGGCTGGAGGTGACCGACGCCCGGGCCGCCGCCCGCGCGCTGCGGGAGGCGGGGGTGCCACCGCTCGACGAGCCGTTCCCCGTGGCCACCGGCTGGACCGTCGAGTTCGCCGACCCGTGGGGCAACGTCATCGGCCTCACGGACTACTCCAAGCGCCCGGAGCTGGGCCGTCGCCCCTGAGCCGCCCGAGCTCCCGAATCCCGCTTGAACGTGTTCAAAAACAGGTCTACAGTCAGCCCTGTCAGCGTTTTGAACGCGTTCAAGAAGGGGTGGGGCATGGACCGCACCGTCATCGCCTACGTCATCTACCTGGCCGTCAGCATCGGTCTGACCGTCTGGGTGGCCCGCACGCTCAGCCGCAACGGACGGGTCTTCCTCGCCGACGTCCTGCACGGCAACGAGAAGCTCGCGGACGCCGTCAACCACCTCCTGGTGGTCGGCTTCTACCTCGTCAACCTGGGCTTCGTCGCCCTCTACCTGAGCGACGACGAGACCATCACCGACACCCGGGGCATCTTCGAGGCGCTGTCGACCAAGCTCGGCGTGGTGCTGCTGGTGCTCGGCGTGATGCACCTGGGCAACGTGTACGTCCTCAACCGGATCCGGCGGCGCGGGATGATGGAGCGCGAGCAGCTGCCGCCGGTCCCGCCGCAGGGCTGGGTGGCCCCGACGACCGGGGCCTGAGCCGATGGCTCCCGCTCCCGGGACGACGGCCGGCGCCCCCGTGCGCCGGCTCACCGTCCTCTACGACGCCGAGTGCTCGCTGTGCACCCACGTACGGGACTGGCTGCTGCGCCAGCCCCGGCTGGTGCCGCTGGAGCTGGTCCCGGCCGCCTCGGACGAGGCACGCGGCCGCTTCCCCGGGCTCGACCACGCGGCCACCCTGGACGAGGTGACGGTCGTGGGCGACGCCGGGCAGGTCTACCGGGGCCCCGCCGCCTGGGTGGTCGTCCTGTGGGCGCTGCGGAGGTACCGGCGGCTCGCCCACCGGCTCAGCACGCCCACCGGCGCCGTGCTGGCCCGCGGGGCCGTCCTGGCCGCCGCGAAGTGGCGCGCCGGGCAGCGGCCGACGAGGGGCAACGCCTACCGCCGCGCGGACGGGTGGGTCTACGAGCCGCGCCTCGGGTGGCTGTACACCGGACCGGGCTGTGACGACGGCACCTGCGGCACTGGATAGGCTCTGGACCCGTGCCTGCGACCAACGACGGCCCCGGCGACGGCGCCCACCTCAGCAAGTCCGAGCAGACCCGCGCGCTGATCCTGGAGACGGCCATGCGGCTGTTCCAGGAACGGGGTTACGACCGGACCACGATGCGGGCCATCGCCCAGGAGGCCGGGGTCTCCGTCGGGAACGCGTACTACTACTTCGCCGGCAAGGAACACCTGATCCAGGGCTTCTACGACCGGATCGCCGCCGAGCACCAGGCGGCGGTCCGCGAGGTCCTGGCCAGGGAGACCGACCTGGAGGCGCGGCTCGCGGGCGTGCTGAAGGTCTGGCTGGACATCGCCACGCCGTACCACGAGTTCGCGGTGCAGTTCTTCAAGAACGCCGCCGACCCGGACAGCCCGCTCAGCCCCTTCTCCCCGGAGTCGGAACACGCGCGCGTGGAGGCCATCAGCATCCACCGGGCGGTGCTCGCCGGGGCGAAGACCAAGGTGCCCGAGGAGCTGCGGGACATCCTGCCCGAGCTGATGTGGCTCTCCCAGATGGGCCTCGTCCTGTACTGGATCTTCGACCGCACCGAGGGCCGCGAGCGCAGCTACCGCCTCGCCGAGCGCGGCGCCCGGCTCACCGCGCGGGGCGTCGTGCTGGCCCGCTTCCGGGTGCTGCGCCCGCTGGTGCGCGAGGTGCACGAGCTGTTCACGGACTTCCTGCCGGGGATGACCAGGGTGATCCCCGATCCGGCCGCCCGCAGGGACGCCCGCGAGCCCGACGGTCAGGCCTGACGGGACGCCAGCTCGATCACCGTGATGTCCGAGGGCGCCCCCACGCGCGTGGGCGGGCCCCAGGCGCCCGCGCCGCGGCTGACGTACAGCTGGGTGTCGCCGTAGCGCTCCAGGCCCGCGACGGTGGGGTTGGCGAGGCCGGCGAGGAGGTTGCCGGGCCAGAGCTGGCCGCCGTGGGTGTGGCCGGAGAGCTGGAGGTCGACGCCGTGGTCGACGGCGTCGTGGATCTGCACCGGCTGGTGAGCGAGCAGCACGCAGGCGCGGGAGCGGTCCCGGTCGCCGAGGGCCTTGGCGTAGTCGGGGCCCTGGCCCTCGTCCTCGCCCGCCACGTCGTTGACGCCGGCCAGGTCGAAGTGGGGCAGCTCGGTGCGGGCGTTCTCCAGCGGCAGCAGCCCGAGCCGCCGTACCTCGGCGACCCACTGCTCGGCGCCGGAGAAGTACTCGTGGTTGCCGGTGACGAAGTACGCGCCGTGCCGGGCCTCCAGCCGCGCGAGCGGGGCGGCGGCCGGACCGAGGTCCTTCACGCTGCCGTCGACCAGGTCGCCGACGACGGCGATCAGGTCGGGCTGCGTGGAGTTGACCGTGTCGACGACCGTCTGCGCGAAGCCCCGGCCGAGCACCGGGCCGAGGTGGATGTCGCTGACGACGGCGATGCGGAACCCGTGCGCCGCGCGCGGGAGCTTGGCCAGCGGCACGGTGACCCGCTTCACCTTGGGTCCGCTCAGCACGCCGTACGTGCCGTACCCGACCGTCCCGACCGCCGCGGCGGCGGCGGCACCGGCGACGACGCGGGAGACGAACAGACGGCGGGAGGGGAGGGCGAGGGCGCCCGGGGACGCGCTGCCGGGGCCGGGAACCGGCCTCTCGGGCCGCTCGGGGCCCCCGGGCGCCTTCGGCGGGGCCGTTCCGGCCGGTATGCGCTCGGTGTCCGCGGCCGGGGAGACGGACGGCTCGGCCCCCGCGGTGCCCCGCGCGGCCGCCCGGCGCTCCAGGAACCGCCGCAGCAGCGGCCGGACGACCTCGCCCGCGAGCACCCCGAGCAGCAGGTAGACCGACAGGGCCAGCCACAGGAAGCCCGGCCAGGCGAGGACCCGCTGGAGCCAGAACGGGGCGCCCGCCCGCTCGGCGACCAGCGCCCCGACCGCAAGCAGCCAGCCTCCGGTGATCACCGCCGCGCCGGTCCGGCGTACCGGGCCCGGGGCGCGGGTCGTGTCGCGGAACAGGCGCCGCCACACGTACCAGTTGGCCGTCACCAGGACGCCCACCATCAGCACCGCGACCAGCACGAAGACGACCACCATGCCGTCGTATCCCCTCGGTTGTGACGCCCCGGGGCGTCCCTGACGTCCTCGTCGACTATGACGTTCGGCGCAGTGCGCGCACCCCGCGCAACCCGATGGCCCCGACGACCGTCCCCAATACGAAGGACACGATCGCGAGCAGCAGGTGCACCCAGAAGTACGCCGTGGGCTCGCCGTCCTCGAAGGCGAGCCCGCTGCCGTCCTTGACCAGGTTTTTGACGAAAGTGATCCAGATGATCCAGCTCCACACCCCGAAAGCGAGCAGGAACCAGGAGACGGGGCGGCTGAGTTTCACAAAAACGGACCTTTCCTCACAACGCCGTGCACCCGCGACCGGCCGGGGGTCCGGGGGTTGTCCCCCGGGTGGGCACGGCATGGTTTCAGTATCGCCGCCCGCCGTCCGCGACCGTGCGCGGGGTGGGGAGGGGGCTGGGACCGGACCGGTCGCGGGGGGTACGTTTCCGCTCGTGCCCGCTCCCAAGAAGGCCCTCAGGCGATCCCTGACGGTCACCTCCGCCGCCCTGACCGCCCTCGCCCTCCTCTCCCCCGCCGCGCTCGCCGCACCGAGTCCGTCGGGGAGTCCGTCGGCCACTCCCCCGGCGTCGATGTCGCGGGTGGGCGGCGCCCGGCTCGGGAAGCCCGGCACGCAGGTGGACCTGGCGGGCGGCGCGCCCGTGCTGCCGAAGGACCTCACGGCCCGTTCGTGGATCGTGGCGGACGCCGAGTCGGGCGACGTGCTCGCCGCGCACAACGCGCACTGGCGGCTGGCCCCGGCGAGCACCCTGAAGATGCTGTTCGCGGACACGCTGCTGCCGAAGTGGCCGAAGACCACCAAGCGCAAGGTCCAGGTCTCCGACCTCGCGGGCATCGGCGCCGGGTCCAGCATGGTGGGCATCAAGGAGGAGGAGACGTACACCGTCCACGACCTGTGGCTCGGCGTCTTCCTGCGCTCCGGCAACGACGCCGTGCACGTGCTGTCCGCGATGAACGACGGTGTCGACAAGACCGTCGCGGACATGAACGCGCACGCCGAGGAGCTCCAGGCCCTCGACACCACCGTGGTCAGCCCCGACGGCTACGACATGCCGGGGCAGGTCTCCTCCGCGTACGACCTGACGCTGTTCGCCCGTTCGGGGCTCCAGAAGAAGGACTTCCGCGAGTACGCCTCGACGGTCAGCGCCGAGTTCCCGGGCGAGACGACCAAGGACAAGAAGGGCAAGACGTCCCGCAAGCCCTTCGAGATCCAGAACACCAACCGGCTCCTGTCCGGCGACTACGACGTCGACGTCTACCCCGGCATCGCTGGCGTGAAGAACGGCAACACCACCAACGCGGGTTCCACCTTCACGGGCGTCGCCGAGCGCGACGGCCGGGTGCTGCTCGTCACCGTGATGAACCCGGCGAAGAACGAGCACAACGAGGTCTACAAGGAGACCGCCCGCCTCTTCGACTGGGGCTTCAAGGCGGCCGGCAAGGTGCGGCCGGTCGGCGAGCTGGTGGGTCCGCGGAGCGCCGCCCAGGCGAGCCCCTCGGCCGGGGCCTCCGGAGAGGCCGGCGGCACCGGGAAGGGCGCCGCGGGCACGAAGCCGGTGGCGGGCGCCCGGGCCGGGAACGGCGCCGGCGGGGTCGGGGTCGCGGCCGGCATCATCGCGGGGGTGCTGGTGCTGCTCGCGGGCGGCGCGTTCCTGGTCAACCGGAAGTGGCCGCTGCCCGACCTGGTCCGTCGCCGGACCCGTCCGTGACGCCCTCGTCGCCCAGCTCCTGCGCCTTGCTGCCCGTCGCCGTCCAGGCGGCGCAGAACAGCACCAGCTTCGCGGTGAAGTTGATCCACAGCAGCAGGGCGACGGGGACGCCGAAGGCGCCGTACATGCTCTTCGCCGCGATGCCCTGGATGTAGCCGCTGAGCAGCAGTTTCAGCAGTTCGAAGCCGACCGCGCCGATCAGCGCGGCCACCACCAGGCGGCGGCGCTCGGGCTGGACGCCGGGCAGCAGGGTCAGCACGTACAGCAGCAGCAGGAAGTCGGCGAGCACGGCGACGGCGAAGGCGGCGACGTAGAGCAGGACGCCGCCGACGCCGCCCTGGGCGAGGCCGATGGTGCGGATGATCCAGCCGACCAGTGCCGAGGCGACGGTGGAGATGCCGACGGTGATCAGCAGCGCGCCGCCGAGGCCGACCAGGACGCCCGCGTCCTTGGCCCGGTGCAGGACCGGGTTCTCCTCCTCGTCGGGCAGCTCCCACACGGCCCGCAGACAGTCCCGGGTGGCCTCGATCCAGCCCATGCCGGTGAACAGCAGCAGGAGCGCGGAGATCACACCGACGGTGCCGGCGTTGTCGACGAGGCCCTGGATGTTCAGCTGGTCGGAGATGCCGGGGATCTGCTCGGCGAGCTTGTCCTGGAGCTTGTCCTGCTGCTGTCTGCTGAGCGTGGCGGCGGCGACCGCGGCGGCGAGGCTCAGCAGCGGGAAGAGCGCGACGAAGCTGGTGAAGGTCATGGCGGCGGCCAGCCGGGACCACTTCACCCGGTCGAGACGCTCGTAGGAACGCCACGCGTGGGTGGTCATCAGGCGCGCGATCCACGGTCCCACGAGGGGGAGCTTCTTCAGCCAGTCCATGATCCGACCCTGCCCCCGCTCGTCCCGTTCCATGATCCCGTCCGGCCGCCGGATCCGTGGCCGGCGCCCGCACCGGGCGCGGCCCCGGACCGGAAGACCAGTGTCCTTGTGCCCCAGAAGCGCAGGATCGTGCCCAGGGCCATGCCGATCCCGGCGCCGGAGACCGTGTCGGCGTGCTGCGAGGTGAGGCCGAGCCCGTAGTGGCTGACGGCCAGACAGAGCAGCTGTACGGCGGCGCCGGCGGCGTTCACGGCGAGGAACACGGCGCAGGGGCGCAGGCCACGGGTCCGGGTGTGCCGGTAGGTGCCCAGCGCGTTGCCCGCGTAGGCGACCGCGCACCCGGCGACGAAGGAGAGCGTCTTGGCGGTGAGCGGGCCGAGGCCCGCCGGGCCGCGCAGGCAGGTGAAGAGGCCGAGGTCGACGGCATAGGCGAGGAGTCCGACGGAGGCGAAGCCCAGCAGTTCGCGCCGGCCGGCTACCAATTGGCCACCGCCAGGGCGTACATCGCCACCCACACCACGCCGATCAGCGCGAGGGCGCGGTCGCGCAGGACGACGTCCTCGGGTTCGCCGGCGGTGCCTCGGTCGGCGAAGACGGCGTAGCGCAGCACCGCGAGGACGAAGGCGATCATGGAGAGCTGGCGCCAGGGCAGCACGCTGGTGTGCGGGACACCGCCCTCCTCCATGGCCCACAGGCAGTAGCCGAGGACGGCGACCCCGGCGGCGAGCTGCCAGACGAAGCGCAGGTAGCCGGTGGTGTACTCGGTGAGCAGGGCGCGTGTGGCGCCCGCCTTCCCGGCCATCTGCACGGCCTCGGAGTACCGCTTGGCGGCGACCATGAACAGGGCGCCGAAGCCGGTCGTGATGAGGAACCAGCGCGACAGGGGGATGCCGAGCGCGAGTCCGCCGATCATCGCCCGCATCAGGAACCCGGTGGTGACCACGGCGAGGTCGACGACCAGGACGTGCTTGAGGCTGACGCAGTACGCCAGTTGCATGACCAGGTAGGCGGTCAGCAGGGCCGCGACGGGCGGGGGGCACAGCCAGGCGGCGAGGACGGGTGCGAGGACGCCCAGGACGCCTCCGACGGCGTAGGCGAGCGGTACCGGGACCTGTCCGGCGGCGACCGGGCGGTGCCGTTTGACGGGGTGGGCGCGGTCGGCCTCGGCGTCCCGGGCGTCGTTGACCAGGTAGACGGCGGCGGCGCAGGCGGTGAACAGGACGAAGACCAGGGCGAGCCGGCCCAGCGCGTGCGCGGAGAACAGCTCCCCCGCGGCGGCCGGGGCGGCGACGACCAGGACGTTCTTGACCCACTGGCGGGGGCGTGCGGTGCGCAGCAGCCCGGCGGGCACGTGCCGGGCGCGGCGCGGCGGAGCGGGCTCCCGCTGCTGTTCGGGGGCGCGTTGGCGCAGGACGGCCGTGTCAATCACGGGTGCCTCCGCGCATCCAGCCGGTGCCGAGCCGCGCCGTGAGCGCGCCCAGGGCGGCGCCCGCCGCGACGTCCGAGGGGTAGTGGACGCCGACGACCAGCCGGGAGGCGCACACGGCGGCGGCGAGCGGCCAGGCGGCACGTACCCCGAGCGCGCCGAAGACGACGGCGGCCGCGGCGGCCGAGGTGGCGTGGGAGCTGGGGAAGGAGTGCCGGCCCGCGGTGCGCACCAGGGGGACGACGTGCGCGGGGCGGGGACGGCGCACGACCCGCTTCACGCCCATGCTGACGACGTGGGCACCCGCGGTGAGCGCGGTGCCGCGCAGCCAGGCGGTGCGCCGGGGGGCGTCCACTGCGGCCGAGGCGAGGCCCGCCGCGAGCCACAGCGCCCCGTGCTCCCCCGCCCAGGACAGGGCGCGCGCGGCGCCGGCCACGCGCGGGTCGGCTCCGCAGGCCCTGAGCGCGCTGACGATCCGGTGGTCCATGTCGTCGAGGTCGTCCATGTGGACTCACTGTCCACGCCCGCGGCGCGCGAAGGCGGGCACGCCGGAGCGACATACCATTAATCACCCGTTTCAGGGACGGCCTGAATGTTTTGGAACTAATCATTCACATGGGGGCGATACGGTCACCGCCATGTCTGCCGACACCGTTCCCGACACCGACCGGGACCCCGGCGCCCACCACCCCGGCGCCGACTGGGGCACCGTCACCGGCTGGGGCCGCACGGCGCCCACCGGGGCGCTCGTCGTCCGCCCGCGGACGTACGAGGAGGCGGCCGTCGCCGTCCGGGACTGCGGGGTCCGCGGCGGCATCGCGCGGGGGCTCGGGCGGGCGTACGGGGACGCGGCGCAGAACGCGGGGGGTGCCGTGCTCGACATGACGGCCCTGGACCGCGTGCACGCCGTCGACGCCGCCGGCGGCACCGTGCTGTGCGACGCGGGTGTCTCCCTGCACCGTCTGATGGAGGTCCTGCTGCCGCTCGGCTGGTTCGTGCCGGTGACGCCCGGCACCCGCTACGTGACGGTCGGCGGGGCGATCGGCGCGGACATCCACGGCAAGAACCACCACGTGTCGGGGTCCTTCACACGGCACGTGCTCTCCCTGGAGCTGCTCACCGCCGACGGCCGGGTCCGCACCGTCGCCCCGGGCACGCCGCTGTTCGAGGCCACCGCGGGCGGCATGGGGCTGACCGGGGTGATCCTCACCGCGACGCTGCGGCTCCAGCCGGTCCAGACGGCGCTGATGTCGGTCGACACCGAGCGGGCCGCCGACCTGGACGACCTGATGGCCCGGCTGACCGCCACCGACCACCGCTACCGCTACTCGGTCGCCTGGATCGACCTCCTCGCGCGCGGCCGGGCGACCGGCCGCGCGGTGCTCACCCGCGGCGACCACGCCCCGCTGGACGCGCTGCCCGCCCGCTCCCGCGCGCGGCGCGCGCCGCTGGCCTTCCGCACCTCGCGCCTGCCGGCCGCCCCCGACCTGGTGCCGGACGGGCTGCTCGGCCGGACGGCGGTGGGCCTGTTCAACGAGGTCTGGTACCGCAAGGCGCCCCGGTGCAGCCGGGGCCGCCTCCAGCGGATCTCCACCTTCTTCCACCCGCTGGACGGCGTCCCGCACTGGAACCGGGTCTACGGCCGCGGCGGCTTCGTGCAGTACCAGTTCGTCGTCGGGCACGGCCGGGAGGAGGCCCTGCGCCGGATCGTGCGGCGCATCTCGGTCCGCCGCTGCCCCTCCTTCCTGGCCGTCCTCAAGCGCTTCGGCGAGGCCGACCCGGGCTGGCTCTCCTTCCCCGTCCCGGGCTGGACCCTCGCCCTCGACATCCCGGCGGGCCTGCCGGGGCTCGGCGCGTTCCTGGACGAGCTGGACGAGGAGGTCGCGGACGCGGGCGGCCGGGTCTACCTCGCCAAGGACGCCCGGCTGCGCCCGGAACTGCTCGCCGCGATGTACCCCCGCCTGGACGACTTCCGCGCCCTGCGTGCGGAGCTGGACCCGCGCGGGGTGTTCGTGTCCGACCTGGCCCGCCGCCTGTCCCTGTGACGCCCCTAGCCCCCGACCTGTCTGGAGCAGCCGTGAAGGACGCCTTCGGCCTCCCCCAGTCCCTCCTCGTCCTCGGCGGTACGTCCGAGATCGCGCTCGCCACCGTGCGCCGTCTGGTGGCCCGCCGCACCCGCACGGTGTGGCTGGCCGGACGCCCCTCACCCGCCCTGGACGCGGCCGCCGAGCAGGTGCGCGGCCTCGGCGCCGAGGTGCGCACGGTCGCCTTCGACGCACTGGACCCCGAGTCCCACGAGGCGGCGCTCGGCAAGGTGTTCGCCGAGGGCGACATCGACCTGGTGCTGCTGGCCTTCGGCATCCTGGGCGACCAGGCGCACGACGAGCGCGAGCCGCTGAACGCCGTGCGGGTCGCGCAGACCAACTACACCGGCGCGGTCTCGGCCGGGCTGGTCGCCGCCCGGTCCCTCCAGGCGCAGGGGCACGGCTCGCTGGTGGTGCTCTCCTCCGTGGCCGGTGAGCGGGCCCGCCGCGCCAACTTCATCTACGGCTCCAGCAAGGCCGGCCTGGACGCCTTCGCGCAGGGCCTGGGCGACGCGCTGCACGGCACGGGCGTGCACGTCATGGTCGTACGCCCCGGGTTCGTGCGGTCGCGGATGACCGAGGGGATGGAGGAGGCGCCGCTCGCCACGACGCCCGAGGCGGTCGCCGCGGCGATCGAGCTGGGGCTGCGGCGGCGCTCGGAGACGGTGTGGGTGCCGGGCGCGCTGCGGGTGGTGATGTCGGCACTGCGGCACCTGCCGCGGACGGTGTTCCGGCGGCTGCCGGTGTGAGGCGCGGCTACCGCGTCGGCAGGGTGCCGCTCCCCACGCGTCCGGCCTGCGGGGGCACCGTGGCGCTGCCGAAGGGGAACTCGCGCAGCTTGCGCCACACCGCGTCGGCGCCCTGCTCGTACAGCGCGAAGCCGGTGCAGGGCCACTGGGCCTCGTAGTCGGACAGCTCCTCGTAGGCGCGGTCCATCGCCGCCTCGTCGATGCCGTGGGCCACGGTGACGTGCGGGTGGTACGGGAACTGCAGTTCGCGTGGGACCGGGCCGGAGGCGTCGCGGACCCGCTTCTGGAGCCAGGAGCAGGCCGCCGCGCCCTCGACCACCTGGACGTAGACGACGGGCGAGAGCGGGCGGAAGGTCCCGGTGCCGGACAGCCGCATCGGGAAGGGCCGGCCGCGCGCCGCCACCTCCGCCAGGTGCGCCTCGATCGCGGGCAGTGCGCCGCCGTCCACCTCGGTCGGCGGCAGCAGGGTGACGTGCGTGGGGATGCCGTGAGCGGCGGCGTCGCCGAAGCCCGCGCGCAGCTGCTGGAGCTTGCTGCCGTGAGGCTCCGGGACCGCGATCGACACGCCGATCGTTACGGTCCCCACTTCGTCTCCTGTCGTCACGTGTCGCTCGTTGTGTGCCGGGTGTGGGACACCCGGATATCGACTGTACGGCCACCGCCGTGCCGTCGGCAGGCGCAACCGGGGTGATGTGCAGCGCTACGGCGGCGTGCCGGGGCGCACGGACGGTGCCGGGGTACCGCGGCGGCGGTGCCCCGGGCGGCGTCGCGGGTCAGTGCTTGGCGGGGAGGAAGCCCACCGCGTCGTACGCCCGGGCGAGAGTCTCGGCGGCGACGGCCCTGGCCTTCTCGGCGCCCTTGGCGAGGATCGCGTCGAGCGTCTCCGGGTCGTCCAGGTACTGCCGGGTCCGCTCGCGGAAGGGGGTGACGAACTCCACGACGACGTCGGCGAGGTCCGTCTTCAGCGCGCCGTAGCCCTTGCCCTCGTACTTCTGCTCCAGCTCCGCGATCTCGGCACCGGTGAGGGTGGAGTAGATCGTCAGCAGGTTGCTGACGCCGGGCTTGTGCTCGCGGTCGAAGCGGACCACGGTGTCGGTGTCCGTGACCGCGCTCTTCACCTTCTTCGCGGTGGCCTTCGGCTCGTCGAGCAGGTTGATCAGACCCTTCGGGGTGGCCGCCGACTTGCTCATCTTGGCGGTCGGGTCCTGGAGGTCGTAGATCTTCGCCGTCTCCTTGAGGATGTAGGCGCTCGGGACGGTGAAGGCGTCGCCGTAGGTCTGGTTGAAGCGGTCCGCGAGGTCGCGGGTCAGCTCCAGGTGCTGGCGCTGGTCCTCGCCGACGGGGACCTGGTCGGCCTGGTAGAGCAGGATGTCGGCGACCATCAGCATCGGGTACGTGAACAGGCCGACGGTGGTGCGGTCGTTGCCCTGCTTGGCGGACTTGTCCTTGAACTGCGTCATCCGCGACGCCTCGCCGAAGCCGGTGATGCAGTTCATCAGCCAGCCGAGCTGGGCATGCTCGGGGACGTGGCTCTGCACGAACAGGGTGCAGCGGTCCGGGTCGAGGCCGGCCGCGAGGAGCTGGGCGGCGGCGACGCGGGTGTTCTCGCGCAGCTGCTTCGGGTCCTGCGGGACCGTGATCGCGTGCAGGTCGACGACCATGTAGAACGCGTCGTGAGT
Source organism: Streptomyces sp. NPDC042336 (assembly GCF_055581985.1). Lineage (NCBI taxonomy): Bacteria > Bacillati > Actinomycetota > Actinomycetes > Kitasatosporales > Streptomycetaceae > Streptomyces > Streptomyces sp. NPDC042336. The sequence goes on along the minus strand of NZ_JBVJEA010000008.1, from coordinate 109,325 downwards.
GGTCTGCATGTCGACCCACTGGCGGACGGCGCCGAGGTAGTTGCCGAGGTGGAACGAGCCGGAGGTCGGCTGGATACCGGAGAGCACGCGGGGACGATCGTTGGCCATGTTCACCATTCTCTCAGGCTTCGCGGGGCGGTCGGGCACGGGTTCGGCACAGGGGGGCTCCATTGCGAGCCCGGTGGTGTAACGAGGTGGGGGACGGGAGGGGCGGGGCATGCGGTGGTGGGCGGGGGCGGCGGCCGCGGTGCTGTGGGCGGGGGCGACCGGGACCGCGGTGGCGGACGGTACGGCGCCGCCGACGGAGCCGGACGTCGCCGTGATCGTGTGGACGGGGACGGGGCGCACCACGTCCTGGCACGCGGGTGAGCGGGACTTCGACCGGCTGCGGAGCCTGCTCGAACCGTCGCGCCCGGAGACCGAGCCGGTTCCGCGGGAGTGGACGCGGGACCGCCGCCCCCCCGGTGGAGTTCACGGTGCTGTGGGGGCTGACCGGCGTAGGGGGGTGGCCGCAGACGGAGCGGGCGCCGGGCGGGGACGTGGCGATGCTGCGGCAGGACCAGCTCTTCCTGGCCGAGGACGGCACGCCGTGGGTGCGCACGGACCCGGCGCCGGACGTGGCGGACGACGACATCCGCTGGCACCGGGTGCCCCGGGACACCTACGCGTGGCTGGCCGACGAGGGCTTCTTCGCGGAGGACGGGACCGGCGCCCAGGGCGAAGGGGGGCGACGGCGGGCCGGACGGCGTGTGGTGGGCCGCCGCCGGGCTCGGGGCGGGCGTCGCGGGGACGCTGCTGGTACGCCGCGCGGCGGCCCGGTACCGTGCCGGGCCGCCGCGCGGGGAGCCGCGTCAGGAGCTGATCGACCTCTAGAGCCCCCGGGCCGGAGGCTCCCGGGCGCTCAGCCGAGGTCGATCTCCGGGTACAGCGGGAAGCCGGCCACCAGGTCGGTCGCGCGGTGCGAGATCTCGTCGGCGACCTTCGCGTCGAGGACGTGCGAGGCCTTGGACGGGGCGCCGGACTTGGTGGTGCCGGGCTCCGTCGTGGTCAGGACCCGGTCGATCAGGCCCGCGACCTCGTCCATCTCCGCGGTGCCGAGACCGCGTGTGGTCAGCGCCGGGGTGCCGATGCGGATGCCGGAGGTGTACCAGGCGCCGTTCGGGTCGGCGGGGATGGCGTTGCGGTTGGTGACGATGCCGGAGTCGAGGAGCGCGGCCTCGGCCTGACGGCCGGTGAGGCCGTAGGAGGACGCCACGTCGATCAGGTTCAGGTGGTTGTCCGTGCCGCCGGTCACCAGGGTGGCGCCGCGCCTGGTCAGGCCCTCGGCGAGGGCCCGGGCGTTGGCGACGATGCGCTGCGCGTAGTCCTGGAACGCGGGCTGCCGGGCCTCGGCGAGGGCGACGGCCTTGGCGGCCATGACGTGCGGGAGCGGACCGCCGAGGACCATCGGGCAGCCGCGGTCGACCTGGTCCTTGAGCGAGTCGTCGCACAGGACCATGCCGCCGCGCGGGCCGCGCAGCGACTTGTGCGTGGTCGTCGTCACGATCTGGGCGTGCGGGACCGGGTCGAAGTCGCCGGTGAGCACCTTGCCCGCGACCAGTCCGGCGAAGTGCGCCATGTCGACCATGAGGGTCGCGCCGACCTCGTCGGCGATCTCGCGCATGATCCGGAAGTTCACCAGCCGGGGGTACGCGGAGTAGCCCGCGACGATGATCAGCGGCTTGAACTCGCGGGCGGAGGCGCGCAGGGCCTCGTAGTCGATCAGGCCGGTGGCCGGGTCGGTGCCGTAGGACCGCTGGTCGAACATCTTGCCGGAGATGTTCGGACGGAAGCCGTGGGTGAGGTGGCCGCCGGCGTCCAGGGACATGCCGAGCATCCGCTGGTTGCCGAAGGCCTGGCGCAGCTCGGCCCAGTCGGCGTCGGTCAGGTCGTTGACCTGGCGGGCGCCGGTCTTCTCCAGGAAGGGCACCTCGACGCGGGCGCCGAGGACGGCCCAGAAGGCGACCAGGTTGGCGTCGATGCCGGAGTGCGGCTGGACGTAGGCGTGGCGGGCGCCGAACAGCTCGCGGGCGTGCTCGGCGGCGAGGGACTCGACGGTGTCGACGTTGCGGCAGCCGGCGTAGAAGCGGCGGCCGATGGTGCCCTCGGCGTACTTGTCGCTGAACCAGTTGCCCATCGCCAGCAGGGTGGCCGGGGAGGCGTAGTTCTCGGAGGCGATCAGCTTGAGCATCTCGCGCTGGTCGGCGACCTCCTGGCCGATGGCGTCCGCCACGCGGGGTTCGACGGCGCGGATCACGTCGAGGGCGGCGCGGTAGGCGGTGGACTCGGTCGAGAGGGGCTGCTGGTCGGACATGACGGCCTCCGGATGGCGTGGCTCGCGGCGTACACGGTTCACGGTTCGGCCCAGGCGCACGGCACTGTCTGCTCAGGGACCGCTCCCCGATGGTCCATCCCATCCCAGCGCGCCAGTCACGGTCCGCGGCCAGCCTACCGGGCGCGACGGGCGGGAGGCGTCGGCGTCCACCGACCGAGAAGGCCGGGAGGGAGTGGGAAAGGAGTCCCGTGCCGGCGTCCTCCCTCGATTAGGATGCGCTTTCGATCAACCGCCCCCCGGGGACGACGAGTACGGAGCACGCATCGTCCCTGCGCGCCGGGCGGAGGAGCTCGGCGATGGGGGATTCGGGCACATGCGGGTGGAGAACGGCGAGAAGAAGGCACTCGGAGGGCTCGGCGCACGGCGCGTCCTGCCATCCCGGCACACGGTGGCCGCGCTGGCGGGTCTGGTGCTGACGGCGGGGCTGCTGGCCGGATGCAGCTCGTCCGACGGCGCCGACGGAGGCGCCGGAGGCGGGGGCGGCAGGAGTGCCGAGGCCCCGGCGGAGGGCGGAGCGGCCGAGAAGGGTCCCGCCTACAAGGGGCCCGCACTGCCGGGGCTCGCCCGGCAGGCCGCCTGGAGCCTCCCGGTCGACGGCCCCATGAGCATTCCCGTGGTGCTGGACCTCGGCGACACGCTCCTCTTCGCCAAGGACGCTCAGGGCGACTACGTGTCCGACGAGACTCCGGACATCGAGGACGGACCGGCGGCGACCTGGCTGTACAGCTCGGACACGCCCGAGAACCTCGTCCTGGAGTTCAGGGACGTCAAGACCGGTGCCGTCCGCAAGGAGCTGCGGGTGAAGACCGATTCGGTCACCCTCACCACCTGGCACGGGGGCCGGCCGGCCGTCGCGGTCACGACCTCGACGACGACCGAGTCCGACGGGCTGACCAAGGCAAGGACCAGCACGACCGCCGCTCTGTACGACAGCGCGGGCGGCCTGCTCGGAAAGGCGGAGCTGCCCGAGCGGGAGGCGGAGGAGGACTCGTCGGACTCGAAGGTGAGCGCCGGCCGGAGCTTCATCGCCGAGGGCCATCTGGTCGAGACGAGCGGTGACACCATCCGGCTCACCCCCGTCGAGGGCGGCACCGCCCGCACCGTCCCCTGCGAGGGCTTCGAGAGCGGCTGCGGGTTCGTGCCGAGCACCGCGAAGGTCCTCGCCAACGGCGGCAACGACCTGTTCGCACCGCTGATCACCGACGGTTACTATCCCGGCTTCGATGACACCGGTCTCTCCCCGCGGATCAGCCTCTACGGCGTGGCCGACGGGAAGAAGGTCTGGGACAGCGCGAAGGTGACACCGCCCGAGGGTGCCTGGGTCCGGGACGACGGGAAGACCGGGGAGCTGTCCGTGCTGCGGGTCTCCGACGGCAAGGTGCTCACCGTGTGGGACGTGAGCCCCTTCGGCCGCAGCGGGGTCTTCGCCACGTACGACCTGGCCGGCGGTCCCGAGGCCGTCACCTCCTTCGAGGGCGACGAGGACGCGGAGTTCAGTCCCCGGGGCGATCTGGCCGCCCTCTTCACCGACGACGTGGCGTCGGTGGTACGGGTCGCCGACGGCAGGGCTCTGTGGTCCCAGGGCGAGGGCGAGAACGCCCTGGTGCCTCTGTGGTTCTCCGGTACCGGCAGCGTCCTGTACGGCAAGACCCTGGAGACCGAAACCCTGCTGGCCGTGGACGCCCGCACCAAGAAGGTCCTGGCCAAGGACCTCTCCGACCGTCTCATGCCCCGCTTCAACGGGCCGACCGGCTACGGCTGGGTCGGCGCGTTCAACGCCGGGCCGGGCGGCGAGGTGAACGGCTTCTTCGTCTTCCCGCCCGCGTCCTGAGCCGCGTCACAGGATCACGTGGGGCAGGAAGCGGGCGTACTCGTCCGTCACCAGGCCGGAGGACTCCCTGATGCCCAGGCCCGCCGACTCGTCCTCCACCACCCAGGCGCCCAGGACGACCCGGTTGCCGTCGAAGTCGGGCAGAGGGGCCAGTTCCTGGTAGCAGCAGGGCTCGGGGCGCGGGGCCGGGTCGGTGCCGGGGTCGTGGATCGTGACGCCGGCGCCCTCGCGGCCCAGGAGGGGCTTGGTGACCCAGCCGGTGCCGGTGGCCAGCTCGCGCGGGCCGTCCAGGTAGGCGGCCAGGAGGTTCGGGTGGCCGGGGTACAGCTCCCAGAGGATGGCCAGCAGGGCCTTGTTGCTGAGCAGCATCTTCCAGGCGGGCTCGATCCACAGGGTGGTGCCGGTACCGCCGCCGTTGTCCAGGGTGTCCAGGACGTGGCCGGCGAAGCGGTCGGTGGTGAGCCACTCCCAGGGGTAGAGCTTGAAGAGGCTGCGGATGAAACGCAGCTTGTTGTCGACGAAGCGGCCGGAGAGGCGGTCCCAGCCGATCTCCTCCATGGAGATCCAGTCGGTGGCCAGGCCGGCCTGCTCGGCGGTCTCCTTGAGGTAGGCGACCGTCATCAGGTCCTCGCCGAGTTCGTCGTCCGAGGAGTGCGCGAAGTACAGGGGGCTGCCCGGCGGGAGGAGGGCGGCCTGCTTCTTCCAGGCGTCGACGAGGCGCTCGTGGAGCGAGTTCCACTGGTCGGCGCCGGGGAAGCGTTCCTCCATCCAGAACCACTGCGGAGAGGCCGCTTCGACCAGTGAGGTCGGGGTGTCGGCGTTGTACTCCAGGAGCTTGGCCGGTCCCGTGCCGTCGTAGCGCAGGTCGAAGCGGGCGTAGACGGAGGGGAGTTCCGCGCGGCGGTGCCAGGCCTCGGTGACCGCGCGGACCACGCGCGGGTCGGTGATGCCCAGGTCGGCGAAGCGGTCCGCGGCGACGATGTGTCCGGCGGCCGCCAGGCACATGCGGTGCAGTTCCTCGACGACCTCCTCCAGCGCCTCGACCTCCGGCAGGGAGAAGACGTAGTAGGCGCTCTCGTCCCAGTAGGGGCGCAGGGAGTCGTCCGGGTAGCGGGTCAGGGGGTAGATCAGCCCCTGCTCCTCGACGGTCTGCTGCCAGCCGGGGCGGGGTTCGGTGGTACGGCGTTCCACGGCCCGGTCCTCAACCGCCGCCGCTGCCGGAGCCCGAGCAGCCGAAGCCGCCCCGGTCGACGGCCTCGGACCGGCTGAAGGTGCCGGAGTCGGCCCAGCCGTTGCTGACGTCGGCGTCGTAGTACCAGTCGCCGTCCGTGGCGCGTGAGGTCTTGCGGCCCTTGCCGGTGGAGCTGCCGGACGAGCCGGACTTGCAGTTCTTGTCGGCGACGACCTTGTAGCCGTTGAGGTAGTCGTAGCTGTCGCGGTCCACGCACCTGCGGTCGGGGTCCGAACCGCAGGCGCTCAGGGCCGCCGCGAGCACTCCCATGCCGCCGAGCACCACGGTGCTCGACCGCAGCCGCCGCCGGGTCTCTGCCATGTCCTTTTCTCCCCGTTGTCCAAGCACCTGTACGACAGTTGGGCCGATCGAGTGTACGGCCCGCGCCGCGGGTGGACTCTACGGCAGCGCCCGGCACAGCGCGTCCAGGGCCCCCGCCCAGCCATGGTCGGGAGGGGTGCCGTAGCCGACGACCACGGCGTCCCGCGGTTCGGTCACGGCCTCGGGGTGCCGGAAGCCGGACAGGCCGTGCAGGGCGAGGCCCTGCCAGGCCGCCGCCCTGACCACCTGCTGCTCGGTGCCGGGCGGCAGCCCGAGGACGGCGTGCAGACCGGCCGCGATCCCGGTGACCCGCACCTCGGGCGCGCGGTCGGCGAGCGCCGCGACCAGGGCGTCCCGGCGGCGCCGGTAGCGCAGGCGGGCGGAGCGGACGTGGCGGTCGTAGGCGCCGGAGGTGAGGAACTCGGCCAGGGTCAGCTGGTCCAGCACGCCGCTGGTGTCGAGGCCCCCGCGGGACGCCGTGAGGTCGTCGGCGAGGCCCGGCGGGAGCACGGCCCACGCCAGCCGCAGGCCGGGGGCGAGGGACTTGCTCGCGGTACCGAGGTAGACGACGCGGTCGGGGTCCAGGCCCTGGAGGGCGCCGACGGGCTGGCGGTCGTAGCGGAACTCGCCGTCGTAGTCGTCCTCCAGGACCAGGCCGCCGGTGCGCCGCGCCCAGTCCACGACGGCGGCCCGCCGGTCGGGGTGCAGGGGCACGCCCATCGGGAACTGGTGGGCGGGGGTGAGCAGCACGGCGCCCGCGCCGGCCGGCCCGACGGGGTCGGTGCCGCGCGCGTCGAAGGGCAGCGGGACGGTGCGCAGTCCGGCGGCGGTCAGCAGGTCGCGGTGCACGTGGAGGCCGTACGACTCGACGGCGACGGTGTGCACGCCGCGCGCCCTCAGCACGGCGGCGAGCAGGGTCAGGCCGTGCGCGAACCCGCCGAGGACCACCAGGCGTTCGGGGTCGGCGCGCACACCGCGGGCCCGGGCGAGGTAGCCGGCCAGAGCGGTCCGCAGCTCCGGGCGCCCGCGGGGGTCGCCGTAGCCGAGGGCGTCGTGCGGGGCGGCGGTGAGAGCGCGGCGGGCCGCCTTGAGCCACTCCGCGCGCGGGAAGGAGGCCAGGTCGGGCGTGCCCGGGCGGAGGTCGTAGGCGGGGCGGGTGCCGGCTCGGGGGCGCGGGGCCGACCCTGCGGGCGGGACGACGGCGCGGTCCGCGACGCGGGTGCCGGAGCCCTGGCGCGCGGTGAGCCAGCCCTCGGCGACGAGGTCGGCGTAGGCGTCGGCGACGGTGTTGCGGGCGATGCCTAGGTCGGCGGCGAGGATGCGGGAGGAGGGCAGGCGGGTGCCGGCGGTCAGGCGGCCGGTGCGGACGGCCTCGCGCAGGGCGTCGGTCAGCCCGCGGCGCAGGCCCGGCCCGGCCGGTTCCAGGTGCAGGTCGACGCCGAGAGTGGCCCAGGGATTCGCCATGGAAATGGACCATACCCCTGGGCTGCTTCGTTCCTAGGGTCGAGGGCATGACGACGCACCACGATGAGACGACGACCGCGGAGCACGCCTCCGAACTGCCCGTACGGCTGGAGTGGGCCAAGCACGCACCCGAGGTGCACAAGGCGATGATCCGGCTGGACACGGCCGCGCGGCGCGGGGTGGATCCGACGCTGTACGAGCTGGTGAAGATCCGCGCCTCCCAGATCAACCACTGCGCCCTGTGCATCGACATGCACAGCAAGGACGCCCTCGCGGCCGGGGAGAGCGTGGAGCGGATCATCCAGCTCAGCGCCTGGGAGGAGTCGCGGCACTTCTACACGGAGAAGGAGCTGGCGGCGCTGGAGCTGACGGAGGCCGTGACCGTGCTGACGGACGGCTTCGTCCCCGACGAGGTCTACGAGAGGGTCGCGAAACACTTCGAGGAGCCGGAGCTGGCGCAGCTGATCGCCGTCATCACGGTGATCAACGCCTGGAACCGCTTCGGCGTGACCTGCCGCCTGACCCCGGGGCACTACCGGCCGGGACAGCACGGATGACGGCCCGCACGCGGCTCCTGGACCGGGAGGTCGCGCAGGCCATGTCCGCGCTCAGCGCGGCGGCCAAGAAGGGGCTCGGCGACCCCGTGCTCGCCGAACTGGTGATGATCCGGGCCTCGCAGCTCAACCACTGCGCGTTCTGCCTGGACATGCACCTCACCCTGGCCCGGAAGAACGGGGAGAGCGAGCAGCGGCTCGGTCTGCTCGACGCCTGGGAGGAGGCCGAGGAGCTCTACAGCGAGCGGGAGCGGGCCGCGCTCGCGCTGACCGAGGCGGTGACGGTGCTGACGGAGGGCTTCGTGCCCGACGCCGTGTACGAGCGGGCCGCCGCGCACTTCCCGGACGGCGAGCTGGCCCACCTCGTCGGGCTGATCGCCGTCATCAACAGCTGGAACCGGGTGATGGTCGGCCGCCGCATCCCGCCGGGGGGTTACACACCATGAGCGAGGCCGGCACCTTCCGCGCCCTGCACCACGGCCGGGCTCCGGGCGACCCGCTCGTCCTGCCGGGCCCCTGGGACGCGGCGAGCGCCCGCGTCTTCGCTCAGGCCGGTTTCCCGGCGCTGGCGACGCCCAGTGCCGGGGTCGCCGCGTCGCTCGGGTACGAGGACGGGCGGACCCCGGCCGACGAGATGTTCGCGGCGGTCGCGCGGATCGCCCGGGCGGTCGACGTCCCGGTGTCGGCGGACGTGGAGGACGGGTACGGGCTGGCCCCCGGGGAACTGGTGGAGCGGCTGCTCACGGCGGGGGCCGTGGGCTGCAACCTGGAGGACTCCACCGGCGGGGTGCTCAAGGACCCGCGCGAGCACGCCGCGTGGCTGGCCGAGGTGCGGGCGGCGGCCGGGGACCGGCTGTTCGTCAACGCCCGGATCGACACGTTCGTCAGGGGCGTCGCCGACCCGGACCGGGCCATTGAACGTGCCGCGCTGTACGTCGCCGCGGGCGCCGACTGCGTGTATCCGATCGGCGCCCCCGTGGACGTGGTGCCGCTGCTGCGGGCCGGCATCCAGGGGCCGGTGAACGTCGTCGCGCGGCCCGGGGACGGCCCCTCGCCCGCCCAGCTCGGCGAACTCGGGGCCACCCGGGTCACGTTCGGGCCGGGTCTCCAGCGGCGCGCGGAGCGGGCGGTGCGGGAGATCGCGGCGGAGCTGACGAAGTGAGGGTCAGGACAGCCACTTCTTCCAGACGGACTCGTGGCCGTCCACCCACTTCTTCGCCGCCTCGTCGGGCCGCATCTTCCGCTCGGCGATCATCAGGGAGACCTGGTTCTGGTCCTCCGTCGTCCACTTGAACCTCTTGAGGAACTCCGCGGCCTTGCCGCCGTCCTCAGCGAAACCGGCGTTGAGGTACTTCTGCAGCGGGGTGACGGGGTAGGCGCAGTCGACCTTCGCCGGGTCGGCGTCGCAGCCCTCCTCGTACGGCGGCAGCTTCACCTCGGTCATCGGGATCTTCTCCATCAGCCACTGGGGGGTGTACCAGTAGCTCAGGAAGGGCTTCTTCTCCTTGGCGAACTGCTGCATCTGGGTGATCTGGGCGGCCTCGGATCCGGCGAAGACGACCTGGTAGTCCAGGTCCAGGTTCTTCACCAGGGCCTTGTCGTTGGTGACGTAGGACGGGGAGCCGTCCATGAGCTGGCCCTTGCCGCCGCTCTCCGCGGTGCGCAGCAGGTCGGCGTACTTGTCGAGGTTCTTCCAGTTCGTGACGTCCGGGTGCTTCTTCGCGAAGTACGTCGGGACGAACCAGCCGATGTGCCCGGTGACGCCGAGGTCGCCGCCGGCGGCGATGGTCTTCTTGTCCTGGACGTAGCGCTGTTCCTGCTCGGGGTGGCCCCAGTCCTCCAGGATGGCGTCCACGCGGCCCTGGCTCAGCGCGTCCCAGGCGGGGACCTCGTCGACCTGGACGGTGTCGACGCGATAGCCCAGCTCGTGCTCCAGCAGGTACTGGGCGACGGCCACGTTGGCCTGGGCGCCGACCCAGGACTGCACGGACAGGGTGACGGTCTTGGCCCCCTGGGCGTTGGCGAACGGGGACGCCTGCTTGGTCATGTCGGCGGCGCCGCAGCCGGTGGCCAGCACCAGCACGGCGGCGGCCGCCGCGATCCGCTTGCGGGACATCTCAGGCGCCCTTCTTCGTACGGCGTTCGGTGGGCTGGGTGACGCGGTCGAGCATCAGGCCGAGGCAGACGATCGCGGCGCCCGCCACCAGACCGGTCGCCAGGTCGCCCTGGGCGAGGCCGAAGACGACCTGGTAGCCGAGCGCGCCACCGCCGACCAGGCCGCCGATGATGACGACGGCGAGGACCAGGACGACGCCCTGGTTGACGGCGAGCAGCAGGGCCGGGCGGGCCAGCGGGAGCTGGACCTGGCGCAGCTGCTGGCCGCTGGTGGCGCCGAGCGAGCGGGCCGACTCCAGGGCGGCCGGGTCGACCTGGCGCAGGCCCTGGGCGGTGATGCGGACCACGGCCGGCAGGGCGTAGACGACCGCGGCGGCCGCGGCGGGCGCGCGGCCCACGCCGAACAGGGCGACGACCGGGATCAGGTACACGAACTGCGGCATCGTCTGGAAGACGTCGAGCACGGGCCGCAGCAGGCGTTCGAAGCGGTCGCTGCGGGCGGCGGCGATGCCGGTGGCGAAGCCGACGACCAGGGTCACGGCGACGGCGGCGAGCACCTGCGAGAGCGTGTCCAGGGACGGGTCCCACACGCCGAGCACGCCGATCGCGGCCATCGCGAGGACGGCGGTGAGCGCGGTGCGCCAGGTGCCGATCAGCCAGGCCAGGGCGGCGACGATCAGGAGTACGGACCACCAGGGCAGCCACTGGAGGCCGTCCCGCAGCGGGTTGAGGACCCAGCTGGTGAAGTGCGCGGCCCAGTCGGCGGTGCCGCCGACGACGGGGACGCCGGAGTACAGGTGGGCGGTCATCCAGTCGACGGCCCGGTTGACGGGCTCGGCGATGTCCACCTCCCATCCGTCGGGCCAGTCGAGGAGTCCGGCCAGCCGCCCGGCGAGCGCGACGGCCGCGGCGACGACCAGGGCGTACAGCCAGGTCACCGGGGACTTCCCGGCCTCGCCGAGCCGCTGACCCGCCGCTGCGGTCACGCGGTCCAGGACGACGGCGAGCAGCACGATCGGGATGCCCGCCGCGAGTGCCGCGCCGACGTCGACGGAGGCGAGCGCCTGGTAGACGCGGTCACCGAGGCCGCCGGCGCCGATGACGGAGGCGATGACGGCCATGGACAGCGCCATCATGATCGTCTGGTTGAGGCCGAGGAGGAGTTCCTTGCGGGCCAGCGGGATGCGGGCGGTCAGCAGCCGCTGGCGGGCGGTGGTGCCGAGGGACTCGACGGCCTCCAGCACCTCCTTGTCCGCGCCGCGCAGGCCCAGCGAGGTGAGCCGGGCCATGGGCGGGGCGGCGTAGACGACGGTGGCCAGGACGGCGGCGGGGACGCCGATGCCGAAGACCAGGACGACGGGGAGGAGGTAGGCGAAGGCGGGCAGCACCTGCATGGTGTCGAGCACCGGGCGCAGGACGCGGTCCATCCGGTCGGAGAGGCCGGCGGCCAGGCCCAGCAGGGCGCCCACGGCGACCGACGCGAGGACCGCGACGACCATGAGTGCCAGGGTCTGCATGGTGGGCACCCACATGCCGAGCAGGCCGCAGGCCAGGAACGCCGCGGCGGTGCCCGCGGCGAGCTTCACGCCGGCCACCCGCCAGGCGACCAGGGCGCCGATCGCGGTGACCCCGGCCCAGCCGACGGCGAGGAGGGCGAGGTACACGGCGCGTACGGCGAGGACGACGACGTTGCTGACGTGGCCGAAGAAGTAGAGGAACAGCGGGTGGCTGTCCCGGTTGTCGATGATCCAGTCGCTGGTCTTGCCGAGGGGTTCGGAGACGTCGACGGTGAGGGCGGTGGGCCAGGTGGTGCCGGGCCACTGCGTGACGGCTATGGGGACGAGGACGGCTGCCGCCAGGGCCAGGGTGAGGAGCTTGCGGACGGCTCTGCGGCTGAGGATGCCCGGCGGGGCGGCTTTCCGCGAGGCCTGTGCGGTGATCGTTGCCATCAGACCGGCTCCTCGCTGGTGCCGGGGGCCGGGGCGGTCGGCTCGCGGCGCGTGGCCGGTGCTGCGTCAGGGGTGTCCACAGCTACGTCGGCTACCACCGACAGCAGGGTCTCCGCGTCCACCACGCCCAGGCAGCGGCCCTCGTCCATCACCCGGGCCGGGGAGCCCGCCCTGGCCACGGCCTCGATGGCCTCCGAGACGGTGGCTCCGGGCCGGATCGCCGGACCCGTGCCCGCCTCGTCGGCGTTCGCGGCGGGGCGCATCGCCGTGCGGACGGTCAGGACCTGCTCGCGCGGGACGTCCCGGACGAACTCACGGACGTAGTCGTCGGCGGGCGAGCCGACGATCTCCTCCGGGGTGCCGAGCTGCACCACCCGGCCGTCGCGCATCAGGGCGATGCGGTCGCCGAGCTTGAGGGCTTCCTGGAGGTCGTGGGTGATGAAGACCATCGTGCGGCCCTCCTCGCGGTGCAGCCGGACGACCTCCTCCTGCATGTCCCGCCGGATCAGCGGGTCGAGCGCGCTGAACGGCTCGTCGAAGAGCAGCACCTCGGGGTCGACGGCGAGGGCGCGGGCGAGGCCGACGCGCTGGCGCTGGCCGCCGGAGAGCTGGCCGGGGCGGCGCTGCTCCAGGCCCTCCAGGCCGACCTTGGCGACGATCCCGGCGGCGCGCTCGCGGCGCTCGGCTCGGCCCATGCCCTGGACCTCCAGGCCGTAGGCCACGTTGTCCAGGACCGTGCGGTGCGGCAGCAGGCCGAAGTGCTGGAAGACCATGGCGGCGCGATGCCTGCGCATGGCGCGCAGCCGGGACCTGTCCATCGCGCGGACGTCCTCGCCGTCGATGGCGATGGACCCGGCGGTCGGCTCGATGAGGCGGGTCAGGCAGCGTACGAGGGTGGACTTGCCGGAGCCCGACAGGCCCATGACGACGAAGACCTCGCCCTTGCGCACGTCGAAGGAGACGTCCGCGACGGCGGCGGTGCAGCCGGTGCGGGAGCGCAGCTCGGCCGGGCTCAGGGCGGTGAGGTCCGGATCGGCGGGGACGCGGGCGGCCTTGGGCCCGAAGACCTTCCACAGGCCGTCCACGGAGAAGACCGGCGGGCGCTCGGCCACGGTGTCGGTGGCGGCGGCCGCGGTGGCGGGGGTCGCGCTCATCGGGCGTCACCGCCGATCAGCTCGACGGCGCGCTCGCCGACCATGAGGACTCCGATCATCGGGTTGACGGCGGGCATGGTCGGGAAGACGGACGCGTCGGCGATCCGCAGGCCCTCGATGCCGCGGACGCGCAGCTCGGGGTCGACGACGGCCTGTTCGTCGGTGGCGGCGCCCATCCGGCAGGTGCCGGCCGGGTGGTAGACGGTGTGGGCGACCTTGCGGGCGTACTCGCTCAGCTCCTCGTCGCCGGTGACGTCCGGGCCGGGGCAGACCTCGCGCTTGAGCCAGCCGGCCAGCGGCTGGGACGCGGCGATCTCGCGGGCGATGCGGATGCCGTCGACGAGGGTGCGGCCGTCGTAGTCGTCCTCGTCGGTGAAGTAGCGGAAGTCCAGGGCGGGCTTCACGGACGGGTCGGCGCTGGTGAGGTAGAGGCGGCCGCGGGACTTCGGCTTGGGGATGTTCGGGGTCATGGAGACGCCGAACTCGGGGCGCTCGTAGCCCAGTCGCTCCGGATTGTCCGTGAAGGGGATCTGGTAGAAGTGGAACATCAGGTCGGGGCCCGCGTGTTCGGGGTCGCGGCGCACGAACAGGCCGGCGTCGGAGTCCATCGCGGAGTTGTCCGGGATGGGGCCGTCGGTCTCCCACACGATCACCGACTCGGGGTGGTCGAGCAGGTTCTCGCCGACGCCGGGCAGGTCGAGCGCCACGGGTATGCCGAGGGCCTCCAGCTGGTCCTTCGGGCCGATGCCGGAGTGCAGCAGCAGACGCGGCGAGTCGACGGCGCCGGCGCTGAGGACGACCTCGTTCCTCGCCTTGACCAGGATCTCCTGGCCGTCCTTGGTGCGGACGTGGACGCCCGCGGCGCGGGTGCCGTCGAGTTCGAGCCGGTACGCCCAGGTCTCCAGCATCAGCGTGAGGTTGGCGCGCTCGTCCATCACGGGGTGCAGGTATGCCACCGACGCCGACGAGCGCTTGTTGTTCTCGGGGTGGTAGGCGAGGTCGAAGAAGCCGGCGCCCTCGGTGAACGGCTTCTTGTTGAAGCCCTCCACCCGGGGGACGCCCAGCGTGTGCTGCGCCGAGTCGACGAAGTCGCGGGCGATGGCGTTGCGGTCCTTCTCGTCGACCGGGACGATGTTGTTCTTCAGCCGGGCGAAGTACGCCTCCATCTGCACCGCGCCCCAGCCCTTGGCGCCGGCCGCCTCCCACTCGTCCCAGTCGGACGGCAGCGGCTTGAAGGCGATGAGGGTGTTGTGCGAGGAGCAGCCGCCGAGGACGCGGGCGCGGCTGTGCCGGATGTGCGAGTTGCCGCGCGGCTGCTCGGTGGTGGGGTAGTCGTAGTCCAGTTCGCCGCCGAGCAGGCCCATCCAGCGGCGCAGGGTCAGCACGTCCTCGCGGCCGACGTCGCTGGGGCCGCCCTCGATGACGGCGACGGTGACGTCCGGGTTCTCGGTGAGGCGGGAGGCGATCACCGATCCCGCGGTGCCGCCGCCGATGACGACGTAGTCGTAGACCTGGGTGGTTTCGGGCATGGGGGTACTCCAGTGGGGAGTGGGGACGGGGTGCGACGGGTGCGAACGGGCGGGTCAGCCGGCGAACCAGCGGACGGGCTTCGGCGCGAGGTTCTGGTAGACGTGCTTGCTCTCGCGGTACTCGGCCAGACCGGCGGGGCCGAGTTCGCGGCCGACGCCGCTCTTGCCGAAGCCGCCCCACTCCGCCTGCGGCAGGTAGGGGTGGAAGTCGTTGATCCACACGGTGCCGTGCCGCAGCCGGCCCGCGACCCGGCGGGCCCGACCCGCGTCGGCGGTCCAGACGGCACCGGCCAGACCGTACTCGGTGTCGTTGGCGAGGGCTACGGCCTCGTCCTCGGTACGGAAGGTCTCGACGGTGAGTACCGGCCCGAAGACCTCCTCCCGCACCACCCGCATCCCGCGGTGGCAGTGGTCGAGGACGGTCGGCTCGTAGAAGTAGCCGCTCTCGGGCCGCTGGGGCGACGGCTCGGGACGCTTGCCGCCGCAGCGCAGTACGGCGCCCTCGGCGAGGGCGGAGGCGACGTAGTCCTCGGTCTTGGCGCGCTGCTGCGCGGAGACGAGCGGCCCGCACTCGACACCGTCCTCGGTGCCGCGGCCGAGGCGGATCATCCCGGCGCGGCGGGCGAGTTCGGCGACGAAGCGTTCGCGGACGGACTCCTCGACGATGAGGCGGCCGCCCGCGGAGCAGACCTGGCCGCTGTGGATGAAGGCGGCGTTGAGTGCCTGGTCGACGGCGGTGTCGAAGCCCTCCTCGGTCCCGCAGGCGTCGGCGAAGACGACGTTGGGGTTCTTGCCGCCGAGTTCGAGGGCGACCTTCTTGACGGTGACGGCGGCGGCCTGGGCGACCTTGGTGCCGCTGGCCAGGCCGCCGGTGAAGGAGACCAGGTCGACGTCGGGGTGCTCGGCGAGCCGGGCGCCGACGGTGTGGCCGGGGCCGGTGACGATGTTCGCGACGCCGGTGGGGAGGCCGGCCTCGACGAGCAGGTCGATCAGGGCGATCGTGGTGAGCGGCGTGATCTCGCTCGGCTTGATCACGAAGGTGTTGCCGGCGGCGAGGGCCGGGGCGATCTTCCAACTGGCCTGGAGGAGCGGGTAGTTCCAGGGAGTGATCATCGCGCAGACGCCGACCGGCTCGTGCACGACGACGCTGTGGATGTCGGGCGAGCCCGCGTCGACGACCCGGCCGGGGGCCTCGCCGGCGACCAGGTCCGCGAAGTAGCGGAAGGCGTCGGCGACGCAGTCGATGTCGACGCGCCCCTCCTCGACGGTCTTGCCCGCGTCGCGGCTCTCCAGCAGGCCGAGCTCCTCGCGGTCGCGCACGAGGAGGTCGGCGACACGGCGCAGCAGGGCGGCGCGTCCGGCGACCGGGGTGTGCGGCCACTCGCCCGTGTCGAAGGCCCGCCGGGCGGCGGCCACCGCGAGGTCGGTGTCCTTCTCGTCGCCCTCCGCGACCACGGTGAACGGCAGGGCGTCCGCGGGATCGAGGATCTCGCGGGTGGCGCCGGAGGACGCCGCGAGCCACTCGCCGCCCGCGTGGATGGTCCGGTGGGCCCGCTCGGTCCGGGTTTCCGCTCTGTTCGCCATGGTGGGATGTGCCTTCCGTTCCTGGTCAACGCCCCTGTGTCACACACGTGTCACTCTCGGGGACCGTGAGCCCCTGCCCCACTGCCCCGTATGCATGCCGATTCGGTCGTCGAAAGTGCGGCGCATCACTAATAAAAGGGGCACATGCCGACCAGGTGGACAGGGATCCGGCGACAACCGCTACCGCGGGAGACGGGCGCCGGGAGGCCGGGAACGGGCACGGGCCCCGTTCCCGGCCGGAGCCGGGAACGGGGCCCGTGCGGGCGTCGGGGCGGGCTCAGATGAGGCCGAGACCGCGGACCGCCTCGCGCTCCTCCGACAGCTCCTTGACGGAGGCGTCGATGCGGGCGCGGGAGAACTCGTTGATGTCCAGGCCCTGGACGATCTCGTACGAGCCGTCCTTCGTGGTGACCGGGAAGGAGGAGATGATGCCCTCCGGGACGCCGTAGGAGCCGTCCGACGGGATGCCCATGGAGGTCCAGTCGCCCTCGGCGGTGCCGTTGACCCACGTGTACACGTGGTCGATGGCGGCGTTGGCGGCGGAGGCGGCCGAGGAGGCGCCGCGGGCCTCGATGATGGCGGCGCCGCGCTTGGCGACGGTCGGGATGAACTCGTCGGCCAGCCACTTCTCGTCGTTGACGGTCTCGGCGGCGTTCTTGCCGGCGATCGTGGCGTGGAAGATGTCCGGGTACTGGGTCGCGGAGTGGTTGCCCCAGATGGTCAGGCGCTTGATGTCGGCGACCGTCGAGCCCGTCTTCTTCGCGAGCTGGGTCAGCGCGCGGTTGTGGTCGAGGCGGGTCATCGCGGTGAAGCGCTCGGCCGGTACGTCCGGGGCGGCGGCCTGGGCGATCAGGGCGTTGGTGTTGGCCGGGTTGCCGACGACGAGGACCTTGATGTCGTCCGCGGCGTGGTCGTTGATGGCCTTGCCCTGCGGCTTGAAGATGCCGCCGTTGGCCTCCAGGAGGTCGCCGCGCTCCATGCCCTTGGTGCGGGGGCGGGCGCCGACGAGGAGGGCGACGTTGGCGCCGTCGAAGGCGACGTTCGGGTCGTCGGTGATCTCGATGCCCTGGAGGAGCGGGAACGCGCAGTCGTCCAGCTCCATCGCGGTGCCCTCGGCGGCCTTGAGCGCCGGAGTGATCTCCAGGAGGCGCAGCTTGACCGGCACGTCCGCGCCGAGCAGCTGGCCGGAGGCGATGCGGAAGAGCAGGGCGTAACCGATCTGGCCGGCCGCGCCGGTGACGGTGACGTTCACGGGAGTGCGAGTCATGGCGTTCTCCGTATGACAGCTGGCGGTGGGGCGTCCCGGCCCCGGGCGTTTGATCGATCTCTTGGTATCAAGAGATCGATCCAGCCGTCAGGCTATCGCGCCCGTGGTGTCCGGCACGTCCGGGTCGGTGTGGCCCGGCCCACAGGACCGCCGCCGGATCACCCGTGCGCGCGGAACCGGGACACGGGCCGGGCGCCGGAGGCCGGGCACGAGAAAGAGGCGGCCGCCTGTCCGGGAGAGGGGGGACGAAGGCGACCGCCGTTCGGGGATACCGTTGCCGGACTCCCGTGGGGGTACTTCTCGCGTGCCCGGGACACCGCGGAGCATGCCTGCCGCGGGCGAGATTTCTTCGCGGGCCCGCCGCCCGCGCCTTCGCGGGCCCTCCGCCCGCGCCTCTCCCGCCTACTTCGTGCAGCCCTGCTGCCCGGAGGCCAGCGTCGCGCAGGCGGTGGCGTCGGTCGCGGAGTCCACGGCGACCATCATCGTGTACGCGACGGTGTCACCGGCGTTGCCCACCGTCGCCCGCTGCTCGTTCGCACCGCCGGCGCTCACCTGGACCTCGTCGCCCTGTGCGGCCTGGGTGACGCGGGCCCACGCGGCACCGCAGACCTTGCTGTACCGGACCTCGACCGCGGCCGTGCCGACGACGGCGCTGGCGCCGGTGGTCACCAGGTCGCCGCCGCAGCCCATGACCTCGGGGTCCTTGCCGGTACAGGCGTCGCCGCCGCACTTCACGCCCGGCGGCAGCTTCGGTTCACTGCTCACGGTGGGCGACGGGGAGGGTTTCGCGCCCTCGTCCTTCTTGTCGCCGCCGTCGTTCAGGAAGAAGAAGGCGCCCGCGATCACGACGAGGACGCCGACCACGCCCGCGGCCAAGGTGGTCATCCGCTTGTTCCCGCCGCCCGGGGACCGGCGGGACGGACGGGGGCCGCCCTGCGGTGGCTCGCCGTACGTGCCCGACGGTGCGGTGCCGGGACCGGCACCGGTGCCGGCACCGTACGGCGCGGCGGGCGCGGCCGGCCCCGCCGCCTCCCCGGTGCCGGTCCGGGGCCCGGGGCGGGACGCGCGGTCGCCGGTCGGCGCGGGGCCCCGGTATCCGGCGAGGCCCCACGAGTTTCCGTCGGTCGCTCCGCCGGAGACGGGGACGGGGGCGGTACCGGGTCCGGCGGCGTCCCGGACCGCACCGAGCACCGAGTCGGGACTGTCGGCGGCCGTCGGCTGGGCCGGGACCGTCGGCGGCAGCGTGGGCGACACGCCCGCCGGCCCGGCGACCCCGGCGGCCGCGCCGCCACCGTGACGGCCCGTCCGGCTCCCCTTGCCGCTCCTGCCGCCGTGGCCCGAACCGGGTCCGGCGTTGCCCGACTTGGCCGTGGGCGTGCCCAGTTCGCCGAGCGCGGCGCGGGCCTGGGAGATCCGGATGGCCTCCATGGTCATGTCGTGGCGCATCTCCGAGCGGCTCCAGGCGCGCTCGGCCAGCTCCCACATGGTGGTCAGGTGGACGGGGTTGGTCTCCGTCACCTCGGCCAGGGCGACGATGGCGCCCTTCGGCGCCAGCAGCCGGCCGTTCAGATAGCGCTCCCAGGACGTCTTGCTGTAGCCCGTGGCGTCGGCCACCGACGCGACGCTCAGCTCGCTGCGGTCCACGAGCCGGCGCAGCTGACTGGTGAACTCCCTGATCTGCGGATCGAGTTCATCCGGCAAGGCCTTCCAACGAGGCACTGCTTCCCCCTCTTCCCCCGGTGTCGTGCTGGTCGTTCCCCCGCTGGGCCCCGCGCGCGGCGTCCCGCGCGGTGCCTGGTTCTGGCTACCCACAGGGATGCGCCCGGTCAGGATCCCAGTTCCCGGGGTGGGGGCGCACAGGAGCACAGAGGCCGCGAACGTGCACCGTCGCACGCCCACCAGCCTGTGGTCCAGTGTCCCATCGGCGTTCCCGTGCCCGGCGCGTAACCCCCGAGAACGACTCGCGTAGCGGAGTAGCGGAACGGTCACTTCCGTGCCACAGCGCCCTGCCAGGCGTTGAACAGGGCGTTCGCCGTGCAGGAGGGTGGGTGTCGACGGCGGCCCGTCCTTCCACGGGGGTGAGGACGGGCCGTCGTACGCGTCGCTAGCTGACCGTGAAGTGCAGGGTGTCCTTGAGGAACGGGATCTCCAGCACCGGGTCCGGCTGGGCCATCAGCGCCAGCAGCGCGATGGAGAGCCCGAAGACGCCGTACGTCACGATGTCCGTGAAGCGCGAGCGCACGGCGAGCATGCCGACGTCGGGCAGCACCCAGCGCAGTGCGGCGCCCGCGAGCAGCGCGGCGCCGATCAGCAGCGTCCCCCAGCGGAAGACGCCCACGGCGGTCAGCAGCAGGCCGAGCCCGACCGCCAGCACCACCGCGAGCACCGGCCACTGCCGGGCGGGCGCCGGGGCGTCGCGGCCCGCGGCCCGGCCGCCGCCCTCGGGGCGTGCGGTGTCGCGGGTGAACAGCGGGAACCGGCGGGTGACGCGCCGCGGCCGTCCCTTGGCGTCGGGAGCGCTGACGGGGTCGCGGACGGTGATGCCGTCCGGGTCCCCGGCGTCCGCCGGGGCCTTCGCGTTCCCCGAGGCGCCGGGGGCCTTCGACGCCCGCGAGGCCGCCGGGTCACCGGCGCTTTCCGAGGCCGCCGAGGCAGTCGAAGTCCCCGGGGTCCCCGAGGTCCCGGTGTCCTGGCCGGCCCGTGCGCCGTCCGGGCGCTCGGCGTCGGTGCCCTCAGCCGGCACTGCGCTCCGCCGCCTCCACCACGTTGACGAGCAGCTGGGCCCGGGTCATCGGGCCGACGCCGCCCGGGTTCGGGGAGATCCAGGCGGCCACCTCGGCCACGCCGGGGTGCACGTCGCCCATGATCTTGCCCTCGGCGTTGCGGGAGACGCCGACGTCGAGGACGGCCGCGCCCGGCTTGACGTCCTCGGGGCGGACCAGGTGCGGGGAACCGGCCGCGGCGATGACGATGTCCGCGCGCTTGAGGTGGGCGGCCAGGTCGCGGGTGCCGGTGTGGCACTGGGTGACGGTGGCGTTCTCGCTGCGCCGGGTGAGCAGCAGCGGCATCGGGCGGCCGATGGTGACACCGCGGCCGACGACCACGACCTCGGCGCCCTTGATCTCGACGCCGTAGCGGCGCAGGAGGGTGAGGATGCCGTTGGGGGTGCAGGGCAGCGGCGCCGGCTCGTTCAGCACGAGGCGGCCCAGGTTCATCGGGTGCAGGCCGTCCGCGTCCTTGTCCGGGTCCATCAGTTCGAGGATGCGGTTCTCGTCGATGCCCCTGGGCAGCGGCAGCTGGACGATGTAGCCGGTGCAGGCCGGGTCCTCGTTCAGCTCGCGGACGACCGCCTCGATCTCCTCCTGCGTGGCCGTGGCCGGCAGTTCGCGCTGGATGGAGGCGATGCCGACCTGGGCGCAGTCGCGGTGCTTGCCGGCGACGTACTTCTGGCTGCCTGGATCGTCGCCGACCAGGACGGTGCCGAGACCGGGTGTGACACCCCTCTCCTTCAGCGCCGCCACGCGGGCGGTCAGTTCGGACTTGATCGCGGCTGCGGTGGCCTTGCCATCGAGAATCTGGGCGGTCATACCCCCCATCCTCGCGGATGACCGGCCCCCGGTTCCAATCAGGTCGGCCTGCGGGCACCGCGCGGGAACCTTCGGGACGCCACGGGACACGTCCCGCCGTATCCGCTCATGATCGATGTTGTTGCACTTGCACAACGCCTTGTGAACGGGCTGGACAAGTAAGAGTTCGGTCAAGAACGATTGGGCTGCACAGTGCCGCGGGGCCGTACCGGGGGGACGAACCGCTCGAGAAGACTCTCCTCCGAGTCGAGCCGCGCGTCGTCCCCGCACTTGACAGCGACGGAGGAAGTCCCGCCATGAGTTTCGGCGATCCGAACAACCCCTACGGCCCCCCGCAGGGCGGCCAGCAGCCGAACTACGGCTACCCGCAGCAGCAGCCCCAGGGCCAGCCCGGCTACGGCTACCCCCAGGCTCCCCCGGTGTCGGCCGGTTACGGCTACCCGGCCGCCCCGACCTCGATGCCCGGCACCGTCAGCGCGGCCCGCGTCATGCTGTGGGTCATTTTCGGCCTCCAGCTCGTCGGTGTGGCCCTGTTCGCCATCAGCGCCGCGAGCGTGGACGCCGCGAAGAACGACGACGCCCTGAAGGACGACGCCGCCTTCCAGCAGCTGGCCGACTACTCGTCCGGCATGCTGTGGGGCCTCGTGGCGTTCGCGCTGGCCTGGGGAGTGTTCGCACTCGTACTGGCGATCAAGGTCGGCAGCGGCGGCAACGGCGTGCGCATAACGACTCTGATCTTCGCCATCGTCACCGCGATCCTCGGCCTGTACCCGTTCATCCTCGTGGGCCTGGTCCACACGGTGCTCGCCATCCTGGTCGCCGTGTTCGTCGGGAACTCGAACGGCTCGGCCTGGTACAAGCGTCCCCGCTACTGAGTACCGGCGACTGAACAGTTCGCGCCAATCACCATCCAGGGCCGTGTCTCACCCGTACGAGGGGGGCACGGCCCTGGTGCGTCGTCCTAGTCTGGCGTGGGTAGCCGTCAGGCACGGGGAGACGCACCTTGTACAGCATCATCGTGGTACCTCCGCCGACCACGGAGGACGAACCCACCCGCACCCAGTACCGGCTCGCGCCAGGCGAACGGCTCGTCTTCGGACGGTCCGTGCCCGAGGGCGGGCTGCGGATCGGGCACGACGGGGTGTCCCGCAGAGCCGGGGAGATCGCGGCGCACGGCACCTTCTGGACCCTGAGCAACCTCTCCGCCCACCAGACCTACGTGGTGGAGAACCCGGAGGGCGCGGGCGAGCACATCAAGGTGGCGCCGGGCCGCCTCGACGCGCCGGTGCCCTTCGAGTTCTCGCGGATCGTGCTGCCCGCCGCCGGTGACCTGCTCCCGGTCGAGGTGTGGGCGCCGCGCCACGACTATCTGCGCGGCGAGAACGGCGCCGACGGCGAGCCGACCGCCCCGGCCTTCTCCGTCGACCGCACCAAGCGGTACTTCGCGGTGCTGGCCGCGCTGTGCGAGCCGAGGCTGCGCGGGGCGCCGCACGCGCCGCTGCCGACCATGGACCAGGTCGTCGAGCGGCTCCGCCCCGCCTGGCCGGCCGCCTCGCGTACGTCGGTGCAGTGGAACATCGACTACCTCGCCGTGAAGCTGCGGCTGAAGCCGGGCCCGGAGACCGCCGAGCCGGGTCCGCGGCTGAACGGCAAGAAGGAGTCGCTGGTCTCGCTGGCGCTCCGCTTCGACCTGGTCCGCGAGGACGACCTGGTGGTCCTCGCGGCACCGTCCGGGCGGACGC
The DNA here is from genome assembly GCF_055581985.1 of Streptomyces sp. NPDC042336. NCBI lineage: Bacteria > Bacillati > Actinomycetota > Actinomycetes > Kitasatosporales > Streptomycetaceae > Streptomyces > Streptomyces sp. NPDC042336. The sequence goes on along the minus strand of NZ_JBVJEA010000008.1, from coordinate 86,623 downwards.
TGCGATGACCGAGCCGTACGCCGTCCCGGTGCCCAGGGGGTACCGGGTGGGCGCCTGGGAGGTGCGCGAGCCCCTCGCGACCGGCGCCTTCGGCAGCGTCTACGCGGCGCGGCGCACGGACGGCACGGGTGACTCCGGCCGGGGCGGTACGGACGGGGGCGGCGCCGGGGGCGCCGGCGAGGACCCGCCCGGCACCGTCGCGCTGAAGTTCCTGCCCACCGGTACCGGCACCCCGCGGCAGCTGTCCCACCTGCGGGACCTGGTCGAGCGCGAGGTCGAGCTGCTGCGCCGGCTGCGGCGGCCCCGGCTGATCCGGATGTACGAGACCCTCACCGTCGACGACCCCGCCCACCCCCGGCTGGACGGGGCCACCGTGCTCGTCCTGGAGCGGGCCGAGGGCTCGCTGTCCGCCCTGCTCGCCGCCACTCCCCGCCCGCGCGCCGGGCCCGCGCTGCTCGCGCAGGTCTGCGAGGGCCTGCAGCAGCTGCACCGGGCGGGCTGGGTGCACGGCGACCTGAAACCGGCCAACGTGCTGCTGATGGCGGACGGTTCGGTGCGGCTCGCCGACTTCAACATGGCCGCCGAGCTGGAGGGCACCCACGCGTACACGCCCGCCTTCTCCACCCCGGACTACACACCGCCCGAGCTGCTGTGGTCCGAGATCGGCGAACGGGGCCGCCGGATCCGCCCGTCCGCCGACGTGTGGGCCTTCGGCGTCCTGGCCCACCTGGTGCTCACGGGTTCCTTCCCGCTGCCCGGCGGCACCCCGGCGGCCCGCCGCGACGCCGCCGTCGCCTACGCCCGCGGCACCCACGAGCTGCGCCTGTCCCCCGAACTGCCGCCGGGGTGGCGGGAGATCGTGCGGGCCTGCCTGACCCGTACGCACGCCGACCGGATCGGCACCGACGCCCTGCTGCGCCGGGTGGCGGGTGCGGCGGGGGGCGCGAACGGCCCGGCAAGGTTCCCGCTCCGGCCCCTCCCCCTCCCCCGCCCCCGGCGCGGGGTCGTGGCCGCCACGGCCGCGGTGCTCGTCGCCCTCGCCGCGCTCGGCTACGGCGCCGCCCGCTGGGCCGACGACGGCAGCCCGGGCCCCGTCGCGGACCACCGCCCCGGCGCCACCGCGAGTGCCGCCGCCTCCTACGGCGCGGCCGAGCTGCGCACCGACCGGGACGTGCCGCCCGCCTACCGCCTGCTGATCGTGGAGACGGCGCACGACTGCGGGCACCAGGAGGTCAGCCCGGCCCTGATCGCGGCCATACTGAAGGTCGAGAGCGACTTCGACCCGGACCTCGCCGACCCGGCCAAGGACGAGTACGGCATCGCCCGTTGGACCCCGAGCGTGCTGCGCTGGTGGATGAACGAGGACGGCACCCCGGGTGAGACCGTGCCCCAGCCGCCGTTCCCGCCCGCCGAGTCCATTCCGGCGATGGGCCGTTACCTGTGCTGGATCACGCCCCGCCTCGACGCCGGCCTGCCGGGCGACCGCGGTGTGCTGGTCGCCGTCGCGTACCGGACGTCGTACCGGAAGGTGAACGACGCGGGCGGGGTTCCCCCGAAGTACCGCGACTACGCCGACCGCGTCGCTCACCACCTCAAGGAGTACACGCCCCAAGGCAGGACGTGACCCTGGGAGTTCCGAGGTTCCGCACGGCGGGCGTCCCGGGGCACGGTGTGGGCACACCGCCCCGGCGGTGGGACCGGTCCGACCACACGACCGGTACGACAGCGACGTTCACGGGGGAACGACAATGAACATCGTCAAGCCCGCAGTACTCCTCCTCGCGGCCACGGCCCTGGCCGCCGGGTCCACGGTCGCGGCCACGGCCACGGCCGCCGACAGTCCGGGCGGCACCCGGGTGACCGGCCTCCAGCAGAAGGCCGACCAGGTGCTGGCCGACACCCCGAAGCCCCTGCGCGTGAGCGCCGACGCGGTCGAGTACGAGGGCCTGACCGTGACGGAGGCTCCCGTGACCAAGGACGCCCAGGACCTGGCCTGCGACTACGGCCACCTGTGCATGGTCGTCAAGGGCACGAAGTTCGACTTCTACAAGTGCCGGACGTGGAACCTGACCAACTGGACCGGCGACGGCCCGTTCACCAACAACCAGACGCGGGGCACGGTCGCCAAGTTCTTCAACAAGGACGGCAGCGTCCGCTGGACGTCGACGGCCTACCAGGCGGGCACCGCGACCTGGGACCCGATCTGGTCGCTGCGCCCCTGCTGATCCGCTCACCGGGTCAGCCACCGCGGCCGTCCCCGGTTCCCTCCGCGCGGAGGGAACCGGGGGCCGCCGTTTCGCGGTCCGGACGTCAGTGGAAGAAGTGCCGGGTCCCCGTGAAGTACATCGTCACGCCGGCCTTCTGCGCCGCCTCGACGACCAGTTCGTCGCGGACCGAGCCGCCGGGCTGGACCACGGCCTTCACGCCGGCCGCGGTGAGGATCTCAAGGCCGTCCGGGAAGGGGAAGAAGGCGTCGGAGGCGGCGTACGCTCCCTGCGCGCGCTCGGCGCCCGCCCGCTCCACCGCGAGCTTCGCGGAGTCGACCCGGTTGACCTGGCCCATGCCGACGCCGACCGAGGCGCCGTCCTTGGCGAGGAGGATGGCGTTGGACTTGACGGCCCGGCAGGCCTTCCAGGCGAAGGCCAGCTCGGCCAGCTCCGCCTCGGTCAGGGCCTCGCCCGCGGCCAGGGTCCAGGTGGCGGGAGCGTCGCCCTCGGCCTGGACCCGGTCGGTGACCTGGAGGAGGGCGCCGCCGTCGATGGGCTTGACGTCGACGGGGTGCGCCGGGCCCTCGGGGCAGCGCAGGACGCGGATGTTCTTCTTCTTGGTGAGGGCTTCGAGGGCGCCGTCCTCGTAGTCCGGCGCGACGATGACCTCGGTGAAGATCTCGGCGACCTGCTCGGCCATCTCCTTGGAGACCGGGCGGTTGACCGCGATCACGCCACCGTACGCCGACAGCGGGTCGCAGGCGTGCGCCTTGCGGTGCGCCTCGGCGACGTCCGCCCCGACCGCGATGCCGCACGGGTTGGCGTGCTTGATGATCGCGACGCAGGGCTCGTCGTGGTCGTACGCGGCACGGCGGGCGGCGTCCGTGTCCGTGTAGTTGTTGTACGACATCTCCTTGCCGTGCAGCTGCTCGGCCGCGGCCAGGCCGCCCGTGCCGGCGGTGTAGAGGGCGGCGGGCTGGTGCGGGTTCTCGCCGTAGCGCAGGGTGTGCGCGCGCTCCAGGCTGGTGGCGAGGAACTCCGGGAACTGCGAGTCGTCGGCGGGCGCGTAGGACGAGGCGAACCAGGAGGAGACGGCGATGTCGTACTCCGCGGTGTGCCGGAAGGCCTCGGCGGCCAGGCGCTTGCGGGCGGCCAGGTCGAAACCGCCGTCCTGGACCGCGGAGAGCACGTCGGCGTACCGGGCCGGGCTGGTGACGACCGCGACGGAGGGGTGGTTCTTGGCGGCGGCGCGCACCATGGAGGGGCCGCCGATGTCGATCTGCTCGACGCACTCGTCGGCCGTGGCGCCCGAGGCGACGGTCTCGCGGAACGGGTAGAGGTTGACCACGACCAGGTCGAACGGCGTCACGCCCAGCTCGTCGAGCTGCTGCCGGTGGCTCTCCAGGCGCAGGTCGGCGAGGATGCCCGCGTGGACCTTGGGGTGCAGCGTCTTGACGCGCCCGTCCAGGCACTCGGAGAAGCCGGTCAGCTCCTCGACCTTGGTGACGGGGACACCGGCGGCGGCGATCCGCCCGGCGGTCGACCCGGTGGAGACCAGCTCGACGCCGGCCTCGTGCAGCCCGCGGGCGAGGTCTTCGAGCCCGGTCTTGTCGTAGACGCTGACGAGCGCGCGGCGGATGGCCCGCTTGTTGCTCCCGGCGGTGGCGGTGGCGGTCACTGGATAACTACCTTTCGTCCCTCAATGCGATAGCCGTTGCGGGCGAGCCGCCCCACGACATCGACGAGCAGCCTTCGCTCGACTTCCTTGATGCGCTCGTGCAGAGCGACACCTTCGTCTTCGTAGTCCTCGTCCCGGACCTCCACCACGCCCTGCGCGATGATCGGCCCGGTGTCGACGCCATCGTCGACGAAGTGGACGGTGCACCCGGTGACCCTGGCGCCGTACGCGAGCGCGTCCCGCACCCCGTGGGCCCCCGGGAAGCTGGGGAGGAGGGCGGGGTGGGTGTTGACGAACCGCCCGCCGAACCGCGCGAGGAACTCCTTCCCCACGATCTTCATGAACCCGGCCGAGACGACGAGGTCCGGCTCGTGGGCCGCGACGGCCTCGGCGAGCGCCGCGTCCCACTCCTCGCGGGTCCCGTAGTCCCTGACCTTGCGTACGAAGGTCGCCACCCCGGCACGCTCGGCGCGGGCGAGCCCCTCGATGCCGTCGCGGTCGGCGCCGACGGCCACGATCTCGGCCCCGTAGGCCTCGACGCCGGTGGCGGCGATCTCGTCGAGGAGAGCCTGGAGGTTGGTGCCGGATCCGGAGACCAGCACGACGAGGCGCTTGGCTCGCCGGTCCACGGGCTTGGCGGCCACGATGGGGCCTTTCTCGGAGAAGCGGATCTGTTTGTACGGTCGTACGAATGCTTCGCGCCCCCGGATACGGGGAAGTCTACGAAGCGGCCGACCGTCAGCAACGATACCGGCACACCGCACGGCCCCCTCGGGACGGGGGCGTGGCCGGAAGGTAGCGTCTGCCTGGAGCCGGAGCGGGAACGCGGCCTGTGCGTCAGGCGTTCACCAGACGTACCGACCAGTTCGCCCGCACCACCAGCTCGCCCGTTCCACCAGCCGCCCGTTCATCGTCGCCAAGGGGAAGACGCTCAGTTGATGCCGGACCGCAGCCTGCGACTGCTCACGCTCCCCCAGCAGTCGGCGCAGCCAGGGGAGCGCAGCACCGTGCTGCTGCGCGAGCGCCCCTCGTCGCCGCCCGACACGCCCTCGGACCGGAGGGGCGGCGGCGGGCAGGACGGCTCCACCGACCAGGACAATCCGTTCGCACCGCCCCCCGAGGGCACGCCGGACCGCCCCTGGCAGCCGCGCCACCCGTCGGGCGACGACGATTCCCAGGGCGAGGGCGGGCGGTCCCCCTGGGGCGGCCAGTGGAGCGACCGGCAGCCCGGCCGGTCCCCCGGCGGCTTCGGCGAGCGGCCCGGCGGTTCGGGCGGCCCCGAGGGGCAGAGCGGCGGACCGGGCCCGCGCTGGGACCCGACGGACCCCGCCCAGCGGCGTGCCCGCTACGCCCTGCTGAGCGGCATGTGGGCCCTCTTCTTCGCCCTCTTCACCTGGCCGTACGTGGCCCTGCTGCTCGGCGCCCCGGCCCTGTACTGGGGCATCAGCGCGCTGCGCGCCAAGCCCCGCGCCGCCTCCGACCCGGACACCCCCGCCCCGCCCGCGGAGCAGACGGGCCGCCCGCAGCGCACCGCCGCGATCAGCGGCCTGGTCACGTCGTCCCTGGCCATCCTTCTGGTCGCCGCGTCCTTCGGCGCCCAGCTGGTCTACAGCGACTACTACACCTGCCGCGAGGACGCCCTGACCAACGCGGCGGAACAGTCCTGCGAGCGCCACCTGCCGGAGCAACTGCGCCCGCTGCTGGGCTCCGAGGACTGACCCAGCCCCGCTCACTGTGAGCCCGTCCGGCGTTTGAGGACGAGGCCGTTGAGGCCGAGCTGCGGGAAGCGGGGGTCCGGGGGCGCAGCCCCCAGGGACGGGAACGGGAAGGGGCGGCGCGGGCGAAAGGCCCGTCGTCACCCCCGCACCCACCGTTCCCTCACTCCCCGCCGCGAGGCGACTCCGCGGCCCCGTCGACCGGCAGCAGGTCGTACCCCGCCCCGCCATCGTCGCCGTCGTACAACCCGAACGGCACCGCACCCTCGTCCTCCCCCGCCGCCACGCCCACGTCCACGTCCTTCGAGTCCTTCGCGTCCCGCCTCCACCAACGCCCCACGGACGGCACCGGAACCCGGACCCGCGCCCACCGGCGCGCACCCCTGTCGGCCGCCTTCTCCGCCCCGGCCGCCTGCACCACCGCCTCCCGTGCGGCAGCGCCCCGGCACCGCCATGCCCGCGCCACCACGGCGACCGGCACCGCCACCACCGCGATCCACGCCAGCGTCGCTGCCCCGGCCTGCCACCACACCGGCCCGAACCGGGCGAGCGCGGCGCTCCCGAGCGGCCCGCCGGCGAACGCGGCCAGCAGGGCGACGAGGACCGCGCACAGCACGGCGGCCACCACGGCGGCGCCGGCGGTCCGCCGCCACGACCACGACCACGCCCCGGCCACCGAGCCCGCTCCCCGCTCACCCGGCTCTCCCGACGTGGCCGCCCGCGCCGTGAACCACCCCACCGCCGCCCCCGCCGCCAACGGCACCGCGCCGGCCGCCCAGTGCAGCGGCGTACCGGGCCCCGCGTCCGGCACCGCCGCCAGCAGCGGGAACGGCGGCAGCAGCGCTGCGGGCGCGGAGGCGGTGGGCGCCACGACATGCCCGGTCCCGAGCAGGAAGCCGGGGCCGAGGGCGTACACCGCGGCCCACACCGCCGCGTTCGGCACCAGCGTCAGGCAGAGCAGCAGTACGGCGAACCTCCCCGACCATCCCTCCGTCAGCCGCAGGAACGCCTCCCCCGTGGCGGCCCAATGCCATACGAGTGACACCGCGAGCAGCAGCGCGCCGCCGCCTACGAGCACCGCCGCACCGGCGCCCGCGGCGCGCGTCGCGGCGCCCAGGCGCGCGTCCGGCTCCACCATCAACTCCCGCAGCTTCCGGGGCAGCACCCGCAGCGCCCGTCCCACGGGCCCGCCCGGCCGGCCGAACGCCGTCCACACACCGGCGCCCGCCGCTCCCATGGCGACCAGCGGCAGGCACACCACCGCCCACCACGACGAGGGCCGCAGCGCGCCGCCCTGCGCGTACAGGACGACGGGCCCGGCGACGGAGAGGTAGCCGAGGACGACCCCCGTCCAGGCCACGCGCGCGGAGACGGGCGGCGGCCCGGTGTCCGGGGCGCCCGCCATCCACGCCGGGCGCGCCCCGGGTCCCGCCTTGGGAGCCGCGCCCACGGCCACGCCCACACCGTCCCCGGGGTCCGTGGCGTCCCGGGCGGCGCGGTGCAGCAGCCACACCGGCAGGAGGAGGAAGAGCATCGGGGTGACGCCGACGGGCGCGGGGGTGCCGGAGAGCGTGTCGGCACGCACCAGTTCGGCCCCGTGCGCCAGCACCCACAGCGCGGCGGCGACGTGGAGGGCGCCGCCGGGCCCGCTGTCGGGGTACGGCGAACTGATCCACAGCAGCGTCACTAGCGCGGCGCACGCCGCCAGCCCCAACACTGCCGCGACCACGCCGCCGAGGAGGCCGGCGGCCAGTCCGGGCGACCGGTCCCGCCACCGGGCGCGCAACAGGGAGAGCGGGGCTGGACGAGCGGTCGTCTGCATCACGCCCGCCATGCTCCCAACGACACGCGCTTTCCCGACGTAACGGGCGAAGCTCCGTTGTGTCGCTCAATATATGTTTATGTACTTTTTCGTACGAAGGGGTGCCCTGTGACACGCAGCCTCGCAACCCCGCTGCCACCTCCCAAGGCACGCCGACGCCTGCGTGAGACCGCCGCACTGACTCAGACTCAGCTCGCGTCACGGGTGGGCGTCACCCCCCGGACGGTCCGTGCGTGGGAGAGCGGTCGCACGACTCCGCGAGGCCGGAAGCGGGAGGCTTACGCGAAGTTGCTGAAGACGCTGGCCGAGGAAGAGGCGGCACGGCAGGGCGAACAGGCACCGGAGCCGAAACCGGAGCCGGAGCCGAAACAGGAGCCTGAAGGGGAGCAGAAGCCGCAGCCCGAGCCCGCGCCCGTCGCGCTGACGCCCGCTCAGGCCTTCGACGCGCTCTACGCGTTCAGCGCCCCCGCCCTCGTACGGCAGACCTTCCTGCTGACCGGCCGGCGCGAGCAGGCACGCGAGTCGGTCGAGCGGGCCTTCCAGACCGCCTGGGAGCGCTGGCCCGAGGTGGCCCGCGACCGGGACCCGGTGGGCTGGGTACGGGCGACGGCGTACGAGTACGCGCTGTCGCCCTGGCAGCGGTTCCGCCCGCGCCACCGGCACCCCGAGCCGCCGCCCGCCGACCCCGGCGACCGCACCCTGCTGAACACCCTCCTCAGGCTCCCCCCGCGGCACCGCCGCACGCTCGTGCTGTACGACGGGGTGGGCCTGGACCTGCCCGAGACGGCCGCGGAGACGGAGGCGAGCACCCCGACGGCGGCGAACCGGCTGCTGCACGCCCGCGAGGCCGTCGCCGGCCGGCTGCCCGCGCTGGCCGACCCGCAGATGCTGCACCGGAGGCTGGCCGAGCTGGCGTCGAACGAGCGGCTGCGGGCGGCCGAGCCGCCGACCGTGCGCAGGGGCGGCGAACGCCGGGCGCGGTTCCGGACCCGGGCGGCGATCGCGTTCACGGTCGCCCTCATCGGGACCACGGCCCTGACCCTGCGCACCGCGCCCACGCACTACGAACCGCCCGTGTCCCCCGGGCAGGCGGTGCGCGGCGTGCCGCAGCGGGTGGCCCCGGGGTCGCTGTCGGACCAGGAGCTGGAGCTGCGGCAGAAGCTGCGGGAGCAGTTGCAGGACGGGCCGGAACGGCTCAGCCCGAGCCTCGGATGAGGCGGGCCCGGCACCCCGGAACGCCGAGTGGCCCGCTCCCTGCGGACAGGGGGCGGGCCACTCGGTGCGGAACTGGTGGAGCAGGCGCTCGACCGGTGCGGCGGTGTCAGCCGGCCAGGATGGCGCGGGCGAGCTTCGCCGTCTCGGTGGGCGTCTTGCCGACCTTGACGCCGGCGGCCTCCAGGGCCTCCTTCTTCGCCTGGGCGGTGCCGGACGAACCGGAGACGATGGCGCCGGCGTGGCCCATGGTCTTGCCCTCGGGCGCGGTGAAGCCCGCGACGTAGCCGACGACCGGCTTGGTCACGTTCTTCGCGATGTACTCGGCCGCACGCTCCTCGGCGTCGCCGCCGATCTCGCCGATCATCACGATCAGGTCGGTCTCGGGGTCGGCCTCGAACGCGGCGAGCGCGTCGATGTGCGTGGTGCCGATGATCGGGTCGCCACCGATGCCGACGGCGGTCGAGAAGCCGATGTCCCGCAGCTCGTACATCATCTGGTACGTCAGCGTGCCGGACTTCGAGACCAGGCCGATGCGGCCCGGCTTGGTGATGTCGCCCGGGATGATGCCGACGTTGGACTGGCCCGGGGTGATGATGCCGGGGCAGTTCGGGCCGATGATCCGGGTCTTGTTGCCCTTCTTGCCGGCGTACGACCAGAAGGCGGCCGAGTCGTGCACGGCGATGCCCTCGGTGATGACGACGGCCAGCGGGATCTCGGCGTCGATGGCCTCGACGACGGCGTCCTTGGTGAACTTCTCCGGCACGAAGATGACGGAGACGTTGGCGCCGGTCTTCTCGATGGCCTCCTTGACGGTGCCGAAGACCGGTACCTCGGTGCCGTCGAAGTCCACGGTGGTGCCCGCCTTGCGCGGGTTCACGCCGCCCACGACCTCGGTGCCGTCACCCAGCATGAGCTTGGTGTGCTTCATGCCGGTGGCGCCGGTCATGCCCTGGACGATGACCTTGCTGTCCTTGTTGAGCCAGATAGCCATGGTGTGTTGGTGTCCTCGTCCTGAGTGCTTACTTGGCGGCGGCGTGAGCCAGCTCGGCGGCCTTGTCGGCCGCGCCGTCCATGGTGTCGACGCGCTGGACCAGCGGGTGGTTGGCGTCGGTGAGGATCTTGCGGCCCAGCTCGGCGTTGTTGCCGTCGAGGCGGACGACGAGCGGCTTCTCGACCTTCTCGCCGCGGTCCTCCAGGAGCTTCAGCGCCTGGACGATGCCGTTGGCGACCTCGTCGCAGGCGGTGATGCCGCCGAAGACGTTGACGAACACGGAGCGGACGTCCGGGTCGCCGAGGATGATCTCCAGGCCGTTCGCCATGACCTGGGCGGAGGCACCGCCACCGATGTCCAGGAAGTTGGCGGGCTTGACGTTGCCGTGCGCCTCACCGGCGTACGCGACGACGTCCAGGGTGCTCATGACGAGACCCGCGCCGTTGCCGATGATGCCGACCTCGCCGTCGAGCTTGACGTAGTTGAGGTTCTTCTCCTTGGCGGCGGCCTCGAGCGGGTTGGCCGCGGCCTTGTCGTGGAGGGCCTCGAAGTCGGGGTGACGGAACTCGGCGTTGTCGTCCAGCGACACCTTGCCGTCGAGGGCGATGACGTCACCGGAGACGACCTTGGCCAGCGGGTTGACCTCGACCAGGAGGGCGTCCTCCTTGATGAAGGTGTCCCACAGCTTGACCAGGATGTCGGCGACCTTGTCGGCGACCTCGGCCGGGAACTTCGCGGCCTCGACGATCTCGCGCGCCTTCTCGGGCGTCACGCCGTCGATCGCGTCGATCGGGGTCTTGGCGACGGCCTCCGGACGGGTGGCGGCCACCTCCTCGATCTCCATGCCGCCCTCGACGGAGGCGATGGAGAGGAAGGTGCGGTTGGCACGGTCGAGGAGGAAGGAGACGTAGTACTCCTCGACGATCTCGGGGGCGGTCTCGGCGATCATCACCTTGTGGACCGTGTGGCCCTTGATGTCCATGCCGAGGATGTCCGTCGCGCGGGCGACGGCCTCGTCCGCCGAGGCGGCCAGCTTCACGCCACCGGCCTTGCCACGACCACCGACCTTCACCTGCGCCTTGACGACGGACTTGCCGCCCAGACGCTCAGTGATCTCGCGCGCCGCCTCAGGCGTGTCGATGACTTCACCGGCCAGCACCGGTACATCGTGCTTGGCGAAGAGGTCCCTCGCCTGGTACTCGAACAGGTCCACGCGCTTCCGTCCCTATCAGTGATCTCGCGGTTCGTTGGATGCGTGGGCGTGCCGCGAGGGCAACGTGACGTCCGCTGTGAGTCACAAGGGGGGCGCACACGGTGTCCGAGCGCGCGGCATGTCCGTCTCGCAGGTTATCGCCGCTTGCGGGGGGTCTCTAAATCGTGGGTCACACCTGAGCGGTGATGCCTGTCACATGATGCCGCGCTCACTGGCACCCGGTGCCGGGTGTGAGCCGGGGCCGGGGGCGCTCCGCGCACCGCTGAAGGGCCTCACCGGGCTGGGGTTGACCCGGTGAGGCCCGTGGGCTCCCCGGCGGCCGCACGGGTGCGGTACGCCGGGGTGCGGGCGGGCCGGTCCCCACCCCAATGGGGACCGGCCCGCCCGGACCGCGGGGTTCGGCCGGACGGAGGCCGACGGCTTTCGGCCGTCCGGGGCCTGCGCCCCGCGGGGTCCGTGCCTGCCGCGGGGACCGGGGCCACGGGATGCCGGTGCCCGGTCCCGTGCGCGGGACACCGGCCGGGGTGCCCGGTGCGCCGGACGGGGGCGCCGGGACGGGAGTGCTCGACCGTGGGAGCCGGGCGCGGGGCGTCCGACCGTGGGTACCGGACGCGCGGGGCGTCCGAACGGTGAGCGGGTGTCTCGGCCCGGCCGGCAGCCCGGCGGCTGCGACTGCGGCTGTGTGGGGGCTGCGGCGGCCGAGGGCGGCTGGTGGCGGTGCGCGGCAGGAGTGCGCCGGCCGCTCAGGCAGGCGAGACGGGGATGTCCCGGTACGGCTCGCGGACCCCGGCCGCGTCGGCCCGCTCGGGAGCGCCGGGGACGAGCCGGAACGTGAGCCGGTGCTGCGGGGCGACCGCATGGGTGTCCCCGTGGCGCGGCGTGCCCTGGTCGGCGCCGGACGCGGTGCCGAGCGCTCCGTCGGGGTCGCCGGTGGGCGCGGGGTGGGCGGGGGCGTACTCGGCGGGCGCGGTACCGGCCCGCTGAGTGCGGGTGTGCGCGGCGGGTGCCGGTCCGGCTCCGGGGCCGGGCCCGTATCCGACGACGCGTGCCGGGCTTGCGGCGCCCTCGGCGACTCGGGCGTCGGCGGCCTCGGACGGGTCCGCGGTGCGGGAGGCGTCCGCCTCGGTCGGCGCGGGCTCGGCCCGCGGGTGGGGGACGGCCGAGGGGGAACGACCAGAAAGGTCGCTCGGGTCGGTCAGGCCCGGCAGTACGTCGGTCAGCCCCGGGACGTCGGTGAGGTCCGGCACGTCGGCCGGGTCCGGCACGCCGGCCGGGTCGGACGGCTCCGACGGGTCCTTCGGATCGGACGGGCCGGGCGCACCGGGGAGCGCGACTGCCTCGGCCACCGTCGCCACCGCGTCACCGACCGGTCGCACCACCTGGTCCTTCACGGTCCTGACGACGTCCTCGGTGACGGGACGGAGGTCCGCAAGCAACGCGCCGGAGCCCGGCCCCGACACCGCTCCGGCGTCCTGGACGGGTGGTCCCGCGTCCAGCGGGCTCCGTGGCCGCACGGAGACGTCGAGGACCCGGCCGACCGCGTCCGTCGAAGTCCCCGGCCCTTCCCCTTCGTCGGCCGCCTGGGCCCGCCCTCCGCAGAGCAGACCGAGGACGAACAACCCGCCCACCAGCAGTGCCGCGTGCAGCGCACGCCGCCCGGCCGCCGTGCGCAGGACGCGCAGAGCGGCACCGGGCAGGACTGCTGACCAGATCAAGAGGGGGAGGTTCCTCCCGTGCGGCGGAACGGGCCGCGCGCCGAACAACGCATCGACACGCCGCGCGATACTCGCACGTAGGTCCGGAGGTTGCGCAAGCCCGGTTCGGCCGATGGCCCGTCATATCCGTTTTGCCCCGGGGGAAACGGATCACCTCGGATCGACAAGTCGTCACCCGGCGTCCGGTATCGGCAGGGGGCGTCTCTCGATCGCCGCCGCCATCACCTCCGGGAAGAGGTCGGGCGTGCACGCGAAGGCCGGTGCGCCGAGCGCCGCGAGGGCCGCCGCGTGTTCCCGGTCGTACGAGGGCGTCCCCTCGTCGGACAGGGCCAGCAGCGTCACGAACCGCACCCCGGCCGCCTGCATCGCCGCGACCCGCTTGAGCATCTCGTCGCGTATGCCTCCCTCGTAGAGGTCGCTGATCAGCACGACCACCGTCTCCGCCGGCCGGGTGATCCGCGACTGGCAGTACGCCAGCGCGCGGTTGATGTCAGTGCCGCCGCCCAGGCGCGTGCCGAAGAGCACGTCGACCGGGTCGTCGAGCTGGTCGGTGAGGTCGACGACCGACGTGTCGAAGACGACGAGCCGGGTGTCCAGCGAGCGCATGGACGCCAGCACCGCGCCGAACACGGACGCGTACACGACGGACGCCGCCATCGAACCGGACTGGTCGACGCAGAGGACGACCTCCTTCTTCACCGAACGGGACGCCCGCCCGTAGCCGACGAGCCGCTCCGGCACGATCGTGCGGTGCTCCGGCAGGTAGTGCTTGAGGTTGGCCGCGATCGTGCGGTTCCAGTCGATGTCGTGGTGGCGGGGCCGGCCGGTGCGGGCGCTGCGGTCCAGCGCGCCGGTCAGGGCGGCACGGGTGCGGGTGGCGAGTCGCCTCTCCAGGTCGTCGACGACCTTGCGCACGACGGTCCGGGCCGTCTCCTTCGTCGTGTCCGGCATCGCCTTGTGCAGGGACAGCAGGGTACCGACGAGGTGCACGTCGGCCTCCACGGCCTCGAGCATCTCCGGCTCCAGCAGCAGGGTGGTGAGCCCGAGCCGGTCGATCGCGTCCCGCTGCATGACCTGGACGACGGAGGAGGGGAAGTAGGTCCGGATGTCCCCCAGCCAGCGGGCCACGGCCGGTGCGGACGCCCCGAGCGCCGCCGTGCGGTCCCGGCCCGCCCGCGGGGTGTCCTCCTTTCCGTAGAGCGAGGTGAGTGCCCCGTCCATCGCGGCGTCCCGTCCGGAGAGCGCGTGGCCGGTGCCGTCGGCCGGGTCACCGCCGAGTACGAGGCGCCACCGTCGCAGACGTTCCTGTGCCGAGCCGGCGCCCACTGGCTCGGTCGCCGAGAGGCGTTCCGTCGTGCGGCCGGTCAGGTGTCCACTCGTGTGTCCGGCCGCGTCTCCCGTCGCGTGGCCCGTCATGTGTCCGCCCCCACCAGGTCGTTGTCGTCCGGCGCCGGGTCCCGGCCCAGCAGCAGCCGGACCACCGGCAGCACCGCGTCGGCCCGCTCGGTGTCGAGGCCGGCCGCGAAGCCCGGTATGCCGGAACCGGCCGTCGTCATGCTCCCCCGTGCCTCCGGTCCGCGTCGGACCAGCTCGCCGAGGCTGCGGCGCACTCCCGGCTCGAATCCGGAGAAGGTACGGCGCAGCAGGGGCAGTACGTCCGTGAACGCGTCCGCCGGTACGCCGGTGAGCCAGGCGTCGACCAGGGCCAGCAACCGGTCGTCGTGCAGGAGGAGCATGCCGCCACCCGAGCCGCCGCCGACGAAGCCCTCGATCCAGGCCGCCGCGTCCGCCGGTGGCGTCCCCCGGGACAGCACCAGGCCCATGAGCCGTGCCGCCTCGTCCGGTGCCAGCTCGCCGTCGTCCAGCAGGAGCCGTACGGCACGCCCGCGGACGGTGCCGGGCACGGTGTCCCGCGCGGAGAGGGTCCGCAGCACCGCCCGCCAGCGGGACCCGAGGTCGCCGCGGCCCGGCGCGGGGGCGTCGCCGAGCAGACCGACGGCTGTGTGCACGGCGTCCACGTGGCCGCGCATCTCCTCGGCCGCGTCGGCGTCCAGGGCTGCGCAGGCCGCGGGCAGGCCGACGAAGACGCGCTCGGCGAGGCCCGCGGCGACCTCGGCCAGGGCGCCGGTGTCCGTGCCGCGCACGTCGCCGTAGCGCAGGGAGCGGACGAGAGCGGGCAGGGCCTGGGCGAGGTGGCCGACGTCCGTGTCGAGCGCGGCCCGGTCGGCGAGTATCCGCATCACCGGCGCGAGCGCGTCCGGCAGTTCGGCCAGCAGACAGCGTTCGGCGAGCGCGGTGACCTCGGCGAGGCCCTGCGCGGTGAGGGCGTCCGCCTCGGCCCTGGCGGTCGCGGCGGACAGCACGGTCGTGCCCCACACCCCGGCCTCGGCGACCCGCACCGACAGCTCCGGCTCCCACCGCAGCCGCCATGTCTCCCGGAACGTGCCCGTACTGCGCGAGGCGACCGGCTCGCCCCAGCCGACGCCGAGCAGCCGCAGCCGGTGCAGCAGTGTGCTGCGTCCGGCGTCGGTCTCCTTGCGCAGGTCCAGCTCCAGCTCCCGCTCCCCCGGCTCGGGCCTGAGCCGCAGCCGTCGCTGGGCCCGCGTCAGGTCCCGCTGCAACGGCACCGCGGGCGCCCCCGCCGGCACCTCCCCCAGCACGTCCCCGACCACCAGACGGTCGTGCACCAGCGCCAGCGGCACGTCCGAGCCGTCGCACATCACCGCCCGCACTGCCTCGGTCGTCTCGCTCAGCCCGGGCAGCGGGCGTCCACGGACCACCGCGAGCGTCTCGGCCAGCCGCGTCGCCTCGATGACGTGTGCCGGGGAGACGGTCCTGTCCTCCCCCCGCAGCAGTCCGGCCACCCTGGTCAGCCATCGCTCGACGGGCCGGTCGGCAGCGGCGAACAGATGCCCGTACCAGCCCGGCGACTCGATGCCCGCCCCGTAACCACCGGCCCGGGACAGTCTGCGGTGGGTCCAGGGCACCCAGGTCATCTCCACCTTGGTCCTGGGCAGCCCCTTCAGCAGGGCCCGGTCGGCGGCGACGGTCGCCCCGCGCCGCAGCGCGGGCACGTGCCACGCCCCGCACACCACGGCCACCCCCTGGGCGAACTCCCGCCGCGCCGCCCGGACCTGGAGCCGCATGTGGGCCTCCCGCACGAGGTCCCGCGCCTCGGCAGCGTCCCGAGCGCCGTCCTCCCCTTCGCCCGCCTCACCCGCGTCGGTCTCGCGCAGCGCCGTCATCGCCTCCTCCACCGCGGTGAACGGCGCGAGCACGTCACCCTCCCCCGGGCTCCGGTGCTCGATCACGTCCTCCCACCAGCGCTCGGGGTCGTCGTGTCCGGCGGCCGCGGCGAGGGCGGCGAGCGGATCACCCCGGACGTCGGAGGCCACGGTGCCGGGCCGGTCGCCCGGGTCCCCGCCGTCCGCCCGGTCGTCCGCCGCCCGCCACGCCAGCGTGTGCGTGGCCGGGAGGTCGATGAAGCGGGCCGGGACGTCGTGTTCCAGGGCCCAGCGGACGGCCACCCACTCCGGGGAGAACTCGGCCAGCGGCCAGAACGCCGAGTGGCCGGGCTCGTCCACGGCGTGGGCGAGGAGCGCGACCGGCGGCCGCATGCCCTCGTCGGCGGCCAGCGGGATCAGGGCGTCGGCCTCCGGCGGCCCCTCGACCAGCACCACCCCCGGCCGCACCGCGTCCAGCGCCGCCCGTACCGCCCGGGCCGACCCCGGCCCGTGGTGGCGTACGCCGAGCAGCAGCGGCCGGCCACCGGGCCCCCCGGCACCGCGCGGCCCGCCGGATCCGCCGCTCCCGGCCCGGTCAGCGCCCGTCACACCGTCCCCCTCGCCTGCGGGTCCAGCTCGAGTCCCCGTCGTCACCCGTCGCACCGGTCACCGCCGTACCCGCCCCTCCTCGGCTCGTCCGCATCCCCGCGCCGTTCACGCGGTCACCTCCCGGCAGGCCCGGTAGAAGTCCTGCCAGCCGTCCCGCTCGCGCACGACCGTCTCGAGGTACTCCTGCCAGACGACGCGGTCGGTGCCCGGGTCGCGGACGACCGCGCCGAGGACGCCCGCGGCGACGTCGCCGGGCCGCAGCACCCCGTCGCCGAAGTGGGCGGACAGCGCGAGACCACCGGTGACGACGGAGATGGCCTCGGCCGTGGACAGCGTGCCGCTGGGCGACTTGACCTTCGTACGGCCGTCGCTCGTCAGCCCGTCCCGCAGCTCGCGGAAGACGGTGACGACCCGTCGGATCTCGTCGGTGCCGTCGGGCGCCGACGGCAGGTCGAGGGAGCGGCCGATCTGGTCGACGCGGCGGGTGACGATGTCGACCTCGGCCTCGGCGCTCGCCGGCAGCGGCAGCACGACCGTGTTGAAGCGGCGGCGCAGGGCGCTGGACAGGTCGTTGACCCCGCGGTCGCGGTCGTTGGCGGTGGCGATCAGGTTGAAGCCGCGCACCGCCTGCACCTCCTGGCCCAGCTCCGGTATCGGCAGGGTCTTCTCCGACAGGATCGTGATCAGGGAGTCCTGCACGTCGGCCGGGATGCGGGTCAGCTCCTCGACCCGGGCGGTCGTGCCCTCCGTCATCGCCCGCATGACCGGGCTGGGCACCAGGGCGTCCCGGCTGGGGCCGTGGGCGAGGAGCCGCGCGTAGTTCCAGCCGTAGCGGATCGCCTCCTCGGGGGTGCCGGCCGTACCCTGCACGAGCAGGGTCGAGTCGCCGCTGACGGCCGCGGCGAGGTGCTCGGAGACCCAGGTCTTCGCGGTGCCGGGCACGCCGAGCAGGAGCAGGGCCCGGTCGGTGGCGAGCGTGCTGACGGCGACCTCGACGATGCGCCTCGGGCCCACGTACTTCGGGGTGATCACCGTGCCGTCGGACAGGGTGCCGCCGAGCAGGTAGGTGGCGACGGCCCACGGCGACAGCTTCCAGCGGGCCGGACGCGGACGGTCGTCCAGCGCGGCCAGCGCGGCCAGTTCGGCCGTGAACGCGTGCTCGGCGTGCGGCCGCAGCACCTGCCGCGGCGCTTGTGCCCCGGACGTCCGCTCCACGAATGCGGGCATGGCCGATTCCCCCTCCAGCTAGGCCGGTCCGATCTGTCATCCACGGTGCACCACGCCACTGACAATCGCGCTGACCTGCACAGATGCTCTCGCTCGGGCCATTGTCAGTGGGGGGACCTACCTTCGATGGCATGGCTCGGCAGCGGGTCCGGGGTGGGGAGTTCGACGAGGGACGGGGTGGGGCTGTGCAAGAGCCGGGCGGGGCGGGCGTGGTGCCGGAGGGGGAGGCGCCGGACCGGGCGCGACGGGCGGTCTCCGGACGGAGCGAGCCCGCGGCCGCGGGGACAGCGGGCCCGTCCGCCTCCGCCTCCGCGCCCGCCGATCCCGAGGCGGCACGGCGCCGGGCGGAGCGGCGGGCCGAGCGGATCACCGCGGGCGCGACGGAGCTGGAGCAGCGGCTCGCGGACCTCCTGCGCGCCGGTCTGGCCGGCGCCGAGCGGACGGGACACGGGCTGTGGGAGGAGACGGCGGCCCGCATGGTCGACGCCCAGGCGCCGGGACTGGCCTCGCGCGTGCGGGAGCTGGGCGCCATACCCTCCTCGGGCCCCGGCTGGCCGGTGCGGCTGCTCGAGGAGTGTGCTCTGCTCCATCTGCTCGACCGGGGCTGGCTGCACCGTGAGCGGCTGCCGGACGGCCTGGCGGCGACGGTCCGTTCACGCGTGGGTCTGACCACGTCCGCGGACGGCCCGCCGGTGCGGGACCACTGGCTGGTCCTCGCCCAGTACGACACCGTGGACGCCCGGCTGACGACCCGTCGCGTCTGGTTGTACGGCGCGGAGACGGACCGCACGGTGCTGCTCCTCTCCTACGGCGCCGCGGGCCGGTCGCCTGAGCCGACGCTGCCGGTGGGGCTGGCCCTGGAGGCGGAGGTCTCCGCGTATCCGGACACCGGTCGGCAACGAGTCTCCCTCGGCCGGAGGTTCGCGCCGCCCGGGCCCACGCGGACGCGCCCGAGCGGGGTGACGACGTCACAGGCGGCCGTCCGGTACGGCGAGGCCCTGCGCGACGACCCGTGGCTGGACTCGGTGCCGGTGGCCCTGGAGCGGGTCGTCCCCGTTCCGGACGGCGCCGGGTGGCAACTGGCGGACGCCGACGAGGACTCGGCGCTGCCGCTCGCCCGGTCCACCGGTAGCCAACCGGGCCTGTGGCGGCTGGTCGCGCTGTCGGGTGGTGCACCCGTCACGGTCTTCGGCGAGTGCGGTCACCGCGGCTTCACGCCGCTGACGGCCTGGCCGGCCGGACCGGGCGCGGCGGTGCCGCTGTGCTGACCCGACCCATGGCACTGGAACCGGAGGGGAACGACATGACCAGGACACCCGCTCCCACGGCCACGACCGCACCGACGCCGACGCCGACACCGACACCGATGCTGACGCCGACCACCACCTCCGGGCCGCCCGTCGCCCCCGCGGTCTCCCCACCGGCCGACGAGCCCGCGACCCTCACGGCCGCCCGTGCAGACACCGGTCTCCGGACCGAGCCCGGGGGCGCGGCGGACACCGTGGCCGAGGCCACAGCGGACACCACGTCCGAAACCACCGCCCGGACGACCGCCATCACCGACGCCGGGCCCGCACCCGGCCCTGCGACCACCGAAACGGCAGGCCCCACCGCGCCCGACACGGACACCGGTCTCCCTCCCAGGTCCGGCCCCGGTTCAGCTCCGACGCCGTCCGTGGCACCCACGGCTTCGGCCCACCCCGAGGCCGCTGTACCGGAGGCGGCGGCCGACGGGCAGTCGGCGGCAGGCGGTCCGTCGGGGCCCGCGTCCGCTTCCGGGCCCGGTGTCTGGGAGGAGCTGGTCACCTCGGCGCTGCTGGGTACGGACCGGCGTACGCCACCGGGTGGCGAGCGCGGGCCGGGGGCCGCGGCCGCCTTGCTGGACGCGGCCGCGGCGGAGACCGTGCGCCGCCGCGCGGGCCTGCGACCGGGCCGCGCGGCCCGGCGCCCCGACCCCGCCCCGGAGGACCCCCGGCCCCCGCTGCCGGAGGCGGCCGCCCGTCGGCTCGCGACGCTGCTCACCGACCGCTCCGGCACGGCGGGCGGCGGCGGCCGCAGAGGCAGCGCGCCCGATCTGATGGAGCTGCTGCCCCAGTGGCTGGCGACGGCGAACGCCCGGGGTTTCGCGGCGCCCCCCGAGGTGCTTCCGGCGCTCCTGGACGCGGCGCGGGGGCGTACGGACCTGCGGCCGGCGGTGCTGACCTTCGCGGGACCCCGGGCCCGGTGGCTGGCCCGGCTGAATCCGGACTGGCGGTTCGCCCTGCGCGCGGCGCCCGGCGGAGGGACCGCACCGCCGGGGGCCGATGCCGCGGAGCGGGCGCGGAGGCTCTGGGACGAGGGCCTGTTCGCCGAACGCGTCGCTCTCCTGGCGTCCCTGCGCGCCCGCGACCCGGCCGGCGCACGCGAGTTGCTGGCGTCGACCTGGGCGACGGAACGGGCCGAGGACCGGCTGATGTTCCTCGACTCGCTGCGGACGGGGCTGGCGGCGGCGGACGAGCCGTTCCTGGAGCAGGCACTGGCCGATCGCAGCCGCAACGTACGGGCCACCGCGGCGGAGTTGCTGTCGGCGCTGCCGCACTCGGCACTGGCCGCGCGGATGTCGGCGCGGGCCGCGACGTGCGTGTCCCTCGACCGCACCCGCACCCCGCCGGCGATCGTCGTCGAGGCACCCCACGAGTGCGACACGGGCATGGAGCGGGACGGCGTGGTGGCCAAGCCGCCCGCCGGGCGTGGGGAACGGTCCTGGTGGTTCGGCCAGTTGGTGGAGGCGGCCCCACTGGCCACCTGGCCGGCCCGGCTCGCGGGCCGTACGGCCGAGGAGATCGTCGCCCTGCCGGTGTCGGACGGCTGGCAGAGCGAGCTGCACGCGGCGTGGTGCCGCGCGGCCGTACGACAGCGCGACGGCGTGTGGGCGCGGGCCCTGCTGGGCGCGCCCACGGCGCCCGAGGCCGGCGGTCCCGGCGCAGTGTCCCTGGCCGAACGGGCCAAGCTGCTCGGCACGCTGGGCGCCGGTGAACGCGCCGAGTGGGTCGCCGGGTTCATCGGGACGCACGGGCTGTCCGAGGCGTTCCAGCTGCTCGGCATGTGCGGGGTGCCGTGGGCCACGCCGCTCGGCCGGGCGGTGGTCGACGCGCTCGACATCGCCCGGGACGCCGGGAGCTACCCGTGGAGCTTCAGCGGCGTCATGGGCCTGGCCGAGCGCTGCCTCGACCCCTCGGAGGCGGGCCGCTTCGACGGCCTGCTGGCGATACCGGACGAGCCGGAGGACGCGTCGCCGGGGGCCGGGGGGTACTGGGCGGAGGCGTTCCAGCGGCTCGTCACGACCTTGCGTCTGCGGGCGGCGATGACCGAGGAACTCCGGACGGGGCCGTGAGGCACCACCCCGTGCCGCCCCGCCGCCCGCGCACCCGGCGGTCCGAGGCGTGCCGGGGGCCGGGGCGAGGCCCGCGCCGTCGGAACGGGATGCGCCCAAGGCCGGACGGCCGGACTGGACGGCTGAGGCCGGACAACCGGACTGGACGGCTGAGGCCGGACGGCCAGGGATTACGCCCCCGCGGGCTCCCGCACGTTCTCGCGGACCCATTCCACGATGGACGCCGTGGTCGCGCCGGGCGTGAAGATCTCCGCGACGCCCTTCTCCTTCAGCGGGGCGATGTCCGCCTCGGGGATGATCCCGCCGCCGAAGACCAGGATGTCCGCGGCGTCCCGCTCCCGGAGCAGCTCGATCACCGCGGCGAAGAGCGTGTTGTGCGCACCGGAGAGGATGGACAGACCGATCGCGTCGGCGTCCTCCTGGATCGCGGTGTCGACGATCTGCTCGGGCGTCTGGTGGAGGCCGGTGTAGATGACCTCCATACCGGCGTCACGCAGGGCCCGCGCGATCACCTTGGCCCCGCGATCGTGGCCGTCGAGCCCCGGCTTGGCCACCACCACGCGGATCGGACCGGCTGCCACACCCATCACTGCCTCCATGAAGCGACTACATCCATCCGTACCGACAAGTACCGCACACTTCACGTCCTCGCGGCGTGGATCCCCGCACCACGGTGTCCGGGGGAAGTGAACGAACGTTATCGCCAGCATCCCGCAACCGGCAGTTTCGCGGTGGATACAGAGGGGGAAATCACACGGTGGGACACGTTCGCCGCGCACCGCTCAGGGCGCGGCGGCACACGCGTACGGAGAGCCGCAGCGAGGGCGGCGCGGACCGGCAGCGGGCCTCGTCGCCGTTTCACCGACACCACAGGCCACATACGGCCCACCGGGCTCTGATACGGCATGCCGGGACACGGGTAGGCATAAACCTCGCAAACAGCACCAGTCACTGGTGTCACGGCGCTCCACGAGGGCACACGGGGGACAGAGGCGTCCCTGCGCGTGCCGACAGGAGGTCGGCCCATGAAGGTCACCACGGCAGCACTGCCCCTTCTCCCGCTCTTCCAGCGTCTTCTGCCCGGACTCCCCGGTCTTCCAGGACTCCCCGCGGTCCCGGGACTGCCGGACCTGGCGGGTCTTCCCGGCAGGCTGACCGGGCTTTCACTGACTCTCCTGAAGGCAAGCGCCCTGGAGGCCGCGATCCTCGCCGGGCACCTCCTCCTCTACCCCTCGGGGATCATCCAGGAGCGGCGCCCGGTCCAGACCCTCCGGCCGGCGGACGCCCAGGATCCGCAGCCGTCCCCTCCGCCCCCCAGGCTCCCGGCCCCGGTCAGCCCCCCGGTCGTGCTGCTGCACGGCTTCATCGACAACCGCTCGGTCTTCCTGCTGCTGCGCCGCAGCCTGGCCCAGCACGGCAGGCACGAGATCGAGTCGCTGAACTACTCCCCGCTGACCTGTGACATCCGCACCGCGGCCGAGCTGCTCGGCCGGCACATCGAGGAGATCTGCGAGCGGACGGGCAGCGAACGGGTCGACGTCGTCGGGCACAGCCTCGGCGGGCTGATCGCGCGCTACTACGTGCAGCGCCTCGGCGGGGACCTGCGCGTCCGCACCCTGGTGACGCTCGGCACCCCGCACGCCGGCACCAAGGTGGTACCGCTGGCGAACGCGCACCCGATCGTGCGCCAGATGCGCCCCGGATCGGCGGTGATCGAGGAGCTGACCCACCCGGCGCCCGGCTGCCGCACGCGGTTCGTCAGCTTCTGGAGCGACCTGGACCGCGTGATGGACCCGCTGGAGACGGCCTGCCTCGACCACCCCGACCTGACCGTGCAGAACATACGGGTGAGCGGCATCGGCCACCTCGCGCTGCCCGTACACCCCACCGTGGCCACCGGGATCCGGCAGGCACTCGACAGCGCCGGACCGGAGACAAACGGAGAGACTGGCACGGAAACGGGCAAACGTTCCGGCGGGCTGACCGTGGCCTGAGACCGAAGCAACCCGTTCGGACTCGAACAATTCTCGAACACAAAGCCAAACTCGTGCCCGCCGTCCCCCAAAACACGGCCGATTGCCCGTTTCCTTCGCTCGTGAAACCTGACGAAGATTGTCGTGCCCGTATACCGCCGGGTACAGTCGCCGCACTGCTCTGGCAGCCCCTGTTGTCGAGGCGAAAGAGAAGTTGGTGAACGACCGTCACCCGTCGGGGACAAGGACCACCCCGGCTCCGGCTTCCGACGCCGATCCGGCGCAGTACGCGTCGTACGGCACGGGGGAGGCCCAGTACGGCGACCTCACCACGTTCGGCGGCTACGCCTCCACCGGTTTTTCCACCGGCACCGCCGACACCTCGGCCTTCGACGCGGACCCCCTCTTCGGCAGCATGCCGGGCCACTACACCGGCGCCCACGAGGCGACGGGCTCCTACGACGCCACCCAGTGGTCCACCGGCGGCGAGCAGGCCCCGCACTACGACGCGTACGCGGCCCAGCACCACGCCGCCTACGACACCGGCGCCTACGACACGACGGCGTGGACGGCCGGATACCAGCAGAACGGCTCCGTACCGCCGCAGGGCACGAGCGCCGAGGCCACCGGTCAGTGGGACACCGGCGCATGGAGCCTTCCGGACCAGTCCGGCGCTCCCGCCGACGCGACCCAGCAGTGGGACTGGGGCACGCAGACCTTCGACACCGGCACCTTCGACACCGGCACCTTCGCCACCGGGGCCTTCGACACCGGCGCCTACGAGACGAGCACCTTCGCGACCGGCACCTTCTACACCGGCGCGTTCGCGGGCGGCCCCGTGGACACCGGCGCCTACGACGCCACGCAGTGGAACACGGACGGCACGGTCACCGGCGCGGCCGAGGATCCGGCCCGGCCGGTCGGGCACCCCGCCCCGGACGACGCCGCCCCGGACACCGCACCCGTCACCGAGGGCACCGAACCCGCCTCGTACGACGGCGAGTTGGCCGCCACCGGCGAACTCCCCACCGTGACCGCCCTGCTGGACGACCAGGAAGAGGTCACGCCGGCCGCGCGGATCCCGGCTGCCCGCACCGGCGCCCGCGCCGGGGCGCGTTCCCGTCGCCGCCAGCCCGCCAAGCGCTCCGCGCTGCTGACCATCGCCGTGCCGTCGGCCTGCGTGATGAGCGTCGCCGGTATCGCGGCCGCCTCCGTCGGCAGCCTGAGCGGCGACGAGGGCACGGACACCGCGGCCTCCGCACCGGACCCGGGCAACGCGAAGGCCGCTCCGGTGAAGCCGTCCGCCGCCAACAACAAGCTGGACACCCAGCTCACCAGCCTGGCGGCCGGGGCCGACGACTTCGCCGACCGGGCCAGCCGGACCCAGGAGCGCATCGACCTCAAGGCCCAGCAGGCCGCCGAGAAGAGGCGGGCGGCGGAGGAGGCGGCCCGCAAGGAGCGGCTGCGCCCCAAGTTCGCGCTCCCGGTGGAACAGCACGGCCTCAGCGCCTACTACGGGCAGGCCGGCATCAACTGGATGTCCGTCCACACCGGCATCGACTTCCCCGTGTCGTACGGGACGAAGGTGATGGCGGCGACCGACGGCACCGTGCGGACGCAGTACAACAGCGCGTACGGCAACATGATGATCGTGACCGCGAAGGACGGCACGGAGACGTGGTACTGCCACCTCTCCAGCTACCAGGTCCCCTCCGGTACGACCGTGAAGGCGGGCGACGCGATCGCGTTCTCCGGCAACTCGGGCAACTCGACCGGTCCGCACCTGCACTTCGAGGTGCGCCCCGCGGGCGGTTCGTCGATCGACCCGCTGCCGTGGCTGCGCAGCCACGGCATCAACCCGACCTGACGCCGTAACGTCTCGGCAGACCGCCGACGCGGCCACCACGGTCGGCCCGGGCGGAGGCCCGGGCCCTCACCGCACCGCCCCGGACCCCACCCTCAGAGCCTCTCCACCGGCGCGTACCGCAGCAGCAGCCGCTTCGGCTTGGTGTCCCCGAAGTCGATCGTCGCCTCGGCGTTCGACCCGGTGCCCTTGACCCCGACCACCGTGCCGAGCCCGAACTGGTCGTGGGTGACGCGGTCGCCGACCGCCAGCGAGACCGTCGGCTGCTCGGCACCTGCCGATCTGCGGGTGGCGAAGCCGGACGCGCCCGACGCCGACGAGCGGGAACGGGACGAGGACAGCGAGGCCGCCACTCCCGAGACCGGTGCGGAGGGCGCGGGGCCGTTCGCCCCGGTCCGCTTCCACTCCAGGTGCGGGGCCGGGATCTCCTCCAGGAACCGGGAGGGCGGGTTGTACGACGGCTGGCCCCAGGCGCTGCGCAGCGTCGACCGGGTCAGGTAGAGCCGCTCGCGGGCGCGCGTGATGCCGACGTAGGCGAGGCGCCGCTCCTCCTCCAGCTCCTTGGCCTGGCCGAGAGCACGCATGTGCGGGAACACGCCGTCCTCCATGCCGGTGAGGAAGACGACCGGGAATTCCAGGCCCTTGGCGGTGTGCAGGGTCATGAGGGTGACGACGCCGTCGCCGTCCTCCTCGTCCGGGATCTGGTCGGAGTCCGCGACGAGCGCGACCTTCTCCAGGAAGTCCGCCAGCGTCCCGGCCTCCTCGCCCTCGGCCCGCTCCTGCTCGAACTCCAGGGCGACGGCCGCGAGTTCCTGGAGGTTCTCGATGCGGGTCTCGTCCTGCGGGTCGGTGGACGCCTGCAACTCCGCCAGGTATCCGGTGCGTTCGAGGATCGCCTCCAGGACGGTCGCCGGTCCGGCGCCGGACTCGACGATGGTGCGCAGGTCCTCCATGAGCGTGTTGAACCGCTTGACGGCGTTCGCGGAGCGCGCGGCCATGCCGTACGCCTCGTCCACGCGCCGCAGCGCCTGCGGGAAGCTGATCTTCTCGCGCTGGGCGAGGGCGTCGATCATCGCCTCCGCGCGGTCGCCGATGCCGCGCTTGGGGACGTTGAGGATGCGGCGCAGCGGCACCGAGTCCTCCGGGTTGGCCAGCACCCGCAGGTAGGCCAGGACGTCCCGGACCTCCTTGCGCTCGTAGAAGCGGACCCCGCCGACGACCTTGTAGGGCAGGCCGGTGCGGATGAAGACCTCTTCGAAGACACGGGACTGGGCGTTGGTCCGGTAGAAGACGGCGACGTCCCCGGCCTTGGCCTCGCCCGCGTCGGTGAGGCGGTCTATCTCGTCGGCGACGAACTGCGCCTCGTCGTGCTCTGTGTCGGCGACGTACCCGGTGATCTGCGCGCCGCTGCCCTGGTTGGTCCACAGGTTCTTGGGGCGGCGGGACTCGTTGCGCTCGATGACCGCGTTGGCGGCGCTGAGGATGGTCTGGGTGGAGCGGTAGTTCTGCTCCAGCAGGATCGTCGTCGCGTCCGGGTAGTCCTCCTCGAACTGGAGGATGTTGCGGATGGTGGCACCGCGGAAGGCGTAGATCGACTGGTCGGCGTCGCCCACCACGCACAGCTCGGCGGGCGGGACCTCGGCCTCCGGCGGCACGTCGACGGGGTGCTCCGAGGCCACGCCGACCAGCTCGCGCACCAGCGCGTACTGGGCGTGGTTGGTGTCCTGGTACTCGTCGACCAGGACGTGCCGGAAGCGGCGGCGGTAGTGCTCGGCGACGTCCGGGAAGGCGCGCAGCAGATTGACCGTGGTCATGATCAGGTCGTCGAAGTCGAGGGCGTTGGCCTCGCGCAGCCGCGACTGGTACATGGCGTAGGCCTGGGCGAGCGTCTTCTCGAAGCCGTCGGCGGCCTGGGCGGCGAAGTCCTCCTCGTCGATCAGCTCGTTCTTCAGGTTGCTGATCTTCGCGCTGAACGACTTCGGCGGGAAGCGCTTCGGGTCCAGGTCCAGGTCGCGGCAGACCAGCGCCATGAGCCGCTTGGAGTCGGCGGCGTCGTAGATCGAGAACGACGAGGTGAAGCCGAGCTTCTTCGACTCGCGGCGCAGGATGCGGACGCACGCGCTGTGGAACGTCATCACCCACATCGCGTTGGCGCGCGGGCCGACGAGCTGCTCCACGCGCTCCTTCATCTCGCCCGCGGCCTTGTTGGTGAAGGTGATCGCGAGGATCTGCCCGGGGTGGACGTTCCGCTCGGCCAGCAGGTGGGCGATGCGGTGGGTGAGCACACGGGTCTTGCCGGAGCCGGCACCGGCCACGATGAGCAGCGGGGAGCCGGAGTGGACGACCGCGGCGCGCTGGTTGTCGTTCAGCCCCTCCAGGAGGGCGGCGGCGTCCAGGGCGGGGCGCGGGGCGCCGTCCCGGTAGTGGGTGTCCCGGTCCGGGGGCGCGTCGAACTTCCCGCCGAACAGATCGTGCGGAACCTGCTCCGGTCCGTGATCGTCCTCGGGCGGCGGGGGTTCCTCCTCGTGACCCCGGGGGGTCTGGAGGCTCGCCAGGAAGCTGTCGTCAAAGAGGCTGCTCATCGCTCTCCGAGTCTAGGGCGCCCCACCGACAACCCGGTGCCACCCCGGAAAATGCCCACCGTTCCGCCACGGGCACGCCCCGCGACCGGCCGGAACACGAAGAGTGACGCCCGGGACCGGCCCGGCGGCACCCGAACGGAAGGTCACGAAAATGTATCGGGCATATCACCCACCAACCTTCACAGCGGCCACACGAGTTGGCTACGGTGCGGGGCAGGCCGCTCGACCCCCTCCGGCGAACCTCGCCGGGCCGCGCGGCCTCCGCCGAGTCCGGCCTGCCCGCACGGCACCGGAGCCGGGGACCCACCGAGACCTTGGGGTGAATCGGCCGCACCGCCCTCGACGAGACGAGAGGGCGGGCCGCCGTAGGGCAACCCTTCCGAACCACCGCCCGAACCCGACAGCTAACCCGGTAGGCGGAGCACTGGAAGGAGTCGCCTCCTTGGCGTCGCACCGCAAGTCGCGTCCCACCGGTTCCCGCGTCGCGGGCATACGGACCCCGGCCCTCGCCACCGCGGCACTCACCTCCGTCGCCCTGCTGTCCCAGACGGCGGGCGCCACGCCGTCGGACGACCGGCCGACCCTCGAAGAGGTCGAGAAGAAGGTCGACGACCTCTACCGCCAGGCCGGGTCGGCGACCGAGAAGTACAACGCGGCCAAGGAGAAGACCACCAAGCAGCGCAAGAAGGTCGACACCCTCCTCGACGACGTCGCCCAGCGCACCCAGAAGCTCAACGACGCGCGCGAGGAGCTGGGTTCCTTCGCCTCCGCCCAGTACCGCACGGGCGCCTCGGTCCCGGAGACCGCGACGCTGCTGCTCGCGGACTCGCCGCAGGACTACTTCGACCAGAACCAGCTGATGAACCGGCTGACCGGCCGGCAGAAGACCGCCGTCGACGACTACGTCACCCAGCAGTCCGAGACGATGA
Source organism: Streptomyces sp. NPDC042336 (assembly GCF_055581985.1). Classification (NCBI taxonomy): domain Bacteria; kingdom Bacillati; phylum Actinomycetota; class Actinomycetes; order Kitasatosporales; family Streptomycetaceae; genus Streptomyces; species Streptomyces sp. NPDC042336. Next base: position 58,286 of record NZ_JBVJEA010000008.1, on the reverse strand, counting down.
AGAAGCGCCGGGAGGCCACCGAGAGCCTCGAGACGCTCACCGACTCGCAGCACGACCTCAAGACGGCCAAGTCGACCGTCCAGAAGAAGCTGGCCACCGCGCGGGCGCTGCTCTCGGAGCTGACCGCCAAGGAGAAGGCCCGGCTGGCCGCGATCGAGAAGAAGAAGCAGGAGGAGGCCGAGCGCAAGGCAGCCGAGCTGGCGAAGCAGCAGGCGGAGGAGGCGGCCGAGCGCGAACGGCAGGAGGAGGCCGCCCGGCAGCAGGAGAGCGGCGCCGGATCCGGGTCCTCGGGGACTTCCGGCGGCACCGGCTCCACGGGCTCGTCGACGCCGGGCACCTCGAACGGCACCAAGGCCGAGAAGGCGATCGCCTTCGCCCGCGCCCAGATCGGCAAGCCGTACGTGTGGGGCGCCACGGGCCCCGACTCCTACGACTGCTCGGGCCTGACCCAGGCCGCCTGGAAGGCCGCGGGCGTGACGCTGCCGCGCGTCACCTACGACCAGGTCAACGCCGGCACGACCGTCTCCGTCGCCCAGGCACAACCCGGTGACCTGGTCTTCTTCTACGACGACATCAGCCACGTCGGCCTGTACATCGGCGACGGCATGATGATCCACGCACCCAAGCCGGGCGCGTACGTCCGCGAGGAGTCGATCTTCTACGACGGCGAGTCGTCCATCTACAGCGTGGTGCGCCCGGCCTGATCGGCGAGGGCGCGTCTTTCCTGCGATCCGATCCGCCGGGCAGGCCCTAGCATCGGGCGCATGTCATCGGCCACCCATCCCTCAGCGCTGCGCGCCTGGTGGGCGCAGCGCCCACCGGCGGCCGGGGCCGCGGTGATGGCGACCGGCATCGTGTCGGTCGCCCTGCATCTGACCGGCCGCGAGGTCCTGTCCCGGATCGCCCTGGTCCTGGCCTGCGCCGCATGGCTGATACTGGCCGCCAACTTCGTCTACCTGCTGCTGGCCGACCGGGCGCAGTGGGTGAAGCGGGCCGGGACGCCGGGGGCGCTCACCGCCGTCGCCGCGACGACCGTGCTCGGCACCCGTTTCTCCCTGCTCGGCTGGTCGCGCCTGGCGGCGGTGCTGCTGGTGCTGGCGGCCCTGCTGTGGCCGTGGCTGCTGTACCTGGTGGTGCAGCACTGGGGGCGGCGGATGCCCGGCGCCGTCTTCCTGAGCTGCGTGGCCACCGAGGGGCTCGCCGTGCTCGCCGCCACGCTGGCCACGGCCACCTCGACGCCCTGGCTGGCGCACACGGCGCTGGTGCCGTTCTGGCTGGGGATCGTGCTCTACCTGATCGCACTGTTCCGCTTCGATCTGCGGCAGGTGGCGCGGGGCTCAGGGGACCACTGGGTGGCGGGCGGCGCGCTCGCCATCTCCGCCCTCGCCGGAGCCAAGCTGCTCGCGGCGGCCGGGACCGGCATATACCTGTGGAACGCCGACGACCGGGCCGTCCTGCACGACGTGACCGTCTGCCTGCTCGCGCTCGACCTCGCCTGGTACGCCGTACTGCTGGCCGCCGAGATCGCCTGGCCCCGCCTCCGCTACGACGTGCGCCGCTGGTCGACCGTCTTCCCGCTCGGCATGACGGCGGCGGCGACGCTGTCCGTGGCCGTCGTCGTCGACGTCCCGTGGCTGGACGCACCCGGCCGGGCGCTGCAGTGGATCGCGGTGGCCGGGTGGCTGGCGGTCGCGGCGGGGGCGGTCGTCCAGGCCCGGGCGGCGCTGCGGTCCGCGGGAGGGGACTCCGAGGCGGCGGTCAGGTCCACAGCACCGCGATGAAGACGTTCACCAGGGTCAGCGCGCCCACCAGGGCGAACAGCGGCTTTTCCACCTTCTCCTCGTCGCGCTTCACGTAGACCAGGCCGAGGATCACGATCAGCACGGCGAGCTTCACGCCGATCTTGACGTTGTCGACGGAGTAGTCCTGCGCCTGGTTGAGGCCGACCAGGACGGCGCCGGTGACCAGCATCGTCAGCGCGCCGTGCAGCATCGCGGGGGTGAACCGGGCCGCGCCCCGGCCCATCGCCTTCATCTGGGTCAGGAAGCCGCCCAGGAGCGCGGCGATACCGATGATGTGCAGGCCGACGAAGAGGTGGATGAGTACGTCCATGGGGCCGGAGCCTAATGAGGGCCCCGGCGGGCCCGGACACCGGCCCGCCCCGGCGCTCCCATAACAGCTCACGTCCCCCACCCGCCTCCGATCCGGCATTTCGATCATCACCCTGTGTGAAGGCGACGGGCCCTGGAGCGAACGACGGTCACATACGGTCCCCGCACGATCCGGTGCCGCCACTTCCGCGCATCCCGTCACCGGACCGTTACCGACCCGCCTAGCGTCCTTCCCCAGGCAGCCGGAATGGACCGGAGCCGACCCGGCGCTGGCCGGGGTCGAGTCGTACGGAAGGACGTGGATCGCAGGTGGGAACGCACCGCAGGCCGCGACAGCGCGCGACGGGCGGCGGCAGGGCCCGTACGGCGGCCACGATCACCCTCGCGGGCACGGCCGCCGCGACGGGACTGGGCGGGACCGGACACGCCGATCCGCAGCCGACGGCGGCGCAGGTCAGGGCCAAGGTGGACAAGCTCTACCAGGAGGCCGAGGTGGCCACGGAGAAGTACAACGGGGCGAAGGAGAAGGCGGACGCCGCCGAACAGCGCCTGGAGGAACTGCGGGACGAGGCCGCCCGCAAGGAGGAACGGCTGAACTCGGCGCGGGAGGCGCTGGGTTCGGTCGCGGCGGCGCAGTACCGCAGCGGCGGCCTGGACCCGGCGCTGCAACTCGCGCTCTCGTCCGACCCGGACCGGTATCTCGACGGCGCCGCGTTCGTCGAGCGGGCGGGCAGCCGGCAGACGGCCGAGGTGGGCCGCGTACGCAAGGAGCTGCGGGAGATCGAGCGACTGCGCGGCGCCGCCCGCGTCGAGGTGACCTCCCTGAAGGCGCGCCGGGCCGAGCTGAGACGTCACCGGGAGACCGTCACCGGCAAGCTGGAGACGGCCCGCCGCCTGCTGTCCCGGCTCACCGCCGAGGAACGCGCCCGCGACGGCGACGGCACGGCGGATCGCGCCTCCCGCGCCTCTTCCGCCGGCTCCCGGGAGGGCCTGTCCGCCGCCGCCCAGGCCCCCGACTCCCGCGCCGCGGCGGCCGTCGCCTACGCCTACCAGAAGCTCGGCAGTCCCTACGTGTGGGGCGCGACCGGCCCGCACGCCTTCGACTGCTCGGGCCTCACCCAGGCCGCCTACCGCGCGGCCGGCGTCTCCCTGCCCCGCACGACCTACGCCCAGATCGACGCGGGCCGCCGCGTCCCGCGGTCCGAACTCCGCCCCGGTGACCTGGTCTTCTTCTACTCGGGCATCAGCCACGTCGGCATCTACGTCGGCAACGGGCGGATGATCCACGCCCCGAACCCGTCGGCGCCGGTGCGCGTCGCCCCGGTCGACGAGATGCCGTTCGCGGGGGCGACGCGGGTGGTGTGAGGCCCCCCGCGCCGGACGGACCCGCGCCCCCTGTCCCCTCGTGAGGTCAGACCAGCCGCCGCGCCGTCGCCCAGCGGGTCAGCTCGTGCCGGTTGGACAGCTGGAGCTTGCGCAGGACCGCCGAGACGTGGGACTCGACCGTCTTGACCGAGATGTACAGCTGCTTGGCGATCTCCTTGTACGCGTAGCCGCGGGCGATCAGGCGCAGCACCTCGCGCTCGCGCTGGGTGAGCCGGTCGAGGTCCTCGTCGACCGGCGGCGCGTCCGTGGAGGCGAACGCGTCGAGGACGAAGCCGGCCAGGCGCGGGGAGAAGACGGCGTCCCCCTCCTGGACCCGGAAGACGGAGTCGACCAGGTCGGTGCCGGTGATGGTCTTGGTCACGTAGCCCCGGGCGCCGCCGCGGATCACCCCGATCACGTCCTCCGCCGCGTCCGACACGGACAGGGCGAGGAAGCGGACGGGCCGCTCGGCGTCGCTCATCAGGGGCGCGCAGCGGCGCAACACCTCGACTCCGCCGCCGCCGGGGAGGTGGACGTCGAGGAGCACGACCTCGGGGCGGGTCGCGGTGATGACCGTGACGGCCTGGTCGACGTCGGCGGCCTCGCCGACGACCTCGACCCCGGTCTCGGCGGTCTGGCCGATCTCGGCCTGGACGCCGGTGCGGAACATGCGGTGGTCGTCGACGAGCACCACGCGCACACGGCGCTCCCCCGCGTCACCACTCGCCGGCCGTGCGGGCTCGGCCGCCTCGCCCGCTCCCGCCGTTCCGTTCGCCTCGGTCGGGTCGCTCATGACGTCTTCTCCGCCCTCTCCATTTCCAGTTCGACCTCCGTGCCGCCGTCCGGCACCGCGCGCAGCCGCGCCGTGCCGCCGTTGCGCTCCATGCGGCCGATGATCGATTCTCTGACGCCCATGCGGTCGGCGGGTATCGAGTCGAGGTCGAAGCCTGGACCGCGGTCCCGGACGGACACGAAGACCGTCCTGCCCTCGACTTCGGCGTAGACCTGTACGGCGCCGCCCTCGCCACCGTACTTGGCCGCGTTGACCATCGCTTCGCGCGCGGCCTGCATCTGCGCGCTGACACGCTCGTCGAGGGGGCAGTCGCCGACGACGACCACCTCCAGGGGAACGCCGTGCTTGTCCTCGACCTCCGCCGCGTTGCGCTTCACTGCCTCGGCGAGGGTGGTGGGCTCGTCGTCCTCGTCCTTGCCGTTGCCCTCCGGTTTGTAGAGCCAGGAGCGCAGGTCCCGCTCCTGGGCCCGGGCCAGGCGGCGCACCTCGCCCGCGTTCTCCGCGTTGCGCTGGATCAGGGTCAGGGTGTGCAGGACCGAGTCGTGGACGTGGGCGGCGACCTCGGCGCGCTCCTGCGCGCGGATGCGCATCAGCCGCTCCTCGGAGAGGTCCTGCGTCATCCGCACCAGGTAGGGGCCGGCGAGGAGTGTGATGCCGACGAGGACGGCGAGGGCCGCCTGGAGGACGGAGCCGAGGTGGGCCGCGGAGCCCTGGAGGACGAAGATGCCGGTGACCCCGGCCGTCACCAGCAGGACGCCCGCCACCGAGCGCAGCAGGGTGACCGTACGGCGGTGGCGTCCCACCTCGGCCCAGCGGGCCCGGCGCGCGTTGTCCGCCTGGCGCCAGACGAGGGCGACGCCGGCGCCGACGAGCACGGTCGGCCACAGGTAGGCCTTGGCGCCGCCGCCGAGGTCGACGTTGCCCACGAAGACCAGGGCGACGACGACCATGAGGAGAAGGGCGACCATCTGCCCCTTGTCCGGCTTGCGGGCCACGAGCCTGCGGCGGCCGTCCGGCCCGGCCTCTGCGGTGACGAGGGGCGGCGGCTTCTGCGCCTCCACTCCCCCGACGCCCAGCGGCACGAAGAACCAGAAGGCCGCGTACAGCAGCGCGCCCAGGCCGTCGGCCATGAACAGGCCGACGAAGGCGAACCGCACCCAGATGACGGGCAGCCCGAGATGCCCGGCGAGCCCCCGCGCCACCCCACCGAGCCAGCGTCCGTCGCTGCTCCGGTAGAGCTTGCGCGGCGGCCGCGGTTCGAGGACGGGTGCTGCTGCGGCTTCCGGCATGACACAGATGGTCACACGGGTGCGGGAGCCGGGGCATCAGGGTCGTTCCCCCAATCACCCCTGATCTTCGGGCCGCGCAGGCCTCGAACACTGCCCGGGCACGGAGTCAGGGCCGATATCAGGGTCCGACCAGGGTCGAACCGGCTGCCGTCACGGCATCTCGCCCGTCACCATGGACCCATGACAGATCACGAGCGCGCCGCGACGGGGCCGGGACCCGGCCCCGGCCCGCGCCGCCAGCGGGGCGCCGGGCCACGGGACGCCGAGTCCGCCGCGGATGCCGCTGCGGCCGCCCCGGACGACGCGGGAGCCGTCGGGCCGCCGCACCGGTTCCGGCGCGACCGGCGGCACAAAACGCTCGCCGGAGTGTGCGCCGGCCTCGGCCGGCAGTGCGACCTGGACCCGGTGATCTTCCGGATCACGCTCGCGGTGCTCTCCGCGACCGGCGGCATCGGTCTCCTCTTCTACGGCTTCGCCTGGCTCTTCGTCCCCTACGACGACGAGGAGGAGAACGAGGTGCGCAAGCTGCTGACCGGCCGGGTCGACGGCCAGGCACTGGCGGCCGTGCTCTTCGCCCTGGTCGGCTGCGGGATCTTCCTCACCATGCTGCGCAACGGCGGCGTGCTGACCTTCGCCGTCGTCCTCTCCCTGCTCCTCGCGGGCGCCGGGTACTGGTCGCGGCACCGCAGGGCCCCCGAGCCGGACCCGCTCTCGGCCCAGGCCGTCGCGGACGCACCGCCGGAGGCCCAGGCGCCGCCGATCATGTACACCTGGCCCTCCTGGTGGCGCGGCCCCATCGTCAAGGACGGCACCCATGACGGTGGGACGGGCTATCTGTGGGGGCCTCCGGCCTCCGCGGACCATGACATCGCCGCGGCCGTCGACATCGGCCGGGGAGCCCCGGGGCGCCGCGACCCCGCGGGTGACCGGCGCTCCTGGTCCTCGCAGACGCGCGGTCCCCGCGGCATCGGCGGCTGGGTGTTCCTGCTTGCCGTGCTGGCCGGCTTCCTCGGGACCCGGCTGACCTGGGGCGACCACCCGCTGGGCACCAGCCTGCAGACCGGCCTGGCGTGCGCGCTCGCCGTCTTCGGCCTCGGTATCGCGGTCAGCTCCTTCCTCGGGCGGACGGGAGCCGGGTCGATCTTCCTGGCGATCGTCACGGCGGGGCTGCTGGCCGGATCGGCCGCGGTCCCGGAGAAGGTCGGCACCGAGTGGGTGCGGCCCACCTGGAAGCCCGTGGTGGCGGCCGACGTACGCGACCAGTACGACATCGGCGCGGGCAGCGGCACCCTCGACCTGTCCCGCCTGGACCTGGCCGAGGGGCAGACGGTGACCACCCGGGCCGACGTGGGCATGGGCCGAATACGGGTCCTGGTGCCGCAGGACGTGACCGTGCGGCTGAACGTCGAGGTGGGTGTGGGCGACATCCAGCTGCCCGGTGACGACGAGAAGGACGTGGACGTGGCACCGGGCAAGCACGAGGAGATCACCCTGACCCCCGCCGAGGGCGGCAAGGACGGCGGCACGCTCGACCTCGACCTCCAGGTCGGCGTCGGGCAGGCGGAGGTGTCCCGTGCTGCGTCATAGGTTCCAGCCGGGTCGGCTGGTGGCCGGGGTCTTCCTGATGCTGACCGGCGTCGTCTACGCCGGTGACGCGGGCGGCCTCTGGGAGACGCCGTGGTTCGTGGTGATCCCACTCGTCAATGGCGGGCTCTGCCTGGCGGGCGCGGTCGGGGGCGTGGCCCGGTCCGCGCACCGGCGCCGCGCAGACCTTCGCACGGCGACGCCGGACGAGCCCGGCGCCGGCCTCCCCCGCTGACGGCGCCGCGAGGCAGGCGGGAGTCGCCGGACGCGCCCTAGCGGTAGCCGCCCGTCCGGCGCCTGCGCCGGGAGCGCAGTACGGCGTCCAGTGACAGCAGCGGGGCGCCCGCGAGCACGAGGGGGAGCCAGGCCATGAGGTAGGCGAGGTCGTTGCCGTAGTAGTAGGGGTCGGAGGCCCAGCTGACGGTCAGCCACAGACTGAGCGAGATCAGCGCGCCGCCCAGCGCCGCCAGGCGGGTCAGCAGCCCGAGCAGGGTGCCGATGCCGACGGCCAGCTCGCCCAGGGCGATGGCGTAGCCGAATCCGGGCGGGTTCTTCAGGGCGAGGTCGACCAGGGCGGGGACGGCCGAGGAGTCGCGGACGGTACGCATCATGTCGCCGATGGAACCGGCGCCCGCGTCCTTCAGGAAGGCGCTGTCGGTGAGCTTGTCCAGACCGGCGTAGACGAAGGTGACGCCGAGGAAGATGCGCAGCGGAAGGAGGGCGTACCGGGCGGCGCTGTCCCGCAGGTCTCCCCCGCCCCCCGGTGAGATGTCGACGTCCGTCCGCATACCGTGCGTCATCACTGCCAGCCGCCTCTCGCCGCGCGTGCCCGGACCCCCACCAGACCATACGTACAACGGACCGACCCCGCTCAACCCCTGGGCAACCGGTTTCTCGCCGTCGGTCGCGGCAGGCAGCCCACCGGGGCGTGCGGGAGGTGTCAGTCCGTCACGTCGATCGCGTAGCGGTTGGTCTCCACGCCCGTGCCCGTGACCACCTGGACGTCCACCCGGCCCGGTTCCACGTCCGCCGGGACGGGGACCGTCAGCAGGTCGTCCGTGGGGTTGCTGAAGCCGCCCGTCACCGGCACCAGGGGGACGTGGACGTTGACCGCGCCGATGCGGACGACCATCCGGGACAGCCGGTCCGCCCGCTGGGCGCCCGGCGGCACGAAACCCGCCCCGCGGATCTCGATGTCGTCACCCGTGCGGATGGGGGCGTCCAGGTCACCGGCCTCCCGTGACCGGACCACCGAGAGGATCACCGGCCGCCCGCCCTCGGCGTACTTCCCGGCCACGTAGGTCGCCGCCGAGACCAGCACCACCACCGCCAGTCCCCAGGGCAGGTCGGGCAGTTGCTCCGGACGCCGGGCCAGGCGTACCGCCGCGAACACCAGGGCCACGGTGCTGATCACGACGTACTGGATGTCGGCGAAGGTACCGCGGCCCGCGTCGTCCGTCAGCAGGTCGGAGGCGCGCGGCCGGTCGGCCCGCACCTTCTGCAGCCGCTGCCCCAGTACCCGCAGTCCGACCACCCGCCGCACCAGGACCGCGATCCCGCAGACCACCGCGAGCACGGTCACCGCGCCGGTGCCGCGCCCGAGTTCGAGTCCGGAGATCAGGGCGTCCCGCCGGTCGTGCCCCGAGGCGACGGCCAGTTGCCCGGCGAGCACCAGCACGGCGTAGGCGACGAAGAGGACCCAGGCCGCCGCCACGGCACGGGAGGTGGACAGGCGGTTGTCCTCGCCGATGACCGGCGCCAGCGCCCCGCCCCGGGCCCGGTGGAACCACGACGCGGCCGAAAGCGCACCGGCCACCACCAGTGCCGCCGCGAGTCCGGCGGCGCGCGCCGCCGACCAGCCCGCGCCGACCGCGGTGAGCGACTGCCCCAGCAGCAGCACGACGACCGCCGCCCACGCGACGACCGTGGTGCGCCGGCCCAGCGCCGCGAGCCACGCGTCGCCCTCGGCGCGGCCGCGTTCGGCGACGGCTTCCGCCGACTGGGTCAGCTCCTCCGAGACCCACTGGCGCGAGGCGGAGGCCGAGTGGGCCACCGCGGCCGGCAGCCCCTGCCCGGCCGCGAACTCGTCGCGTCGCAGCAGGAACGCGGCGACCGCCCTGCGGTGTCCCTCACGGGCACCGTGCGGGCAGTCCCCGCAGGTGCAGCCACCGCCGTGCGCCGCCTCGTACGCGCCCCTGTCCGAGCCGCTCCCGCGTCTCGCCTCCTGCACCGCCACGCCCGACGCCCGCCTTCCCGCACCCGGTAAGTCCCTTGGAACGACAGCGAATTGTGCCGCACCCCGGCCCGCGTCCGCGCGCCGCCCCGTCTTACGTCTGCTCAGCGCGGGTGATGCCCGGCACGCCGTGTTGACGCGGCCGCGAGCCGCACCGCCCCACCCCGCCCCGCCCCGCCCCGCCCCCAGCGATTCCGACCCGCACCGGGCACGGTCAGTCGAACAGGTCCGGTTCGCGGCGGGTGACCTCCTGCCACAAGGGCTGGTAGTTGATCCACGCCACCAGGTCGCCGCCGAGCTGTTCCCGGGTCGCCACGGCCTGCCGGTGGTCGATCCGCACCGGCCGCCCCGCCGCCTTCGCCAGCAGCTGCACCTGGCAGGACCGCTCCAGGGACAGGAACCACCAGGCCGCCGCGTCCACCGAGTCGCCGACCGTCAGCAGCCCGTGGTTGCGCAGCACGAGCGCCTTGCCGGAGCCGAGCACCCCCGCGATGCGCCGCCCCTCCTCGGCGTCGACGGCGACACCGGAGTACGAGTCGTACAGGGCGTGGTCCTCGTAGAAGGCGCAGCTCTCCTGGGTGATCGGTTCGAGCAGCTCGCCGAGGGCCGACAGCGCGCGCCCGTGCACCGAATGGCAGTGGGCGACCGCGACGACGTCCGGGCGGGCCGCGTGGACCTGGGAGTGGACGGTGAAAGCGGCCTGGTTCACGTGGTGACCGCCCTCCACCACCTGGCCCTCGGAGTTGGCCAGCACCAGGTCGCCCACCGTGATGTGGGCGAAGGGCACGCCGAACGGGTTGACCCAGAAGCAGTCGCTGTACTCGGGGTCGCGGGCCGTGATGTGCCCGGACACCCCGTCCTCGAACCCGTACCGCCCGAAGAGGCGCAGCGCGCAGGCGAGCCGTTCCTTGCGGTGCCGGCGTTCGTCCTCGACCGAGTCGTGCCTGGGCGGCATGGCGAACCGCAGCCGGTCGGTGGGCAGCGGCGGGGGCTCGGTGGCCCCGGGCGTCCCGTGCATGTGTTCTCTGTCCTTCGGCGCCAGATGTGCCTTACGGGCCGGAAGTTACCGGCGGTGAGGCCGAGAGGACAGTTTCCGGGGCCAATACGCGACAGAGGGTGTCGGTTTTGGCGTTCACACTCGGCGTATGACTTCGCGCACCCCTGTGAACTGGGCCGGTTTCGCCGCCGCCGAACCCGTCCTGGCCGAGACCGTCGAGAAGCGCTTCGGCGCGTTCACGCACCACGTCCTCGCCACCCTCCGCAAGGACGGCTCGCCCCGCACCACCGGTCTGGAGGTGCGCTTCCTGGGCGGCGAGCTGTGGCTCGGCATGATGCCGCACTCGCTGAAGGCCCTCGACCTGCGCCGCGATCCGCGCTTCGCGCTGCAGGCGAACCCGGGGGACGGCACCGGCATGGGCGGCGGGGACGTGCGGATCGCCGGCCGGGCGATCGAGGTCGAGGACCCCAAGACCAAGGCCGGGTACGTGAAAGAGGTGGAACCGCCGGAGCCGTTCCACCTCTTCCGTACCGAGCTGACGGAGGTCGTGCGGACCTGCGTCGAGGACGACACGTACCTCGTCGTCGAGATCTGGCAGCCCGGCGAGCCCGTGCGCACCGTCAGGCGCACATAGGGAGAGCCCCTGGGCTCACTCCCACTCGATCGTGCCCGGCGGCTTCGACGTCACGTCGAGGACGACGCGGTTGACGTCCTTGACCTCGTTGGTGATCCGGGTCGAGATCTTGGCGAGCACGTCGTACGGCAGCCGGGACCAGTCGGCCGTCATGGCGTCCTCGGACGAGACCGGCCGCAGGACGATCGGGTGGCCGTAGGTCCGGCCGTCGCCCTGGACGCCGACGGAGCGGACGTCCGCGAGCAGCACCACGGGGCACTGCCAGATGTCGCGGTCGAGGCCGGCCGCGGTCAGCTCCTCGCGGGCGATGGCGTCGGCCTCGCGGAGCAGGTCGAGCCGCTCCTTGGTGACCTCGCCGACGATCCGGATGCCGAGGCCCGGGCCCGGGAAGGGCTGGCGCTGAACGATCTCGTCCGGCAGGCCCAGCTCCTGGCCGACCATCCGGACCTCGTCCTTGAACAGCTGGCGCAGCGGCTCGACCAGCTCGAACTCGATGTCGTCCGGGAGCCCGCCCACGTTGTGGTGGGACTTGATGTTGGCGGTGCCGGTGCCGCCGCCGGACTCGACGACGTCCGGGTAGAGCGTGCCCTGCACGAGGAAGGCGACCTCGGGGCCGTCCTCCTGCATGATCTCCAGCTGCGCCTGCTCGAAGACCCGGATGAACTCACGGCCGATGATCTTGCGCTTCTCCTCGGGGTCGGACACCCCGGCCAGCGCCTTGAGGAACCGCTCCTCGGCGTCCACGACCTTCAGCTGGACGCCGGTCGCGGCGACGAAGTCCTTCTCGACCTGCTCGGTCTCGCCCTTGCGCATCAGGCCGTGGTCGACGTAGACGCAGGTCAGCTGGGAGCCGATGGCCTTCTGGACGAGGGCGGCGGCGACGGCGGAGTCCACGCCGCCGGACAGGCCGCAGATGGCCCGCTTGTCGCCGACCTGCTCGCGGATGGCGGCGACCTGCTCCTCGATCACGTTGCCCGTGGTCCAGTCGGGGCTCAGGCCCGCGCCCCGGTACAGGAAGTGCTCCAGCACCTGCTGCCCGTGCGTGGAGTGCATCACCTCGGGGTGGTACTGGACGCCGTAGAGCTTCTTCTCGTCGTTCTCGAAGGCGGCGACCGGGACGACGTCCGTGGAGCCGGTGACGGTGAAGCCCTCGGGGGCGGCTGAGCAGGCGTCGCCGTGCGACATCCACACCGACTGCTCCGCCGGCGTGCCCTCGAAGAGGGTGGAGGACGGCTTGGAGACGGCCAGCTCGGTACGGCCGTATTCACGGGCGCCGGAGTTGTCGACGGTGCCGCCGAGGGTCTGCGCCATCAGCTGGAAGCCGTAGCACATGCCGAAGACGGGGACGCCGGCCTCGAACAGGGAGCGGTCGAGGGTCGGGGCGCCCGGCTCGTACACCGACGAGGGGCCGCCCGAGAGGATGATGGCCGCCGGGTTCTTCGCGAGGATCTCCTCGACCGGCATGGAGCTCGGCACGATCTCGCTGTAGACCCGCGCCTCGCGGACACGACGGGCGATGAGCTGGGCGTACTGCGCGCCGAAGTCGACGACCAGGACGGTGTCGGGGGCGGCGGCAGCGGGAGTCGCTGATGACACGGGGTGCCTTCCGGCGGTCGGGCGGGGGGCTTGTGCTCCCGATTCTACCGAGCTGGGCGGGTGACCCGGCCCCGCCGTCGGCCGCCACCGTCGGCCCCGCCGTCGCCCCCTCCCCCGTCCCGCCTCGGGTCTCACCATGCGAACCGGCTTGGACACCGACCGTCGCCAGGGCATACTGGGCCCATGCACAAGCACCAGGCGTTCCTGTTTACCTATGGCAACCGGCCCACCGGCTGCCATGGTCGTGCTGCTTGAGCAACTGACAAGCGACTTCCCAGGCGCCCCGGGCCGACAAGGTCCGGGGCGCCTGGCGTTTGCGGACCGGCCGGATCCAGGGTGCCGCCACCTTCGGCGAGGAGACCCCCGACATGACCGCCACCGCGGCAGCAGACAAGACCGGCGCCCGCACCCCCGAGGCCGCCGGCGTGATCAACGGCGCCCGGGAGCGCATCGACGCCCTGGACGACCGGATCATCGGCCTGATCCAGGAACGGATGGCCGTCTCCGCCGTCATCCAGGACGCACGGATCGCCTCCGGCGGCCGGCGGGTGAACCTCTCCCGCGAGATGGAGGTGCTCGACCACTACCGGCAGGCGCTGGGCAAGCCGGGCACCGCGCTCGCGATGACGATGCTGGAGCTGTGCCGGGGTCGCATCTGAGTTCGGTCACGCTCTCACCCGTACGGCGCGTGACCGTCGCGCGGGACGCTTCGTTGGTCCCGGTGTCCGCGCCAGCCAGGGGCGGGCCCGAAAGAACCACGCGTGGCTCGCTGGAGCGATGAGACGTACGGATCGTGCCGTGCGTCGTGGGACCTCGCTCCAGGAAGTGACCGGACGGCAGGGGACAGCAGCCCGGTCACCCAGAGAACGGCCGGCTCCGGGGACGCCCGGGGCCGGCCGACGGAACGCGTCCCCCGTTCAACCCGAGCATCCGCCGCCTCACTGGCCACTTCCGTCACCGCAGTGACACAGGCCACATAAGGATTCTGTGAACGCGGGGACAACCCTTCACAGCCTTCGCCGATCAGAACAGGCATGAAGCTTCGTCGCGCCCTGGCCGCGGCCGCCGTCACCGCGGTGGTCGCCCCCGCCGCACTGCTCGCGGCCCCGGCCGCCCACGCGACCGGCGACGCGTCGCCGTCCCCGTCCGCCTCGTCGGACCGGTCGGTGCTCGAGACCGCACCGGCTCCCGCTCCCAGCGACTCGGCGAGCACCTCCACGGGCTCCCCGGACGCCACGCGCTCCCCGCGAACTTCCGAACCTCCGGCCGCGGGGAACACGACGGACGAGGAGGGCACTCCCGCCCCCGACGACTCGCGGACGGCCACGTCCGCCCCCGCGGCCCCGTCGCCGAGCACGTCGGCGCCGGAGGAGACCGGGACCCCGGCCCCCGAACCATCCGTGTGCGAGGACACCAAGGTCGACGTCGACATCGAGGGCCTGCCCGGCGAGATCGCGGCGGGCAGCGGCTGGCACGAGTTCTCGCTGAACGTGGCGAACGACTCCGGCTCGACGCTGCAGAACCTCGAGTACCTGGCCGGCGCCTCCGCCGACCGCGACGGCGATGAGCTGTTCGAGAGCAGGACGGTCCGCCTCCAGGCCTGGAACTCCCAGGAGAAGACCTGGCAGGACCTCGACGAACTCGGCTACGCGGTCGGCTACATCGGTTACACCGACGAGCTGGCGCCCGACTACGAGGTCGCCGTCCCGATGCGGATCGACGTGCGGGCCGGCGCCCCGGTCGGCGCGGGCTTCACGCTCGGCGCGACGATCTACGGCGACGCGGACGGCGAGTGCACCGGCTTCGGCGACGTCGCCTACGAGTTCCGGATCGTGGCCCCCGGCACGGACACGGAGGGCACCAGGCCGCAGGAGGGCGGCAGGGCGCCGGTCGCCGTCCGGAAGCCGTCCGCCGGCACCCCGGAGGTCACCGGGAGCCTCGCCGCGACCGGCTCCGGCTCGGCGCTGCCGGTGATCGGCCTCGTCGGCGGGCTCGCCGTGGTCGTCGGCGGCGGCGCGGTGTTCGTGGTGCGGCGGCGCAGGGCCGGCTCGGACACCTGACGCCCACACCCGCGCAAGCGGCGGGACACAGGCTGGGTGAGCGGGACCCGCGCTCGGAGGGGGGTGCGGGTCCCGCTCACCTTTTCACTTCTCCGGGGCCGTCACTTCTTCGGCGGCACCGTCGGCAGGTCCAGGAACGGCAGCCGCAGCGCGCCGAAGGCCTTCTCCGGAACGGCAGGCGACCGGGGCTCGACGGCCGCCAGGCGTTCGTAGGCGGTGCCCTGCGCGGGGCGCGGGTCGCTCTCGCCCTTGTTCGGCCAGTACGACATCGCGCGCTCGGCCTGCGCCGTGATGGTCAGGGACGGATTGACACCGAGGTTGGCCGAGACGGCGGCGCCGTCGACGACCGAGATGCCGGGGTGGCCGTAGAGGCGGTGGTACGGGTCGATGACGCCGGTCTCGCGGGAGGCGCCGATCGGGCAGCCGCCGAGGAAGTGGGCGGTGAGCGGGGTGCCCATCAGCTCGCCGACGTTGGAGCCGGCGAAGCCGTTGATCTCGGCGGCGAGTGCGGAGGCGCCCTCGGTCGCGGCCTTGATCTGCTTGGGGTTGGGCGAGCCGTGGCCCTGGCGCGCGGTGAGCAGGCCCTTGCCGACGCCCCTCGGTTTCAGGTGCGTGGTCAGGGAGTTGTCCACGGACTGCATGACCAGGCCGATGATGGTCCGCTCGGACCACTTGCGGTTGGACAGGGAACGCAGGACCAGCAGCGGGTGCTTGGCCGCGTGGCCCAGGAAGCCCAGGACGCGCGACGCGCCCGAGGCGGTCCGCCCGGCGTAGGGGACCTGGAGGATCGACAGGCCGCCCATCGAGTTGGAGCCCTTGCCGTAACGCACCGGCTCGATGTGGGTGTTGGCGTCCGGGTGGATCGAGGAGGTGATGGCGACGCCGCGTGTGAAGTCGGCCCGTGCCTGGCCGGTGACGCTGCGGTAGCGCCGGTCGTCGGTCTGGGCGCCGACCAGTGCCTCGGAGTTGGTGCGGGTCAGCTCGCCGAGCTTGTCGGATATGTAGGGGAGCTGGCCGCCCGCCTTCATGCGGTGCAGCAGGGTCTGGGTGCCGTAGGTGCCGGCGGCGATGACGACGCGGCGGGCGGTGAAGGTGCGGCCCGCGCTCTTCTTCCCGTGCTTCCTGCGGTCGGTGGGGAGCGTGGCGACCGCGAAGCCGCCGCGCGAGTCCTCCGTGACGGACACGACCGTCGTCATCGGGTGGACGACCGCGCCGGCCTTCTCGGCGAGGTACAGGTAGTTCTCGTTGAGGGTGTTCTTCGCGCCGTGCCGGCAGCCGGTCATGCACTCGCCGCACTCGTTGCAGGCCCTGCGGTCGGGGCCAGCGCCGCCGAAGTACGGGTCGGGCACCTGCTGCCCCGGCCGGGCCTTCGCCTTGCCGTCGGCGTCCTCGCCGTCGCCGAAGAAGACACCGACGGGCGCCATGTGGAAGGTGTCGCCGCAGCCCATCCGCTCGGCTGCCGCCTTCAGGTGCATGTCGGAGGGGGTCGTCGTCGGGTTGAGGCGGACGCCGAGCATGCGCTTGGCCTGGTCGTAGTACGGGGCGAGTTCCTCGTGCCAGTCGGTGATGTCGCGCCACTGGGGGTCGTCGAAGAAGGGCTTGGGCGGCACGTAGAGGGTGTTGGCGTAGTTGAGGGAGCCGCCGCCGACCCCGGCTCCTGCCAGGACCATGACATTCCCGAGCAGGTGGATGCGCTGGATGCCGAACATGCCGAGCTTCGGCGCCCACAGGTAGTTCTTCAGGTCCCAGGAGTTCCTGGGCAGCGACTCGCGGGTGAAGCGCCGGCCGGCCTCCAGGACACCGACGCGGTAGCCCTTCTCGGTGAGGCGGAGGGCGGAGACGGAGCCGCCGAAGCCGGATCCCACGACGAGGACGTCGTAGTCGTACCCGTTCTCGTCCCGGGTCTGGACAGAGTTCTCCTGCGACACGTGCTCTCCTCGTTGAGAACGGGCGGTGGTGGGCGCCAGTCGGGTGGATCAGCGGAAGCGGAATGCCTTCATCAGGCGCAGGCTGCGGCTCATGAACGCCGCGTACTTCTCGTCGTCCATGCCCAGCGAGGGCGCCATCGGCAGCAGGCGCTGGTGGGCGACGGTCTGGGCCTCGGTGTACTTGAGGATGCCCTCGGAGCCGTGCCGGCGGCCGAGGCCGGAGTCCTTCATGCCGCCCATCGGGGACTGGGCGCTGCCGTAGGCGGGGGCGTACCCCTCGTTGATGTTGACGGTGCCGGTGCGCATCCGCGCGGCGACCTGGTGGCCGCGCCGGGCGTCCTTCGTCCACACCGAGGAGTTGAGGCCGTACGGCGTGGAGTTGGCCTGTTCGACGGCCTCGTCCTCGCTCGTGAAGCGGTAGACGGAGACGACCGGGCCGAAGGTCTCCTCGGTGCACACGGTCATGGGGGCCACGACGCCGTCGAGGATGGTCGGCTCGTAGAAGTACGGGCCGATGTCCGGGCGGGCGACGCCGCCGGTGACGAGCTTCGCGCCCCGCTCCACGGCGTCCGCGACGTGCGCCTTCACCGTCTCCAGCTGCCGCTCCCCCACCAGCGAGCCCATGTCGGCGCCGTAGGAGAGGGAGGTGCCGAGCCGCATGGCCCTGGTGCGGGCGGCGAAACGCTCCAGGAAGGCGTCGGCGACGGACTCGTGGACGTAGAGCCGCTCGATGGAGATGCAGAGCTGGCCGGCCGAGGAGAAGCAGGCGCGTACGGCGCCCGCCGCGGCCTTCTCGATGTCGGCGTCCTCGAGGACCAGCATGGCGTTCTTGCCGCCGAGTTCGAGGGAGACGCCGACCAGGCGGGCGGCGGCGCCCCGGGCGACCTCGCGGCCGGTGCGGGTGGAGCCGGTGAAGGAGACGTAGTCGGCGTGCTTGACGACCTCGGGGCCGACGACCGGTCCCTCGCCGAGGACGACCTGGAAGACCTCGGCGGGCAGACCGGCCTCGATGAGCAGGTCACGGGCCCACAGGGCGGTCAGGCAGGTCTCGGTGTCGGGCTTCATGACGACGGCGTTGCCCGCGACGAAGGCGGGGAGCGCGTCGCCGACGGACAGCTCCAGCGGGTAGTTCCACGGGGCGATCTGGCCGACGACGCCGCGCGGGTGGCGCAGCTCGGTGACCTTCGTCAGGGTCGGCACGGCGCCGGTGTGCCGCTTGGGGCGCAGGTACGCGGGGGCCTTGCGGCCGTAGTGCCGGGCGGCGACGGCGACGGCCTGGACCTCCTCGTGGGCGTGCAGGCGGGCCTTGCCGGTCTCCAGCTGGATGAGGTCGAGGACCTCGGCCTGGCGCTCCAGCACCAGGTCGTGGAAGCGCAGCAGGACCGCGGCGCGCTGCCGCACCGGCACCTGCGCCCACACGGCCTGGGCGGCGCGGGCCCGCTCGAAGGCACCGGCCACGTCCTCGGGCGTCGACTCGGGCAGGTCGGCCAGCTTCTCGCCGGTGAACGGGGTGTGGTTCGCGGTGCGGCCGGAGCCGGCCACGCCCTTGGTGAGCTGGGCGACCAGCTCGGGCGTGACCACGTCGGCAGCCGTGCGGGCGCCCTCCGGGGTGGGGGCGAGGGGGTTCGTGCCGGTGAGTTCCGGGGCCTGCGCGTCCGTCATGAGCCGCAGGGTATGACGCCGCGCGGGCTTTGTGTACCCGTCGGTAATGGGGATTCACGGTGATTCACCGAGTGCACACATGCCGCCAGTGATCGCTGGCAACAAACCCGCTGATCAGGGCGTTGTACGGGGGGCCGGGAGGCGATCCGTTCTTTTCCCGCCTCAGAGGCCGTCCACCTCCCAGTTGGCGAGCACCGTCCGGGCGATCGATCGTCCCTCGTCGGCGAAGTAGCCCTCGCGCGGGTAGTCGACCGACACCTTGTACATGTCGCCGTTGTCGGCCCGGTAGTACAGGATGTGGAACTCGCGCGCGCGGGGGTTCTGCGGGTCCGCGGTCGTGTACGCGATGGTGTTCTCGGCGGCCTTCTCGCCCTTGTACTCGGTCTCGCCCGGCTCGCCCTTGGGCGCGGGATCGTCGGCGAAGTTCCAGGAGTACTCGCCGTCCTTGAGCATCTCCCAGTCCGCCCAGGCGTTGGCTCCGGCAGTATCCGGGATCTCGTTGGTCTTGTCGTCGGCCTTGATGTCCCGGTCCACGACGACGGTGACCGCACCGCTCGGGTCGGCGAAGGTCTCGTTGGTGCCGTCCCAGTCGTCCGGGTGCTTCACCTTCACGAACTCGGCGGGCACCCCGACACTCATGCGGACCTTGCCGTCGAGCTTGTGCTGCTTCCAGCCCTCCGGGAGGGGTCCCTCGAAGGGCTCCGCGACGACCAGGTACGACGCCACCGCCGCCGCGACGACCACCGCGCCGAGGGTGATCCACGCGTTGCGGCCCAGCCGGACGCTCCAGCGGGACGCGGGCGCCGCGCCCGGCTGCTCGGGCCCGTCGAGACGGACCACCTGGGTGGGCGGCGGCGCGGGCGGGTTCGCGGCGGCGTCCAGCAGGGCGCGGACCCGGGCGGCGTCCGGACGGCGCACCGGGTCCTTGTCCAGCAGGCCCGTGATCACCTCGGCCAGCGGCCCCTGTGCGGAGGCGGGCGGCGCGGGCGTGGCGTTGAGCACCGATTGGAGCGTGGCGGGGGTGTTGCTGCGGCGGAACGGCGAGACGCCCTCCGTCGCCGCGTACAGCACCACGCCCAGCGACCACAGGTCGCTCGCCGGGCCGGGGTGCTGGCCCAGCACCCGCTCCGGGGCGATGTACTCGGGCGAGCCGACGAAGCCGCCGGTGTCGGTCAGGCTGGTCTCGCCCTCGATCTGGGCGATGCCGAAGTCGGTGAGGACGACCCGGTCGTGCCGGCCGAGCAGGACGTTGTCCGGCTTCACGTCCCGGTGCAGGACACCGGCGGCGTGCGCCGCCTCCAGCGCGCCGAGCACCTCCAGGCCGATCCGGGCCGCCTCGCGCGCGCCGAGCGTGCCTTCCTGGAGGGCGTCGCCGAGGGAGCGCCCGCGTACGAGTTCCATCACGATCCACGGCTGCTCGTCCACGACCGCCACGTCGTGCACGTCGACCACGGCGGGGTGGTCGAGCCGGGCGGCGGCGCGCGCCTCGCGGCGCATCCGCTCGAAGGCGTTGGCCCGTTCGCGTTCGGGAAGGTGCTCGGGGACGCGGGGCTCCTTGACGGCGACCTCGCGGTCGACGGTCTCGTCCTTGGCCCGCCACACCGTGCCCATGCCGCCGTGCCCGAGCTTGGAGATCAGCCGGTAGCGGCCGGCGATCAGCCGCCCGGCGCCCGGCTCCGGCGCGGCGGCCGAGGGAGCGGGCGCGGTCGGCGGGGCCGCCGAGGCGGTCGCCGGAGGTGTGGACGCCGGGGGTGTGGGCGCCGGGGGCTGCGACCGCGGCGGTACGACCTGGGTGGGCGCCGCGTACGGATTGCCGGGATGCGGCACGGCGGCGGCCGGGTTCGGTGGTCGCAGGTCAAAACTGGTCGGCTCGTCCGCCCCGCTGCGGGGCCCCCCGTTGCTGCTCATGGTCCATCCATACCGCGCCGGGTGCGCCCCTTTCCACCGCCGGTGCGCGGCGGTCACAGAGCCGTGACGCGGCGTGCCGCTTATCTCCCGCTTGTCTCCCCTTCAGGTACCGGTGCCGGAACCGGACGCGGTCGGCGACGCGGGCTCCGTCGTCGGCGGTGCGGAGGTGGGCGTCGGCGTGGCGGGCACCGAACTGGTCGGCGTACCGCCCCCGTCGTCGCCGCCGTCCGCGAGCAGCGCGGCCGCCGAGACGCCCGCGCCCGCCGCCGCGACGACCAGCAGTACCGCCATGAGCACGCTCCGCTTCACGCTCCGTCGCGCGCGCAGGGGCTCGCCGCTCGCCGCCTGTGCCGGTGTGGCGGGCGTACGGCCCGTGCTGAGGAAGGCGCGCAGCATCCGCTGCGCGGACGCCGCGTCCAGCCGGCGCCGCGGGTCGCGTTCCAGCAGGCCCCGTACGACCGGCAGGAGCGGTGCGGCCTGCTCGGGCGGGCGGATCTCCTCGGTGACCACGGCGTGCAGGACGCCGCCCAGCGAGTCGCGGTGGAAGGGGGACGCGCCGCTGAGGACCGCGCACAGCAGCACGCCCAGCGACCACAGGTCGGACTCCGGCCCGGTCCCGGCACCGGACATCCGCTCCGGTGCGGTGTACTCGGGGGACCCGACGAAGGAACCGCTCTCGGTGAGCGTGGTGGCGCCCGCGACCTGCGCCACCCCGAAGTCGGTGAGGACGACCCGGCCGTCCTCGGCGATCAGCACGTTCGACGGCTTCACGTCCCGGTGCAGGATGCCCGCCGCGTGGGCCGTGCCCAGGGCGTCGAGCAGGGCGATGCCGATGCGGGCGGCCTCGACGGCGTCGACGGGGCCGCGGCTGAGGACGCGGTCGGCGAGGGAACCGCCGTCGACCAGTTCCATGACCATGTACGCGCGTTCGTCGTCCTCGACGACGTCGTGCACCACGATGACGTGCGGGTGCCGCAACTGCGCGACCGCGCGCGCCTCGCGCAGGGTGCGCTCACGGCGCCGGCGGGCCTCGGCCGCGGAGAGGGTCTCGTCGAGCGGGAGCGCCTTCACCGCCACTTCGCGGGCGAGCACCCGGTCGGTGGCCCGCCACACGATGCCCATGCCGCCGTGGCCGAGCCGCTCGTGGAGCCGGTAACGGCCCGCGATGACACGCCCGCCCGCCCCCTCGGTCACCATGCGTCCCATCATGCCCCACCGGACGCGACCCCTCCGGGCCGCTGTCACACGGGTGGCCGACAACCGACGGGCGTGCGAACGGCGTCGCGCCGACGGCGTGGGTCAGCCGGTCTTCTCCTGCCAGCTCTGCAGCACCGCCTTGAACCACCGCTGCGTGGCCGGCCAGTCGCTCGCCGGTCCCGACATGTTGAGGGCGTACTCGACGCCGTCGCGGGACATGTACGTCTGCGACACGGCGCGGCGCGGGCCGGGGAACTGGGTGTCCTTCGCCAGCGCGGTGAAGGTGTACTCCCACCGGGCGCTGTCGCGGTCGCGGTAGCCGACGCGTTCCAGGCGGACGCGCTGGTAGTCGACGAGCCGCTGGAGCAGTTGCGCGTCCAGGTCCTGCAGGTGGGCGTACGGGTCGTTGTAGTCGGGCGCGGTGTCGACGGATATGCGGAGGAAGTGCTCGCCGCCGTCGGGGGTGTAGTCGATCTGCCGCAGTTCGCCGCTGTCGCCGTCGAAGTCCTTCCGCTGCCAGTTCTCGGGCAGGTAGAGGCTGAAACCCAGCGGGTCGTCGCGGCGGGTCCAGTCGGCCGGGACGGAACCGCCGGGGCCCTTGCCGGTCGTGGCGGAGCCGGAGGGGGCGGGGGAGCCGGAGGCGGTCGGCCCCGGGGTGGGGTCGGAGCCCGCCGACGAGCCGCCCCCGTCGCGCTGTTGCAGCACCACGGCGGTGCCCGCGCCGATGAGCGCGGCGACGGCGACGACCAGGGCGAGCGTGCGCATCCGGACCCGCCGTGCGCGTCCGGGAGCGGCGCCGCCCGCCACCGGGTAACCCGGCGCGGTGTGCCCGCTCGGCGCGGGGCCGACCGTCGTGGGGCCGGTCACCGGCGGGTACGGCGTGGCGGCGGTCCCGCCGGCCGGCCCCGGTGCGCCCGGCATCCCGGGTGTCGTGGAGGACCCGGGCCCCCCGGGCACCCCGGGCATCCCAGGCGTCCCCGGCATCCCCTGGTGAGCCGTGTCGCCCGCCCGCGGCGGGGGCCCCGCGTACCGGGTGGTCGGCACGTACGCCTGGGCCGCGTCCGGGCGCCGGCCCTCGGCCGCCTGGGCGAGCAGGTGCTCGGCCTCGGTCGCGTCGGGCCGCTCGGCCGGGTCCTTGCGCAGCAGGGCGCTGATGACCGGCGCGAGCGCACCGGCGTACCGGGGCTCGGTGGCCTCCTCCTCGACGACCGCCTGCATGGTGGTGAGCGGGGAGGTGCGGCGGAACGGCGACCTGCCCTCCACCGCCGTGTACAGCGTCGCGCCCAGCGCCCACAGGTCGGAGGAGGGGCCGGGGTCGTGGCCGCGGACGCGTTCGGGCGCGAGGTAGTCGACGGAGCCGACGACCTCTCCGGTGCGGGTGATGGTGGAGTCGCCCTCGATCTGCGCGATGCCGAAGTCGGTGAGCAGCACCCGGCCGTCGTCGGCGAGCAGTACGTTGCCCGGTTTGACGTCGCGGTGCAGGACTCCGGCGGTGTGCGCGGCGCGCAGGGCACGCAGCACCCACAGGCCGATCCGGGCCGCCTCCCGCGGGTCGACCCGCTCCTCGTCCTTGACGGCGTCGGCCAGTGAGCGGCCTTCCACCAACTCCATGACGATCCACGGCCGGCCGTCGTGTTCGAGTACGTCGTGCACGGTGACGACGGCCGAGTGGTTGATCCGCGCCGCCGCGCGCGCCTCGCCCCGGGTGCGTGCCAGGAGTATGGCCTGGTCGCTCTCGGATACGTAGAGCGCGGCGGTCAACTCCTTGATGGCGACGGTCCGGTGCAGCACCTCGTCGTGTGCGCGCCACACCCGGCCCATGCCGCCGCTGCCGATGGCTTCCCCGAGCCGGTAGCGTCCCGCGACGAGCTGGCCCTGCATCTGATTCACGTTGCCCCGCAATGGTCTTGTCAGGGTCAGACTAGGGACCGGCCCCCGTCCGGGGAACGGGCGGGGTGGTACGGAAACCGCTCTGTGACGGTTGTCGCTTTCCGTGACGGGAGGCAACCATCGGACCGAACTGCCGTCAGCGCGTGTACTGGTACGTCGCCGAGGCCTGTTCGAACAGCCTGGTCACCTCGTCACGCTCCGCCTCAGGACCGCGGACCTGCACCACGTGGTAGCGCCCGTCGATCAGGACGGCGACGTTGCGCACGTACAGCTCACCGCCGTCGGCACCGGTCCAGGTGAACTGCCCCTCCGCCATGGTCCGTCCGCCGACCTCGATGGTCTTCAGGCCGCTGGAGGTCGCCCAGCTCGAAGCGCGGTACGAGGCCAACTCGGGCTCGCTGTCGCGCTGGTAGGTCATCGGGTCGTCGCCGAACTCCGAGGTGCGGTCGCGGCCCGGCACGACGATCAGCTCGAAGTCGCCCTTGCCGTAGACGACCTGGCCGCTGCCGTTGCGAGGCGTGCGGTTCCAGCCGTCGGCGACGGCGACGCGGAAGCCCTCCGGGTCCTTGCGCAGGGTGAACCCGTCGGCGACGTTGGACTGGGTCTCGGTGGAGCCGCCCGCCGTCTGCGAGGCGCCGGGGTCGGGCTTCGGGGAGGTCTGGTCCGGCCGCGGCTCGCTGCTGACGTCCGGTGACTTCGCGGGCGGTGCCTGGCTCGCCTCGCCGGCGGCGCCGGTCCGGTCGGTGGTGCCGGTGCCGTTGGTGTCGCTCTTCGGCATGAAGAACATGGCGTACGCGACCGCGCCCGCCATCGCCAGCAGTATCAGCAGCAGCAGGGTCCGGCCGAGGCTGCGCGGGGAACGGTCGGTCTCCGGCCTGCCCCGCTTGTGCCGTCCGTGGTGCGCGGGCAGCCCGGCACGCCGCCTGCGGACCAGCTCGCCGCGACGGCGCACGATCGGCAGCCGGCCGGTCTCGACGGGGGGCGCCGAGATGACGTGCAGGCCGGCCTCCGGCTCGGGGGCGGACCGTACGAGGGAACGCAGCCAGCCGCTCAGTTCCTCGAACTCGATGCGCTCGGTGGGGTCCTGACGCAGCAGCGACTCCACGACCGGCCGCAGCGGGCCGCACTCCTCGGCGAACGCGGGCGGCTCCGCGCACACGATCTGCACCAGCTCGGCGGTCGACTCCTCCGGGTAGGGCGCGTGCCCCTGTACGGCGCGGAAGAGCAGCGCGCCCAGCGCCCACAGGTCGGTGGCGGGGCCGATGGGGGCGGCCAGCTGCCAGTTCTCGTGCACCGGGCCGGCCTGCTCGGGCGCCCAGCGCTCGGTCACGGGTCCGACCACGGCCATCCGCGTCTGCCGGGCCCGCTCGGCGTCGAGCGCGCTGGCCGGACCGCGCGGCACGGGCGCACCGGCGGCCGGGGCGTCCCAGCGGCCGGCGGGCGTGCTCCCGCCCCCGGCCGACGGATCGGCCGCCCCTGCACCCCGGGGGCCGGTCTCGCCCGGCCGCTCCGCTGCGCCAGGGCCCGCCTGCCATGACCCGGAGGCGGTCCCGGGGGCGGTCTCCCATGCTCCGGCCGCGGTCCTGGGCCCTGCCTGGCGCCATGCGGCTGCGGACCTCTCGGGCCCCTCCTGCGGCGCGGCGGGCAGATCCCGACCGGACGCCGGTCCGGAGCCGGCCGCCGGTTCACCGGCCGGGCGGGGGGCGGGAAACGCCGGGTCGCCGGGGGTACGGGGCGTGGCGCCGTGCCAGGAGGTGGTGCGTACGCCGTAGGGGTCGGCGATCTGTCCCGGCGACGCGGCGGGGTCACCGCGACCCTCGTCGCTCCACGGGCCACCGGACGCGGCATCGGGATCGGGGTCGGGGTGGTACGCGTCCACGCCGGGGCGCGGACCCCGCCCCGGGGCGTCGCCCTCGTCGTACGGGGAGCCAGGACCGGTGGCCGGGCCCGGGTGCGCGCTCACCGTGCCGGGGTCACCGGCCCGTGAGGTGTCGTCAGGGGCGGGGCGGGCGCCCGGCAGGGCCGCGCGGCCGTTCTGGGCCGCCTGGACGCGGGCGGCGGCCCTGGTTCCCGCGCGGTAGGCGGCGATCGCACCGGCGCGGGCGGCACGGGCGTCCCCGGCGGCGTCGAGCGACGCGGGCGCGAGCCCGGCGGGGCCTCCGCCCGGCGCCGGGCCCCCGGGCACCGGGAGCCCGCCGACACCGCGCGCCTCGATGGCGGCCCGCCGGGCGGCCTCGGGGTCGGCGTCACCGGGGCCGAAGACGCCGGTCCGGGGGGCGTCGCCGGGACCGAAGGTTCCGTTCGGGTCGACGGCGGGGCCCGGCTCCTCGTCGGGCGGCGGGGGCACCGGGTCGTACCCGCACAGCGCCTCCTCCGCCGCCCCGACCGCCAGGCCGGTCAGCATGACCCGCCCGTCGTCGCAGACGAGCACGGTGCGCGCGGTGATGTTGCGGTGCACCCAGCCGTACGAGTGCAGCACCCGCAGCGCCAGAAGGACGTCGGAGGCAACCTCGGCCGCCCGGTACGGCGTCAGGGTCTGTTCGGCGAGCAGCGCGGCCAGCGGCCTCGCGGCGACCAGCTCGCTGACGATCCACAGCGAACCGCCCTCGGCGAAGACGTCGAAGACCTGGTCCAGGCGCGGATGGTCGGGCACCGCCGCCGCGGCCTGCGCGGCCTCGACCGCCCGCCGCACCACCGGATCGGCTGGCCGCCTGGGGCCGCCGCCCCCGGCGGATGTCCGCCTGCCGGGGTGCCGCGCGCCGCCGTCCCGGGCGGTGAAGCCCTCGGGCAGACCGTCCGCGTCGAGCACCTCGGCCTCGACGACCTCCGGCAACGGGACCTGACGGACCAGCACTTCCTGACCGCTGTAGGTGTCGAAGGCCCGGGTCTCGGTGAGTTCGTACTCGTCGGACGGCGGCAGGGGCAGGCGGTAGCGGTCGGCGAGCACCCGTCCCGCGTAGTCGTCCACGTCGCCACCCCCGGCAGCCGTCGGTCAATTCCGTTCGCCCGGCGGGCCGTTCCGGCTGCGTACGGTCCGCAACCACTCACGATACGTGCCGGAGGCAACCCGCAATGAGCTGATGCCAGATATCGAGCGGCTCAAACCCGGGGGCCGGCGCCCCGGGCCCCGGCCCTCCTCCGCTCAGGGCTTGGGTTCGAAGGTCTTCGACAGGGTCCGCCAGGTGTCCCGGCGCAGATCGTCGCCCCAGTCGGCGGCCTTCGCGGTGTACATGAGCGCGTAGCCCTGGTGGTCGTTGACGACGAATCCCCGGTCCACGGTGCGGTACTTGGTGCCGCCGTCGGTGTAGGTGAACTCCCAGTCGGCCGTGTTCCAGCCCCGGTAGCCCACCTTCTCTATGCGGATCTTCTGGTAGTCCGAGCGGACCATGTACCGCTCCTGGCTCTTCCAGTCCGCGACCGGATCGCCCTTGGGCGTGGAGGTCCAGGCGACCAGCAGCTTCTGCCCGCGGGGGCCGGTGAACCGGTCGCCCGAGGAGCCGGTGGTGGTGAACTTCCAGCCCTCGGGCAGTCCTATGCGGTAGCCCTGGCCACCCTTGTGGGTGGTGGCCACGTCCTCGTCGTCGTCGGACTTCCCGGCGTCCTCCGACTCTCCGCCGGCCTCGCCGGACGCGCTCGCCCCGGCGTCCGGGGCACCGGTCGCCTCCCCGCTCGTCGCCGGGTCGGAGGCGGAACCGTCGGTACCGGTACCGCCCTCCTCGTCCCGCTTGGTGTCGCCGCTCGGACCGGCGGAGGCCACGGCCTCGCCGCCGCTGCCGCCCTCTGCGCCCTTGTCGTCGTCGCCGCCGAGCGTGAGCGCGAGCACCGTGCCGAGCACGGCCAGCGCCACGACCACCGCGATGATGATCAGCGTCCGGCGCGGCACCACGTCGGTGAGCGGGGCCCGGGGCACCGGCCGGGCGGGCAGGTCCGGCGGCGGCACCACGGGCCAGCCGGAACTCCGCGCGCCACCGGCCGCGTTCGCCGCACCGGAACCGGCACCGGAGCCGACCGCCCCGGCGGCGCCACGGCCCGCCGCACCGGGGTGCGTACCCGTGCCCGGTCCCGCGGCCGATCCCGCCCTCTGCGCCGGCGGAGCGGGGGCCGTACCGGCGGACCCGTGGGCGGCGGTCGTGCCCGCCGCGCCCGCCCCCGTCCGGCCGTCGGCGCCCGGCTTGGTCCGCGAGGCGGCGGCGGCTCCGGCCGCACCGGCCCCGACGGCCGCCTTGCGCACGGAACGCAGCGCTCCGCGAAGCTTCTCCCCGGCCTCCTCGCCCAGCCTGCCCCCGGATCCCTGGGCACCGCCGCGGCGCCTGCGCCCGTCCGGCTGCGGAGGCAGCGGCACCACCTTGGTGGCGTCGACCGGTTCACTCGCGCCGCCCCGCTCCGGCGCGTGGATGACCTTGTTGAGCATCGCGCGGGCGCCCGCGTCGTCGAGCCGCTGGTCGGGGTCCTTGGTGAGCAGCCCGTAGATGACGTCCCGGAGCGGGCCCGCGTTCTTCGGCTCCTCCAGGTTCTCCGTCATCACCGCGGTGAGCGTCGCGATCGCCGAGCCCCGGTCGTAGGGCGGGGTGCCCTCGACGGCGGCGTACAGCAGGCCGCCCAGCGACCACAGGTCGGCGGCCGGGCCGGGCTTGTGGCCGCGGGCGCGCTCGGGGGAGATGTAGGAAGGGGCGCCGACGAGCATGCCGGTGGAGGTGATGGAGGGGTCGCCCTCGACCTGGGCGATGCCGAAGTCGGTGAGCACGACCCGGCCGTCCTCGGCGATCAGCACGTTCGACGGCTTCACGTCGCGGTGCAGGATGCCCTCGCGGTGCGCGGAGCGCAGCACGTCCAGGACGGCGAGGCCGACCTCGGCGGCGCGCCTGGGCTCCAGCAGTCCGTCCTCACGGATGGCCTCGGCGAGCGACTTGCCCTCGACGAGTTCCATCACGATCCACGGCCGGTCGTCCTCCTCGACCACGTCGTAGACCGTGACGGCACTGTTGTTGCGGATCCGCGCGATGGCCTTGGCCTCGCGCAGCGTGCGCGTGATCAGGCGCCGCTTCTCCTCCTCGTCGATGTTCCCCGGGAACCGCAGCTCCTTGACGGCGACCGTGCGTCCGAGGGTCTCGTCCTCGGCGCGCCACACCGTCCCCATGCCGCCGCGGCCGAGCACGTCTCCCAGCCGGTACCGCCCGGCGAGGAGACGTGCGCTCTTGTCCGTACGGGATGTCCCCGCCCGCTCCGCCTCCGACATGCGTCCCCTCATGCAACCCGCCCTGACAGAGCCTTCATTGTCCCTCACCCGACAAGTGCTCTACGCCCAGGGTGCCCGGAGGGTTCCCTTCCCGCCCTCCTTACCGCGCCACGATGTCCGGCGCCCCCAGCCGGGCCGCGTCGGCCGTCAGGTCGTCCGGCTGGCGCTGGGACTCCCGCTCGGCCTCGACCCGCTTCTCGTAGTGCTGGATCTCCCGCTCGACCTGGCCCTTGTCCCAGCCGAGGACAGGCGCCATCAGCTCGGCCGCCTCGCGGGCGCAGCGCGTCCCCCGGTCGAAGGTCTCGATGGAGATGCGGGTGCGCCGGGTGAGTACGTCGTCCAGGTGCCGCGCGCCCTCGTGCGAGGCGGCGTAGACGACTTCGGCGCGCAGGTAGTCGTCGGCGCCGGTGAGCGGCTCGCCCAGGGAGGGGTCGGCGGCGACGAGTTCGAGCAGTTCCTCCGTCAGCGCGCCGTACCTGTTCAGCAGGTGTTCGACGCGCACGACGTGCAGTCCGGTGCGCGCGGCGATCCGGGCCCGCGCGTTCCACAGCGCGTGGTAGCCCTCGGCGCCGAGCAGCGGGGTCTCCTCGGTGACGCAGTCGGCGACCCGCAGGTCGAGCCCGTGCACCGCCTCGTCCACGGCGTCCTTGGCCATCACCCGGTACGTCGTGTACTTGCCGCCCGCCACGACGACCAGGCCGGGCACCGGGTGGGCGACGGTGTGCTCGCGCGACAGCTTGCTGGTGGCGTCCGACTCACCGGCCAGCAGCGGGCGCAGACCGGCGTACACCCCCTCGACGTCGTCGCGCGTGAGCGGCACCGACAGCACCGAGTTGACGTGTTCCAGCAGGTAGTCGATGTCGGCGCTGGAGGCGGCCGGGTGGGCCTTGTCCAGGTCCCAGTCGGTGTCCGTGGTGCCGATGATCCAGTGCCGGCCCCAGGGGATGACGAACAGCACGGACTTCTCGGTGCGCAGGATCAGCCCGGTGCTGGAGTGGATGCGGTCCTTGGGCACGACCAGGTGGATGCCCTTGGAGGCCCGGACGTGGAACTGACCGCGCTCGCCCACCATCGCCTGGGTGTCGTCGGTCCACACCCCGGTCGCGTTCACCACCTGCTTGGCGCGGACCTCGTACTCGCCGCCCGCCTCGACGTCCCGCACCCGCGCGCCGACCACCCGTTCGCCCTCGCGCAGGAAGGAGGTGACCCGGGCGCGGTTGGCGACCTTGGCGCCGTACGCCGCCGCGGTGCGCACCAGCGTGGCCACGAAGCGGGCGTCGTCCATCTGCGCGTCGTAGTACTGCAGCGCGCCGACGAGCGCGTCCTTCTTCAGGGCGGGCGCCACGCGCAGGGCGTGACGGCGGCTCAGGTGCCGGTGCAGCGGCAGGCCCCTGCCGTGGCCGCGGGCCATGGACATCGCGTCGTAGAGCGCGACGCCGGAGCCCGCGTACAGCCGCTCCCACCCCTTGTGCTGGAGCGGGTACAGGAAGGGCACCGGCTTCACCAGGTGCGGCGCGAGCCGTTCGAGCAGCAGCCCGCGCTCCTTCAGCGCCTCCCGCACGAGCACGAAGTCGAGCATCTCCAGATAGCGCAGGCCGCCGTGGATCAGCTTGCTGGACCTGCTGGAGGTGCCCGAGGCCCAGTCCCGGGCCTCGACCAGGCCGACGGACAGGCCGCGCGTCACGGCGTCGAGCGCGGTGCCCGCACCTACCACGCCGGCGCCCACCACCAGTACGTCGAGCTCGCGCTCGGCCATGGCCGCGAGTGACTCGGCGCGCTGCGCCGGCCCAAGGGTCGCTGTCCTCACTGCTGCCTCCCGCTGTCGGTCGCGCCGGCCGCACCCGTCGGGCGAGCCAGGTTCCTGGTACCCACCATGCCCGGATTCTGACCGGCCTGCCCGACTTCGGCAGCCGCGGGCCCCAACCTGTGGACAACTTCGCCGTGAGCCCACACCGGCCCGCCCCGGCCCCTCGACACTCGCCGAAACTCCGCAGATCAATACCGCAAATCGGTCATATTTACTCCTAGTCTGACGTTGTGCTCGCCCGTCCTGTCCACCGGGCTTGCGCACCTGTCCCGCTTCGGCTACTGGGAAGGACGGCCCACGCCATGCCCGCAGATCTCGCCGTCATCGGACTCGGCCCGTACGGCCTGCCCCTGGCCCAGGCCGCCGTCGCCGCCGGCATCCCCACCCTCGGCTACCGCACCGGCCCCGAGGCCGGCCCGCTCACCCCGGCCGAGGTGCGCCGGATGCTCGCCACGGGCTTCCGCACCCCGACCGGACCGGCCGAGCTGGGCCGCGTCCGCACCGCCGTGATCTGCGCGCCGACCCCGCCCTCCCCCGACGGCGGCCTGGACCTCGGCCAGGTGGAGGCCGCGGCCCGCACGCTGGCCGCCCACATGCGCCCGCACACCACGGTCATCCTGGAGTCGCCGGTGCGGCCCGGGACGACGGAGGAGTTCCTGCGCCCGCTCCTGGAGCAGGGCTCCGGGCTGCGCGCCGGCCGCGACTTCCACCTCGCCTACTCCCCCAGCCGGGTGGACCCCGGCAACCGCGACTTCACCCCGGCCAACACCCCGAAGGTCATCGGCGGCCTCACCCCCGCCTGCACCGAGTCGGCCGCCGCCTTCTACAGCCGCCTCACCGACAAGGTGGTCCGCGCGCGCGGGCCGCGGGAGGCGGAGACGGTCCAGCTCCTGGAGACCAACTTCCGGCACGTGAACATCGCCCTGGTCAACGAGATGGCCGTGCTCTGCGACGACCTCGGCGTCGACCTGTGGGACGTCCTGCGCTGCGCCGAGACCAAGCCCTTCGGCTTCCAGGCCTTCCGCCCGGGGCCCGGCGTCGGCGGCCACTCCGTCGCCCAGGACCTCACCGGCCGGGCCCCGCACAGCCTGCGCATGGTGGAGCTGGCCCAGCAGGTCAACGCCCAGATGCCCCGCTACGTCGTCCAGCGCGCCGCCGCCCTCCTCAACGAGCACGGCAAGTCCGCGCGCGGCGCCCGCGTCCTCCTCCTCGGCGTCACCTACAAGGCCGACCTCGCCGACCAGCAGGCCACCCCGGCCGAGGAGATCGCGACCCGCCTGATGTCCATGGGCGCCGCCGTGAGCTACCACGACCCGCACATCCCGTCCTGGAACGTCGCCGACCGCCCCGTCCCGCGCGCCGACTCCCTCTACGAGGCCGCCGCCGACGCCGACCTCACGATCCTCCTCCAGCAGCACCGCACGTACGACCTCCAGGGCCTGTCGGTCAAGGCGCAGCTCCTCCTGGACACGCGGGGCGCCACACCGACGGGGGCGGCGCACCGGTTGTGAGGCGGGGGCGCACGGGGGTGACCGTGCCACGGAGCTGGTGGTGAGAGGGCGGCTGTGCCGGTACGGTGGGGGAGCAGGTGGAGCCCACTGCAGTGGGCCTGCGGCAGGCTCCAGAGAAGTGAACGGAGTGTCCACCCCTACTTCTCTTAGGGGTGGCCGCTCACTTCCCGTGAATCCGCAGGATCCACCTCCTCCGGAACTTCACCATCCGCAGACGGATCCGGTCCCAGCGGGTGGGCTTGCGGTGACGGCCCATGGCGCGCCCCCTTCCACGATGCCGCCCATATCCCGGTGAGGCGGTCCGTCTGGAATTCGGGCCGGGCCCCGAGGAGCGGGGTCCGGAACGGTTCCTTGGAAGGGGGCGCCCCAGAGAACTGGGTCGCCGAGCAGGGACATTACCGATCCGGCACAGCCCTCCCCTGCGTATTCGCCCCGAACACCACCGCACGCCCCCGCGCCGCGTCACGCGCCCCCTCAAGAGCCCCGAGCACGCGAAAGGGGCCGGTCACCCATCAGGTGACCGGCCCCTTCACATGCCGTGGGGACTACCGCCGGTGCTGCGAGTCCGCGACCGTCACCTCGACGCGCTGGAACTCCTTCAGCTCGCTGTAGCCGGTCGTGGCCATGGCGCGGCGCAGGGCGCCGAAGAAGTTCATCGAGCCGTCGGGGTTGCGGGACGGGCCGGTGAGGATCTCCTCGATGGTGCCGACCGTGCCGAGGTCGACCTTCTTGCCGCGCGGCAGCTCCTCGTTGACGGCCTCCATGCCCCAGTGGTTGCCCTTGCCCGGCGCGTCGGTCGCGCGGGCCAGCGGGGAGCCCATCATCACGGAGTCGGCGCCGCAGGCGATGGCCTTGGGCAGGTCGCCGGACCAGCCGACACCGCCGTCGGCGATGACGTGCACGTACCGGCCGCCGGACTCGTCCATGTAGTCCCGGCGGGCCGCGGCCACGTCCGCGACCGCGGTGGCCATGGGCACCTGGATGCCGAGCACGTTGCGCGTGGTGTGGGCCGCGCCGCCGCCGAAGCCGACGAGGACGCCCGCGGCGCCGGTGCGCATCAGGTGCAGGGCGGCGGTGTAGGTGGCGCAGCCGCCGACGATCACCGGGACGTCGAGCTCGTAGATGAACTGCTTCAGGTTCAGCGGCTCGTGCGAGCCGGAGACGTGCTCCGCGGAGACCGTCGTACCGCGGATGACGAAGATGTCGACGCCCGCGTCCACGACGGCCTTGGAGAACTGGGCGGTGCGCTGCGGGGAGAGCGCGGCGGCGGTGACCACGCCCGAGTCGCGCACCTCCTTGATGCGCTGCCCGATCAGCTCCTCCTTGATGGGAGCCGCGTAGATCTCCTGGAGGCGGCGGGTCGCGTTGTCGGTGTCCAGCTCCGCGATCTCGTCGAGCAGCGGCTGCGGGTCCTCGTGCCGGGTCCAGAGGCCTTCCAGGTTGAGGACGCCGAGGCCGCCCAGCTCGCCGATGCGGATGGCGGTGGCCGGGGAGACGACCGAGTCCATGGGAGCGGCCAGGAACGGCAGCTCGAAGCGGTAGGCGTCGATCTGCCAGGCGATCGAGACCTCCTTCGGGTCCCGCGTACGGCGGCTGGGGACGACGGCGATGTCGTCGAAGGCGTACGCCCGGCGGCCGCGCTTGCCGCGCCCGATCTCGATCTCAGTCACGTCTGTGGCCTTTCCCTGATGCGTTGCAGCGCCTTCCAGTATCCCCGACGGGCTCGCCGGGGCACCGCAGAGGGCGGCCCCGGATGGTCCGGAGCCGCCCTCGGGAGGCTGCTGCCTGGGTGCTTACTTGCTGCGGCTGTAGTTCGGCGCCTCGACCGTCATCTGGATGTCGTGCGGGTGGCTCTCCTTGAGGCCCGCGGAGGTGATCCGGACGAACCGGCCCTTGGACTCCATCTCCTCGATGGTGGCGGCGCCCACGTAGCCCATGGTCTGACGCAGACCGCCGACGAGCTGGTGCAGGACGTTGGCCAGCGGGCCGCGGTAGGGGACCTGGCCCTCGATGCCCTCGGGCACGAGCTTGTCGTCGGAGGCGACCTCGGCCTGGAAGTACCGGTCCTTCGAGTACGACCGGCCCTGACCGCGGGACTGCATGGCGCCCAGCGAGCCCATGCCGCGGTAGGACTTGAACTGCTTGCCGTTGATGAACTGCAGCTCGCCCGGCGACTCCTCGCAGCCCGCCAGCAGGCTGCCCAGCATCACGGTGTCGGCGCCGGCGGCGAGCGCCTTGCCGATGTCGCCGGAGTACTGCAGGCCGCCGTCGCCGATCAGGGGCACCCCGGCGGCGCGGGCGGCGAGGGAGGCCTCGTAGATCGCGGTGACCTGCGGGACGCCGATGCCGGCGACGACGCGGGTGGTGCAGATGGAGCCGGGGCCGACGCCGACCTTGATGCCGTCGACGCCGGCGTCGATCAGGGCCTGGGCGCCGTCACGGGTGGCGACGTTGCCGCCGACGACGTCGATGCCGACGCTCGACTTGATCTTCGACATCCAGCTCAGCGCGTTGCTGTTGTGGCCGTGCGAGGTGTCGACGACGAGGAAGTCCACCCCGGCCTCGGCGAGGGCCTGGGCGCGGTCGAGCGCCTCGGGGCTGGCGCCCACGGCGGCTCCGACGAGCAGCCGGCCCTTCGCGTCCTTGGCGGCGTGCGGGTACTGCTCGGCCTTGACGAAGTCCTTGACCGTGATCAGACCCTTGAGGACGCCGTCGCCGTCGACCAGCGGCAGCTTCTCGATCTTGTGGCGGCGCAGCAGCTCCATCGCGTCCACGCCGGAGATGCCGACCTGGCCGGTGACCAGGGGCATCGGCGTCATGACCTCGCGCACCTGCCGGGTGCGATCGGTCTCGAAGGCCATGTCGCGGTTGGTGACGATGCCGAGCAGCTTGCCCGCGGCGTCGGTGACCGGGACGCCGCTGATGCGGAACTTGGCGCACAGGGCGTCGGCCTCGCCGAGGGTGGCGTCCGGGTGGATGGTGATGGGGTTGGCCACCATGCCCGACTCGGAGCGCTTCACCAGGTCGACCTGGTTGGCCTGGTCCTCGATGGACAGGTTGCGGTGCAACACGCCGACGCCGCCCTGGCGGGCCATGGAGATGGCCATCCGGGACTCGGTCACCTTGTCCATGGCCGCGGAGAGCAGCGGGATGTTGACCCGCACGTTGCGGGAGATGCGGGACGAGGTGTCGACCGCGTTCGGAAGCACCGCGGAGGCGCCCGGCAGCAGCAGCACGTCGTCGTAGGTCAGCCCGAGTGTCGCGAATTTCTCGGGCACTCCGTCGACGTTGGCAGTCATGACACCTTCCCCAAATGGCCTTGATCGGTGCGGATGTCCATGCTAACGGGAAGTGGACGTGGCTCATTCCACGATCAAGGAAGCATGCGACCTTCGTGCTTTTGTACGAGGCGGACCGCCGCGCGGACGATCGCGCGAACCGCCCGGACTACTGCTCCGCCAGGGCCCGCAGGCGGCTCAGCGCCCGGTGCTGGGCGACCCGGACCGCGCCCGGTGACATTCCCAACATCTGCCCGGTCTCCTCGGCCGTGAGTCCGACCGCGATGCGCAGCAGGAGCAGCTCGCGCTGGTTCTCCGGCAGGTTGGCCAGCAGTTTCTTGGCCCAGGCGGCGTCGCTGTTGAGCAGCGCCCGCTCCTCGGGGCCCAGCGAGTCGTCCGGCCGCTCGGGCATCTCGTCGGACGGGACGGCCGTCGAGCCGGGGTGGCGCATCGCGGCACGCTGGAGGTCGGCGACCTTGTGGGCGGCGATGGCGAAGACGAACGCCTCGAAGGGGCGCCCGGTGTCCTTGTAACGGGGCAGCGCGAGCAGGACCGCGACGCAGACCTCCTGGGCGAGGTCCTCGACGAAGTGCCGGGCGTCGCCGGGCAGCCGGGACAGTCGCGTCCGGCAGTAGCGCAGCGCCAAGGGGTGGACATGGGCGAGCAGGTCGTGCGTGGCCTGCTCGTCCCCGTCCACGGCGCGGTGGACGAGCCCACCGACCGTCCCTTGGTCAGGGGCCGCCTCGTCGTCACGCATCGGTCCATGGTGCCTTGCGGCCGTCCGATCCGTGGCTCCGTGCCCGTTGTTGTGCACCGAAGCGTTATGAGCAGGTGCGCCGGAACTCATCCCCTGCGCCCTCCCCTTCCGCTCGACCGACTCGTCCCCGAGGAACTCCACACCTCAAGGATGCGTCATCCGCGGCGAAACGAGCAGCGGGCATCCGGCGGGTCGCCTTGTCACCCCCGCTCACCTCGCGATAAGCGGGGATCGTCACATCCCCGACGGGCCTGACCGGCCTCCACCGCACGGGGTGCTCCTAGCGGACCAGGCCCCACCGGAAGCCGAGCGCCACCGCGTGCGCCCGGTCCGAGGCGCCGAGCTTCTTGAAGAGCCGACGGGCGTGGGTCTTGACGGTGTCCTCGGACAGGAACAGCTCCCGGCCGATCTCCGCGTTGGAACGGCCGTGGCTCATGCCTTCCAGCACCTGGATCTCGCGCGCGGTGAGCGTGGGCGCGGCGCCCATCTCGGCCGAGCGCAGCCGGCGCGGGGCGAGCCGCCAGGTCGGGTCGGCGAGGGCCTGGGTCACGGTGGCGCGCAGTTCGGCGCGCGAGGCGTCCTTGTGCAGATAGCCACGGGCACCGGCGGCGACCGCGAGGGCCACGCCGTCCAGGTCCTCGGCGACGGTGAGCATGATGATGCGCGCGCCGGGGTCGGCGGACAGCAGCCGCCGGACCGTCTCGACGCCGCCCAGACCGGGCATGCGCACGTCCATCAGAATCAGGTCCGAGCGGTCGGCACCCCAGCGGCGGAGGACTTCCTCGCCGTTGGCGGCCGTCGTCACGCGCTCGACGCCGGGCACGGTCGCGACCGCGCGGCGGAGCGCCTCTCGGGCAAGCGGGGAGTCGTCGCAGACGAGGACGGAAGTCATGGCCGTCCTCCGCAGCTGATGCGCGTCACGTTGAGCCTCCAGGCTGGTACGAAATCGTCACCTGTGCGGTCGACCGTCCCGGACGCCCGCCCGAGCACTTGTTCCTTCAACCGCCTCCGCACTCTCAACGATGGTCACTCGAAAGAGTTACGGGGCTGTGTGTCGTCTTCGGCACTCTACGTGAGGGGGCGGGCACGCAGCAGACATGCGCGTGGGACCCGCGCCGTTTCATCACAAGCGGTGCCCCATTCAGCCGCTTTTCTTCCACTTCGCTGGTGTCTGCGGCTAGATTCGCAATGAGTCATATTTTCATCTCCTTAGATCGTAGTTGTACGGTCGTGGACACCGTATCCACCCAGAACGGCTACAAGGGGTCACGCAATGGCAGATTTCTCCCGCCTTCCCGGACCGAACGCGGACCTGTGGGACTGGCAGCTCCTGGCCGCGTGCCGTGGGGTGGACAGCTCGCTCTTCTTCCATCCGGAAGGCGAACGCGGTGCGGCACGGAGTGCTCGCGAGAACTCGGCCAAGGAGGTCTGCATGAGGTGCCCGGTCCGGGCCGAGTGCGCGGCGCACGCGCTGGCGGTGCGCGAGCCGTACGGCGTGTGGGGCGGACTGACCGAGGACGAGCGCGAGGAGCTCATGGGGCGGGCCCGCAACCGCCTGGTCGCGGCGACGGCGTCGTCGTCGGCCGGCGGGGAGGCGGCCGCGCCTCACTGACTGAAGGAACGTTTCTCTGGAAGAACGCGACGAACGGCCCTCAAGGACCCCCGGCCGCACCCCCCGACGCGGTCAGCGCGCCGCGGTCAGCGCGCCGCCGACTGGCGAGCGCCGGCCCGGGCCAGCTCGTCCAGCGTCGCCGCCACGGCCGGCACCTGCGCCAGGTCGGGCAGTGTGAGCGCGACGATCTCCCGCCGCACGGCCGGCTCCAGCGCGACCGTCCGCACTCCCCGGGGCCGTACGGACTCGACGGCGAGCTGGGGCAGGACGGCCACGCCGAGGCCCGCGCCGACCAGGCCGACCACCGCCGGGTAGTCATCGGTCGCGAAGTCGATGCGGGGGGTGAAACCGGCCCCCTCGCACACCTCGACCAGCTGTCCGCGGCAGCGCGGGCAGCCCGCGATCCACGACTCCCGGGCCAGCTCCCCGATGGCCACGGACCCGACCCCTTCCGTACGGGCGAGCCGGTGCTCCTCGGGGACCAGCGCCACCAGCCGGTCGGTCAGCAGCGGCCGCACGACGAGGTCGTCCCACTCCTCGGCGCCGGCCGCGCCCTCGTAGCGGAAGGCGAGCGCCACGTCGCAGTCGCCCTCGCGCAGCAGCTCGACGGAGGCGGGCGGCTCGGCCTCCTCCAGGAAGACCCGGGTGCCGGGGTGCGCGGCGCGCAGCGCGGCCAGGGCCGTCGGTACGAGGGTGGAGCTGCCGCTGGGGAAGGAGACCAGCCGGACCCGGCCGGCGCGCAGCCCGGCGATCGCGGCGACCTCCTCCTCGGCCGCGGTGAGCCCGGCGATGATCCCGGCGGCGTGCCGCACCAGCGCCTCTCCGGCCTGGGTCAGCCGCATCTCGCGGCCGGTGCGCACCAGCAGCGGAGTGCCGACGGAGGACTCCAGCGCCTTCATCTGCTGGCTGACGGCGGGCTGGGTGCAGCCCAGCTCGCGCCCCGCGGCGGAGAAGGAACCGGTGGATGCCACGGCGCGCAGCACGCGGAGATGACGAGCCTCGATCACACCCCCGAGGATAAGCGACCCTTTGACCGGACGCCGAATAATGCGTCACCGCTTTGACCGCGCATGTCCTACCGTTCTCGCATGCACCTTCCCGCCACGAGGCTCCTGTCCGTCAACCTGGGACGCGCGAAGGCGGTGCCGTACACGGACCAGCCCGAGGGCGTCACCGGCATCGACAAGCGGCCGGCCGACGGCCCCGTACGGGTCGCCGCGCCCGGGGCGAAGGGCGACGGGGCGAGCGGCCTGGCCGGCGACACCGTCTGCGACACGCGGCACCACGGCGGCGACGACCAGGCGGTGTACGCGATGGCGCGCGAGGACCTGGACGCCTGGGAGCGCGAGCTGGGCCGCGAGCTGCCGAACGGCTCGTTCGGCGAGAACCTCACCACCACCGGCCTGGACCTCGCCGGTGCCCTGATCGGCGAGCGCTGGCGGGTCGGCCCGGAGCTGCTCCTGGAGGTGACGTCCGGACGCATTCCCTGCCGCACCTTCCAGGGCCACATGGGTGAGCCGCGCTGGGTGAAGCGCTTCACGGAGAAGGGCGCGCCGGGTGCCTACTTCCGCGTCGTCGAACCAGGTGAGATCCGCGTCGGCGACCCGGTCCGGATCGTGCACCGGCCCGCCCACGAGGTGACGGTGGCCCTGCAGTTCCGCGCGGTGACCACCCAGCGGGAGCTGCTCCCCCGGCTGCTCGCGGCGGGCGACGCGCTGCACCCGGAGGCGCTGGCGGCGGCACGCAAGTACGTGGCGCAGTACGGCGGCTAGCGGGGCGGTACGGCGGCCGAGCGAAGCGGACGTGCCCGGTCCGGGCCCATAACCTTGCGCCATGACAACGGCATTGATTACGGGATCGACGGCGGGCCTCGGCGCCGCGTTCGCGCGTCGGCTGGCGGCCGACGGGCACGACCTGGTGCTGGTGGCCCGGGACACCAAGCGGCTGCGCGAACAGGCCACCGAACTGCACGACCGGCACGGCATCGAGGCGGAGGTGCTCACGGCGGACCTGTCGACGGACGCCGGCATCGACGCGGTGGCCGCCCGGCTGGGGGACCGCAGGAACCCCGTCGACCTGCTGGTCAACAACGCCGGTTTCGGCAACAAGGGCCGTTTCCTCGACGTGCCCATGGCCGACGAGCTGACCATGCTCAAGGTGCACTGCGAGGCGGTGCTCCGGCTGACCTCGGCGGCCGTGGAGGCGATGCGGGAGCGGGGCCGCGGCGGTGTCGTCAACGTGGCCTCGGTCGCCGCCTTCGTCCCGCGCGGCACCTACGGCGCCTCCAAGGCGTGGGTCGTGCAGTTCACCCAGGGCGTGGCGAAGGACCTGGCCGGCAGCGGCGTACGCCTGATGGCCCTGGCCCCGGGCTTCGTACGCACGGAGTTCCACGAACGGGCGGGCATGGGCACGGACAACATCCCGAACTGGATGTGGCTCGACGCGGACAAGGTCGTCGCGGCGGCCCTCGCCGACCTGTCGCGCGGCAAGTCCGTGTCCATCCCCGACCCCCGCTACAAGACCCTGATGGGCGCGGCGAAGCTGGTCCCCCGGGGCATGCTGGGCGGGATCACATCCCGGACGGGACGGAAGTACGGGCCGCAGTAGGAGGGGAGCCGTTGCCCTCGACGGCCGGCACACCGCCGTTGTCCGAGCCGGTGCGGACGAGGAGCGTCACCCGACCGTGTGATCCGGTCCGGTCCTTCCTGAACCGTGTGCCGGTGCGGCATAGCGTCGAACGGCTGCGCCCGCAGCGGGCGGGAGGTCGCAGGTTCGGCGAGGGAGAGGGCGGCATCGCGTGAACGCGGGCACTGGTGACCGGGGCGAAGTGTTCGTCAACGGCACGGGCAGGGGGCGTACGGACAGAGTGAAGACGGGCCGGGGGCCCCTGACCGGGGGCGGGGCGGTGCTGTTCTCCGACGCTCCCGGCAGTGGAGTGCCGTCGGCGGCGCCGGCCTCCGTCCCGCCCGCCCGGCCCGGCGGTGTCCCCGCCCGGGCCCGGAAAGCGGAGCGGTGGGCGAAGGTCGCGCAGCGGATCGTGCCGGACGATCTCCAGCCCGAGGTGCTGCGCCTGGAGCTGACGGAACTCGGGGACGCGTTCCGCGCGTATCAGCGGCTGCCCGAACCGGACCTCGCGGTCCTCGCCGAACTCCACGACCGCAAGGCCCGTGCCTTCGCCGCATGGGCGGCCGTCACCGGCGACGCGTCCCTGAGCGAGGAGGCGCAGCGGGCCGAGACGGCCGCGCGGACCACCCGCGAGATGAACGCCAACCGCCGCGGCGTCCCGCTGGACGGGGAGGGGCCGGGCATCGAGCGGTTGCTGACCCGGGGCCAGGGCATCCAGGCCCGCACGGTGCTGGAGCACCTCCGGGTCGGCTCCCCGCTCCCGGGGGCCGAGGCGCGGCTCGCGGTGCTCATGCTCACCCTGCGGGCCGCGCGCTCCGGTACCGGCAACGTCACCGGGCAGGACCTCGTCGGCTGGTTGCAGGGCGGCGCCGAGCGGGTGCTCCGGGAACTGGTCGACGTGGGCTGGCTGCTGCTGCCGGAGGACGTCACCGCCGACGACGCGCTGATGTCCCGGCCCGAGGAACCCGCCCAGATCACGGTGCCCACGCTGATTCCCACGCAGCCCCGCCCGTTCTTCTTCGGAAAGGTCACCCGGGCGCGGCTCTCGGGGTGGGCGCAGAAGGTGGTGGGCGACCGGAAGCTGCGGAAGAAGAAGGCGGGGGCTGCCACCAGGCTCCTCGCGGTGTACACCGCGGCCCACAGCCGTCCCGACGGATGCCTGGGAGGCGTCGGCGAGGACGCCGGTCCGGCGCTGGACGAGGTGGCCCAGTTCTGCGGCCTGCGGCCCGAGGAGATCGCCGAGCACGCCGGGCTGCTGGTCGCCGCCGGCTGGCTCGCGGAGGAGGCGGACACCGCCGACGGGCGGCTGCGGGGCCGGCTCGCCGAGCGCGTACTGCCGCTGAGCGGACTGCTGTGACGGCTCGTCGCTGAGGTTCGTCAGGGGCATCGCCCAAAGGGGGCACCGGAACCGGCACACGAGAAGAACGGTGCCCGGCCCCCCGCAGGGGGCCGGGCACCGTTCGCTCAGCTCAGCTCAGCGCAGCGCTCAGTGGGAGTGGCCGTGGCCGTGGCCCGCGGCGGCCGGCTCTTCCTCTTCCTTCTTCTCGACGACCAGGGTCTCGGTCGTCAGCAGGAGGGAGGCGATGGAGGCGGCGTTCTCCAGGGCGGAGCGGGTGACCTTCACCGGGTCGATGACGCCGGCCTTGACCAGGTCGCCGTACTCGCCGGTGGCGGCGTTGAAGCCCTGGCCCTTGTCGAGCTCGGCGACCTTGGAGGTGATGACGTAGCCCTCCAGGCCGGCGTTCTCGGCGATCCAGCGCAGCGGCTCGACGGCGGCGCGGCGGACGACCGCGACACCGGTGGCCTCGTCGCCGGTCTTGCCGAGGTTGCCCTCCAGCACCTTGACGGCGTGGACCAGCGCGGAGCCACCACCGGAGACGATGCCCTCCTCGACCGCGGCGCGGGTCGCGGAGATGGCGTCCTCCAGACGGTGCTTGCGCTCCTTCAGCTCCACCTCGGTGGCGGCGCCGACCTTGATCACGCACACGCCTCCGGCCAGCTTCGCGAGGCGCTCCTGGAGCTTCTCGCGGTCCCAGTCGGAGTCGGTGGACTCGATCTCGGCCTTGATCTGGTTGATGCGGCCCTCGACCTCGTCGCGCTTGCCGGCACCGTCGACGATGGTGGTGTCGTCCTTGGTGACGGTGATGCGGCGGGCGGTGCCGAGCACGTCCAGGCCGACCTGGTCGAGCTTGAGGCCGACCTCCTCGGAGATGACCGTGGCGC
This sequence comes from Streptomyces sp. NPDC042336, assembly GCF_055581985.1. NCBI lineage: Bacteria > Bacillati > Actinomycetota > Actinomycetes > Kitasatosporales > Streptomycetaceae > Streptomyces > Streptomyces sp. NPDC042336. Next base: position 15,990 of record NZ_JBVJEA010000008.1, on the reverse strand, counting down.
CGGTGAGGACGGCCATGTCCTGCAGCATCGCCTTGCGGCGGTCGCCGAAGCCGGGGGCCTTGACGGCCACCGCGTTGAAGGTGCCGCGGATCTTGTTGACGACGAGGGTGGAGAGCGCCTCGCCCTCCAGGTCCTCGGCGATGATCAGCAGCGGCTTGGAGGCGTTGGCCTGGATGACCTTCTCCAGCAGCGGCAGCAGGTCCGCGATGGAGGAGATCTTGCCCTGGTTGATCAGGATGTACGGGTCGTCGAGGACGGCCTCCATGCGCTCCTGGTCCGTCACGAAGTACGGCGACAGGTAGCCCTTGTCGAAGGCCATGCCCTCGGTGAAGTCCAGCTCCAGACCGAAGGTGTTGGACTCCTCGACGGTGATGACACCGTCCTTGCCGACCTTGTCCATCGCCTCGGCGATCAGCTCGCCGACCTGCTGGTCCTGGGCGGACAGCGCGGCCACGGCGGCGATGTCGGACTTCTCGTCGATCGGGCGGGCGGTGGCGAGAAGGTCTTCCGACACGGCGGCGACGGCCGCGTCGATGCCCTTCTTCAGCAGCGCCGGGGAGGCACCGGCGGCGACGTTCTTCAGGCCCTCGCGCACGAGCGCCTGGGCGAGCACGGTGGCGGTGGTGGTGCCGTCACCCGCGATGTCGTTGGTCTTGGTCGCCACCTCCTTCACCAGCTGGGCGCCGAGGTTCTCGTACGGGTCCTCGACCTCGACCTCGCGGGCGATGGTGACGCCGTCGTTGGTGATGGTGGGGGCGCCGAACTTCTTGTCGATGACGACGTTGCGGCCCTTGGGGCCGATCGTCACCTTCACGGTGTCGGCGAGCTTGTTGACGCCGCGCTCGAGGGCGCGACGGGCGTCCTCGTCGAACTTCAGGATCTTCGCCATGGGAGCGTGAGCCCTCTTCCGGAAATCTTGGGGTTATACGGCAACTGCGCCCCCGACGCCCGGCTTTTTATGGTCGCGGGAGCCAGGGGCGCAGCTGGAAAGCAAGGTGCTTCGGTGAAGTGAAGAGCTACTTCGCCACTTCTACTTCTCGACGATCGCGAGCACGTCGCGGGCCGAGAGGACGAGGTACTCCTCGCCGTTGTACTTCACCTCGGTGCCGCCGTACTTGCTGTAGAGCACGACGTCGCCGACGCTGACGTCGAGCGGAAGACGGTTGCCGTCCTCGAAGCGGCCCGGGCCCACGGCCAGGACGACGCCCTCCTGGGGCTTCTCCTTGGCGGTGTCCGGAATGACCAGGCCCGAAGCCGTGGTCTGCTCGGCGTCGAGCGGCTGGACCACGATGCGGTCCTCGAGCGGCTTGATGGCAACCTTGGAGCTGGCGGTCGTCACGATCCGACCTCCCCCTTCGGAGATCTCACGGGGTTAACTGTCTGAGGTGGCGACCAGGTCGATCCGTCGTCGCGGGTGCCGGACCTGCCCGTCGCTGTGTTGGCACTCTCCGGTGGGGAGTGCCAGAGCCGAGACTATGACCGCGGTTAGCACTCGGTCAAGCGGAGTGCCAATGCCGGCGGCGCGTCGGCGGAGATTTTCGGGTGAACGCCGGGTCGTGGAGGGCACCCGGCACGGGTGTGGGCGTCGCCGGGGGCCGCCGCCCCCAGACCCCCGCTTTCGGCCCCGACGGCCTCGTGCTCGAACGCCGGACGGGCTGTGGCTACAGGTACTTTTCCAAGTTGCCCACCGTCAGCCCCTGCTCCTCGATCGTCTCCAGCAGGCGTGCCGTGCGGGCCGCCAGGTTCGCGGCCGTCGGGTGGTCCGGGTCCACGGCCACGATGTCGCCGGGGTGGAGGCGGTGGTCGCCGCGCGTGTACGTGAGGGCGCCCTCGGCGTCGAGGGTGGCGCGCCACAGGACGAGGGCCGTGATGCCGCAGTCGGCGGCGGCGCGCAGGGTCGTGGTGTCGTACGTGCCGTGCGGCGGGCGGAAGAGGTGGGCGCGGACGCCGAAGCGCGACTGGAGCTTGGTCTGCTGGCCGCAGATCTCGGCGCGCTGGCCGGTGTACGGCAGGCCGCGCAGGGAGCGGTGGTCGAGCGTGTGGTTCTGCAGGCTCGCACCGAACGGACGCAGCCGGGCGAGGTCGCCGTACGCCGGTCCGGCGACGGTGTCGGTGAGGAACAGGGTGACCGGGAGGCGGCGTTCGCGGACCAGGCCGGTGAAGGCGGGGTCGCGCCCGGCGCCGTCGTCGTACGTGAGGAAGACGACCCGGTCGGTGGTGCGGACGTGGTCGACGACGGGCGGCAGGGTCCGGCCCCGGTCGGCGTCCCTGCCGCTCTTCTGGGCCGGGTCCCCGGCCGCCGCGTGCGGGACGGGGGCGGCCGGCCGGTCGCAGGCGGCGAGCGGGAGCAGCAGGGCGGCCAGGGCGGCGCCGGCCGGGCGGAACCGCCCTCGCCTCACAGGTAGTCCTCCAGGCGGGCGACCGCGTACCCGTCGGCGGTGATCCGGTCCAGGAAGCGGCGGACCATGTCGGTCATCGTGCCGTCCCAGTCGTCGGTGCCCCGGAAGTGGGTGAGGACGATGTCGCCGGGGTGCAGGTCCTGGTCCCACTCGCGGTACTCCCAGTGGTCGACGTACACCTCCTCGCTCCAGATCGGGGCGTACTCGATGCCGCAGGACTTGGCGGCGCGCAGGGTGTCGCCGTCGTAGTTGCCGTAGGGCGGGCGGAAGAGGACGGGGCGCTTGCCGTAGTGCTTCTCCATGACGTCCTGCATGCCGCAGATCTCCCGCTTCTGCTCCTCGTAGGAGAGCGCGGGCAGGTAGGGGTGGCTCAGGGTGTGGTTGTTGAGGGTGACGCCGCGGGCCTGCATCTTCTTGAAGTAGCCGTAGTCGTCCTTGATCTCCTCGTCGGTGAGGAAGACGGTGTACGGGATCTTCAGCTCGCTCATCATCTTCAGGAACGCCGGGTCCTTCTCGGCGCCGTCGTCGATGGTGAGGAAGACGACCTTCTCCTTGGTGGGCACCGTGGTGAAGACCGGAGGGAGGTCGTCCTCCTCCTGGCCGTCGACCTCGAAGCCCTCGCGGGGCTTGATCTCCGGCTTCTTCTCGGGGGGTGCGGGGGCCGTCAGCGGGACCCTCTTGAGGTCCCAGCGCTTGGCGGCGGCGGCCAGCGCGGCCCGGGCCTCACGCGCCTTCGCCGCGCCGTCGACCGCGCGGGCCGGGGGCGCCTGCTGGCCGGGGGCACCCCGCACCTCGGGGGTGTCGTCCTGCGCGCAGCCGGCGGCGAGGGCGGCGACGGCGAGGACGGCGGTGGCACGAGGCACCCGGGACAGGCGACGCGACGCCCGACTTTTGTCATTTTGTACGACTGCTCGCATGGTGCCGGATCCTCGCAGTCACCGGCCGCCGAGCCCGGCACGACACCGCGCCGCAGGCACACCGTCCACCGACTGGCCCACAATGAGTCGGTGAACGACCTGGACTCCTTCCGCGCCCTGCTCGCCCCCGAAGGCCGCGCGCTCCTCGACGAGGTCCGCGACACCGACCCCGCGCGGGAGTTGGCGGTCGCGACCCGGCTGCGGCGCACGCATCCCGCCGGGCTGGTCTCGGCGGCTCTCGGGCAGGCGCGGCTGCGGCAGCGCGCGGTGGCGAAGTTCGGGGCCGAGGACGCCGGACGGATGCTCTTCACGCCCAACGGGGTCGAGCAGTCGACGCGCGCGAGTGTGGCGGCGTACCGGGCCGAGTGCCTCCAGGCGCTCGGGGTGCGGGCCGTCGCCGACCTGTGCTGCGGGATCGGTGGCGACGCGATCGCGTTCGCCCGCGCCGGGATCCGGGTCCTCGCCGTCGACCGGGATCCGCTGACCTGTGCGGCAGCCCGCGCCAACGCCGACGCGCTCGGTCTCGCCGACCTGATCGAGGTGCGTGAGGCCGATGTGACGGAGGTGGACACGGCCGGGTACGACGCCGTGTTCGTGGACCCCGCCCGGCGTTCCTCCAAGCGCGGCCGGATCTTCGATCCGGAGGCCTACTCCCCTCCCCTGTCCTGGGCCGTGTCCGCCGCGCTCGGTGCACCGCTCGGACTGCTGAAGATCGCGCCCGGCATTCCGCACGAGGCGATCCCCCCGGAAGCGACGGCCGAGTGGGTCTCGGACGGCGGGGACGTCAAGGAGGCGATGCTGTGGTTCGGCCCGGACGTGACGCCGGGGGCGCGGCGGGCGACGCTGCTGCCCGCCGGAGCGGGGATCCACGCGACCCCCGCGACCATGCTCCCGGACCCCGGGGTCCGGCCGGTCGGCAGGTACCTGTACGAGCCGGACGGCGCCGTCATCCGCGCCCACCTGGTCGCCGAGGTGGCCGACGAACTGGACGGCGGGCTGATCGACCCGACCATCGCCTACGTCACCGCCGACGAACGGCACAGCACGCCCTACGCCACCGCCTACGAGATCACCGACCGGATGCCGTTCAACGTCAAGAAGCTGAAGGCGCTGCTGCGGGAGCGCGGGGTCGGGACGCTGACCGTGAAGAAGCGGGGCTCGGCGGTCGAGCCGGAGGAACTGCGGAAGAAGGTCAAGCCGCAGGGCCCGAACGCCGCGACCGTGTTCCTGACCCGGGTCGCGGGGGCGCCGACGATGCTGATCGGGCACCCGGCGCGTTAACCGGTCGCCTCCTGCCCGCGGCGCAGCAGGAGTGCGCGTTCGCGGGTGTTGCGGGTCAGGGACGCCGCCCGTTCGAACTCCGCGCGGGCCTCGGCCGTGCGGCCCAGGCGGAGCAGGAGGTCGCCGCGGACGCTGGGGAGCAGGTGGTAGCCGCGCAGGGCGGGTTCGGCGGCGAGGGCGTCGACGAGGGCCAGGGCGGGGGCCGGGCCCTCGGCCATGGAGACGGCGACCGCGCGGTTGAGTTCGACGACCGGGGACGGGGCGCGGGCCGCGAGCAGGCCGTAGAGCGTGGCGATGCGGGGCCAGTCCGTCTCCTCGTACGTGTAGGCCGTCGCGTGGCAGGCGGCGATCGCGGCCTGGAGGACGTACGGGCCCGGGGCGCCGGAGCCGGAGGTGGCGCCGGCGTGGTCGAGGGCGGTGAGGCCGCGGGCGATGAGCAGGCGGTTCCAGCGGTGGCGGTTCTGGTGCTCCAGGAGGACGGGCTCGCCGTCGGGGCCGGTGCGGGCGGCGGTGCGGGAGGACTGGAACTCCAGCAGCGCGGTCAGGCCGTGGACCTCCGGTTCCTTCGGCATCAGGGCGGACAGGACGCGGGCCAGGCGCAGGGCGTCCTCGCACAGGGCGGGGCGGAGCCAGTCGTCGCCCGCGGTGGCCGCGTACCCCTCGTTGAAGATCAGGTAGATGACCTCCAGGACCGAGCCGAGGCGGGCCGCGCGGTCGGGGCCGTACGGCACCTCGAAGCCGATGTTCTTCCTGGCCAGGGTGCGTTTGGCGCGCACGATGCGCTGGGCGACCGTCGGCTCGGGGACGAGGCAGGCGCGGGCGATCTCCGGCGTGGTCAGTCCGCCGAGCAGGCGGAGGGTGAGGGCGATGCGGGCCTCGGCGGACAGCACGGGGTGGCAGGCGGTGAAGACCAGGCGCAGCAGGTCGTCGTCGATGTCCTCGGGGTCGGCCAGCTCCCCGGGCGGGGGCGCCGACGCGGGCAGGTCCCGGCCGATCTCCGCGAGCTTGCGGGCGTAGGTCTCCCGGCGCCGGATCAGGTCGACGGCGCGGCGGCGGGCGGTGGCCATGAGCCAGGCGCCCGGGTTGTCGGGCACGCCGTCCCGGGGCCACTGCTCCACGGCCGCGACCAGGGCGTCCTGGGTGAGTTCCTCGGCGATGCCGACGTCCCGGACGAGCCGGGCCACGCCGGCGATGACGCGGGGCGACTCCAGCCGGAAGACGGTTTCGAGGGCGGCGGTGGGCTGCGGTTCCACAGCCCACCATGCAACACCCTCGGGGCGCCGGGGCAAAACGGGACGCGGTCCGCCCCGCGTCGGCTCAGCCCTCCATCAGCTGCCGCACCTCGCAGGTCACCGTCCAGTACTCCTCGTGCGTCTTCAGGAACCGCTTGGTCCACTCGATCGCCTCGGCCTGGTCCTTGGCCTGGAGGAGGGCGTAGCCGCCGATGACCTCCTTGGTCTCGGTGAAGGGTCCGTCGGTGACGGAGAGCTGTCCGCCCTCGTAGTGGACGCGGGTGCCCTGGGCGGTGGGGGTCAGGCCGGCCGTGTCCAGCAGGACGCCGGCCTTGGTCATCTCCTCCATCAGCTTCTCCATCCGCTGCACCAGCTCGGGGCTGGGGCCGCCGGGGGTGTCGGTCTCCTCGATGCGGATGAGCGACAGGTAGCGGGGCATGGTGACTCCTCGGGGTGGCCGGTTCCGCGGCCGGGTTCCTTCCCGGCCTCTCACCCCTTGCGTCGAACGGGCGGGCCCCGGATCGACACCCGCCCCGAGATTTCCCGAGGAATCCCTCAGCGCAGCGATTCCCACAGGTCGGCGGCGTCCGGCTGGTCGGCCACCACCCGGTTGGGGTCCGAGGGGGCCGGCAGCACCGGCATCGTCAGCGTGCGTACGTCGTCCGCGGCGAGGTCCCCGAGGCTGCGGCCCAGGTTCATCAGCTCGCCGAGCGAGTCCAGGCCGGTGTCGGTGGTGAGGCTGCCGGTGAGGGCGTCGGCGACCTGGTAGAGCCTGGCGGGGTCGGCGAGCAGGTCGGTGGCGGAGATCTGTGCCAGCAGCGCCTTGACGAGCTTGTGCTGGAGCTCTATCCGGGCCAGGTCGCTGCCGCCCGCCAGCCCGTACCGGGTGCGGGCCAGGCCGAGGGCCTCGGTGCCGTCGAGGTGGTGGGTGCCGGCGTCCAGGTGCAGGTGGCTCTTGTCGTCGTCGATGTCGACGTCGGTGGTGACCGTGACCCCGCCGAGCGCGTCGACCAGGTCGGCGAAGCCGGAGAAGTCCACCTCGACGTAGTGGTCCATGCGCACGCCGCTGAGCGTCTCGACGGTCTTGACGGCGCAGACCGGCCCGCCCAGTTCGTAGGCGGTGTTGAACATCGCGCCGCCGGCCTCGCGAGTCGTACCGCCGGACGGCAGCGGGCAGGAGGGCCGTTCGACGAGCGTGTCGCGCGGGATGCTGACGACGGTGGCGGCGGTGCGGCCCGCGTCGAGGTGGACGACCATCGCCGTGTCCGAGCGGGCGCCCCCGCTGTCGCCGCCGCCGAGTTCACGGTTCTCCTCGCCGCTGCGCGAGTCGGAGCCGAGGACGAGGATGTTCAGCGCGCCGGTGGGCACCGGGGACGCGGACGGCGAGGCGGAGGGGACGGTGACCGGTCGCGCGGGACGGTCGTCTCCGAGCGCGCCGTTGATGTCGACGCTGGTGATGTTGCCGTTCAGGTGCCAGTAGGCCCAGCCCGCCGCCCCGGCGCCGAGCAGCAGGGCGCCGGCCAGGGCCAGGCAGGCCACCTTCAGGCCTTTGCGGCGGCCGCCGCGCCCGTCCTGTCCGCCTCGCGCCGCCATGCGTCAGCCCCCGCCCCTGCCGTCCGTCCGGGTCCCCACCCGGATGCCCCGCCGGAAGGAACATAAGTCCGAATTATTGAAACTGGAACAGGTAGGCCGGGGTTCTGCGGAAATTCTCAGACTGGCGGCGATTCCCGGACTGCCGGGCCTTCTCGGCCTGGCGGCTCATCCCTGCGCGGGCGGCGCGGTACTGCTGCGCACCTCCAGGCTGGTGGCCAGCTCCACCCGGGTCGCCGTCGAGGAGCCGTCGTCCCGCCCGAGGTCCAGCACCAGCCGGGCCGCCGCCTCGGCCATCTCCATCAGCGGCTGCCGTACGGTCGTCAGCGGCGGCCCCACCCAGCGCGCCACCGGCAGGTCGTCGAAGCCGACCACGCTCAGATCGTGCGGGATGCGCAGTCCCAGCTCGCGCGCGGCTTCGTACAGCCCGAGCGCCTGGAGGTCGTTGCCGGCGAAGACGGCGGTCGGCCGGTCCGGGCGGCGCAGCAGTTCCAGGCCCTGCCGGTAGCCGGCCTCGTGGTGGAAGTCGCCGGTCACGATCAGGCCGGGGTCGACCGGCAGGCCCGCCGTCTCCAGCGCCGCCCGGTAGCCGTCGACGCGGGCGCGGCTGCACATCATGCGGGTGGGCCCGCTGATCGCGCCGATGCGGGTGTGGCCGAGTTCGACCAGGTGCCGGGTGGCGGCGAGGCCGCCCTGCCAGTTGGTGGCGCCGATGGACGGCACGTCGGCGCCCGGGTCGCCGGCCGGGTCCATCACCACGAACGGGATGGAGCGGCTGGTGAGCAGGGCCCGCTGGGACTCGTCGAGGCCGGACAGGACCAGGATCACGCCGTGCGGGCGGCGGGCGGCGACCTGGTCGGCCCAGGTCCGGCCGGGGGTGAGGCGGCCCGCGCTCTCGGAGAGCACCACGCTGAGCCCGGCGTCCCTGGCCACGTTCTCCACGCCGCGGATGACCTCCATCGCCCAGGCGCTCTCCAGCTCGTGGAAGACCAGGTCGATCAGGGGCGAGCGGGTCGACTCGGCCCGCCTGCGCCGGTAGCCGTGGACGCGGAGCAGCTCCTCGACGCGGGCCCGGGTCGACGGGGCCACGTCGGCACGGCCGTTGAGCACCTTCGAAACAGTCGGCGCCGACACACCGGCCTCACGCGCGATCTCCGCGAGGGTCGCGGTCTGGGCGGACCGCTTTTGCGTCCGGGTTTCAGCGGGCTGCGGGGATGTCATGGCGGCGATCGTAACCCCATGAGGCCACCTGACGAAGGGGTCGACGAACCGAAGGCCCACAAAACATTCGACCCGGACGTCGAATCATTCGCCCCGACTGTCGTCGCCCTCGACGGACTCGACGGACTCGACGGACTCGAACCGCCAACGGTGCACCGCCCGCGCCACCAGACCCCCGTCCGGTTCGGGCAGCTCCGGGAGTTCGGCGTCGTACGCGGCGTCCCACCAGGTGACGACGAGGACGCGGTCCTGCGGGGCGCGCAGGGTCTCCCGGCGCAGCGGCCGCAGCGGCAGCTCCTGCCGCCGCGCCCAGGCCAGCAGCTCATCGCCCCGGCCGGGCACGGCCCGCGCCTCCCACATCAGCGCGACGGTCACGAGTAGAGGTTCTCCTTGCTGACCTCGTGCACGTGGTCGTGCGTGTGCGTGTGCGTGTGGCCGAGCCCCCGTCCCGGCACGTGCGGATCGGTCACCGGGAGGGAGGAGTCCGCCGAGAGGTCCCAGTCGGAGGCGGCCCGGTTCCGGGCGACCATCTCGGCGCCGAGCGCGGCGACCATCGCGCCGTTGTCCGTGCACAGCTTGGGGCGGGGCACCCGCAGCCGGATCCCGGCCGCCTCGCAGCGCTCCTGGGCCAGCGCCCGCAGCCGCGAGTTGGCCGCCACGCCGCCGCCGATCATCAGGTGGTCGACGCCCTCGTCCTTGCAGGCCCGCACGGCCTTGCGGGTCAGCACGTCCACGACCGCCTCCTGGAAGGAGGCCGACACGTCGCGCACCGGCACCTCCTCCCCCGCCGCCCGCTTCGCCTCGATCCAGCGGGCCACGGCCGTCTTCAGACCGGAGAAGGAGAAGTCGTACGCCGGGTCGCGCGGGCCGGTCAGGCCGCGCGGGAAAGCGATGGCGTCCGGGTCGCCCTCGCGCGCGTACCGGTCGATGACCGGGCCGCCGGGGAAGCCCAGGTTCAGCACGCGGGCGATCTTGTCGAACGCCTCGCCGGCCGCGTCGTCGATGGTGGCGCCCAGCGGGCGGACGTCGGAGGTGATGTCCGTGGACAGGAGCAGGGAGGAGTGCCCGCCGGAGACCAGCAGGGCCATCGTCGGCTCGGGCAGCGCACCGTGTTCGAGCTGGTCGACGCAGATGTGCGAGGCGAGGTGATTGACGCCGTACAGCGGCTTGCCGAGGGCGTAGGCGTACGCCTTCGCCGCCGAGACGCCGACCAGCAGGGCGCCCGCGAGGCCGGGACCCGCGGTGACGGCGATGCCGTCGAGGTCGCGCGCGCTCACCCCCGCCTCCTTGAGGGCGCGCTCGATGGTCGGAACCATCGCCTCCAGGTGGGCGCGGCTCGCCACCTCCGGAACGACACCGCCGAAGCGGGCGTGCTCGTCGACGCTGGAGGCGACGGCGTCGGCCAGCAGGGTGGTGCCGCGCACGACACCGACGCCGGTCTCGTCGCAGGAGGTCTCGATCCCCAGCACGAGAGGCTCGTCGCGTGAGTCAGCCATGGTTCTCGGTTCCTCGTTCGGTTCCCGGTACGGAGGTGGACGGGTCGGTCAGGCGCATCACCAGGGCGTCCACGTTCCCCGGCTGGTAGTAGCCGCGTCTGAAGCCGATGGGCTCGAAGCCGAAGCGCTCGTACAGCCGCTGGGCGCGGGTGTTGTCCACCCGGCACTCCAGGAGCACCTCGGTGCACTCGAAGTCGGTCGCCGCGCGGAGCAGCTCGGTCAGCAGCCGCGCGCCGAGGCCGGTGCCCCAGTGGTCGCGGGCGACGGCGATGGTCTGCACGTCGGCCTGCTCCCCGGAGGTGACCAGACCCGCGTAGCCGACGACCTGACCGGCCTCCTCGGCGACGAGGTAGCGCCGGGTCGCCCCGGGCCCGCGCGCGTGCGCCAGCTCGGACCAGAACATCCCCCGCGACCAGGCGTCCTCCGGGAACAGCTCCCGCTCCATGCGCAGCACGGGGTCGATGTCCCACCAGCGCATCTCGCGCAGTACGGCGGGTGCGGACTCGGCGGTGGCTGGCTCGGTCACTTGGGGGTGACCACCTTGTAGTTCTTGGGGACCTGGGCGTCGGGCCGGCGCAGGTAGAGCGGACGGGGCGCGGGAAGCTCCTCCCCCGCCGCCAGCTTCTCGGCGGCCAGCCGGGCCAGGGCGGCGGCGGACACGTGCTCCGGCTCGTGCGCCCGGGGGAAGGTGTCCGGGTACAGCAGCGCGCCCGCGCCGACCGCCGGGAGCCCGGCCACCTGCTCGGCGATGTCGGCGGGACGGTCGACGGCCGGGTCGGTGAGGCGGGTGCGGGAGTCGGCGTACCGCGCCCAGTAGACCTCTTTTCGGCGGGCGTCGGTCGCCACCACGAAGGGGCCCTCCAGGTCGGCGGCGAAGGCGAGGCCGTCCAGCGTGCACACGCCGTGAACGGGCACGCCGAGCGCGAGCCCGAAGGCGTCCGCGGTCATCAGACCGACGCGCAGCCCCGTGTACGGGCCGGGGCCGATGCCGGCGACGATGCCAGTGACGGCGTCGAGCCGCAGACCGGCCTCGGCGAGCACCCGGTCCACGGCGGGCAGCAGCAGCTCACCGTGCCGACGTGCGTCGACCTGGCTCGACGAGGCGATGACGTCCGTACCGTCGTGCAGCGCGACGGTGACGGCGGGCGTGGCGGTATCCAGAGCGAGCAAGAGCACGCAAACAGCCTACGGCGCCGCGGGACCCACGTCGGACGCCCTGTGGACAACCCGGCCGTCCCGCCCCCTTCACCCCGTGTCGCACACCGCGTTCGCCCGATCACGTACTGCTACCGTCGCCCGCAGCGGACGCGGGTCGCGCGAGGCGGAACGCACGGGTACGACAACGAGGTGGTCGCCAGTGGCAAGCAGCAGCGCCGGTATCGTCACCGGCCTCACCACGGCGGCCCTCGTGACCGTCGGCGCCCTCGCCCACCAGGCGTCCGTCAGCGCCCCGGCCGACCTCGGCCGCATCCACGCCACCAGCAGCCCCGCCCCGGGCGCCGCCAAGGCGCCGCGCGACCGGCGGCACCCGGACGCCCTGCCCGCGGGGTCCGGAACGGGTGAACGGGTGGTGTACTCGGTGGACGACGACCGCGTGTGGCTGGTCGGCCCCGGGAACAAGGTGCGGCGCACCTTCGAGGTCACGCCCAGTACGGTCGATCCGGCCCCGGGCGCCTACACGGTCACGTCCCGGTCCAACCGGATCACCGGGTCCGACGGCGTCCCGGTCGAGCACGTGGTGCGCTTCACCGGCGCCCAAGGGGTGGCCATCGGGTTCAGCGCGGCGGTCGACGGCTCGACGGCCGCGCCCGACCCGGACCGGCCCGCCGGCGGCATCCGCGAATCCCGCGCGGACGGCGACGCGATGTGGAAGTTCGCGACGATCGGGCGACAGGTCGTCGTCGTCCCCTGACGGGGTGTGCCTCAGGCGGCCTCGCGGTGGCCCCGGTCGTCGCGGACCGGACCGCACGCCTCCGGCTCGGGAGCGCGGGGCGGCGTCGAGACCGCCGTCGCGGCGGCGCAGGAGGCGAGCAGGTCGCGCATCGACACCGCGGCGGGCGCGGTCGGCTGGGACCTCCGGCGGCCCTGCGGCTGGGCCTGGGACGTGGACGACATGGACGCCTCCTGAAGCTCGGGGGCGGGCGCAGTAAGGCATGCCTAACTACGAACTGAGTACCATGTGACCACGCGCGAGACCCCGAGCGCAATCTTTTGCCGACGTCCTGTCGGAAAATCCCGCGGCAGGGGCGCCGCCGGGCGGCTCAGCCGGCGAGGACGCTGACGTCGGCCGTGACCCACCGCTCGCCGAGGCCGGTCACCGTCACGTGCCGCACCTCGTCGGTGGTGTCGCCGACGGCCCGGTCGATGCGGACCCGCAGCCGGTCCTCGGTCAGCTCCTCGACCTTGCCCTCGCCCCACTCGACCACGATCACCGAGTCGGACAGGGAGACGTCGAGGTCGAGGTCCTCCATCTCGTCCAGCCCGCCGGACAGCCGGTAGGCGTCCACGTGGACGAGCGGCGGACCGTCGCCGAGCGGCGGGTGCACGCGGGCGATCACGAAGGTCGGGGAGGTCACGGCGCCCCGCACGTCGAGGCCCTCGCCGAGCCCCCGGGTCAGCGTCGTCTTGCCCGCGCCCAGCTCCCCGCTGAGCATCACCAGGTCACCGGCGCGCAGCAGCTTGGCGAGCCTGCGGCCCAGTTCCCGCATCTGCTCGGGCGAGGTGACGGTGATTTCGACGTCGGGCGCGGACTCGGCGGGCCGGGAGGGCTCAGCCGGGCCCTGCGCTGCTGCTGGTGCTTCCATAGCCGTCCACGGTAGTCGCTGCCGGCACGGCGCCCGCGCGGGCGAGCAGGTCGGCGAGGCGGTCGGTGACCAGCTCGGGGTGCTCCAGCATCACCAGGTGCCCCGCGTCGGGGACGAGCACCAGCTCCGCGTCCGGCAGCAGGCCGGCGATCGCCTCGCTGTGCTCGCTCGGCGTCACCAGGTCCCGCACCCCGGCCAGGACCAGCACCGGCAGACCGGTGAAGTGGGCGAGGGCCTCGGTCTTGTCGTGGTCGTTGAAGGCCGGGTAGTACTCGGCGACGACGTCGATCGGCGTCGACTCGATCATCCGCTCGGCGAACCGGGCCACGGCCGGGTCCACGTCCCGGGACGCGAACGAGTACCGCTTGATGATCCCGGCGAACAGGTCCGCCGTCGCCCGCCGGCCCCGCTCCACCAGCTCCGCCCGCTGCCCCAGCGCCTTGAGCACGCCCGGCAGCACCCGCCGCACCGCGTTGACGCCCGCCACCGGAAGCCCGAAGTTGACCTCGCCGAGCCGCCCCGACGAGGTACCGACGAGGGCGACGGCGACGACGCGCTCGCGGATCAGGCCGGGGAAGGCGTCGGCCAGCGCCATCACGGTCATGCCGCCCATGGAGTGCCCGACCAGCACGATCGGGCCCTCGGGCGCCGCCGCGTCGATGACGGCCTTCAGGTCGCGGCCCAGCTCCTCGATGCTGACCGGCCGGTCGTCCCGCGTCTGGGCCACGCCCCGCCCGGACCGGCCGTGGCTGCGCTGGTCCCAGTAGACGCTGCGGACGACGCCCCGGAGGGCCGCCCGCTGGAAGTGCCAGGAGTCCTGGTTCAGGCAGTAGCCGTGGCTGAAGACGACGGTGACGGGCGCGGGCTCCTTGCGGCCGAACAGCCGCCTGCGGCGCGGGGCGCGGTCGGCCTCGGCCTCTGGGTCGAGGTCGTCGACCTCGTAGTACAGCTCGGTGCCGTCCTCGGCGTACGCCTTGCCCGGGGTGCCGCGCAGTCCGCCGTAGGGGCCCGCCGAGTCGAGGGCGAGACGGGCCTTGCGGCGCATGCCGCGGCCGACGGTGAGCCGTTCTATCGCCACGCCGGCCGCGGCCCCCGCCGCGACCACGCCTATCGCGACCCCGGCGATGCCGGTCGCCCGGCGCCAGCCGCCGGCGGCGGCCTCGGTGGCGGCCTCCGTGGCGGAGGCGACGGCCGCCACGACGGCCTCCCCGCTGCGCTCGCTCACGTACACCGCTCCTCTTCACCGGGTCTCGCCGGGTTCACCGGGCCGCTGTGCGCCTGCCCGCTGCCGATCGCTGTTTCACCTGGACGCGCGTCGGTACGGACCGGTCACTCGTTGACGTAGACGCGCGGAACGCGGCTTCCGATCCGGGTGACGATCTCGTACGCGATGGTGCCCGCCGCCTGGGCCCAGTCCTCGGCGGTGGGCTCGCCGCGGTCGCCGGGCCCGAACAGCACCGCCTCGGCGCCCGGCTCGGGCCGGTCCCCGCCCAGGTCGACGACGAACTGGTCCATCGCGATCCGCCCCGCGACCGTGCGCCACTTGCCGCCGACCAGGACGGGGCCGGTGGAGGAGGCGTGGCGCGGGACACCGTCCGCGTAGCCGAGCGGGACGAGGCCGAGGGTGGTCTCGCCGGGGGTGGTGTAGTGGTGCCCGTAGCTGACGCCGTGACCGCCGGGGACCTGCTTGACCAGGGCCAGCGAGGCGGCCAGCGTCATCACGGGGCGCAGTCCGAAGTCGGCCGGGGTGCCGATCTCCGGGCTGGGCGAGACGCCGTACATCGCGATGCCGGGCCGTACGAGGTCGAAGTGGGCGTCGGGGAGGGTGAGGGTGGCCGGCGAGTTGGCGATGTGCCGCACCTCGGGGCGCAGCCCCTGCCGCTCGGCGTACGCGGTCATCTCCCGGAAGCGGGTGAGCTGCGCGGCGATGGAGGGGTGGCCGGGCTCGTCGGCGCAGGCGAAGTGGGACCAGAGCCCGGTGACCCGCAGCAGCCCGTCCCCCTCGGCGCGCAGGGCGGCCCCGACCAGCTCCTCCCAGTCCTCGCCGGGCTGGCAGCCGCCCCGGCCGAGCCCGGTGTCGGCCTTCAGTTGCACGCGCGCGGGCACGCCGGCCGCCCGTGCCGCCTCGGTGACCGCGTCCATGGCCCACATTCCGCCGACGGACACGTCGAGACGGGCCTCGACCGCCTCCCGCCAGGGCCCGCCGGGCGTCCACAGCCAGCACATGACACGTACGTCGTCCGGCAGTCCGGCCTCCGCCGACCGCAGGGCGAGGGCCTCCTGCGGGGTGGCGGTGCCGAGCCAGGTCGCGCCCGCCTCGACGGCCGCGCGGGCGCAGGGGAGGGCGCCGTGACCGTAGGCGTCCGCCTTGACGACGGCCATGAGAGCCGCCCCGGGGGCCCGTTCGCGCAGGGCGCGGACGTTGGCCCGCAGGGCGGCCAGGTCGATCTCGGCCCGGGCGCGCAGTACCGCGTCCCGCCGAGCAGCTGTCTCACTCATCGTGCCCCCAGTCTCTCAGAGCGCCCGGCCGCCCCCGCCCCGCGCCGCCCGCAAGTGGTTCCCGCCCGCAGTGGTTAGGGTGCCCGGCATGAGCATCATCGGGGTCGGGATCGACGTGGCCGAGGTCGAGCGGTTCGGGGCGTCGCTGGAGCGCACACCGGCCCTGGCGGAGCGGCTCTTCCTGGAGAGCGAGTTGCTGCTGCCCGGCGGCGGGCGCCGGGGCGTCGCCTCGCTCGCCGCCCGCTTCGCGGCGAAGGAGGCGCTGGCCAAGGCGCTGGGCGCACCGGCGGGGCTGCTGTGGACGGACGCCGAGGTGTACGTCGAGGACAGCGGGCAGCCGCGGCTGCGGGTCACGGGGACGGTGGCGGCCCGGGCGGCGGAGCTGGGCGTGGCGTCGTGGCACGTGTCGCTGAGCCACGACGCGGGCATCGCGTCGGCGGTGGTGATCGCGGAGGGCTAGTAGTGCTTCGTTACGTTGAGTGATCTCGGTTGGTGGTGGGCAGCCTCCCAGGGTGAAGCTGGGGGAAGTGGAACGGCTCCGGGGCGAGTTA
>NZ_JBVJEA010000007.1:0-381850 GCF_055581985.1 Streptomyces sp. NPDC042336 | reverse complement strand
CAGGGGCAGCGGCTCGGAGGAGGTGACCAGCTCGCGCAGCGGGTGGCGGGCCAGGACCGCGTCCACCTCCGGCGTCAACGCCGCCGCCAGCCGGGTGGCCACGGGCAGCGTGTCGTCGAGCAGGGTCGTCGCCGCGGCCAGCACCACCGCCCGCCCGGCGTCCTTCGGTACTCCCGCGGCGGCCCGCCGGTACAGCTCGGCCCCCTCCTCGAGCACCAGGCCGGCGTCGATGCCGGCCGGGACCTTGATGCGCGCGGTGTGCCGCCAGGTGGCGACGGGGTCGCTCCACGCCTCCACCCGGTACGTCCAGTTCCCCGGCGCGTCCGGGGTGACCTCGGCTCCCCAGCGGTCGCTGCCCGGGGCCAGCTCCCGCATCGGCGTCCAGGGCCCCGGCCGGCCCTCGGGGTCCTTCAGCACGACGTTGGCGGCCACCGCGTCGTGCCCCTCCCGGAACACGGTGGCGGTGACCTCGAACGTCTCTCCCGTCACCGCCTTCGCCGGACGCCTGCCGTTCTCCACCACCGGCTGGACGTCCCGGACCGGGATACGTCCGATCCCCACGGTCGCGCTCATCAGCATCTCACCTCCGCCGTGCTCGGGGGCCGGGCGCGGGCCCGGCCCATTGGGTTGGGCCGATCGGGTCAGACCGCGCCCGAGGGGGCCTTGTGCCCCGACGGGGCGAGCCGCTCCGGCTGTTCCTGCGCATGGGTGACCAGGTTCGTCCGCAGATACCTCTCGGCGGCGTCCGCGGCCTCGCGTGCGCAGCGCTTCCCCATCAGCACGCAGAGGGTGTAACCGGCGTCCTCGAAGGTGGCCCGGACGGTGAGGTCCGTGGGGGACGCCAGCATCGAGCGTTCCCAGGCGCGGTAATGCCGCAGCTGCCGGGCGACTTCGCTCTTCGCGGGGAGCAGCATGGCCGGTCACCTTCCGGACGGTCCGGTGATACGGACGATCGAGTTCTTCACACATGGTGCACGGGTGGTGACGCCCCGTCTTGTTGGATCTTCAACTGCTTTCCGCCGCCCGCTCCGGCCCCGGATTCCGGCCCCCGAACGGTTCGTGTTGCACGAATGGACTACCGCTCCCACTCTGGAGTGACTCAGAAGCGATCAGCGCTCACGCTTCGTGATCGGGGAGCCCGTCCCCCAAGGGACGAGGAGGAGCGAGAGCCTTCGCGGTGAGGAGCCACGACGATGAAGACCGCAGTGCCCTGCTACTACCACCTCGACGTGGAAGTGAGCCCGGAACGGGTCGGACAGGTCAGGCGCATCCTGGCCGCTCACCTCCGGTTCTGGAACCTGGACAACCTCGTCGACCCCGTCTGCTCGGGCGCGGAGATGCTGCTCCGGGCGATCGACGAGCACGCCAGCGACAAGAACACGTCGATCGAGATGTGGTGGAACCACCAGCACCTCATCACGGCCGTGGGGGGCAACGACCAGGCGCTCCGGGTCGACCAGGACCTGCGCACCTGTCTGCAGCACCTCGCCGCCAACAGCGACGGCTGGGGCTGCTGCGCCACCGACACCGGGGCGAAGGTCATCTGGTTCTCGCGCCGCGCCCGCGCCGGCGAACGCGTCCCGCTGGTGGAGAGGTCGCCCGAGCCGATCACCCAGGAGGGGCTGGAAGTGCCGCGAGAGATCATGCCGGTGGCCCAGGTGGCCGGCCGGGCACGTACCCGCGACGGCATTCTGGAGGAGGCCCGGTGACCCGCGCCAGGCCGAACTGGAAGGGGTCGCCCGTGTGGAGCGGGCACCCCTACCCCCTGGGGGCCGTGTACGACGGACAGGGCACCAACTTCGCCCTGTTCAGCGAGGTCGCCGAGCGGGTCGACCTCGTGCTCGTCGACGACGACGGCGGCCACAGCAGCATCCCGCTGCCCGACGTGGACGGCTTCGTCTGGCACTGCTACCTGCCCGGCGTCGGCCCGGGGCAGCGCTACGGCTACCGGGTCCACGGCCCGTGGGCCCCGGCCGTCGGCCACCGCTGCAACCCGGCGAAGCTGCTCCTCGACCCGTACACCCGCGCCGTGGACGGGATGGTGGACAACCACGCCTCCCTCTTCGAGCGGGCCAAGGGCCGGGCCGACCCGGGCGACAGCGCCGGGCACACCATGCTCGGCGTGGTCACCGACCCCTTCTTCGACTGGGGCGACGACCGCCCGCCCCGGCGCCCGTACTCGGAGAGCGTCATCTACGAGGCCCACGTCCGGGGACTGAGCCGCACCCACCCCGACGTGCCCGAGGAACTGCGCGGCACCTACGCGGGCCTCGCGCACCCGGCGGTCGTGGACCACCTCACCTCACTCGGCGTGACCGCCGTGGAACTGATGCCGGTGCACCAGTTCGTCCACGACGGCGTGCTCCAGGACCGGGGCCTCGTCAACTACTGGGGCTACAACACCATCGGCTTCTTCGCCCCGCACAACGGCTACGCCGCCCTCGGCACCCGCGGTCAGCAGGTCACCGAGTTCAAGTCGATGGTCAAGACCCTGCACGAGGCCGGCCTCGAGGTGATCCTCGACGTGGTCTACAACCACACCGCCGAGGGCAACGAGAAGGGCCCCACCCTCTCCTTCCGCGGCATCGACAACGCCTCGTACTACCGCCTGGTGGACGGCGACTGGCAGCACTACTACGACACCACCGGCACCGGCAACAGCCTGCTGATGCGCCACCCCTACGTGCTCCAGCTGATCATGGACTCGCTGCGGTACTGGGTCACCGAGATGCACGTCGACGGCTTCCGCTTCGACCTCGCGGCCACCCTGGCCCGGCAGTTCCACGAGGTGGACCGGCTGTCCGCGTTCTTCGACCTCATCCAGCAGGACCCGGTGATCAGCCGCGTCAAGCTGATCGCCGAGCCCTGGGACGTCGGCGAGGGCGGCTACCAGGTGGGCAACTTCCCGCAGCTGTGGTCGGAGTGGAACGGCAAGTACCGCGACGCCGTACGGGACTTCTGGCGCGCCGGGGAGCACACGCTCGGCGAGTTCGCCTCCCGGCTGACCGGCTCCTCCGACCTGTACCAGCACAGCCGCCGCCGCCCCCGCGCCAGCGTCAACTTCGTCACAGCGCACGACGGTTTCACGCTGCGCGACCTCGTCTCGTACAACGACAAGCACAACGAGGCCAACGGCGAGGACAACCGGGACGGCGAGAGCCACAACCGCTCCTGGAACTGCGGCGTCGAGGGCGACACCAGGGACCCGGCCGTCCGGGAGCTGCGCGGCCGCCAGCAGCGCAACTTCCTGGCCACGCTCCTGCTCTCGCAGGGCATCCCGATGATCTGCCACGGCGACGAACTGGGCCGCACCCAGCGCGGCAACAACAACGCCTACTGCCAGGACAACGAGATCTCCTGGATCGACTGGCGGCTCGGCGACGAGCAGCGCGCGCTGCTGGACTTCGCCCGGCGCCTGATCGCGCTGCGCGCCGACCACCCGGTGCTGCGCCGGCGCCGCTTCTTCCGCGGGGAGACCCGCACGCACGCGGACCAGCCGCTGCCCGACCTGGTGTGGCTGCTGCCCGACGCGCGGGAGATGACCGACGACGACTGGCAGCGCTCGGACGCGCACACCGTCGGCGTCTTCCTCAACGGAGACGCCATCGCCGAACCCGACCCCCGCGGCCGGCCCGTGGTGGACGACTCCTTCCTGCTGCTGCTCAACAGCCACTGGGAGCCGGCCGTCTTCCGGCTGCCCGACGCCACCTACGGCGAACGCTGGACCGCCCTGGTCGACACCGCCGACCCGGACGGCGTCCCCGACGAGGCCGAGCACAAGGCGGGCACCCGGCTGACCGTCGAGCAGCGCAGCCTCGTGCTGCTCTCCCGGCCCTCCCGCACCGGCCGGTGAGCCGGTGAGGTCAGCTGCCGAGACGGCGCGCGGTCACCGTGAACTGCGCGCCGTCGGCGTCCCGGAGCACCGCCTCGTCGGCGCTCAGCGAGAGCACGCTGCCGCCGTGCCGCTCCGCGACGCGGGCGCAGGCCGTGACGTCCTCGACCGCGAAGTGGATCTGCCAGTGCGGCCGGACGGCCGGGTCGGGGGCCGCCCCCAGCGCTCCCGACTCGATGCGGGCCACGACCTCGCCCTCGTGGCGCAGGACCACCTCGTCGCCCTCGTACCGGACCTCGCAGCAGCCCTGTCCCGACGCCCACTCGAAGATCTCGCCGTAGAAGATGGCGGCGTCGAAGGCGTCACGGGTGTGCAGCCGGATGAAGGCGGGTCGCTTGGTGCGCCAGGCGTCCCAGTCCGAGAACAGCTCGCCCTCCCAGATCCCGAACGTCGCACCGTCCCGGTCGGCGAGCAGGGCCGCACGCCCCGGCGGCAGGGAGATCGGCCCGACCGCGGTGGTGCCGCCTCGCTCCTGCGCCCGGGACACGGCCTCGTCCGCGCTGCGCACGGCGAAGTACGGCGTCCAGGCCACCGCCATCTGCCACATCGCGGCGACGGCGGCGATCCCGGCGACGGGCACCCCGTCGGCCAGGGCGATCCGGAAGGGCTCGCCCAGCTTGGCGGGCCGCCACCGCCAGCCCAGCACGGCGGTGTAGAAGTCCTCGGTGGCCCGCAGATCACGGCTGGTGAGACTCACCCAGCAGGGGGCCCCGTACACGGAGTGCGTGGACAGGAGGCTCTCCCCGCGGGTAGAGGAGGTCGTGTCGTGGTTCATGGCAGTCGTGTCCTGGTCTCGTCCACCGGCAGCCACCGGCTCCACACCAGTGTCCGGCCGGGAGTGCGGCGGGCGCCTGGCGAGTACCCCGCAGGCGGCGCCGAAACGGTGGCGCACCCGCCCCGGACGGCCCAGTGGCGCGTCGGCGCGCCACTGGTGAGGATGGAGGCCCGGAGGTGACCATGCCCCCCACCGACGTGTGCCCGGGCACCGGCCCGGCTTTCGACCCGGACGAGGTCTTCCGGCTGCAGGAGCAGGTCCGGCAGCTCAAGGAGGCGGTCGTCTCGCACGCCGTCGTCGACCAGGCGATCGGTGTGGTCATCGCGCTCGGCGGGGTGACGCCGGACGAGGGGTGGATCGTCCTGAAGGAAGTTTCCCAGCATACGAACATCAAACTCCGCAATGTGGCGGAAACGATACTCATCTGGAGGCGCACCGGAGTGATGCAGCCGGAGATCCTGGCCGCTCTGGAGGACCGTCTGGGACGGCCCGGACCCGGCGGCCGCTGAGCGGGCCCGCGCTCAGCGGGCCTCCGCCAGGATCTCCTCGCGTATCCGGTCGAAACAGCCGGTGAGCAGCCGGGAGACGTGCATCTGGGAGATGCCGAGCTGCTGGGCGATGCTGCTCTGTGTCATCCCACCGAAGAAGCGCAGGTACAGGATGGTGCGCTCGCGCTCGGGCAGCGCCTCCAGGCAGGGCCGGACGGCCACCCGGTCGACGACCGCGTCGAAGGCGGGATCGGGGCCGCCCAGCGCGTCACCGAGGGCGTACCCGTCGGTGCCGGGCATCTCCGCCTCCAGCGACAGGGCGGAGAAGCACTCCAGGGCCTCCATGCCGGTGCGCACCTCGACGGTGGTGAGCTGTGCGTGCTCGGCGATCTCCTCGACGGTCGGGGCGCGCCCGGGCGTGGTCTGCGCCAGCTCCTTCGCCGACCTGCGGACCCGGTTGCGCAGGTCCTGGATGCGGCGCGGTACGTGCAGGGTCCACATGTGGTCGCGGAAGTGCCGTTTGATCTCGCCGGTCACGGTCGGCACCGCGTACGCCTCGAAGGCGTGGCCCCGCTCGGGGTCGTAGTGGTCGACGGCCTTGACCAGGCCGAGGGCCGCCACCTGATAGAGATCCTCCAGGTTCTCGCCGCGGCCCCGGAAGCGGACGGCGATCCGCTCCGCCATGGGCAGCCAGACCCGGATCAGTTCGTCCCGCAGCGCCTTGCGCTCGGGTCCCTCGGGCAGCCCGGCGAGCCGGTCGAACGCGGCGGCGGTGTCGGGAGCGTCGTCGTGCGGGTGGGGCTGGGTTCTGCCGGCGACACGCATCACGCGCACCTCCCTCAGCAGGGGTGCTGGCAAGTCCTCGTATATATGGATACTGAGCGCGAATGCCCCGAACGGCCACTCGAACGGCTGCGTACCGGTGAACCGGTGCCGCCGCCGTCGCGGGACGTGATGTGCGGCACGCTCCCGGTGATCGCGCGGACCGGCGTCGGCGGATCGTCCCTGGGCAACGCTTGATCACCGATCAAAAGGGACGAAGTCCCTGGCCACAGCGCATTCCGCTCATTTGACAGTGCGCTGAGCGTGCGGATAGGAAGCAGCGTCGAGAGGTCGAGAGGGGCACCGTGTACGAGCCGAACGTCGTCGGGGACTGGCAGGAGTACGACGAGCACGCCGGCCTGCGGGTCCGCGTCCACCGTCTTGAGCCGGCCGAGCCGCCGCGTGGCCGTGACGACGCCGCCGAGGGGCTGACGTACTTCCGGGTCCGGGTGACCGTCGAGAACCGGGGCGGGCGGCAGCTCGGCATCCACCTGGAGGACGGCCAGATCGACGTGCGGATCGGACCCGACGGGGAGAGCGCCTTCCTCGACTGGCGCAACTCGCAGTTCATCGAGGGGTTCGACGTCTACCCGCTGCGCCGGGCCACGGCCGTGCTCTACGCGGCGGGCCCGGAGGCGAGCCTGACCCAGGTGGACGTGCAGGTGCAGCTGAGGGTGGACGAGGAGTGGGCCGACCGCCGGCTGTGGAGCGGCGCCCTCGGGCTGCCCGACGGGGCCGGCGCCACGCCGTGCGGCGGGGTGCGGGACGAGGGCCTCGCCCACCAGGTGAGCGCCTTCCTGCGGGGCCAGTCGGAGGAGGGCTCCGGCTGACCCGCCCGGCGGCCGCCCCTCAGTGCGCGATGCCGTCGATGATCTCCCGGGCGCCCTGCCGCAGCAGGGCCACCGCGACGGAGGTGCCCAGGGTCGCCGGGTCGAGCCGGCCGGCCCACTCGTGGGCGTTCAGCCTGACCTTGCCGTCCGGGGTGAACACGCAGGCGCGCAGGGAGAGTTCACCGCTCCGCTCCACGTGGGCGTACCCGGCGATCGGGCTGTTGCAGTGCCCCTGCAGGACGTGCAGGAACATCCGCTCCGCGGTCGCCTCCCGGTGGGTCTCCGGGTGGCCGAGGCCGCTCACCGCGTCGATCAGGCCGCTGTCGCCCTCCCGGCACTGCAGGGCGAGGATGCCAGCGCCGATCGGCGGCATCATCGTCTCGGGGGAGAGGACCTCGCTGATCACGTCGCTCCGGCCGATGCGCTCCAGGCCGGAGACCGCGAGCAGCAGCGCGTCCGCCTCGCCCGCGGCGAGCTTCGCCAGCCGCCGGTTGGCGTTGCCGCGGAAGGGCACGCATCGCAGGTGCGGGTGGGTGGCGGCCAGCTGGGCGACCCGGCGCACCGAGGACGTGCCGACGCGCGTCCCCTCCGGCAATTCGTCCAGGGTGAGCCCGTCCGGGTGGACCAGCGCGTCCCGCACGTCGTCCCGCTCCAGGAACGCGGCGAACACCGTACCGGCGGGCAGCGGCCGGTCGGCGGGCACGTCCTTGACGCAGTGCACCGCGAGATCGGCCTCGCCCGACAGCAGGGCGGCGTCGACCTCCTTGGTGAACGCGCCCTTGCCCTCCACCTGCGCGAGGTCACCGAGCCACTTGTCGCCGGTGGTCCTCACCGGGACGACCTCGGTGCGCACGCCGGGGTGGAGGGCCGCCAACTCGGCCCGTACGCGCTCGACCTGAGCGAGCGCCATGGGGGAGTCGCGGGAGACGATGCGGATCAGTTCGGGGGCGGACATGCGGACACGATAGTGCCCCGGGGCGCCCGGGGCCGCACGCTTTGCCCGACCGGCACCGGGTCCCGCCTCGCGTCAGGCGTTGGGGTCGAAGGCGATGCCGGCGGGCTTGGCGGCGGCCAGGTGGGAGGCGAAGCTGCCGTCCTTGAGGCCGAAAGTGGCGCTGCCGAAGTCGTAGGCGCTCAGCTTGTCGCGCAGGCCCGCCGGATAGCCGTTCCAGCCCACCAGCGCCGGGTACTGCCAGGTCCCCTGGTGGTTCTCCGGCGGCTCGTCGCCCGCGGTCGCCGGGCGGAAGCAGTGGGTGCTGATGCCGTCCTTGTGGTAGACGATCTTCGGATGGGTGCCGTCGAAGCGGACGGCCGAGCGCTCGTGCACGCTGAACGACCCGTGGTTGGACGTCGACACGTACCGCACGGTGTCGTCTTTCACCCACACCACCACGTGCTCCCAGTCGTGCCGGTGGCCGCCGAGGCTCGTGCCGGGCAGGGCCTGGTCCTTCTCGAAGTAGAGGCCGTACATGTAGGCGCACCAGCCGTTGTCGCACTTGGCGCGCGAGTAGCCGTTGGTGTTGTCCAGGTCGGAGGCGTCACGGCAGTTGCCGTTGAGGGCGCCGGTCGGGTTCAGCCCGCCGTTGACCGCTCCGTCGGCGCCGACGGCCGGTGTGGGGTAGCAGCCGTCGGTGTCGTAGTCGTAGGCGGGCTGGTACGCCCGCTCCAGGCTGTCGGCGTTGCCGGGCAGCCCCGGCGGCGGGGCGGCGAACGCGGTGGCGGGAAAGGCGACGACGAGGGCGAGGGCACCGAGCGGTACGGTGAGCCATCTCCTGCGCGGCGTCGTGACGGTACGCGGGGGCATCGCGTCCTCCTCAGGCTGGGGCAGCCCAACGGCTGTGGGGGGAAGGGGAGTTCAGGTTCCCTGCTTTTCCCTCCCGCGCCAAGGGCGCACAGGCGTCCCCGCGGTGAAGGCCGGCCCAACACCTGACCCGGCGTCACACCCTCACACCAGGTCGTCCGGAACGTCCGCGGCCGACTCCTCGGGGGCCAGGTCCGGGCGCAGCCGGAGCCAGGACGGCTGGCGCAGCATGCCCTCCCGGGTGCGTGTGCTGTAGCGGACCTCGCCGACCAGCCGGGGCACGACCCAGCGCGCGCCCGGCACCCGTGGCACCGGGTCGAAGGGGCAGACGTCCGTCGCGGCGGCGGCCAGCAGCGCGGCCAGCTCGGCGCGCTCGCCCGCGCTCCAGCCGGTGCCGACCCCACCGACGTAGCGCAGCCGGCCCGCGGCGCGCTGGCCGACCAGGACGGCGCCGGGGAGGCCGCCGAGCCGTCCCTTGCCGGGCAGCCAGCCGCCCACCACCACGTCCTCGCTGCGCATGTTGCGGATCTTGATCCAGGCCCGGGAGCGGACGCCGGGCTCGTACACCGAGTCCAGCCGCTTGCACACCAGCCCCTCCAGGCCGTGCTCGCGGGTGGCCCGCAGGGCCTGTTCGCCGTGCCCGACCAGGGCGGCCGGGGTCGACCAGGAGGGCCCGCCGAGACCCAGGTCCGTCAGCCGTTCGCGGCGGCCGGTGTAGGGCAGGCGCAGCAGGGAGCGCCCGGCCAGGTGGAGGGCGTCGAACAGGACCAGGTGGACGGGGGCCCTCGCCGCCCGGTGCGCGGCCCGGCCGGGGGCGTGCGCGAGGCCCATCCGGGACTGGAGCAACTGGAAGTCGGCACGGCCCTGTTCGTCCAGGGCCAGCACCTCGCCGTCCAGTACGGCGGGCGTCTCGCCGAGCGCGGTGCCGAGCGGCGCCAGCTCCGGATAGGCGCCGGTGATGTCCTGGCCGGAGCGGGCGCGCAGCAGGACGCTGCCGTCGCCGGGCAGGTAGACCACCACGCGCTGCCCGTCCTGCTTGGTCTCGTAGGCCCAGCGCGCGTCCTGTCCGGCACACGGCAGGGCGCCGGGGGTGGCGAGCATGGGAGGGATCAGCGGCAGCTCCACGGGTCAGTACTCGACCCGTCCGGGCGCCGTCACGCGCGTTGCCCGCCAGGTTCGCCTGAACGGCGCCGGTCCCCGGGCGGCACCGGCGCCGTCGCGGTCAGCGCACGGAGGCGGGCTCCGTCGCGGTGCCGTCGGCCGGTGCCGGGCCCGCCACCGGGCCGGCCGGGCGGTGCCGGGGGATGAACGACGCGATGGCGAAGGCCAGCAGGGCCGCGCCGGCGCCGATCGCCATGACCACCTTGAACGCGTTCTCCGACGGCAGGGCGAAGCCGCCGAGGTCGATGGTCAGCTGGGCCAGGATCACACCGGCGATGGCACTGGCGACCGAGGTGCCGAGGGATCGCATGAGGGTGTTGAGGCTGTTCGCGGCGGCCGTCTCGCTCGGCGGCACCGCACCCATGATCAGCGACGGCATGGCGCCGTAGGCGAAGCCGATGCCCGCGCTGATGACGCAGGAGACCAGGACCAGGTGCCAGACCTCCGCCATCAGCACGATGTTCAGGCCGTAGCCGGCCGCCACGATCAGGGCGCCGATCATCAGCGTCACCTTCGGGCCCCTGGACTTGGAGACCTTCGCGGAGACCGGGGCGAACGCCATCATCACCAGGCCGGACGGAGCCATCACCAGACCCGTGGTCAGCAGTGAGCGCCCGAGCCCGTAACCGGTGGCCTCGGGCAACTGCAGCAGCTGCGGAAGGACCAGGGACATCGCGAACATCGAGAAGCCGATGGCGACGGACGCCAGGTTGGTGAAGAGCACCTGGCGGCGGGCCGTGGTACGCAGGTCCACCAGGGGCTCCGGGGTGTGCAGCTCCCACCAGCCCCAGACCAGCAGGATCACCCCGGCCGCCGCGAACAGGCCGAGGGTGGTGGCCGAGGACCAGCCCCAGTCGCCGCCCTTGGAGATGGCCAGCAGCAGGCTCGCGAGACCGGCGGCCATGCCGATGCCGCCGAGCAGGTCGAAGCGGCCGCCGGTGCGCACGGCAGACTCGGGCACCAGAGCCAGGACCAGCACCAGGGAGACGGCGCCGAGCGCGCCCGAGAGCCAGAACAGCATGTGCCAGTCGAGCTTGTCCGCGATCAGCGCGGCGGCGGGCAGGCCGAGCGCGCCGCCGACCCCGAGGGAGGCGCTCATCACCGCGGTGGCACCGGCCAGCCGCTCGACGGGCAGTTCGTCGCGCATGATGCTGATGCCGAGCGGGATCACGGCGGCGGACAGGCCCTGCAGGGCGCGACCGGCGACCATCGGGACCAGCGCGTCGCTCAGTCCGCAGACCGCGGAACCGGCGATCAGCAGCACCAGGCTGAGCAGCAGCATCCGCCGCTTGCCGAACATGTCGCCGAGCCGGCCGACGACCGGGGTGGCCACCGCGGAGGCGAGCAGCGTGGCGGTCACCGCCCAGGCCGCGTCCGAGGCCGACGCGTCCAGGAGCTTCGGCAGCTCCGGGATGATCGGGATCACCAGGGTCTGCATCAGCGCGACGACGATCCCGGCCAGGGCCAGTACCGCCACCACGGCGTTCGGCCGTGGTGAGGCGGGGGAAGCGGGCATGGAGGAGCCTTTCGGACGAGGAGTCTTGCGACGGGTGCGGGAAACCGGAACGCGAACTTTTAAGTCAGTCGCTTGAAGTATCGTACGGGGTATGGAGACCGAACGCCCGTCCGGGCCGGACGGTGACCCGGAGCCGCCGCGCCGTAGGCTTTCGTGAGAACCCGCCGCACGACGGCGGACCTGCGACGACTCGAGGGACTGGTCGGCGCGGGCGGTACGGAGAAAGTCCCGGCGCGGTGGTGATCATGGCGGGCAGGGCGGTCCGGACGGAACAGGTCAGCGCGACGCGGCAGCTGATCCTCACCACCGCTGAGCGGCTGTTCGCCGAGCACGGGGTGTACGCGGTCTCCAACCGTCAGGTCAGCGAGGCCGCCGGGCAGGGCAACAACGCCGCGGTCGGCTATCACTTCGGCACCAAGGCGGACCTCGTCCGGGCCATCGCGCAGCGCCACTCGGAACGCGTCGAGGAACTGCGCGCCCGGCAGCTCGCCGCCCTCGGCGACTCGTCCGACCTGCGCGACTGGGTGGACTGCCTGGTCCGTCCCCAGTTCGACCATCTGGCGGCGCTGGGCAGCCCCACCTGGTACGCGCGGTTCTGCGCCCAGGTCATGACCGACCCGGCGCTGCGGCAGATCATGACCGAGGAGTCCCGGGCGTCCCGCTCGCTGCGGGCGATCATCGAGGGGCGCAACCGGTGCATGCCGGCGCTGCCGGACGAGGTCCGCGCGGAGCGGGGCGACATGGCCCGGCACCTCATCGTGCACACCGCGGAGGAGCGCGAGCGGGCCCTGGCGGAGAACCGGCCCACCCCGCGCGCCAGCTGGCAGGACGCGGCCGACGGCCTCGTCGACGCCATCGTGGGCATGTGGCTGGCTCCCGTCACCCGCCGGACGTGAACCGTTCGGCACCCGGTTCTTACCGTCGAGTAATATCGCGCGGCAGGCCCCCCGGAGGAGGAACCGTGCCACGGTCCGAACGCTCACCCCTGCTGCTCGCCGGCCTGCTGGCCACCGCGGGCGTCGCCCATTTCGCCCAGCCCCGCACGTTCGACGCGATCGTGCCGCGCGCCCTGCCGGGCACACCCCGGGCATGGACGTACGCCAGCGGCGCCGCCGAACTCGCGCTGGCCGCCGGACTCGCCGCACCGCGCACCCGCAAGGCCGCCGCGCTGACCGCCGCCGCCTTCTTCGTCGGGGTGTTCCCCGCCAACGTCAAGATGGCCTGGGACTGGCGGCACCGCCCCGCCCCCCAGAAGGCCGCCGCCCTCGGACGGCTGCCCGTGCAGGTGCCGCTCGTGCTGTGGGCCCGCGCCGTCGCCCGGGGCGGCGAGGGCCGGTCATGAGCGCGCTCCCCGCCGCGGGAGACACCGCCGAGGACGCTGCCGGACGAGACCGGCACCCCGCGCCACCTGTCCGAACTGCCGGGGTCGGCAACAAGGCACCGTCGCCTGGAGCCGGCCTGAGCCGAACGCACCCCCTGCCCGCCGAGGACTTCACGCTGCCGGACGAGACCGGCACCCCGCGCCGCCTGTCCGAACTGCCGGGGTCGGCAACAAGGCACCGTCGCCTGGAGCCGGCCTGAGCCGAACGCACCCCCTGCCCGCCGAGTTCACCGCGGTCGGCGCCCGGCCCGTCGGCGTCAGCGGTGACCCCGTCGAAGCCGGAGGCCGTCGGCGGTGAGATCAGGATGAACACGCGCGCCGACCGCGCCCTCGCCGCGCTCCGCGCTCACCGGCCGTGACGGGGCCGCCCGCGCTCCGCCCCGGTTGATACCGCATCGTCCTGGGATGATCCTGGACGGCATGGAGGACTCCTCCGCCGCGATGATCGTCGACGCCCGCGGACTGGTGACGGGCTGGAGCGACGGCGCGCGGCGGCTCACCGGATACGCGGCCGAGGAGGCCGTGGGACGCCCCGCGCGGGACCTGCTCGCGCGGGACGCGCCCGCCCGCCCCCTGGCCCGCACCGCCCCGTCCGGCCTGTCCGGCACCGTCCTGGTCCGGCACCGGGACGGCCACCCGGTGAGCCTGCGGCTGCGGATCTGCCCGCTGCTGGGCGCCGACGGCACACCGGACGGCTACCTGGCGACCGCCGAGGCACCCGGCGGCCCCGTGCCCTCGCTGACCGACGACGCCGTACGGCAGGCCTCCCTGTCCCTGTCCGTCCTCGACCCCGGCCTGCGCTTCGTGCACGTCAACGACTCCGCGTGCCGGCTGATGGGCAGATCCGAGGAGGAACTGGTCGGCCGCAGCCTGCCCGACGCCCTGGCCGAGTTCGAGGGCGACGCGCGCAGCTTCCTGCACCACCTGCGGGTGGTCACCGACCGGGGGCGGCCCGTCCAGTACGAGAGCTACGCGCCCGCGCCCGCCGGCAGCCGCCCGCACGCCTGGACCGTGGAGATCTGGCCGGTCCACGACGCCTCCGGCACGCTCACCGCCGTCGCGATGGCGGCGCTGGAGAGCACCGAACAGCACCGGGCCCGGGAGCGGCTGGCCCTGCTGAACGCGGCCGGCGCGGTCGGCAGCACCCTCGACGTCGTCCGTACCGCCGAGGAACTGGTCGGGCTCCTCGTGCCCCGGTTCGCCGGTTTCGCCGGCGTCGACCTGCTCGACTGGGTCCTCGGCACCGACGAACCCCTCGCCGCGCCACCCGGGACCGGCGAACTGCGCCGGGTCGCCCACGCCTCCGCCACCGAGGGCTTCCCCACCCCCGCCGTACACCTCGGCGGGAGCGAGGTCCACCCGCCCGACAGCCCACCCGCCCGGGCGGTGCGGGAGGGCCGCGTCGTCCTCAGCGGCCCCGGCGACCCGGAGTTCGACCGGTGGATGCGCACCCGTGAGGCCGAGGCCCCGCACAACCGCCCGTTCCGCGAAGCCGTCTGCTCGACCCTGTCCGTTCCGCTGCGCGCCCGGGGCACCACCCTGGGCGTCGCGCTCGCCGTCCGGACCGCGCCCCGGGAGCCGTACGCCGCGGAGGACGCCGTACTGGCCGAGGAACTGGTCTCCCGGGCCGCCGTCTCCGTGGACAACGCCCGCCGTTTCGCGCGCGAGCGCTCCACCGCTCTGGCGATCCAGCACAGCCTGCTGCCCAGGGACCTGCCCGGACAGGCCGCGGTCGAGGTGGCCCACCGCTATCTGCCCTCCGCGTCCGCCGCGGGCATCGGCGGCGACTGGTTCGACGTCATCCCGCTCTCCGGCACCCGCGTCGGCCTCGTCGTCGGCGACGTCGTGGGCCACGGCATCCCGTCCACGGCGACCATGGGCCGCCTGTGCACGGCCG
Source organism: Streptomyces sp. NPDC042336 (assembly GCF_055581985.1). Taxonomy (NCBI): domain Bacteria; kingdom Bacillati; phylum Actinomycetota; class Actinomycetes; order Kitasatosporales; family Streptomycetaceae; genus Streptomyces; species Streptomyces sp. NPDC042336. The sequence continues at coordinate 367,287 of NZ_JBVJEA010000007.1, read as the reverse complement.
TGCGCACCCTCGCCGACGTCGATCTGCCCCCCGACGAGCTCCTCACCCACCTCGACGACCTGGTCACCCACCTCGCGGCCGGCGGCGCGGACGACGGCGCCGAGGCGGAGACCGCGGAGCTGGGTGCCACCTGCCTGTACGCCGTGTACGACCCCGTCTCCCGCCGACTGGCCCTGGCCGCCGCCGGTCACCCCGCGCCCGCCCTCCTCCTCCCCGACGGCACCACCCGTCTCGTCGACATGACCGCCGGTCCGCCGCTCGGCGTGGGCGGACTGCCCTTCGAGGCGACGGAGCTGGAACTGCCGGAAGGCTCCGTCGTCGCCCTCTACACCGACGGCCTGGTCGAGGACCGCGATCGCGACGTCGACCACGCCACCGCAGAACTGTGCCGGGCGCTGGCCGCGCCCGCGACCTCGCTCGACGCGCTGTGCGACGGCGTGCTCAAGGCGGTGCTGCCCGAGGAGCCCGGCGACGACGTGGCGCTGCTGCTGGCCCGTACCCGGGCGCTGGGCGAGGACCGGGTACGCACCTGGGACGTCCGCCCCGACCCCTCCGGAGTGGCGGCCACCCGGCGGTCCGTCGGCGAGCAGCTGACGGCGTGGGGGCTGGACGACACGGCCTTCGTCACCGAACTCGTCGTCAGCGAGCTGGTCACCAACGCGATCCGGTACGGCGAGCCGCCCATCCAGCTGCGCCTCATCCGCCACACCGCCCTCATCTGCGAGGTCTCCGACGCCAGCTCCACCTCGCCCCACCTGCGCCGCGCCCACGCCTTCGACGAGGGCGGCCGGGGACTGCTCCTGGTCGCCCAGCTCACCCAGCGCTGGGGCAGCCGCCAGACCGACACCGGCAAGACCATCTGGGCAGAACAGGCCCTGCCCGCGCGGTAGACCGGCCGCGCGGGCCCCGACTCGCGGGTCCCTACTCCGCGCCGTCCTGTGCCGCCACCCGCGCCAGCGTGCGGCCGGTGCGCGCGGACCGGGCCCGCCGGGGATCCGGGGTGCCGTGCCCGCGTCCGCCGCCGGCCGTCTTCACCAGCAGCCACGCCGCGTCCTCACCGCCGCCGTCCGGGCCGCCGCGGAACCGGGTCAGCGCGTACTCGCCGCGCAGCTTCGCGCCGTGCAGCCGGAACCTGGCGTGTCCGTGCGCCAGCGACTCGGCGAAGTCGACCGGCCTTCCCCGGCGGTCGTGGCTCAGCGGCTCGTAGGTGCCGTGGTCCCACACGATGACCGTGCCGCCCCCGTACTCGCCCGCCGGGATCACGCCCTCGAACTCCTCGTACTCCAGCGGGTGATCCTCCGTCGGCACCGCGAGCCGCTTGTCGCTCGGGTCCGCCGACGGGCCCTTCGGCACCGACCAGGACTTCAGCACGTCGGCCACCTGCAGCCGGAAGTCGAAGTGCAGGGTGCTCGCGTCGTGGATCTGCACGACGAAGCGCGGCGCCCCGCCGTCACCGGGGGCCCGGCCCTCGCCGGCCGCAGGCCCGACTCCGGCGGGCTCCCCGGTCCGGCCGAAGTCCCGTTTGCCGTGGTATCCGCGCAGCCCGTCGTCCTCGCCGTCCACCTGCCGCTCCTTCCCGGGAGACTCGGTCCCCGCCGACCCGGACCGGGTACCCGCTCAGAACTCCTCGTGCACCTCGGGGTCGCCGCCGATCCGCCGGTGGGCGCGGTCGGCCACCGCGCGCAGCTGGCCGGCGTCCAGCTCGAAGCCGAAGACGTCCAGGTTCGCCCGCTGCCGCGCCGGGTCGGCGGACTTCGGGATCGGCACCGCGCCCAGCTGGGTGTGCCAGCGCAGCACCGCCTGCGCGGACGTCACACCGTGCGCCGCGGCGACCTGGGCGACGGCGGGATCCTCCAGCAGGTCGCTGCCCCGGCCCAGCGGGCTCCAGCTCTCGGTGCGGATGCCCTTGCGCTCGTGGAAGGCGCGCAGCTCGTCCTGCGGGAGGAGCGGGTGCAGCTCGATCTGGTTGACGGACGGCAGGACGCCCGTCTCCTTCTCCAGCCGCTCGATGTGCTCCGCCGTGAAGTTGGAGACGCCGACCGACCGCACGAGACCTTCCTCGCGCAGCCTGACCATCGCCTTCCAGGAGTCGACGTACTTGTCCACGCGCGGCAGCGGCCAGTGGATCAGGTACAGGTCGACGTACTCCACCCCGAGACGGGCGCGGGACTCCTCGAACGAGGCGAGCGTCTCCTCGTAGCCGTGGTGCCGGCCCGGCAGCTTGGTCGTCACGACGATCTCCTCGCGGGGAACACCGGCGGAGGCGACACCGCGTCCGACGCCGGTCTCGTTGCGGTAGTTCGTCGCCGTGTCGATCAGGCGGTACCCCGCCTGGAGGGCCTCGCGGACCGCCCGCTCGGCCTCGTCGTCCTTCATCGGCCAGGTGCCCAGGCCCAGGGCGGGGAGCGTGCTGCCGTCATTGAGCGGGTACGCCGGGATGCTGATCACCGTGGGACCTTTCCTCGACTGTGCGCGGCGGTGTGCCGCCCGTCCAGCCTGGCCCACGCAAGGACCGGTGATCAACCGGACGGCGCGGCGGAGGGTCTGTCACGATCTGCGCATGACGACCCACAGCGCGAAGGACACGGCAACGGACACGACGACGGGAATCGAGGTGCAACCCGTCGCCGGGCACATCGGCGCCGAGATCCGCGGCGTCGACCTCGCGGCGGGCCTCGACGCGTCGCAGGTCGCCGCGGTGCGGGCGGCGGTACTGCGCTGGAAGGTGGTGTTCTTCCGCGACCAGCGCCTCGACCACGCCGGACACGTCGCGTTCGCCCGCCTCTTCGGCGAACCGGTCGTCCTGCCCCGGCGCGGCAAGGCGTCACCGGCCGGCTTCCCGGAGATCGAGACGACCGCCGACCGGCTGGAGCTGGGCGGGCGGTTCGGGATGGAGCACGAGGAGTGGCTGCGGCGCCGGCGCCACACGCTGCTGCGCGGCTGGCACTGCGACCACGGCGCCCGCGTCGACCCGCCGGCGGCCACGATCCTGCGCGCCGAGACGGTGCCCCCCTACGGCGGCGACACCACCTGGGCGAACCTCGCCGCCGCCTACGCCGGGCTGTCCGCCCCGCTGCGCGCCTTCGTCGACACCCTGCGCGCCGAACACCGCCTCGGCGTCGGCTACCAGCCCCGGCCCGGCGACGACGCGTACCTCCGGCACCTCCTCGACCACCAGACGGCGACCGTGCACCCGCTGGTCCGCGTCCACCCGGAGACGGGGGAGCGGGTGCTGTTCGTCAACGGCTACTACGTCGAACAGATCACCGGGCTCTCCCGCCCCGAGAGCGCGGCGGTACTGGAACTCCTCGTCGAGCAGGCCACCCGCCCCGAGTACACCGTCCGCTTCCGCTGGGAGCCCGGCAGCGTCGCCTTCTGGGACAACCGCGCCACCATCCACCTCGCTCCCGGCGACCACGCCCACCCCCGGACCATGCACCGGGTGATGCTCACCGGCGAGGTACCGGTCGGGGTCGACGGCACCCCGTCCGAGCCGGTCGTCGGCAGCGAGGCGGGCCGCTGGTGAGACGGGCCCCCGGGGAGGCGGGCCGGGCGCCGGTCACACCAGGGGGATCGTCACCTCGTCCTCGACCGGCGGGTCCTCCTCCTGCGCCCGGTTGCCGGTGGCGGCGTAACAGCGCAGCCGGACCGACTCCGGCGTCACGTCCAGGCGCAGGAAGCACTTGAAGAAGGGCGGGCTGTACGTCGCCGAACCCGGCGAGAACACCGACGTGTAGATCTTGCGCACGGGCAGCCGGAACCGCTTGCGGCGCTCGGGCCGCCGCGCGGTGCCGAGCAGTCCGGCCACGATCCGGGTGCGCCGGGTGACCCGCGCGCCGTCCCCCGGGGCGCGGCCGGTGCGGATGCCGAGGCGTTCGGCGATCACGGCCGTCGCCTCGGCCTCCGTGAGGGTGAACAGGCGTCGCAGCCGCAGCCGGCGGCCGTACAGGGCGCTGTAGAAGGCCAGCGAGTCGCCGCGCAGCGGGTAGGAGCGGAAGTCGTCCTCGGTGACACCGGCCACCGAGACGCGCGGGATGGTGTGGGTGGCGTGCATGAACGCACCGCCGCCGCCTGCCACGACGTACTGCACGATGCGGCCGCCCACGTCGACCGGATAGCGCTGGTAGTTGTGGATGTCGCCGCCGATCGCCGCGACGTAGTGGTGGGCCGGGTCGCGCACGATGTCGTCGACCGTGCCGCCGCCCTCGACGGCGCACGGGTGGTACTCGCCGTCCACGTACAGGGGCGAGCCGGTGACCAGGATCTTCGGCCGGTCTCCCGCCGACACCTCGCGCAGCCAGGCGCCCTGCTCGGCGTCGACGGTGCCCAGCAGCCCCGTGTCGATGCCGACGATCCTGACCGGCCCGGCGTCGACGGCCCAGTACGGTCCCGGCTGGACGGCCTGCTGGGAGGGCGCGGCGCGCAGCTTGCGCGCCTCGTCCAGGCGGGCGCCGTCGTCCGGGCGCGGCCGGTGCCACAGCAGGGAGCGCAGCCACGCGGCGGTGAACGGGCGTGGCGCGGGTTCCGGCGGCAGGGGCGGGGCGTCGTCGCAGAAGACGCGCATGAAGGCGCCGAGGTCCTCGTACCAGTCGTGGTTGCCCGGTATCGCGTATATGGGTGCCCGGTAGTCGCGGTAGGGGCGGAAGAACTTCGTGCCGTAGTCGTCGGCACTGCCCACCGGGTAGATCACGTCGCTCGCGAGGACCGCGAACCGGGTGTCCCTTCCCGCCTCCAACAGCCCCGGCACGACGGCGTACTGGGGGTCGTCGCCCTCTCCTGTGTCGCCGATGACCAGGAAGGAGAACCGGTCGGGGTCCTCGCGCCGGATCACCTTGTCGGCCGGCGCCCCGGCCGCCGCCCGCTGTGCCGTCCAGCGGGAGCGGGTGCGGCCCGTGGGGTCACCGAACCAGGAGGCGAGCACGCCGTTGCGGGCGGCCCACAGCGTGCTCGGGCTCAGCCAGGACAGCTTCTCGGTGCGCCCCGGCATGAGCGCTCGGTAGGCGCCGGGCTCGGCGGAGCCCCAGCCGGCGCCTTCGGCGGAATCGCGTGAGGAGTTGGACACCCGGGCACGGTAACAACGCCCGGACCCGGGCCCGGACGGGGGGAGGCGCGCGCCAACTCCCGTCCGGTACGGGCCGTTTCGAGGTGGACGGGCTCAGAACGTCCGCTTCAGGAGGTCGAGCAGGGCCGCCCAGTGCCGCTCGGTCGCCTCCGCGTCGTAGGACGCGGTGTCGGCCTGTGTGTAGCCGTGGTGGGCACCGGCGTAGACCTCGCAGCGGTGCCGTACACCGGCCGCCGTGAGGGCCGTCGCCAGGCGCTCCTGCTGCTCGGCGTCCATGCCCGGGTCGTGGTCCGCGTGGGCGAAGTACGCCTCGGCGGTGATGTCCCCGGCCACCAGGTGCGGACTGTGCGGACCGTCCGTCGCCAGGTTCGCGCCGTGGAACCCGGCCACCGCGGCGACCCGGTCCGGATACGTGCCGGCGGTGCGCAGGGCGAGTCCGGCGCCCATGCAGTAGCCGGTGAGCGCGACCGGGCCCGCGGCAGCCTCGGGACGGCCGGCCAGCCAGCGCAGACAGGCGCCGGCGTCCCGCATCGCCCGGTCCGGGGTCAGCGACCGCATGATCGGGACGAGCCGCTGGAAGAGCGCCGGCCGTGTCTGCGAGTCGATGAACTCGGGCAGCTCCACGACGGGCGCCCGTCCGGTGCGGTAGAAGACGTTCGGCACCAGGACGGTGTACCCGGCACCGGCCAGCCGGTCGGCCATCGACCGCAGGGACGGGCGCAGCCCGAAGGCGTCCATGTACAGCAGGACCGCGGGATGCGGTTCCCCGTCGGCCGGGTGGGTCAGGTAGGCGTCTGCGGTGCCGTCGTCGGTGGGGACGTCGACGGCGGTTCCCGCGGTGGCGGTCATGGTGTGGTGTGCCTCTTTCTCTTCTTCCTCGGTCCCTCGGTGGACGCTTCGCTACTCGAACCGGGACGTGTCGCCCGCGCCCCGCCGCACGATCTCCGCCTCGCCGCCGGAGAAGTCGACGACCGTGGTCGGCTCGGTGCCGCAGTCCCCGGAGTCGACGACCGCGTCCACCACGTGGTCGAGCCGGTCCTTGATCTCCCAGCCCTGGGTCATCGGCTCCTCCTCGTCGGGCAGCAACAGCGTGCTGGACAGCAGCGGTTCACCGAGCTCGGCGAGCAGGGCCTGGGTGACGACGTGGTCGGGGATGCGCACGCCCACGGTCTTCTTCTTGGGGTGCTGGAGCGCGCGCGGCACCTCCCTCGTCGCGGGCAGGATGAAGGTGTAACTGCCGGGCGTCGACGCCTTGATCGCCCGGAACACGTCGTTGTCGATCTGCACGAACTGTCCGAGCTGCGCGAAGTCCTGGCAGACCAGGGTGAAGTGGTGCCGGTTGTCCAGTTGACGGATCGACCGGATGCGGTCGATCCCGTCGCGGCTGCCCAGCCGGCAGCCGAGCGCGTAGCAGGAGTCCGTCGGATACGCGATCAGCGCGCCGGAACGGACGCTGTCGGCGACCTGGGCGATGCTGCGCGGCTGGGGGTTGTCGGGGTGCACGTCGAAGTACTTCGCCATTCACCGAGCTTATGCCCGCTCGCCCGCCCCGCCCGACAGGCCCGGCACCGGCCCGGCCGCCGAGGCCGGAAGGGGCCCGCGCACAGGGCCATGAGGTAACGTCCCGGACCTGGGCCGGGGACGAGACGAGACGGGGAGAAGGCCGACGTGGCGGGCCGAGAGGACGGCGGACGACAGCGGACGTCCGAGGCCGGTGAGCACGCGGGCTGGGCGCGGGAACTGCTCGAGCACCTGCGCCCGGCCGGACGCGACCTGAACCGGGTCGTGGCCTGGCTCGCCGGCACCGCGGACGCGACCGTCTCGCTGCAGGACGGCACCGGCCGGCTGCTGGCCGGCACCCGCGTGCCGCTGGACCAGGGTCTGGTCGCCGACGTCACGGCCGGCCGGATCGCGTCGGCCGCACTGCAGGACCGGGGCCGCCATCTGCGGCTCGTCCGCGTGGAGGGAGCCCAGCCGGCGCAGGCCGCCGTCCTGACGGTGGCGCGCGAAGCGCCCTTCGACCGGCGCGTCTCCGACATCGTCACGCACACCGCCCAGGTGGTCGAGCTGCTGCTGACCGGCCACGAGTCGGCCGCGGCCGGACACCGGCTGCGGCGCGCCACCTCCGACCTGCGCCTGGCCATCTTGCAACTGCTGATGGTGGAGGACACCGTCTCCGCCCGCCGCGTCGCCGCCGGACTGTGGCCCGGACTCCTCGACACCGACACGGCGTGCGTGTACGTCGTGGAGAGCAGCCCCGCCGAACGGGACCGCCTCGCGGAGGAGTGCCTGGCGGTCACGGGCGAGCGGGCGCTGGTCGTGCGGTGTCCGGCGGTGGACGGCCACGTCATCGTGCTCGCCCCGCGCGACACGGCCGGGCAGGAGCTGCGCTCGCTGGTCGCCCGCCGCCCGGGCGTGTTCGTCGGCGGCAGCGCGCGGCAGGGCCTCGCCCGCACCGCGGCCGCCTACGGACAGGCCGTCAGCGCCCTGGCCGTGGCCCGCTTCCGCCCGCAGAAGGCGGCCCTGTACGCCGAGCGGACCCGCCCCGAGCGGCTGATGGACCCAGCGCGGCTGCACGACTGGACGGCCGGTGTGCTGAGCCCGCTGGACCGACTGTCGCACCACACGCGTGCCGAACTGCTCGCCACCACCCGGCTCGGCCTGGAGTTCACCGCCGTCAGCACGGCGAAGGTCCTCGGCGTCAGCCGCAACACGGTCCGCGCCCGCATGGACCGGGTCGAGTCGCTGCTGCGCACGGACTTCACCGACCTGACCGTCCGGGCCGCCGTCCACCTCGCCCTGAACACCCAGATGGGCCTCGCCGAGCCCCCGCCGGGGGCCGGCCCGCGGAGCGGCGCCACCCGGCTCACCGACCTGCTGTCCGGGCCGGCGCTGCGCACCTGGGCCGCCGACCTGCTCGGCCGCCTCGACCCGGACGCCCGGGACCTGCGGCGCAGCCTGCGCACCTGGATCGCCGCGGGCGGCAACGCCGAGCGCGCCGCCCAGAAGCTCGGCATGCACGCGCAGACCGTCCGCGACCACGTCCGCAGCGCCGAGCCCGTCCTGGAACGTCAGCTGCTCGCCGCAGGCAGCGACCTGTACGAGGTCGTGCTGGCCCACCTGGCGGCCGGTGACCTCGACCAGCCGGTCCTGCACGGGACGAAACCGGGCCATCCGGACTCACCTGTGCACGAGTGAGTCCTCCGGGCCCGGCAGCGGGCATCGGCACGATTCACAACGGCGCACCGTCCACGTAGGTTCGACGCGACGGGGGCACGACCGGAACGGGGGACCGGTCGCGCCCCCTCGGCCGGTCAGCCGTGGGGCAGGATCACCGCGCGGCCGTTGACCTTGCCCTGGTGCAGCCGCTCGTAGGCGAGCGGGGCGTCGTCCAGGGAGTACGTCTCGGTGTGCACCGACACGGCACCCGAGCGGGCCAGGTTCAGCACCTCGATCAGCTCGCTGCGGCTGCCCCAGTACGGGGCGTTGACCGACACCTCGAACGGCAGTACGCCGAAGCCGACGGGCAGCGATCCGCCGCCGATGCCGACCAGGGTGACATCGCCCTCGACGGCCGCGACGGCCCCGGCGGTCTTCACCGTGGGCGCCACGCCGACGAAGTCGAACACGGCCTCGGCGCCGAGGCCGCCGGTGAGTTCGCGCACGGCGTCCGCGGCCTTCGCGTCCGACAGCACCGCCTCGTGCGCGCCCACCGCGCGGGCGAGGCGCAGCTTCTCCTCGCTGACGTCCAGGGCGACCACCCGGGCGGACGTCAGGGCGCGCAGCAGCTGGATGGCGACGTGGCCGAGACCGCCGGTGCCGATGACCACCGCGGTCGAGCCGGGGACCAGCTTGGGCAGCGACTGCTTGATCGCGTGGTACGGCGTCAGTCCGGCGTCGGTGAGCGGCACCGCAGCGACCGGGTCGAGCCCGTCGAGCGGGACCAGGTGCCGGGGGTCGTCGATCAGCAGGTACTCCGCCATCGAGCCCGGGCGGCCGAGCCCGGGCGGGCGGATGCCCAGCTCGTCGGCGCGCAGGCAGTAGTTCTCCTTGCCCTCCGCGCACTTGGCGCAGGTGCCGCAGCCCCAGGGGCCGTACACGGCGACCGCGTCGCCCTCGGCGAGCCCGGTCACGCCGGCGCCGAGCGCGGCCACGGTGCCGACGCCCTCGTGGCCGAGGGTGAGCGGCAGCTCGTACGGGAAGCCCTCGGCGGGCCAGCTCATCACCGCGATGTCGGAGTGGCAGACTCCGGCCGCGGTCACCTTCAACAGCACCTGGCCGGGGCCCGGTTCCGGGTCCGGGACCGTGACGACCTCGGGCGGGGCCCCGATGGTGCGGTACTGAAGTGCCTTCATGATCGAACTCCTTCGTTCTCTCCCCCCGGGGCGGGTGGGCGCTGGTCAGACGGCGGTGTAGGCGCCGTCGACCAGGTGGTAGCTGCCGGCGACGAAGGAGGCGCGGTCCGACAGCAGGAAGGCGATCAGCTCGGCGACCTCCTCGGCGCGTCCGAGACGGCTGGCCGGGTGCAGGGCGACCAGGCCGTTGTAGGCGGCCTCGTCCATGGTCTTGAGCAGCGGGGTGTCGATGAAGCCCGGGCCGACCGCGTTGATCCGGATGCCCCGGGCGGCGTACTCGGCGGCGGCCGCCTTGGTCAGCCCGACCACGCCGTGCTTGGCGGCGACGTAGGCGGGGGAGCCCGCGAAGCCGACCGAGCCGAGGATGGAGGCGACGTTGACGATGGCGCCGCCCTTGCCGGCCGCCTCGAGGGCGGGCAGTTCGTAGCGCATCGAGTAGAAGACGCCGTCCAGGTTGGTGCGCACGACGCGCTGGTAGGCCTCCACGTCGTACTCGCCGGTCGGGGCGCTGGGGCCGCCGATGCCGGCGTTGTTGACGGCGAGGTCCAGCGCGCCGAACGTGTCGACGGTGAACCCGACGGCCGCCTCGACGGACTCCGGACGGGTGACGTCCAGCTCGACGGCGGCGGCCTCGACGCCCTCGGCCCTCAGGTCGGCGGCGGCCTTCTCGGCGCCCTCGGCGTTGTAGTCGGCGACGACGACCCGGGCGCCGCCGGCGCCGAGCCGGCGGGCGGTGGCCAGGCCGATGCCGGAGGCGGCGCCGGTGACGAGGGCGGTACGCCCGGCGAACTCGGCGGCGTGGCCGTTGGCGGGGGTGGTGGCGGGGGTGGTGCCGGTGGTGCTCATGATGCGGTTCTCACTCTTCGGTGGTGGTGCTGTCGGGGGTCGCGGCCGCGGCCTCCGAGATCAGGGCGTCGTAGGCCCGCTCCACGAGGGCGGCGAGGTCTGCGGGTCCCGAGTTCCCCTCGTCGCCGCGCGCCCACAGGCGCAGGGCGGCGATCAGGACCCCGGCCGCGGCGTCGACGACGGCGGCCGGGCGCACGTCCCGGTCGTCGTCGCCGCCGAGCCGGGCGGCGACGATGCGGATCGACTCCTCCTGGGCGTCGACCCGGAGGCGCTGGTAGGCGGCGAACAGTCCGGGCTCGGTGTCGGCCAGGGCCAGCAGGCGGCGCATCCGCGGACGCACGTGCCACGCCGGGTCCTCCCGGTCGGCCAGCCAGTCCCGCACGGCCCTGCGATAGGCCAGCAGGGGCGGCTCCTCGGCGGGGCGGGAGCGCAGCAGCGCGTTGATCCGGTCGCCGTCCCGGCGGACGAAGTCGAGCGCCGCGTCCTCCTTCCCGGCGAAGTGCCGGCTGAACGTGCGGCGCGTGACGTCCGCGCGCTCGGCGATCGCCTCCACCGTGGTCGCCGCCGACCCGCGTTCCAGGATCAGGTCGCAGGCGGCGGTGGCCAGCGCGTCGCGGGTCTGCCGCGCCTTGCGCTGCCGCCGGTCCTCGGTGGCGGGGGAGGGCTCCGTTGCCGTCATGCCTCCGAGCGTACACCCGGAAATGTCCCAGTGGGACATGTGACCCGTTGGGACATGTGACCCGGTGGGACACCGAGGTGGGGATGCCGAGCACCGCACGGCACAGACGGTGCGTGCCGCTCTCATCCGAGGTGCCGCAGTGCCGCCCGGGCCGCCGCGAGGGCCTGCTCGGCGTAACCGCGGCCGAACAGCACCGCGTGCACGAGCAGCGGGAAGAGCTGGTGCACGCCGACGCGGGCGGACCAGCCGTCGGCGAGCGGCGCGGTCTCCTCGTAGCCCGCCAGGATCCGCTCCAGGTGCGGACAGCCGAAGAGGCGCAGCATCGCCAGGTCGGTCTCCCGGTGCCCGCCGTGCGCGGCCGGGTCGATGAGGTGGACGTGTCCGTCGGTGCCCCACAGCACGTTGCCGTTCCACAGGTCGCCGTGCAGCCGGGCCGGCCGCTCGGCGGGGCCCGCCAGCTCGGGCAGCCGCTCGCAGACCCGCTCGACATCGGCCGCCTCGGCCGCCAGGACGGTGCCGGCGTCGACCGCGAGGCGCAGATACGGCAGCACGCGGTGCGCGGCGTACCAGCGGGGCCAGTCGTCCCCGGTGACATTGCGCATCGGGGCCCGCCCGATGTACGCCTCCTCGGGCCCGCCGGGCGGCGCGGCACCGAACGCCGGTGCCCCGGCGGCGTGCAGCCCGGCCAGATCCCGTCCGAACCGGACCGCCGCCTCCGCACTCGCCGGCCCGCGCGCCACCCGGTCGGTGACCAGCGCGCGCTCGTCCACGCCGTGCACCGCGGGGATCGGCACCGTCCCGGCCCCGGCCAGCCAGCGCAGCCCCGCGGCCTCGGCGCGCGCCGCACCAGGATCCTCCGCGAACTTGACCACCACGGTGCGCCCGTCGTCGAGGCCGACCTCGGTGAGCCCCCCGGACAACGAGCGCTCACCGATCACCGCCCGCCCGGTGAACCGGGCCGCGACGGCCGAGGACGAGCTGAGGGAACACATACGCACGACCCTAGGACCCGGCCGCGCCCGAGTGCGCCCACGCCACGGCCGACCAGGGCCGCGCGGCAGCGGACGGGCGCGTGCCAGGCCGGCCGGCTCGGCCTCGCACGCGGGACGCCGCCCTCACCGAACCGGGCAGGTGCGGCGGTCGGCCGGGGCCGCAGTCAGGCGCGAGGTCGCGTGGCCGCGGCGTGGCCCGGCTGCCGCCGACACGGTGAAATCCGCCCCGTGCGCCGATCGGGCAACCCGGGGGCGGGGGAGCAATGGGACTATGACCAGTTCAGCGTTTCACCGGACCATCGTCCTGCCCGCCTCCGTGTGCCAGCAGGCCGCGCACCATCTCGAACAGGCGGTGCACAAGGCCATCGACGGTGCCGCCACGCCGTGGCGCGCCTTCCGCGGGGCCGACGGCGACGACTTCGCGTTCTCCGTGCCGGTCGTCGAGCAGGCCGCCGGCTGTCTGCTGGTGCTGGCCGCCGAGAGCGCCCAGAGCCTGCGGCCCTCGGCACTGCGATCACTGATCTCCGTCGCCCTCCACCTGCGGGACGCGGCCGAGGCGGTCCGCCGCCCCGCGGTCCCCAGCCCGGCGTGGTGAGCGCGGACCGCACGCGGGGGCGCGGCTGAGAGCGGGACAGGCACCCGCTCGACCGGTGCCCTCCGGCGTCACTTGCCGCTGTAGACCGGGAACGCGCTGTGTTCGCCGTAGTCCAGGTCGCGCAGGCCCCGCAGGGCGTCCATGTCGTCGCCGGAGATCTCGAAGTCGACCTCGGCGTTGGCCCGCATGTGCTCGGGGTTCGCCGTCTTGGGCAGCGACACCGTGCCCAGCTGCAGGGTGTAGCGGATGCACAGCTGCGGGACGGACACCCCGTACTTGTCCGCCATCGCCCGGACCTCGGCGTTCTCCAGGATCGCTCCGTGTGCGATCGGCGAGTACGCCTCGACGAGGATCTGCTTGCCCTCGCAGTAGTCCAGCAGCTGCGAGGGGGTGTTGCCGGCGTGGACGAGCAGCTGGTTCACGTGCGGCACGACCTTCGCGTCCCGCAGGACGTTCTCCAGGTCCTCCTGCTGGAAGTTGGACACCCCGATGGAGCGGATCCGGCCGCTTTGGTACGCCTCCTCCAGGGCGCGCCACGCCGCGCGGTTGCCCTCGGCGTAGTCGCCGCCGCGGAAGTCGTCCCACGGCTGCGGACTGTGGATGAGCATCAGGTCGATGTACTCGGTCCCGAGTTTCTCCAGGGACCCGTCGATCGCGTCGACCGCCCGGTCGTAGTCCTTGATCTCGGCGGCGAGCTTGGTCGAGACGAACAGCTCGTCACGGGGCACTCCGGCGGTGCGCACGCCCTCGCCGACGCCGCGCTCGTTGCCGTAGGCCTGGGCGGTGTCGATGTTGCGGTAGCCGATCCCCACGGCCGCGCGGACCGCCTCGGCCGCCCGGTCGTCGTCGATGAACCAGGTGCCGAGCCCCAGTTTGGGGATCTCGACGCCGTTGGACAGCGCGTAGGTCTCGTCCAGGACTGTCATGCGTGCGCTCCGTTCCTCGGCAGCTCGCCGTACGCCTCGTCGGTGACGGGTTCGAGCCATTCGTTGCTGACGTCTTCGCCAGGGGTGATGAAGGCGATGTGGGAGAACCACGAGTCGGCCTTCGCGCCGTGCCAGTGCTTCGTGCCCGCCGGGACGCGGATCACCGTGCCCGGCTCCATGCTGACCGGCTCCTCGCCCTCGGCCTGGTACCAGCCGCTGCCCGCCGTGCACAGCAGGACCTGGTCACCGCCGCCGCCCGTGCCGTGGTGGATGTGCCAGTTGTTGCGGCAGCCCGGCTCGAAGGAGACGTTGCTGACCGGAACGCTCCCCGAGGCGAGCGGAGCCAGGTAGCTCTGGCCGGTGAAGTACTGCGCGAAGGCGTCGTTCTTCTCCCCGAGCGGGAAGATCTGGTCGAATCCGTCGACGGTCATCTCGTTGCTGGCGTCCATGCCTTCCACGCTAAGCCGCGCGGCCGCGGTGAGGGGTGCCCTGCCAGTACGTCCTTCACCGGTGACTCCCTCGTCCGGCCTGTCCGGTGGTGTCCTTGGCCTCGCACCTTCGAGGATGGGTCGACGGACGTCGACCCAGGTAGGGAGAGACCATGGCCGAGAACACGAGCCCCGGCTGGAGCGGCGGGAAGAACGCCTTCGGAGACTTCGCCCCGGGGATGGTCCATTACACCGACAGGGTCCTCTTCGACGAGGTCTGGGAGCGTGAGGGCCTGTCCCGGCGCGACCGCAGCCTCGTCACCGTCGCCGCGCTGACCGCGCTCGGGAAGACGGACCAGCTGCGGTTCCACCTCGCCTTCGCCCGCCGGAACGGCGTCACCGACGAGGAGCTGAAGGAGGCGCTGCTGCACCTGGCGTTCTACTCCGGCTGGCCCAACGGCATGGGAGCGACGAGCGTGCTGAAGGACATCGTCGAGGAACAGGACTGAACGTCCCGGGCGCTGTCGCGCGCACCGGGCTGTCGCGCGTGGAAAACACCGTGTCCCGGACCTGAACGTGTGTTTGGCTCGACGGCATGGAGTTCACCCGCTTCCTCGACTGCCTCGCGGCCGACCACGACCGGCTGCGGGCCGTCGTGGAGACCGACGCCGACGCCCCGGTGCCGACCTGTCCCGGCTGGACGGTCGCCGACCTGACCCGCCACGTCGGCGAGGTCTACCTGCACAAGGCCGCCGCCGTGCGCGACGGCGCGGAGCCCGAGCCCTGGCCGCCCGAGGAGTTCGCCGAGGTGGCGCCCACGGCGCTGCTCGACCGCGGCTACACCGCACTGCGCGCCGAGTTCGCCACCCGCGCCCCCGAGGACCCGGCCGGCACCTGGTACGGCCCCGACCGGAGCGTCGGCTTCTGGATCCGGCGGATGGCGCAGGAGACCGTCGTCCACCGCATCGACGCCGAACTCGCCACCGGACGTCCCGTCACCGCCGTACCGGACGACCTCGCCGTGGACGGCGTCGACGAACTGCTCAAGGTCTTCGCCGCCTACGCCGTGGCCGAGTGGGGCGACTACTTCGCCGGGATCCTGGACGGCTCGCCGGGCCGTACGTTCCTGGTGCGGGCCGGCGACGACGCGGCATGGCGGGTGCGGACCGGACCGGGGGAGTTCACCGTCACGGACGGCGCGGGCGACGGCACGGCCGACGTGACGCTGAGCGGCACCCCGGAGGGCGTGCTGCGCTCGCTCTGGAACCGGGCGGGAGCCGAAGGGGACCGCGAGGTGACGGTCGAGGGCGATCCCCGGGCCGTGGCGGGACTGAGGCGCTGCCTCGTCGTGGCGACCCAGTGACCGGTGAGCGGACCTCCCGTACGCGGCGGCGCCCCGGGCATCAGGCGCCGATGACGCGCAGCGCCCCCCACAGGGCCACCGTTGAGGCGGCGACCGTGGCCGGCACGGTGAGCAGCCCCAGCGCGGTGAACCGGCCGAGCTCCACCTCCACGCCGTGCCGGTGCAGGATGCGCCGCCACAGCAGGGTGGCCAGCGAACCGACGTAGGTCAGGTTGGGGCCCAGGTTCACACCGATCAGTACGGCGAGGACCTGGCCCGGCCCGCCGGGCGCGGCCAGCGGGAGCAGGGCGAGTACGGCGGGCAGGTTGTTGACCACGTTGGCCAGCACCGCGGCGACCGCCGCCACCGCGAGCAGTGCCGGCAGCGCGTCCCCGTCCGGCAGCAGCCGCCCGAGCCCGGTCGCCGCCGGGCCCGCCACCACCCCCTGCACCACGATGCCGAGGGCCAGCACGAACAGGCAGAACAGCGGCGCGGCGGCGCCCACCAGCTCCCGGGGCCCGACATGGCGCCGGGCCAGCGCCCGCACCCCGAGCACCAGCACGCCGCCGAGCGCCGCCCAGGCGGGGTCCACCCCGGCCGGTGAGGCCACGGCGAACCCGGCCAGGGTCAGGGTCACGACGACCACGGTGAAACGCGGCACGGAAGGCGCGGGCGGCGCGGCCACCGTGCTCGGCCCGCCAC
Source organism: Streptomyces sp. NPDC042336 (assembly GCF_055581985.1). Taxonomy (NCBI): domain Bacteria; kingdom Bacillati; phylum Actinomycetota; class Actinomycetes; order Kitasatosporales; family Streptomycetaceae; genus Streptomyces; species Streptomyces sp. NPDC042336. Next base: position 351,360 of record NZ_JBVJEA010000007.1, on the reverse strand, counting down.
CGGCGCCGCCGCCCGGTGCCTTCGCGGCCGAGGGCCCGGCGGGTCCGGCCGGCCCGGGAGCGAGGGGGACCGGCCCGACCCGCGCTGGGGCCGCGGTCACCGGCACGGCCAGGTCCGCGCGGAAGAAGCGGCGGAACACGGCGTACTCGACGGCGATCGCCGCCAGCCAGGGCAGCGCCATCAGCGCGGCGAACCGGGTGAAGGTCAGCCCGCTGGCCGCGAACGCCAGCAGGTTGGTCAGATTGGAGACCGGCAGGAGCAGCGAGGCGGAGTTCGCCAGGTGTGCCGTCGCGTACACGTGCGGGCGGGCCCGCGCCCCGGCCCGGGACGCGGTGGCCAGGACCACGGGGGTGAGCAGGACCGCGGTGGCGTCCAGACTGAGCACGGCCGTGACCGCGCAGGCCACGGCGAACACCCCGGCCAGCAGCCGCCGCGGGCTTCCCCCGCACCGGCGGGCCACGACCGCGCCGACGGCCTCGAACAGACCCTCCTTGGCGCACAGGTACGCCAGCATCAGCACCAGCGCGAGGAAGACGACGACCGGCAGCAGCGTGCGGGTCTGCTCCCACGCCTCGTGCGGGGACACCATGCCGAGCGCCACGACCAGCACGGCGGCGGGCACGGCGGCCACCGCCTCCGGCAGCCCCCGGGGGCGCAGCACCGCGAAGGCCAGGACGCCCAGCAGCAGGACGACGGGCACGGCCTCGGAGAGGACGGTGGTACTCAGGACTTCTCCTCCACACCGGTGAGCCGGGCGGGAACCCGGTGATCGGCGAACGGCATACAGGGTCGCATTCCCGGGCGGGGACGGAATCCGCGGGACGGGGTGTGGCCGAGGCCACGTCCCGGGCGGGAGCCGGACCGTGTTCCGCGCCGCGTGCCGCGGGCTACGGTTTCCACGGACCCCGTGTTCCCCCACGACGAGCAGTTCGGACGGCCCGGCAGTGCACACAGATCTCTCCCCCGTCATCGCGGCGACCGCACAGTGGCTCACCCGCGCCTATCCGGCGTCCGGCGGCGCCCTGGCCGACGCCCTGTGCGAGGCGCAGGCCCGGCAGGCCGTGACGGTCGCGGCCCGGCTGCGCTACCCGACCCCGATGGACGTGGCTCTGCTGGGTGTGGCCGGTCCCGGGGGCTCCGCCCGGCTCGACCGGGTGACCGGCGCCGACGGCGCGACGTCCGCCGACCCGGACGCGGACGCCTGGCGGACCTGGGTGGACGAGGTCGTCGCCAGCTGGGCGGCCTGTCTGCTGGCCGACCCGGCGCTCGCCGGGCCGGCCGTGGCCGCGCTGGCGGAGGGCGGACCGTCGGCCGGGACACCGGCGGAGTTCCGCCGCCTGCTCGCACCGGGCGACGCCGACCGCCGGGCGGCGGCGCTGCTGCGCCACCCGGACCTCGTCGCTCCCGTCGCCGCCCTCCATCACGCCGGGCTCATGGCCCGGCTGGACCCGGGGCAGGCTCTCGTCGCCTGACCGGCGCCGTGCCCGCGCAGGACGCCCGCGCGGGCACGGGCGGGCCTCAGGCAGCCGTCTCCAGGTTCGCCACCGGGGACACCCTCGGCACCGTCGCCCGGCGCTCGCGCAGGAGGTGGCCCGCGCCGATCGTGCCGGCGATGATCAGTCCGCCCGCGATCAGCGCGCCGCGGGCCCCGGCCAGCTCCATCAGGAGGCCCAGCGCGGGCGGCCCGCCCAGGCCCCACACCGTGCCGATGCTGCCCCACACCCCGAGCACCCGGCCCCGCAGGTGTGCGGGCGGGTCGGTCTGGAGCACCGCCGTACCGGCGGTGTCGGAGACGGACTCCACCACGGCCATCGGCAGCACCATCACCAGCAGGAGGGCCAGCGACGGCGACAGCCCCGCCACCACCTGCAGCAGCCCGCCGGCCGCGGCCAGCGCGCCCACCACCCGTACCGAGGGGCGGCGCAGCCGGGCGCCGAGGACGGCGCCGACGATGCCGCCGACCGCCAGCACCGTGGAGACGGTGCCGAAGGACCCCGCGCCGCCCGCGAGCGGACCGGTGACCAGCACGGCCAGGGTCAGCTGGTAGTTGCGTCCGAAGACCGCGCTGACCCCGGTGACACCGGCCAGCGCCAGCAGCCGGGGGCGGCGGGCGAAGAAGGCCAGTCCCTCGCGCACGCTCATGGTGTCCTTCGTGCCGCGGTCCTCGGCCGCCCGCGCATGCTGGATCGCACCGCGGGCCGGGCGCAGGAAGGGGATGACCGAGGCCACGAACAGGAACGACAGCCCGTTGGCGGCGTACGCGGCGGCCGTGCCGAGGAAGCCGACCGTCACACCGGCGAGCGCGGCGCCCGCGAGCCGGCCCGACTGGTGCACCAGGGCCCCCACCCCGATCGCGGAGGGCACGTCCTCGCGCGGGACGAGGTCGTTGCCCAGCAGGGAACACGCCGGGCCGTCGACCGTGGCGATGACGCCGGTGACGGCGGCCAGCACCATCAGGGAGGTCACGTCGAGCCGGTCGAGCGCCACCATGAGCGCGGTCACGAACGCGACCGCTCCGAGCAGCGCCTGGCTGACCGCGGCGGTCAGTCTGCGCGGCCAGCGGTCGACGGCCGCGCCGCCGAACACACTGATCAGCAGCGCGGGCGCGGCCTGGACGGACATCGACAGACCCGTCGCCGCGGCGGAGCCGGTGATCTGCAGGACCAGCAGGTTCTGCACGGTGAGCTGCATCCACGTGCCGGCGTTCGACACGAAGTTCGCGACCGACCACCAGCGCATGCTGCGGTGTCTCAGGGACCGCCACGGCGAGCGGCTCGCCGATCCGGACGGCACGGATGGCACGGGTGATACGGACGGTTCGGGCGCCTCGGACGGCGAGGCGGCAGGGGGCGGCTGGGCGGAGACGGAGGAAGAAGACACAGTGCGCCACTCGAAGGCGGGTCGCGGGACCCGAAGGGGAAGCGGACGGGAACGAGCAGGCCGGCTGCGCTGCGCGGCTGTTCCACCGATCCGGACACGGCGCCGACCATCGTGGCAGAAGGGACCGGCGAGTTGTCGCCGCCGCACGCCCACGTCCTCGGCCCGGACGGGGCAACCACCGCTGCCCGTGCCGCACTTGGTGACGCGAGTGTGCTTGATCACAGCATTCCGCGGGCGGCCGGCGGACCCGTCGGCCGTGACCGTCGTCACGGAGCGTGGTCCCGGCAGCGGGCGTCCGGGCATGTGAGCGCCCCGGTGGGGGACTCGGGGGACGCTGTTCAGCGCTCCGAGGGAGAAAGGTCGTCCTCATGATGCCGATGGCGGCGTTCAGTTCACGGGGGGAGTCCCGTACGCCCTGGGACCGTGTCCTGGTGACCGGCGGCGCCGGATTCCTCGGCTCCCACCTGTGCACCCGGCTGCTCGACGCGGGGGCCGAGGTCGACTGCCTGGACAACCTCTCCACCGGGCGGGCCGAGAAGGTGGCCCACCTGGCGGGCCGCCCCGGCTTCCGCTTCCTGGAACTGGACATCTCCGCACCCGGCTGCGCTGACGCGCTCACCGGCCCCTACGACCTCGTCCTGCACCTGGCGGGACCCGCGTCCCCGGCCGCCCGGCCGGAGCGGCCCGTCGAGGCCCTCGACGCGGGCAGCCTGGGCACCCGTACCGCGTTGGCCGTCGCCGGCCGGGACGGCGCCCGGTTCCTGCTCGCCTCCTCGCCCCCGGGGAGCCCCGACGCCCGCGGCGACGCCCTTGACGAAGCCGACCCGGTCGGCCCGCACCGCGCGTGCGCCGAGGCCGTCCGGTTCGCCGAGGCCCTGGTCGCCGCGCACGCGGGTGCCCACGGCGCGAACGCCGGGATCGTCCGGCTGTTCGCGGGCTACGGCCCCGGCATGCGGGCGGACGGCGGGGCGACACCGGCCGCCCTCATCGAGCAGGCGCTGGCCGGCCGTCCGGTCACGGTCCCCGGGGACGGCAGCGCGAGGCACCCCCTGTGCTACGTCGACGACATGGTGGACGGCGTACTGCTGGTCGCGGCCGGACGTTCGGTGCGGCCCGTGGACATCGGCGGCGACGAGGAGCCCACGGCCGCGGAGATCGCCCGCCTGGTGATCGAGCTGACCGGCTCCGACTCTCCGCTGGCGTTTGTCGAGGACCCGGGGGACGGGCACGTCGGGCCCCGGCCGGTCACCGGTTTCGCCCGCGAGATCTTCGGCTGGCTGCCGAGCGTGACCTGGCAGGACGGCCTGGAACGCACCGTCGCCGCCTTCCGCGGACGCCGCGAGCCCTTCCCCGCGCCGGGCGGGGAGACGACGGACGGGCGCACGGGGGAGGAGTGGTGGGCGTGAGCGCGCACACCGCCCCGCACACCACCTGAGCCACCGCCCGCACCCCACCTGAGCCCCCGGCCCGCCACCGGGCGCGCCCGGCACACCGTCTGCGAGGGCCCGTCGCCACGGCGACGGGCCCTCGCAGACGGTGCCGACGCCGGCCGCTCAGCCGGACTTGCCGCGCCCCGACAGGGCGTCCCGCACCCGGTCGACCATGCCCGCGCCGGGGGCGAGCAGCTTGTTCATCGGGGGCTTGTCCGGGGCCGACGGATGCGGACGGGTCGGCGCCGTCTTCTTCGCCTGACGGACCTTGTCGCCCAACTCGTCCAGTGCCTGTGCCGGGCACGCCTCGCGCAGCCGCGGGAACAGGTTGCCCTCCTCGTCGGCGACGTGCTCACGGATCTCGCTCATCAGCTTGCCGATCAACCGGTCGAACTCGGCGTCGTCCGCCGCCCGGCCCTCCAGATCCTTCATGATCTGCTCGGCCTCGGCGTGGTCCTCCAGCTCCTTGTCCGCGAGAGCGCCCCCGTTGGCCACGTGCTCCCGGACCGCCGGGTAGAGATACGCCTCCTCCGCCACCGAGTGCCGGATCAGCTCGATCGTGGCCTGATCGGCGTACAGCTTGCGGTCCTTGTGACCGGGCGGCAGCGCCTCGATCCTGCCGAAGAGTTCCTCGACCTCACGGTGATCGGTCGTCAGCTCGTCGATGACATTTCCTCCGTGTCCCATGCTCCACCTCCAAAAGGATCGTGGCGGTTGCGGGACCGGCCGCCACGGGCGCCGGGTCCCCCCGCGGGAGGCGGGTTAACGCCCGGTCGGAATCAGACTCCGAGCCTGGCCCGGACACCGCCCGCCCGCGCCGCGGGCCCGGCCGCGGCCCGCACCGAGCGGTGCACCAGGTGGGCGTCGTGCCGCAGGTCCTGGGCGGCGTGCCGGCCGCGCCACAGCAGCGAGGGCGCGCTGCCCGTGTCGTCGGCCGCGATCAGCAGCCCGCCCATCATGGACAGGTTCTTGAGGAAGTGGATGCGCTGCTGGGCGCGGTCGGAGGGGTCCGCCGCCTCCCAGTACCGGTGCGCCGCCAGTGTGGTGGGGACCAGCGTCACCGCGAGGGCCAGCGCCGCCAGCCGCGGACAGCGGCCGAGCCCGAGCATGATCCCGCCGACCACGTGGACGGCACCGTTGAGCCGTACGAGTTGTTCGGTGCTGTCCGGCAGCGCCGGCACGCGGTCGGCCACCGGCCGCACGATCGGCTCGGCCGCCGGCGCCACGTCCTGGGGCCTGCGCAGAGACTGCAGGCCGCCCGCGACGAACATCGAGGCGAGCATCGGCCGGCCGGCCAGACGCAGAAGACTCATGACGTTGTCTCGCTCTCTCCAGGGGGTGAGGGGGGTGCCAACGGGAACACCAGCGGGGTCGTGCCCCACTGGGATCTTCAGGTGCCCCGGCCGGGTGGCGCCATTCGGCGTCCGGCGGCGCACCGGGTCCGTGCGACGCCTCGCCACCCGGGGAACACGCAGGTCACAGGCTGGTGAGGATTTGGGGCGACAAGTTCTTGATCATGGTGTTGGTCCAGCGCATCTGGCGCAGTGTCTGCGGGTGACAGGAGGAGGCGAGCGCCAGCAGCCCGCTGTCCCCCGACGCCTGGGCGGCCTGGGCCAGCATCTCCCAGTGCAGTGAGTTCTCCGCCGCGGCGACGTGCAGCTCCCGCAGGTCGCGCAGGAGGAGCAGGCCCGGCTCCGGCCGGTGCACGACCGCCTCGGACGCCTTCTCGCGCAGGGTCGCGAAGACGCCGTCCGAGGAGTGGTCCTGCGGGTCGCCCAGCTTCACGCCGCGCTCCCCGGCGGTCCCGGCGAGCCGCCGCACGTGCTCGCGGGACCAGAGGGCGAGGTCGGTGGCGACGTGGTGGACCTCGTGCTCGGTACGGTGCCGCTCGGCGGCGGTCACCAGGTCGTGGGCCAGCCGCCGCTCGCCGCGGTGCAGCGTGCGCAGGGTCAGGTCGATGCCGTTCACCGGGCGCCTTCCTCGTGGCCGTGCGGGAACTCCGTGGGTTCCCGCTCCGTCGTGCGAGCCGCCGGTCCGCCCGAGGTGGGCGGGGCGGCACCGGCGGCGACCGGTGCCGACGCGGTGGTGGTCGGTGCCGGGGACGGCCGGCCGTCCCCGCGTTCCACGAGGGTGAGCGCGGCCGTGGCCGTCTTGAACAGCGGCTGCTTGGAGGCCGGGTCCCAGTCGGTGACGGTGGTCTCGTTCGCGGCCCGCCCGGGGGTGTCCGGACCGGGTCCCGAGCCGCCCTCGGTGTCCCAGTAGCCGTAGTGGAACGGCACGAACAGCAGCCCCGTCCGGATGCCGCTCACCCGCAGCCGTCCGCGCAGGGAGCCGCTCCTGCCGGTGACCTCGACCAGGTCGCCCTCGCCGAGGCCGAGCCGCTCCGCGTCCGGGGCGGAGACCTCCACCCACACGTCGGGGGCGGCGTCGTTCAGCTGGGGCGCCCGCCCGGTCTTCGTACGGGTGTGGAAGTGGTAGAGCGTCCGGCCGGTGGTGAGCTGGAACGGGTACTGCTCGTCCGGCTCCTCGTGCGGCGGCAGATAGGCGGCCGCCTTCAGCATCGCCCTGCCGTCGGGGTTGAGGGAGCGGTACTCCACGGCTTCCTGCGAGGCCCCGGTCTCCAGGTCCTTGCCGTAGCTCTCGCACAGGTCGGGACCGGCCCAGCTGATGCCGTCCGTGTAGAGCCGCGCCGTCCCCTCGGGGGCCCGGTCGTCGCAGGGCCACTGGACGCCGCCGGTGTCGCTCAGCCTGGCGTAGGACAGGCCCGTGTAGTCGCAGGGGCGGCCCGCGCTGCACCGCTTCCAGGCCTCGAACGCCGACTCGGGGCCGTCCCAGGTGATCAGCGGGCCGCCGTCCTTGTCCCGGAAGTCCATGCGCCGCGCGTAGTCCAGGAAGATGTCCAGGTCGGGCCTGGCCTCGCCGGGCGGTTCGACCGCCTTGCGGGACAGGTGCACCGTCCGGTCCGCGTTGGTGAGCGTGCCGGTCTTCTCGCCCCAGGTCGCGGCGGGCAGGACCACGTCGGCCAGCTGCGCCGTCTCCGTCAGATACAGGTCCTGTACGACCGTGAACAGCCTCTCCTGCGCCAGGATCGAGCGGATGCGGGACAGTTCGGGCATCGAGACGGCGGGGTTGGTGCCGCTGATCCACAGCATCCGCAGCGAGCCCTGCTCGGCGTACCGGAAGATCTGCATCGCATGGGTCGGCGGCGCGAAGTGCGGGATGGTCTCCGGCTCGACGTTCCACACCGCGGCGAGGTCGGCGACGTGCGCGTCGTTCTGCCAGTTGCGGAAGCCCGGCAGGTCCCCGTCGGCCCCGCACTCGCGGGTGTTCTGGGCGGTGGGCTGGCCGTTCATCTGGAGCAGGCCGGCGCCGGGCCGGCCCAGCATGCCGCGGATCAGGTGCAGGTTGTTGACCTGGACGGCGGCGGCGGTGGCCTGGTGGGACTGGTAGACGCCCTGGAGGACGGTGGAGACCAACGCGTCGGCGGTGCCGACGAGTTCGGCCGCCTCCTCGATCCGGGCGGCGGGCACGTCGCAGATCTGCGCGGCCCACTCGGGCGTGCAGTCGGCGACCCGGGCGGCAAGTTCGTCGAAGCCCACGGTGTGCGCGGCGATGAAGTCCCGGTCGATCCGCTCGTGCCGGATCGTCTCGTGCAGCAGCGCGTTGAGCAGGGCGACGTTGGTGCCGATGCGGGGCGCGAGGTGGACGGCGGCGTGTGCGGCGACCCGGGTCGGGCGCGGGTCCACACACAGCAGCCGCGGCGGGTCGGCCCCCTCCAGGCGGTCGAGGAGCCGCATCCACTGCACGGGCTGGGTCTCGGCGATGTTGTGGCCGAACAGCGCGATCACGTCGGCGTGGTCGAAGTCGTCGTAGCTGCCGGGCTGCCCGTCGCAGCCGAACGTCTCCTTCAGCGCCTCCGCGGCCGTGGCGGTGCACAGCCGGGTGTTGCCGTCGAGGTGGTTGGTGCCGACGCCGGCCCGGGCCAGGACGGCGAGCGTGTAGTACTCCTCCAGGAACAGCTGCCCGCTGGTGTAGAAGCCGATCGAGCCCGGTCCGCGGGAGTCCAGCAGGGCGCGCGAGCGGGCGGCCACCAGGTCCATCGCCGTGTCCCAGTCCGTCTCCACCAACCGGCCGTCGCGCCGTACCAGCGGCCGGGTCAGCCGGTCACGGGAGGCGTTGGCCTGCCAGCCGAACAGGTCCTTCGGGCCGAGCCGCCCCCGGTTGACCCGGTCCACGTCCCGGCCTCGCACGCCCACCATGCGGCCGTCGGCCACCGCGATGTCCATGGCGTCGCCGTCCGAGTGCAGGATCGACGCGGACTGCACCCACCGCTGCACCGCGCCCGGCTCCACCCCGTCCGCGAGGAACATGTCCACCCGGGCCGGCCAGGTCTCGTGCCGGCCGTAGGGCACCCGTGCGCCCCACGGCCGCGCGATCCGGTCCGTCGTGTCCTCCATCGCGGGCCTCCCGCCACCGTCCGTCGCATTGCCCGCCGCCGGGTACCCGAGCGGCACCGATCGAAGCGAAGCGCTTGTGGGAGCGCTCCCAAGCGGGCAGGATGCTGCGGTGACAGCGACTGCCCACGTACGCCCCTACCGCCCCGCCGACGCCCCGGCCCTCGACGACATCTGCATCCGGACCGCGCACAACGGCCGGGACAGCCGGCCCGTGTACGCCGACCCGGCCGTCCTGCCGGCCATCTTCGCCGCCCCCTACGTCCACCTGGACCCCGATCTGGCCTTCGTGCTGGACGACGGCCGGGGACGAGCGGCCGGCTACATCCTCGGTACGGCGGACACCGTGCGCTTCGCCGAGGAGTTCCGGACCAAGTGGCTGCCGCGGGTCGCGGACCGCCACCCGGCGCCGCAGGGTCCGCCCGGCACTCCGGACGAGGTCATGGCCGGACTGCTGCACGACCCGGAGCGCATGATCATCCCGGAACTGGCCGCCTACCCCGCCCACCTGCACATCGACCTGCTGCCCGACTGGCAGGGACAGGGCCACGGGCGCGCCCTGATGCGCACGTTCTGGCGGGCCCTGCGCGCACGCGGCGTCCCGGCCGTCCACCTGGTGATGGCGACGGCCAACACCCCGGCCAGGGCCTTCTACGACCGCCTGGGCTTCCACGAGATCGCCGCGGCGGGCCTCGACCCCGCGGATGTCACCTGCCTGGGACGTACCACCGAGGACACGGACCGGACCTGACGGCCGGACAGGCGGACAGGCGGTCAGACCGCCCCCAGGCGGTAGACGCTGAAGGCCCGGCGGATGACCGGCTGCGCCACGTTGCGCACCCGGACTCCGCCCGCCGTCATCCCGTGCTCCGTGCCCAGGTGGGCGTGTCCGTGCACGGCGAGGTCGGCGCCGGCCGTGTCGATCGCCTCCGCCAGGAGGTAGCTGCCGAGGAACGGATGGATCTCCGGCGGCTCCCCGGCGAGCGTGTCCGCGACGGGGGAGAAGTGCGTCAGCGCCACTCGCGCCGCGCAGTCCTCCGCCGCCAGCTCCTTGAGCGCGGCGTGCAGACTGTCCGCCGAACGGCGCGTGGTCCGCACGAACTCCTTCATCACCGGCTCACCGAACTCGCCGGCGCTGCGCCCCACGAACCCCCCGCCGAACCCCTTGGTCCCGGCGATCCCCACCCGGCCCCCGGCGCACTCCACGACCGTTCCCTCGCCCTCCAGCACGGTCACGCCGGCGTCCCGGAGGATCGCGGTGACCTTCTCGGGCTGTTCGTCGTGGTGGTCGTGGTTCCCGAGGACCGCCACCACCGGCACCGGCAGGTCGCGCACCTCCCGGGCCACCACCCGCGCCTCTTCCGGGGTGCCGTGCCGGGTGAGGTCCCCGGCGAGCAGCAGCAGGTCGGCACAGTCGGGCAGGGTCTCGAACGCGGGCCGCAGCAGTCCTTCGCTGTCGGGCCCCATGTGGATGTCTCCGACGGCGGCGACGCGGATCATCACAGCTCCTCCGCATGGTCGGGGCGGGTGGTGTCCGCCACCACGATGTCGGCGTGCACGGTCAGCCCGGCCAGCTCCTCACGGGCGACGCGCAGCACGGTCTGCCGGCACTGCGCCGAGGGCACCGTGCCGGTGAGCGCGATCGCCCCGGCCCGGACCTCGGCACGTACGCCGAGTTCCCCGAGTTCCTCCGCGGCGAGCCGGTTCTGCAGGTGGGCCACCCGGTACTCGACGTTCTCGGGCGTCCCGGCCGCGGTGGCGGGGCCGCTCGCCGCGGGGCCCTGGTGTCCGACGGGGTCGCTCATCGCCGATCCTCCTTCGTGGCGGTGACCGGTGGACCGGCCGGAGCAATGATCTCCAGCCGTTCGAGGATGAAGAAGAACGCGGCGGGCATCGGGTCGTCGCCGCAGTCGCGGCGCAGCGCCGCCCAGTCGATCTTCTCCCGCAGGGTGCGGGCGATCGGCAGCACCGCACCGAAGTCGCAGTGGTGCTCCGAGAAGGCCGCCAGCAGGCCGTGCAGCAGGTCGGTCGGCGACAGGACCGGCATCAGCACCGAGTCGACCGACAGGTCCCGGGCCCGGGCCAGCAGTTCCGTGGTGACGGGCTCGTGCGCCAGCTCGAAGATCAGGTCGACCTGCTGCCCCAGGCAGTCCGCCTTCAGCAGCCAGTCCTCGGGCGGTGTGTAGACCGTCAGCCCCGCCTCCCGCAGCGTCGCGGCGACGGCGTCCGCGTCCTCGGGCCGGATGCAGAAGTCGACGTCGTGCTGGAGGTTCTGGGTGCCTCCGTGCGCGTACACGGCGACACTGCCGGCCAGCGCGAACGGGTGCTCCGCCTTCTTCAGGGTCGAGCCCACCTGCTTCGCTGCCTGGAGGATCGCCTGGTTGCGGTCGAGCGGGAGATCTTCGTGAGGTGCCTCGCGCCGGGGGAGGGGACCGCGCTCCCCGGCGGCCGGGCGCAACTCGGAGACGCCGGAGCGTCGGCCGGTGGCGTGGTCGTCGGCGGGCTGCCTCATCACTGTCCCCTTCCCGGTTCCCGGGCTGTCGCCGTCGCGGGACGGACCGGACCGGCCCTCCCCCTCGAAAGGGCGGGTACCCGGCGCCGTGGCGCCGACACCGCGGCCCGTGCCGGTGTGGCGCACGCGGGAACGGGGGCACTCGCCCGGCATGAGCGACAAGCGGACACGTCAGGGGACCGGCCCCGCCGGCCGCCGGACCGTGGAACGGCTGGTGGCGGCCTGGCTGGCCGAGACGGAACGGCACGACCCCGAGGCCGCCGGCGAGGCCCGGGACGGCTGGGAACGGGGCGCGCTGTCCGAACGGGCCGCCCAGGACCTGGCCACCTGGGTCACCGCCAGGGTCACGGACACGGGCTTCACCGAGGACGAGGGCCCCTACGTGGCGGGCCCGGTGCGGATCACACCGGCGGACAAGGACACCGTGCACGCCTGGCTGCGCGCCCAGGGGCACGCCGTGTGAGGCGGACACCGGAGCGTCTGGCACCGCCCGCGCCGCCCCGCCCGTCGGGCCGCTCACCCGTCCGGCGCTTCGGTCCCGGCGAAAGGGGCACGCGTCACCTCGTACGACCCCGAGCGCCGAGGAGTGGTGCCGCATGACCGAGTACGAGCGTTCCCGCACCATGCCCGCCCAGCCCGAGCAGGTCTTCGACCAAGCCGCGAACGTCGGGCAGCTGGAGACCTGGTTGCCCCGGGACCTGCACGTCGAGCCGGAGGAGCCGCCCGCGGTCACCGTGCACGAGGACCGCACCGACCAGGACACCTCGGCGCTGCTGAGCGCCCGGCCCGAGCAGATGCGGCTCGAGTGGGGCACCCGCGAGCAGGGCAGCTACGCCGGCTGGCTGCAGGTCGCCGGACTCGACAGCGGGGCCAGCGAGGTCACCGTGCACCTGTCGTTCTTCGACGAGGGGCACGACCCGGGCCGGCGGACGGTGGACGAGGCCCTCGACGGCAGCCTGCGGCGGCTGGAGGAACAGGTGAGGACGCGCACCGACAACGCGGCCGGCTGAGGAGGACGACGAGGACCCGCCGGGTCCGTGACCGGGGAGCCCGCGGCCCCGACCGCGCCGGCGGCCGGGGCGTGCTCACCCTGGCCGCCGTCCGTGTCACGGCAGTCGCAAGGTCCGCCGAACGCCTCCCTCAGCAGTCCGGCACGCCGGCGATCTTCTCGCCGCCCCTGAGATAGAGGTTGCTGACCCAGGCGATGTCACTGCCCGAGAACTCCTGCACGGCCGTCCACCAGTCGTTGCCGCCGACGGCCGGGTCGTTCACGTACTGTCCCCGCTTCTGGCAGACGGCGTCCAGCCAGTAGGCGGAGCGGACCGCGAGCACGTTGGAGTCGGTGGTCGGCTGCTGGCGCAGGCGGACGTTCGTCGCCCAGATGTAGACGTCGGTCAGCGCCGGGTCCCCGCCGCTCGGCGCGGCCGGGGCGGCCTGGGCGCCGGCGGCGAGCGCGCCGACGGTGAGCGCGGCCGCGGCCAGCGCGGTGACGGAGTGACGCATCAGTCGCTTCATGTGTGGTTCCCCCGTGGTCGTGGTCGGTCCGGGTCAGCAGGTGGCCGAGGCGGGCAGGTCGCCGTACGCGTCGCCCTTGAGGTAGACGGCGCTGACGTAGCCCTCGACGAGCTTCACCCAGACGTTGTTGGTGTAGCCGTGGTCGCTGATGGTCTCGCCCCGTGTCCAGCAGTAGGCGCCGCGCGGCTGGCCGGCCGCGACCGAGCCCACCTTGGCGTAGGAACGGGCCGGTCCGGAGCGGACGTTGACGGTCTCGTACGGCTCGACCGCATACGGCGCGGCGAGCACACGGTCGGAGCCCCGGCCGTCGTCGGAGACCGCGACGGCGGTCGTGGCGGTGAGCGGGCCGAGCAGCGCGAGCGCTCCGGCCCCGATGAGCGCGACCCTGGTGAACGGGCGAACGGTCATGTGGTGATTCCCCCTGTGCCGATCGTGCCGCCGGGCGGTACCCGGCTCGCACTCAGCACTCTAGGGACGACCGGGACGCCGGTGTCCCTGACAAATGTCAGGGCGCCCACCGTTCGGGCACCCGGCGGGAGCGGCCCGGTGTCCGTCCGTCCGCCCGCCCCGTTCCTCGGAGCGGCTGCGCCGTCACCGGCGTACGCGCCCTGACCGGGCGTCAACGGGCCCGGCGACGACATGTCACGCGACCACCCGTACAGGGCCGGTTGGCTGATCGTTTGCAGCCCTCCGGGTGTGTGTCCCGCCCCGGGCGGCCGAAGCGGTCGTCACCCGAATGGCCCCCGCGCGCTACTGGTCACGGCCGAACCGGTGTCTCCTGGAGGGTGTCAGCGGCGTCCAGGCTGGGAGGCCGATCATGTACGAAATGTGCGTGGGCCCGGAGAAGGCGGGCGGAGCGTTGGTGTGGCACGTACTGTCCAAACAGGCGGCGGCCACACTCTGCGGACAGCAGCTCCGCGAACGTATCGAGGCATCCGACGGTGAACGGGCGCGTCACTGCCCGGACTGCATGGCTTCGTTCGAGAAGTTGATGGCAACCACACCGTGCTGACGGACCGTCCGCGAGCCGTCCGCCCCGCCGCATCCCGCGGCGGGGCGGACGGCGTACCCGTGGCGGCGTGATTGTCGGCTGGGGTCATGGTCATAGGTCTGGGCCGCTTCGGTGATCTTTCGATGGGCAGGGTGCCGCGCTCCCGCTCCTCGTGGTCCGGCGGCCGATTGACTGGGGAACGGCCGGCGCGGCGCGGTGCGACCGAGCGCCGCCGGTTCTCCCTCCCCTCGTATCCCGCCACCGTGAGGAGTAGTACGTGTCGCAGATCACCGACTCGGCCCCGGCTGGTGCCTTCCCGCGACTGGACTGGGTGGACGACGTGCTGTCACCCGCCCTGCGGTCCGCCGTCGAGGCGCTGCCGGCCGCGGAGAGCCTCGTGGCCAGGTACCACCGGGGCTGGTGCGAGGCCGACGGCGCGCCCCGCGCGGCCACGTCCGGGGGTGGCAAGAGGGTACGGCCCGCGCTCGCCCTGCTGTCGGCGGTGGCCGTGGGGGCGGACCCGTCCCAGGCGGTGCCCGGCGCCGTCGCGGTCGAGCTGGTCCACGACTTCACCCTGCTGCACGACGATGTCATCGACGGCGACGCGCTGCGCCGCCACCGGCCCGCCGCCTGGTCGCTGTTCGGGACCCCCGCGGCCGTACTGACCGGCGACGCGCTGCTGGTGGCGGCGCTGCGCGTGCTGACCCAGGCCGCCCCGGGCCGGGCCGGGGCGGCCGTGCGGGAGCTGGTGGGCAGCCTCCTGGAACTGGTGGAGGGGCAGAGCCACGACGTCGCGTTCGAGAAGGCCCAGGAGGTCTCGGTCGCCGACTACCTGGCCATGGCCGCCGGCAAGACCGGCTCCCTGATCGGCTGTGCCTGCGCGCTGGGCGGCGTGCTGGCCGGCGCGGACAGCGTCCGGGTGGGCGGACTGCGGGAGTTCGGCCGGAGCCTCGGCGTGGCCTTCCAGTGCACGGACGACATCCTCGGCATCTGGGGCCGCAGCGCGCGCAGCGGCAAGCCGGTCGGCGCCGACCTCGCCGCGCGCAAGAAGTCCCTGCCGGTGGTGGCGGCGCTGGCCGCCCGGGGCCCCGCGGCCGAGCGGCTGCGCGAGCTGTACCGCACACCGCACCGGCCGGGGGAGACCGACGTGGACCTGGCCCGTCACCTGGTGGAGGAGGCCGGCGGCCGGCAGGCGGCCGAGGAGGAGGCACGCCGCCACCTGGCGGCGGCGCTGCGGTCCCTGTCCCTGGCCCGGCCGACCGCCGACGCCTACCGCCAACTGCACGACATCGCCTGGGCGATGACCCGCCGCGAGTCGTGACCCCGTCCGCCCGCCCGCGCCCGGCAGCGGCGAGTGGGCCACCCACGCGTGACCCGGGGCCGGGCGGACCGTTGTCCTGGCGATGACCGCTCCGTTCCCGCACCCCGGCCGCACCGTGGCCGCCCGCCGCGGACCCGATCCGACGAAACAGAGTGGAGCCGTGCAGCACACCGAGCACAGCGCAGCGCCCGAGGGCGACCTCCCGGCCGTGGCCGCCTACGGGCTGCAGGTGGCCCGGGGCACCCGCCCGGTGCTGCGCGACATCAGTTTCACCATCCCCCGCGGCCGGGTCGTCGGGCTGCTGGGCCCGAGCGGCTGCGGCAAGACCACCTTGCTGCGCTGCGTGGTCGGCGTCCAGCAGCCGAGCGTCGGCCACGTCCAGGTCCTCGGCCACACGGCGGGGGCCTGGCCGCTGCGCACCCGCGTCGGCTACGTCACCCAGGCGCCCTCCGTGTACGCGGACCTGACGGTCCTGGAGAACCTGCGGTACTTCGCCGCCGCCCTCGGCCTGCGGGGCTGGCACCGGGAGGACGCCGTGGTCCGCGTCGTGAAGGAGGTGGACCTCGTGGCCTACGCGGACCAGCCGGTCGCCCGTCTGTCGGGTGGCCAGTACTCGCGGGTCTCCCTGGCCGTCGCCCTGCTCAACCGGCCCGACCTGCTGGTGATGGACGAACCGACGGTCGGGCTCGACCCGATGGTGCGGCGCGAACTGTGGCTGGTCTTCCGGCGGCTGGCCGACGAGGGCACCACCCTGCTGGTCTCCAGCCACGTCATGGACGAGGCCGACCGCTGCGACCGGCTGCTGCTGATGCGCTCCGGCCGGCTGCTGGCCAGCGCCGACCGCGGCAGCCTGCTGGAACACACCGGCTGCGACGAGGTGGAGGAGGCGTTCCTGCACCTCGTCACGGCCGCGGCGGCCGCCGAGGCACGGGCCCGCCGGCGCCACCCCGTCGACGGCCTGTCGCCCCATCTCCTCGACCAGGCCGGCGCCCCCGAAGCCGAACGCGCCTTCTTCGCTGCGGAAACCCTCACATGACTGTCACCCACCTGACCGACCGCCTGCCGTTCTCGCCCGGCATCACCGCCGCCACCGCGGTACGCGTACTCCAGCAGATCTCCCGCGACCGGGGGAGCACCGCGCTGCTGCTGGGCATCCCCTGCATGCTCATGGTGCTGCTCAAGCTGATGTTCCACGACGCCGAGGACACCTTCGAGCGGGTCGGGCCCCAGGTCTTCGGCATCTTCCCGGTCATCGTGATGTACCTCGTGGCCTCCGTGTCCACCCTCAGGGAGCGCACCTCGGGAACCGCGGAACGGCTGCTGACCATGCCGGTACGGCGACTCGACATCGTCCTCGGCTACAGCCTCGCCTTCGCGTTCCTCGCCCTGCTCCAGGCGGTGCTGTCCACGCTGCTCTCGGTGGGGCCGCTGGGCCTGGACATCAAGGGCCCCGCCTATCTTCTGATGGTCATCGCCATGCTGGGGGCCCTGCTGGGGCTGGCCCTCGGCCTGCTGGTGAGCGCCTTCGCCCGCAACGAGTTCCAGGCGGTGCAGTTCCTGCCCGCCGGAGTCCTGCCCCAGTTCCTGGTGTGCGGGCTGTTCGTGCCCCGCGACGAGATGCACGGCGCGCTCGCCGCCGTGGCCCGGGTGATGCCCATGACCTACGCCGTGCAGGCGGCGGGTGAGGCGGCCACGCACAGCGGCGTCACGGGGCTGTTCGTCAGGGACGCGCTGCTGATCCTCCTGTGCGTGGTCCTGGTGCTCGTCGCCAGCGCGGCCACGCTGAAACGCGGATGAGGGCCGTCCACGACGGCCCTCATCCGCGTACCGGCTGCCCGGTCGGCTAGCGCGCCAGACCCCAGGAGAAGCCTCCGGAGACACTGCCGAACTTCGGGATCTCGAACGGGCCGAAGTGCATCGGGGGCTCGTGGCGGCCGCCGAACCCGTCGCCGCCGCCCTCGCCGCCCGGGCCCATCGAGGCGACGGCGGGAGCGGGCAGCGGGGCGGCAGCGGCCGCGGACACGGCACCGCCCGCCGTCAGGGCCAGCGCGGCCAGGGAGACCACCGCGGCGCGGCGCAGCGAGAACGACATGAGAAACCTCCTGATGGAATTCCGAAAAAAAGGGAGGGGGGAACGACTGAAAGCCTAGCGAGGCCAGTTACCCAATGCCGTGAATGAAAGGCCGAGTTCCCTCGAACGGGGCGGTGGATACACCAGAAGAAAACGCGATGAACGTCACTGAATCAGAAGTCGGAAATGGAATGGCGAATTTCAATATGACCGGGACGCGGCACCCCGCGCCGGCCCCTCGCGCGGTCCTCGGCACCCTCACGGTCCTCACCGTCCTCATGGCCCTGTGCACGGCCGCGGTGCCCGCCTGGGCCGGCCCGCCCCCCGAGCCGAGACCGCCCGCCCCCTACCGGGCACCCCTGTGGCCGGTCCCCGAGCCGGGCCGGTGGCAGCCCGCGCCCGGCCCGGCCGCTCCCGGTGCCCGCGACGCGGGAGGGGGCCGGCCGCACAAGACCCGCCCCGGCACGGCGGACAGCCGTATGGTCGCCGCCGTCAACGGGAGCGGAGGAAGGCCGGTTGCTCGCCGGTGCGGCAGCACAGGGCGCTGACCCGGGCCGCCCGCGGACACAGCGCCGCCATGGCCCGCTCCGGGCGGCTGACCCACACCGGGGCCGACGGCAGCAGCCCCGCCGACCGGATGCGTCAGGCCGGATACCGCGTCGCTTCGGCGGGCGAGAACCTGACCGCCGGATCGGACGGCGCGGAGGCGGCCGTGGCGGTGTGGATGCGCAGCGCCCCGCACCGCCACATCCTCCTGACCTGCCGTTACACCCATGCGGGCGTGGGCAGGGTGAAGGGCTCCGGCGGTCCCTGGTGGACCCTCGACCTCGCCTCGGGGCGCTGACGCGCCCGTGGTCCCCGGACGTCAGGCGAGGTCCGGGTCCCACCACCAGGCGATGGCCGGTGCGCCCTCCACCGGGCCGGGACGCGTGTCCGACGGCTCGTCGGCCCAGGTCAGCGACGTGTCATCCATCTCGTCCGGCCAGTAGCCGCCGCTGAGATAGCGGGGCACCCGCAGTCCCCACTCGTTGTTGCCGCGGATGCCGTGCCTGAGCCCCTGGAGGTAGGTGCCCAGGTCGGCGCCGGCGGTGGGCCGGACCCGGTCGTGGAGTTCGACGAACCGCAGCAGGACCCGGTCGCGCACAGCGGTGGCGGCCCGGACCGCGTCCTGGAGCGGGCAGGACAGCTCCTGCATCAGCACCGTGTAGACGTTCTGGTCGGCGTGGCCGCCCGCCAACTCCTTGCGCAGCGAGTGCCGGTCGTTGTCCAGGGCGGCCACGAGGATGGCCATCTCGGTCAGCGCGCGGACGGCCGGGCGGTGCAGCTCGCGGTCCGGTACCTGCGCGCCTGTCGCCAGTTCCAGCAGGGCGAAGGTGGGTTCCCCGCCCGACGACAGCAGCCGCATCGTCAGGAAGTCGTCCAGACCGGGCATGCGACCGGCCGCCTGGTTGCCGATCTGCCAGGCCACGCCGGACAGCCAGGCGCGGTGCGCGTGGGTGAACCGGCTCACCTGCGTGGGCGGGGCGAAGCCGCGGAAGCGGCGCACGATGTCCTGGAGGGCGCCGAGGAACCGGTCCGCGCCCCGGGCCGAGTCCGCCTCGCAGGCCCGTTGCACCTGCCCGGCCAGCGCGTTGAACTGCGCGGGCCGGCTGCTGAGCGGCCCGCTGTCGCAGCGCGCGTCGTCGAAGGCGAAGCCCCAGTACACCCACAGGGCCGCCGCCAGCAGGCGGTCGTCGTCGGCGACCGGGGCGAATCGGGCGAAGAAGTCGGTGCTGTGCGTGGCCACCACCCAGGCCCGTTCCCGTTCCGACGCGCACATGCCGCAGTCGCGGATCCATTCCACGGCCCGTTTCTCGACCTGTCGGACCCGGGGATGAATGGCGGATTCGAAAGGGCAGAAGACGGGCGGCAATTCCACTCCGGACACGCGGGACGCGGGGGATCCCATGAAAAACACGCACCTTCCGGTTGGGGGAGGGGATTCGCACACGATCATGGGTAACGGCCTCATCGAAAGTCGGCAGACCGGGCCAGCCCGTGGAGGGTGTCAGTCGAAAGGGGGGCTTGGGAGCCGCGGTTGACTCCGGGCCGCTGGCCAGGCACACCCGGGAGCGCGCGGACGGTTCCTGACGATCACTCGGTTGGTGCAGTGTCAGGGTGGGGAGCCGGGGAAGTCGCCGGTCATGCTCCGGCGCGCCGTCCTCCCGCCGGAGCGGCGGGACGCGCCGCGGCCGGGATCCCCGAGTCGGCCGCGGCGCGTCCTCCTCGGACCGCCGGGGCGGCTCCGCACGCCGGGACGATGGGTGTCGGCCGCCGCATCATTTGGGTGTCGTCCCCGATGGCCGTGCGGGGGCCCGGCGTGTGACCGTGGACCGACGCCGCGCCCGGGGGCTTTCCGGGGTGAGGGGCAGAGGCGCGGGCGGATCCGTCCCGCCCGTTCACCGGCGTCGCCGCACGGTCCGTCCCCTCCGGGTGTGCCGTGCGCACCCGCGTGCCGGGGGCGGTGTCAGGGGCATCGGCGCCCCTGGGGCGGCGCATTCGACCGTGTGCCTGCCCGTCTGCCCGTCCGCCCGTCTGCTTGTCCGCCGGGCCGTCCGCCCGCCCGCCCGTCCGCCCCTCCGTCCGCCCGTCCGTCCGTCCGTCCGACGACGCATCCCCGAAGAAGGAGAACCCGCATCCATCCCCGTCAAGTGAAGCCCTCCCGAACCTCCGCGCGGTCGAAGGCGGTGACCCGTGGGACACGCTGACACCCTGCTCGCCATGGGCGGTGCCTTCGTCGCCGCCGCGTTCCTCGCCCGCCTCGGCGGGCGGATCGGACTTCCGACGATCCCCCTGTTCATGCTCGCCGGCATCCTGCTCGGCCCCCACACACCGGGCTTCGTCCTGGTCGAGGACGCGCACGACTTCGAGATGCTCTCCGCGCTCGGACTCGTGCTGCTGCTCTTCTACCTCGGTCTGGAGTTCCACCTCGACGACCTCAAGAGCGGTGGCAAACGGCTGCTCACCGCCGGGGGCGTCTACCTGCTCCTGAACGTCGGCGCCGGACTCGGCTTCGGCTTCGTCCTCGGCTGGGGTGTGCGCGAGGCACTGGTGCTGGCGGGTGTGCTCGGCATCTCCTCCTCCGCGATCGTCACCAAGATCCTCATCGACCTGGGCCGGATCGGCCGCCCGGAGACCCGGCTGATCCTCGGCGTCATCGTGGTGGAGGACATCTTCCTCGCGCTGTACCTGGCCGCCCTGCAGCCGGTCGTCTCGGGCGCGCACGGCGTCGCCGACACGGCACTCCAGGCCGGCAAGGCCTTCGGCTTCCTGCTCGTACTGGCCGCCGCCGCCCGCTACGGCACCCGGCTGGTGGGCCGTCTGATCGACACGCGGGACAACGAACTGCTGGTCATCAGCTTTCTCGGTGCCGCGGTGCTCGTGGCCGGCGTCTCCGAAGTCCTGGGTGTCGCCGACGCCATCGGCGCCTTCATGGTCGGTCTGATCCTCGCCGGCACCCCCTCTGGGCCGCGGATCCGTGAGCTGGTGCACCCGCTGCGCGACGCCTTCGCGGCCATCTTCTTCTTCGCCTTCGGGCTCGCCATCGACCCCGGCGACCTCGCCTCCGTCGCCGGTCCGGTCGCCGCGGCGGCCGCCCTGACCGTCGTCATGAACGTCGTCGCCGGGCTGTGCGTCGCCCGGGTCTACCGCTACGGCTCCGAACCGGCCGCGGAGATCGCCACCACCCTCGTCGCCCGGGGGGAGTTCGCGCTGATCCTGGCCGCCATGGCCGCCGGTGCAGGACTCGACGCCCGGCTCGCTCCCTTCATCGCCGGATACGTGCTCGTCCTCGCCGTCCTCGGCCCCGTGGTCGCGGGCCGCGCCCATGTACTCGCCCGCGGGCTGCGAGCCGCCGCCCGGCTGCTGCCCGGAGACAGGGCACCGGTCGCGGCGGCGGGTGGCGGGGCCGGCGAGGGGGCGGAGGCGGACCGGGGGCCTAAGTCCGCCGCGGCGCCGGTGACGGCCAGGGCCGCCCACTCGGGCGGGTCGGCGTCCTCCTCGGAGCACGCCGAGGCAGAGCGCTAGCCGGGGACGGTACGGCCGGGGCGAGAGCGCCGCGGAACGGTGCCCGTGGGTGGCCGGACGTCGCCCCGGGCGGCACGGCACCGAGGTGCCCGGTGGGACAATCTGCCCACAGGGTCGTAGCCCGACACGGTGGTCGGACGCGTCCGGGACCGGAAGGAGCCGTCAGCATGATCGAGTGGGTGCCTCTGGGCAGCGGTGCCAGACCCGTTCCCCGGCCGGTCTCGGCTCCGCTGGTGTGGGCGGGGGCGTTCGGCGGCGCCCTCGGCCTGGTCGCACTGCTCAACGGCACCGTGGGCGTGGGACGTCCGGGACTCGCCCTGGTCGCGCTCTCCCTGCTGGCGGCCCTGCTCGGGCTCTGCGCCCCCTTCGCGGCCGCACCCGGGACGGCCGTGCTGTGCTGGCTGTCCCTCAACGGCTTCGCCATACCGCCGGCCGGCACGCTCACGTGGGCCGGCCGGCGGGACGCGGTCTGGCTGGCCTGTCTGCTCGGCGCCGCCCTCGTCGGCACGGCCCTGGCCCGTCTGGTCCACGCGCGCGCCGCCTACCGTCGGCTGACCACGGCGAGGGGCCTGGACGCGCCGGAGCCCGGGACCGGCCCCGGCGAGGTCTGAGCCGCCCGGCGGGTGGAAGCGACTCCGCCGGGCGGCACGTGGAGGTGACCCACCCGGCCCCTGGCGTCGGCCCGCCCGGCGGCACCAGGCGGTGACCCGGCCTCGGCCGCCGGCGGCGGGGAGGGCCGGACCACGGACCGGACCGGCCCTCCCCGCCGCCGTGGGGTCAGGCCGTGTGCAGGGTCAGGCCGTAGCGGTTCAGGATCTCGTTGACCGGCTGGAACCAGGTCTCCCCGCCGCTGGAGCAGTTGCCCCAGCCGCCCGAGGTGACGCCCTGCGCCTGGTCACCGCTGATGAAGGAGCCGCCGGAGTCCCCGCCCTCGGCGCACACACTGGTCTTGGTCAGTTGGTGCACCACCGAGCCGTCGCTGTAGTTGACCGTCTCGTTGTGGGCGAGCACGGTGCCGCAGTGCCAGTGCGTGGTGGACCCGGAGCGGCAGACCGAGGCCCCGGCGGGTGCCACGTTCGAGCCGCGTACGAGCTGGTCGGAGACCGTGCCCCAGCCCAGCACGACCGGCACCGTCCACCAGCCGCTGCCCACGCTGACCCACGCGTAGTCGTTGTCGGGGAAGGACGAGCCCTGGAACGTGCCGATGTACGAGCGGTCCCAGCCGCTGACCCCCGCGCCGGCCCGGCCGCAGTGCCCGGCGGTGACGAACCCGCCGTGCACCGAGAAGCCGATGGAGCAGCGGACGTTGCCGGTGTAGTACGGGTCACCGCCGACCGTGCCCGCCGCGAAGGTCCGCGGCGCGGACGCCACCGTCCGCACCGTGACGGGTCCGGCCTCGCGTGCCTGCTCCACGAAGCGCCGGACATCGTTGTCAGCGCGCTCGCCGTCGACCACGTCCACGACCAGCCGGTTGGCCATCTGGTCGACGTGCCAGCCGCTCACTCCGGCCGGTGCGTCCAGGCGGTCGACGCGTGCCTTGGCCGCGTCCAGCCGCTGTGCGCTGTGCTCCACGGTGCGGACCTGAGCACCGGTTGCGCGGACCGCCCGCAGGGTGGAGGGTGCCGCGTCCGAGGTGACGGCCACGGTCAGTCGTCCGGCCCCGGCGTCGAACCACGAGCCGCCGAAGGCCTTTCCGGCCGCCCGGCGTGCCGCGGGTTCGATGCCGGTGGCCGCGCGTTCGGCCGCGAGCCGGTGCTCGGCCTCGGCCCGGGTGAGGCCGAAGTCCCGCTGCATGGCGTCCAGCAGACCGGCGGAGGCCGGCTCATCGGACGAGGAGGGGGCGGAGGGGGAGGAGGAAGGGGAGTGGGCGGGGGCTTCGGCCGCCGAGGCCGGCAGGGTGCCGACCGCGGTGAGGCTGCCGAGCACGAGGAGTCCGGCCAGGCCGAGGTGCCTGAGTCTGCTGCGTCTCACGGAGTTGCCCTTCGTCGTTCCAGCAAGGTGGGGGTGGAACAGATGGCATGGAACAACCGCGGTTTGAGAGCGCTCTCATCGGGTCGCTTCGAGCTTAGCCAGCTCTCTGTCATCAGGTCCATGCCAATGCACGGCCTTTCCTGCCACCGGCCCGAGCGCCCGGTGACCGCCCCCTTTGGTTGGCCGGTCGCGTCCGGGGCACTCAGGCTGCGTCCTAGCAATGACGGCCGCATGACGGCACCTGACGTGGGAGGCACGCGTGGCGGTTCGGCACAGGCTCATCCAGGCGACCCCGGAGGCGGTCTGGGACGTCCTCGCGGACGGCGACCTGTACGTGGAGTGGGTGGTGGGACCCTCAAAGGTCACCCCCAGGGACGGACAGTGGCCGCAGGTCGGTGCGACGATCGCGTACGAGGTGCGGCTCGGGCCGCTGCGGCTGAACAACGAGTCGGTGGTCAGACGCTGCGTACCGGGCTCCGAGCTGGAACTGGAGGCGAAGGCGGGCAGCCTCGGCACGGCCCGGATCGCCGTCGAACTGCGGCCCTGGGGCGAGCAGTGCCTGGTGATCGTGGACGAACACCCCCTGCGCGGGCCGGGCGGGCTGCTGCACAACGTCGGCGTCGAGGCGCTGATCCAGGTGCGGCACCGGGCCATGCTCGCCAGGCTCGCGAAACTGTGCGCGTCCGAGGCCGGTGACCGGTGCCGTCCCGACCCGCCCGACGCGGTGGGGTCCGTCGAGTACCGGCCGGGAACCGGCCGTGCCTGACGCCGTCGTGATCGGGGCCGGACCCAACGGCCTGGTGGCGGCGAACCTGTTGGCCGACGCCGGCTGGAGCGTGACGGTCCTGGAGGAGCAGCCCGGACCGGGCGGCGCGGTGCGGCACGACGACGAGGTCGCCCCCGGCTTCGTCAACGACCTGTTCAGCTCCTTCTACCCGCTCGCCGCCGCCTCCCCGGTACTCGCCGGACTGCGGCTGCAGGACCACGGGCTGCGCTGGGCGCACGCGCCGCACGTACTGGCCCATCCCCTGACCGACGGGAACTGCGCCGTCCTCGACCGGGACCTGGCGACCACCGCCGCCTCGCTGGACGCCTTCGCCCCGGGGGACGGCGCCGCCTGGGAGCGGCTGCACGAGGTGTGGGACCGCTACCGGGCCGACATCCTGGACGCCCTGTTCACCCCCTTCCCGCCGGTGCGCGCCGGTGCCCGGCTGGCTCTGCGGCTGCGCGGTGCGGGCGGGCTCAGGCTCGCCCGCACCCTGGTCCTGCCGGTGCGCCGGATGGGGGAGGAGGAGTTCCGGGGCGAGGGCGGCAGACTGCTCCTGGCCGGCAACGCCCTGCACGCCGACCTCGCCCCCGAGGCGGCCGGCAGCGGCGGCTTCGGCTGGCTGATGTCGATGCTCGGGCAGACTTACGGCTTCCCCGTGCCGGTCGGCGGTTCCGGCGCCCTCACCGAGGCCCTGGTCCACCGGCTGCGCGCCCGGGGCGGCACCCTGCACTGCGGGCAGCGCGTCGAACGGGTCATGGTCCGCGACCGGCGCGCCGTCGGCGTGCGCACCGCCGACGGGGAGAGGGTCACCGCCCGCCGCGCCGTCCTCGCCGACGTCTCCGTCCCCGCCCTCTACGGCGCCCTCGTCGCCCCGGCGGACCTGCCGGACCAGGTCCTCACCGACCTGCGGCGCTTCCAGTGGGACTTCGCCACCTTCAAGGTGGACTGGGCGCTGGACGGACCCGTGCCCTGGCGGTGCGAGCAGGCGGCGCGGGCCGGCACCGTGCACCTGTCCGACGGCCTCGACGAACTGACCCGGTTCGCCGCGCAGATCGCCATGCGGCAGGTCCCCGACCGCCCCTTCTCGCTGTTCGGCCAGATGACGACCACGGACCCGACCCGCTCACCGCGCGGCACCGAGTCCGCCTGGGCCTACACCCACGTCCCCCACGACGTCCGCGCCGACGCGGGGGACGAGGGCATCACCGGCCGCTGGGACGCCAGGGACCAGGAACTGATGGCCGATCGGGTCGAACGCCAGGTGGAACGCTTCGCGCCCGGCTTCCGCGCACTCGTCAGGGCCCGCCGCGTGCTCGCCCCGCCGACGCTCCAGGCCATGGACGCCAATCTGGAGGGCGGCGCCATCAACGGCGGCACCACCGCCATGCACCAGCAGCTCGTCTTCCGGCCCGTGCCCGGCACCGGGCGGCCGGAGACCCCGGTGACCGGACTCTTCCTCGCCTCCGCGGGCGCCCACCCGGGCGGCGGGGTGCACGGCGCTCCCGGTGCCAACGCCGCGCGCGCCGCACTGCGCCAGCACCGGTTCGCGGGCCTCGCCCGGGTGCAGCGTGCCCTGACCCGGCGGGACCGGGCGGGAGACCGGCGGTGAACGCCCGCGAAGTCCTCCAGGATCCAGGAACCCGCAGGATGCAGGAGCCCGAGGAAAGGGCCGCCACGTGACCGACAGCCCACTGCAGAACCGCACCGTCGTGGTGACCGGCGCCGCGCGCGGACTCGGCGCCGCCCTGGCCCGCGCCTGCGCACAGCGAGGCGCCCGGCTCGCGCTGCTCGGCCTGGAGAAGCCGCGACTGGACGCCCTGGCCGCGGACCTGCCGACCCCGGCGCTCGCCGTCGAGACCGACGTCACCGACCCCGCCGCGCTGGCCGACGCGGCCGTTGAGACGCGCCGGCGGCTGGGGCGGCCGTCGGTCGTGGTGGCGAACGCCGGGGTCGCGCACGGCGGACCGTTCGCCACCTCGGACCCCGCCGAGTGGCGCCGGGTCGTCGACGTGAACCTGACCGGCAGCGCCCACACGGCCCGCGCCTTCCTGCCGGACCTGCTCGAGACCGCCGGGTACCACCTCCAGATCGCCTCGCTGGCCTCGCTCGGCGCCGCCCCCCTGATGAGCGGCTACTGCGCCGCCAAGGCGGGCGTCGAGGCCTTCGCCCACTCGCTGCGCGCCGAGGTGGCCCACCGCGGCGTCGCCGTGGGCATCGCCTACCTCAACTGGATCGACACCGACATGATCCGCGACGCCGACCGCTACCCGGTCCTGCGGGAACTGCGCGCCCACATGCCGCCCCCGGCCCGTCGCACCTTCCCGGCGGACGACGTCGCCGCCCGGCTGGTCCGCGCCGTGGAGCGCCGCCGTACCGCCGTGTACGTGCCGGGCTGGCTGCGCCTGGCGCAGCTGGGGCGTGCGTCCCTGCCGCCCGCGGTGATGCGGCTGTCCCGACGCGAGCTGCCCCGGCTGGAGGCCGAGGGCGCCCTCGGGCAGACCGGCCCGCTGGGCGCGGGCGGCCGGGCCGACCGAGCGGCGGACACGGGCGCGTGACGGGCCTGCGCCGCAACGCCGTACGGGCCACGCGGGTCACGTCGGCCGGGCGGCGGTCGGCGCCCGGTCAGCGTGCCCCGAACCGTCGCGCCAGTGCACGCAGGGGTGCGGAGCGGCCCCGGTCGGGCACCGTCCACAGCGTCTCGCCGCGCACCCCCCACCGCTCCAGCAGGGCGTTGGCGGCGAGGAACCCGGAGGTGGCGGCGCGCTCCATCAGCGCCACGGGCAGATCCGTACGGACCAGGTCACCGGCGACGACGACGGCCGGGTCCGGGGTGCGGACCGTGGGGCGGTCGCGGTAGCCGCCGACGGCGAACAGCGGGCAGTCCGCCCGCCACTCGTGCCGAGCCGCGACGACCCGGGCCCGGCGGGTCTCCGGGTACACCCGGTGCAACTGGTCGACGAGGTGTTTCTCCTGGACCTCCCTGACGGTCCCCGACGGCACGGCGTACGCGTGGAGTTCGACGACACAGCCGCCGGTGCGCGCAGCCCAGCGGGCCGCCTCGCCCTCCCAGTGGGACAGCACGCTGATGTTGTCCAGCCCTCCGTACCCGCTCGTGCCGAGGAAGCCCGGCCGGCCCGGGGCTACCGGGCGGTCCAGCCACAGCCGGGAGACCAGGAACGGCGGAGCGTTCCGCAGCCGTGCCACCCGTGCCCGCCAGGCCGCGTCACCCAGGTGCGGCGACCTGCGCACCACCCCCCGCAGCCCGCCGACGTCCAGGGCGAGCACCACGGCGTCGTACGGCCGCGCCCCGGCGGCGTCGACGACCAGATGGCCGCCGGACGGACCCGGCCGGACGGACTCCACGGCCGTGCTCGTCCGGACCCGGACGCCGTGCCGTGCCAGGTGTCCCGCGAGGGGGTCCCACAGTGCCCGCGGAAACGGCTCCCGGGGCACGTCGAACAGCAGTCCCTCGCTGGAGCCGAGGAAGTAGACGTGGAACATCAGCGCCATCTCGGCGGCCGACAGCTCGCGCGGGTCCGCGAAGAAGCTGCGGGAGAACACCTCGAAGGCCAGGTGCCGCGCGGCCGCGGGAAAGCGCAGCGCGTCGAGGAACTCGTGGGCGCTGACGTCGTCCAGGCGCTCGTGGACGCGGCGGGTACGGACGTCGAGCAGCGGCAGCGCGGCCGAGGGCCGCAGGGCCGTCAGGTCGCGCAGCCCGAAGCTGGGGCTCAGGGCGACGAAGGCCAGGGCGCTGAACGGGGGCGTGCGCGGAATGCGGCGGAAGCTGTCGCACAGTCCGCTGCTGTGGCGCAGCGGGTAGTCCGGCAGGCCGGTCAGCATGCCGAGGTCCGGATCGCAACGGCGCAACAGGCTCCGCAGGTTGTAGTACTGGCGGAAGAAGGCGTGGAAGCCCCGGCTCATCGTGGCCGGTGTGCCGTCCGGCAGGGCGACCGTCCGGCCCCCGACCCGGCCGCCGAGCACGGGCTCGCGTTCGTGCAGGACGACGCGCACCCCGCGTTCCGCGAGGGCGGTCGCCGCCGCGAGGCCCGCGATGCCGCCGCCGACCACCGCCACCGACGGCGGATCGCCCGCGACCCGCTCCTGGCCCGCCGCCGGGCGCAGCACCCGCGCCCGCCGGTCCCTCCCGGGCGGCCGCTCCTCGCCCCCCTGCCCGGTCCCACCGCGCCGGATCATCGCGCATCACCGGCGGGGACCCGGTTGCCTTGCGGGCCGCCGCCCCGCAGCCCCCCGCACCGGGACGCGGTGGTCCGCGTACCGCCGGTGTGCGTGGTCCCGCCCCGGGGCGCCGTCGACCCGCCTGTGCCGGGGCGGTTCACGGGACGGTGGTAGTCCGGGGCGGGGACGGCGGGGCGGCCGCGGCGGGCCGCTCCGTGGCCGAAGGCGGCGATCGGTGCCGTGTCGTGGCGGAAGGGCATCGGTGACTCCCGGGGTTCGGCACTCAGCGGAGGGGGAGGCGGCGGCGCCGCAGCCACGGCAGTTCGGCCGCCGTGCGCAGCATCGGCAGGACGGGGACGCGCACGCCGACCGCGAGGTCCTCGCACGGGCCCGACCGGCCGTCCAGGAAGCGCAGCAGCCGTGCGGCGGGTACGCGGTCGAACAGCCGGAAGAAGAGGTCGGGGCCGTCGACCCGGCCGGTGTCCAACGCACGCAGCAGCACCGCGTCCATCAGCCGGGCCCGCGCCGGATACGGGGGCGGCGGCACCGGCCGGCGGCCCGCGCGCACCGCACGGGCCACGGCCTCGGACTGCCGCTGCACGGCGGTGAACGTGTAGCCGGTGGACGCCCGGGTCGCCCCGCCCGCGACGCCGATCCGGAAGACGCGGTCGCCGTCGCCGTCCTCGGCCCGCCGCCCGAAGTCGGCGTCGGTCATCGGGATCACCCCCTGCTCGGTCGACAGGACCTCCACGGCGCCGGTGCCGAGGACGCGGCGCGTGTAGTCCTCCAGCGCGTCGTCGTACGCGTCGGATGTCAGGGGCGCCGGGCCGAACCCGGTGTACTCGACCAGCGCGGTGTGCCGTCCGGTCGGCAGCACGTAGCCGAAGGACAGACCCCGCGCCGGCTGCGCCGTGCGGAAGTCCATCAGGTCGACCACCTCCGGCTCGAAGACCGGCCGCTCGGTGCGGACGAACCAGCCGCGGAAGTGCTGGAGCAGGCGGGTACGGGCGGCCGGCAGTCGCTCCGGCGGGCGTGAGTCGAAGACCCAGCGGGCGCTCAGGCGGACCCGGGCGCCGGTGGCGTCCGTGGCCGCCACCCCCGCGGTGCCGTCCGGCAGGCCGGTCACCGTGCCGACGGTGGCCGACAGGCGCCGCAGCCCCGGCCGGTCCTTCAGGTCCCGCTCCATCAGCGCCTCGAAGTCGTCCGAGCGGATCATCTTGTAGCGGGCGGGCGCGATGTGCCGCCGGACGACCGCCCCGCCCCGGCCGCGCACCCGCAGCCACTCCCACGACGCCGTCGTCGCCCGGTCGAAGCGTCCGGCCCCGGTCTCCCAGTAGCACCAGGTGCGCCGAGGAGGGCGCAGCGGGCCGGGCGGCGGATCGATCAGGACCACAGAGGGCACCGCACCGTGCGGTGCCCCGGACGGCAGCCGGTGCACCAGGGAGAGCCCCGCGGCCCCGGCGCCGACGACCACGATGTCCGCGTCGAGCGCGCCCGCCTCCCGCACATCCGCGTCGAACACACTGCCTCCTTCCCTTCGGTCCGCCCGCCGGCTCGGTCCCGTTCGGCGGAGTATTCCGCTCCGGTGCCGTCCGCGGTCGCCCGGCGCGCTGGACGCCGCGGGCGCGGAGCTCCGCCGGGGGCCGAGGTTGCGCCGGGCGGGTGACTGCCGGACGGGAACCGGCCCCCGCGGCGTCGCACCCGAGGCGAGCGGGGAAGGCATGACGCCGACCCCACGAGAGGACCCCGCGATGTGCCCCAGCACGGTCCACGACGGCACTCACCGGGCGGGTGGACCGCCCGCCGGCCGGAGCGCGCGATGACGCGGACGGTGCCCGGCCGCACCGACCACGTCGTGGTCGTCGGGGCCGGACTCGCCGGGCTGTCCGCCACCTTGCACCTGCTGGGCGCGGGGCGGCGGGTGACCGTCGTGGAACGCGAACCACTGCCCGGCGGCCGGGCCGGCCGACGTGAACTCGGCGGCTACCACCTCGACACCGGACCGACCGTGCTGACCATGCCGGACCTGGCCGACGAGGCCTTCGCGGCCGTCGGCGAACGGCTGCGCGACCGCGTCGACCTGCTGCCCCTGCACCCCGCCTACCGGGCGTGCTTCGCCGACGGCACCACCCTGGACGTGCACACCGACGCCGACGCGATGGAGGCGGAGGTCGAACGGTTCGCCGGAGCACGGGAGGCGGCCGGGTACCGGCGGCTGCGCGACTGGCTCGGGCGGCTGTACGCCGTGCAGATGCGCCGGTTCATCGACGCCAACTTCGACTCGCCGCTCGGCCTGCTCACCCCCGACCTCGCCCGGCTCGCCGCCCTCGGCGGCTTCGGCCGCCTGGAGAGCCGCATCGGAGGGTTCCTGACGGACGAACGGCTCCAGCGGATCTTCTCCTTCCAGGCCCTGTACGCCGGTGTCGCGCCGGCCCGCGCGCTGGCCGCATACGCCGTCATCGCCTACATGGACACCGTCGCCGGCGTCTACTTCCCGCGCGGCGGCATGCACGCCCTGCCCCGCGCCATGGCCGACGCCGCCGTCGCGGCCGGGGCCGACCTGCGCCTCGGCCGCGACGTCACCCGCCTCGAGCGGTCCGGCAGCCGCGTCACCGCCGTCGTCACCCAGCACGAGCGCATCCCCTGCGACGCCGTCGTCCTCACCCCCGACCTGCCCGTGGCCCACCGGCTGCTGGGCCGCCGCCCGCGCCGGCCCGTCGCCCTGCGGCACGCGCCCTCCGCCGTCGTCCTGCACGCCGGCACCACCCGAACCTGGCCGCACCTCGCCCACCACACGCTCTCCTTCGGCGCCGAGTGGCGAGGCACCTTCGACGAACTCACCAGGACCGGCACCCTCATGAGCGACCCGTCCCTGCTGATCACCCGCCCCACCGCCCACGACCCCGCCCTCGCGCCCGAGGGCCGCCACCTCCACTACGTCCTCGCGCCCTGCCCCAACACCGACATCGGCCCAGGCGCCCACGCCTGGAGCGACCTCGCGCCCCGCTACCGCGACCGCCTGCTCGCCACCCTGGAACACCGGGGACTGACCGGCATCGCCGCCGCGGTCGAGGAGGAGTGCCTGGTGACCCCCGCCGACTGGACCGCACAGGGGCACGCCGCGGGCACCCCGTTCTCGGTGGCCCACACCTTCGCGCAGACCGGGCCCTTCCGCCCCCGCAACCTGGTGCGCGGCACCGACAACGCCGTCCTGGCGGGCTGCGGGACCACCCCGGGCGTCGGCGTACCGACCGTACTGGTCTCCGGGAAACTGGCCGCCGCCCGCATCACCGGAAAGCGGGCCCGCCCCGCGGCGGCCGGGGGAGGGCACCGATGACGACGCGCGAGCTCGACGCCGCCGGCATCACCGATCCTGAGCTGCGCGCCGCCTACACCCGGTGCCGGCTCCTCAACGCCCGGCACGGACGCACCTACTTCATGGCCACCCGCCTGCTGCCCGCCGACCGCAGACCGGCCGTGCACGCCCTGTACGGGTTCGCACGCCGGGCGGACGACATCGTCGACGACACCCGGTCCGGCACCACGCCCCACGAGCGCGCCGCCGCCCTCACCCGCCTCGACGCACTGCTGCGGCGGGCGCTCACCGGCCAACGGCCGGCCGCCGAACCCGTGGTGCTCGCGCTGGCCGACACCGCCGACCGGTACGCCATCCCACCGGCGCACTTCACCGACTTCATGGCCTCGATGCGCGCCGACCTCACGGTCACCGACTACGCCACCTACGCCGACCTGCGCGCCTACATGCACGGTTCGGCCGCCGTCATCGGCCTCCAGATGCTGCCCGTCCTCGGCACCGTGACCGACCGCGCCCCGGCCGCCCCGCACGCGGCCGCACTGGGCGTCGCCTTCCAGCTGACCAACTTCCTGCGGGACGTCGGCGAGGACCTGGACCGGGGCCGGATCTACCTCCCCGCCGACCTGCTGGCCGCGCACGGCGTCCACCGAGACCTGCTGCTCTGGAGCAGGCACACCGGCCGCCCCGACCCGCGCATCACGGCCGCGCTGCGGGCCGCAGAGGACCTCACCCGGGCCGTCTACCGCGAGGCCGAGCCCGGCCTCGCCATGCTCGACCCCGTCGCACGGCCCTGCATCCGTACCGCGTTCGTGCTCTACCGGCACATCCTCGACGCCGTCGCGGAGGGCGGGTACGCGGTGCTGCACCGGCGCGCGGTGGTGTCCCGCCGGCGCCGCGCGGCGGTCGCGGCCGACGGACTGGTACGTGTCCTGCACGCCCGGCTCGGTGCCCGTCGCGCCCCTACGTCCGCGCCGGTGCCCTGCGGCGGCGTCCTCGACGCGAAGGAGCCCGGATGAGCACCGGCCCCCGCCCGCGCCGCGGCCGCCTCCCCCTGCGGCTGCGGCGCCCCGCGGTCCCCTGGCGGCACCAGCGGCCGACCTGGCGCGAGGCACGCCCCGCCGTCATCGCGGGCGCCCTCGAACGCGCCCTGGCCCGCCCCTCGGGCAACTGGTACGTCCTCGGCGCGAGCACGGACGTGCGCCCCACGCGCCCGCTGTCCGGCACCGTCGCCGGCGTCGAGACCGTCGTCTGGCGGGACGCGCGAGGGCGGCTGGTGGGCGGCCCCGGCGCCTGCCCCCACCTCGGGGCCCCGCTGGCCGACGGCCCCGTGCGATGCGGCACGCTCGTGTGCCGCTGGCACGGACTCGCCCTGGACGGCGCCCCGTTCGCGGGCTGGGAACCGCTGCCGGTCCACGACGACGGCGTACTGGTGTGGGTACGGCTGGACGCTGTGGGGGAGGAGCCCCCGACCCCGGCTCCTCTCCTGCCCGCCCGGCCGCCCCTGCCGACGGCCTTGACGTCCGTGTGGCGCGGGGTGGGGGCCTGCGAGCCCGAGGACGTCGTCGCCAACCGGCTCGACCCCTGGCACGGAGCCTGGTTCCACCCGTACTCCTTCGTGGACCTCACCGTCGTCGAGGCGCCCGGAGCGAGCCCGCGCTCCGGCGGGACCGGTGCGGGGGACGGCGGCGGAGACGGGGCCGCCGACCGGTTCGTCGTGGACGTGTCCTTCCGGCTGACCGGGCGCCTGGTCGTCCCCGTACGGGCCGAGTTCACCGCGCCCGGACCCCGCACCGTGGTCATGCGCATCACCGAGGGCGAGGGCACGGGGTCCGTCGTGGAGAGCCACGCCACCCCGCTCGGCCCGGACGGGAACGGCCGGCCCCGCACCGCGGTCGTCGAAGCGGTGCTCGCCACCTCGGACCGGCCCGGCTTTCCTCTGGCCCGCCGCCTGGCCCCGGCCCTGCGCCCGCTGATGCGCGCCGCAGCGGGCCGCCTGTGGCGCGACGACCTCGCCTACGCCGAACGCCGAGGGCACCTGCGCGCCCGCGGCCGGTTCCCCGGCTGAACGGAGCGGCACCGGAATGCAGACCTTCCTCCCCCACCCCGGCTTCCGGGACTCGGCACTGGCCCTGGACCGGCGCCGCCTCGGCAAACAGCGCGTGGAGGCGCTCCAGGTGCTGCGCGGACTCACCGTCCCCGGCTACGGCTGGCGCCACCACCCGGCGGTGCGGATGTGGACGGGCTACGAGGAGGCGCTCGTCCGCTACGGCCTGGACGTCTGCCGGGTCTGGCGCGAGCGCGGGCACCAGGACGGCTGCGCGGCCTCACTCGTCGCGGGGCTCGCCGAGGTCCGTCCGGGCGAGCCGGTGCGCGACCAGCCGGAACTGGCCGCCGCCGGGGAACTGCCGCCCTGGCTGGGCGACGAGGCCTTCCACCGCAGCCACCGCTCGGCCCTGGTGCGCAAGGAGCCCGCGGTGTACGCCGAGCTGTTCCCCGGGGTCCCGGACGACCTGCCCTACGTGTGGCCGGATTCGGACCGGGAGCGCGGGGAGGCGGGGAGCCCCGGCGCCTAGGACGTAAGGACGGTCAGGTCCGCCGGTCGGCCGACACGTCGGTGCCGACCGTGCCGCCGTCCTCCAGCCGGGTGCTCCCCCTCACGGGAGCGAGCCGGTCTCCGATTGGTCCCCGACAGCGCACGCCAAGTGGACCCCGTGCCGGGCCGCCGCGCTCTCTAGCGTCGTCGTCATGAACGCCACCACCACGCGCGGGGCCCTGCTCGCCGCGCTCGCCTGTGTCCTCGTCGGAGGGTCCTTCACCGTCAACAGCCTGCTGGGCGACTACCCGTACGCGGGCGGCCAGTTCCTGCGCTACGGACTGGCCTTCCTGCTGCTCCTCCCGCTGGCCGGGCCCGGTGCGGCGACCCGGTTGCGGGCGCTCGGCACCCACCGGTGGCTGCGCCTCGCGCTGCTCGCGGCCGTGGGCATGGTCGGCTTCAACCTGGCCGTCCTCGCCGCGGAACGCACGGCGGAGCCCGCGGTGCCCGGTGTCTTCGTGGGCTGCGCGCCCGTGGTGGTCGCCGTCGTCCTCCCCCTCCTGGACAGGCGCCGTCCGCAACGGACCGTCCTGTACGGGGCGTTGTTCGTGGCGGTGGGGGCGTTCACGGTCCAGGGCTGGGGGCGCACCGACGCCGCGGGCATCGCCTTCTCGGTGTGCGCGCTGGCCGGGGAGGTCGGCTTCGCGGTGCTGGCCGTACCCGTGCTGCGGCCGCTGGGTCCGCGGCTGCTGTCCACCGTGGTGTGCGGCATCGCGGCGGCCGAGTCGGCGCTGGCCGGCGTCCTGGCCGACGGGGCCGGGTGGCTGCGCCCGCCGGACGCGACGGAGGCGGGCGCGCTGCTGTGGCAGGCGGTGGTGGTCACCGTCGTCGGGTTCGTGTGCTGGTACATGGGCATGCAGCGGATCGGGGCCGAACGCGCCACCCTGTACTCCGGGCTGATCCCGGTCGCCGCCGCCTGCACGGCACCGCTCGTCGGTACCGGCTCCTACGGCGCCGCCCAGGCCGTGGGCAGCGTCCTGGTCTTCGCCGGGGTCGCCACCGGGTCGGGCGCGCTCTCGTTCGCACGCGGACGGCGGCCCGCGGCGAGGCTTCAGAGGGCGCCCGAGCGGTCCTTGGAGAAGCTGTAGAGGTCCTTCGAGGTCGTGATGAGCTCGCTCTGTTCCCGCCGGGAGCCGACCATGGGCTGCGAGCCGCGCAGCGGCACCTGGGCGCTCTCGGGCAGGAACCGCACGGTCACCAGGCCGATGGCGCCCGCGACCATCAGGTAGTAGGCGGGCATCAGGTCGTCGCCGCTGATGCTCACCAGCGCCTCCGCGACCAGCGGCGTGGTGCCGCCGAAGGCCGCGACGGCGAAGTTGAAGCCGATGGCCATGGCGGCGTACCGCACGGCGGTCGGGAACAGCGCCGGCAGGGTCGCGGCACTCGGCGCGGCGAAGCAGGCCAGCAGGGTGGACAGCAGCAGGACCCCGGCAACCGGCGCCCACACGCCGTCCGCCTTCAGCAGCAGGAAGGCAGGGACGGCGAGGACGATCATCGCCGCGGCCCCGGTGGCGTAGAGCGGCCGGCGGCCGACGTGGTCGCTGAGCCGGCCGAGGAACGTGATCAGCAGCACGATCCAGACCATGCCGATCAGCACCAGCACGTCCGAGAAGCCGCTGGAGCGGTCCAGGGTCTCCGTCTGGTACGTCGGCAGATAGCCGGTCACCATGTAGTTGGTGACGTTGTAGAGCAGCACCAGGCCCATGCAGACCAGCAGCGGGCGCCAGTGCTCGCGCACGATGGTCTTGAACTCGCTGCCCGCCGACTCCTGGGCCAGCCCCTTCTCGTGCTCGTCCAGCTGCTGCTGGAAGGCGGGCGACTCCTCCAGCTTGAGCCGCATGTACAGGCCGATGACGCCGAGCGGGCCGGCGATCAGGAACGGCAGCCGCCAGCCCCAGGCGAGCATCTGGTCGTCGGTCAGCGACAGGTTCAGGACGGTGACCAGCGCCGAGCCCAGGGCGTAGCCGACGAAGGTGCCGAAGTCGAGCCAGCTGGAGAGGAAGCCGCGCCGCCGGTCGGGTGAGTACTCGGCGACGAAGGTGGTGGCCCCGCCGTACTCGCCCCCGGTGGAGAAGCCCTGGACCATTCGGGCGAGCAGCAGCAGGATCGGGGCGGCGATGCCGATGGTGGCGTAGCTGGGGATCAGGCCGATGGAGAAGGTGCCGAGGGCCATCATGATCATGGTGGTGGCGAGCACCTTCTGCCGGCCGACACGGTCCCCGAGCGGCCCGAAGACCAGGCCGCCGAGCGGGCGTACGACGAAGGCCGCGGCGAAGGTGGCGAAGGAGGAGATGACCTGGGCGGCCGGGGAGGCGCCGGGGAAGAAGACCTTCCCGAGGGTGGCGGCCAGATAGCTGTAGACGCCGAAGTCGAACCACTCCATGCAGTTCCCGAGCGCCGAGGCCCCGACCGCGCGTTTGAGCAGCGGTGCCTCGACGACCTGCACGTCCTTCTCGCGAAAGGCCCGTCCGGTGCGGCGGAGCCGGCGGGTCGGCTCCTCGCGCACCTGCCGCGGCAGGTGCGCGACCGTACTCGGCATCTTCGCCCCGCGCGGAGGGCCGGACCCGCCGTCGGGCTTCGCGTCCACCACGCCGCCGCCTCTCTGTCGCTCCGCCACGATTCGCCTGAGCGAATTCTGTGCCGCAACTCGGGATCGGCGCATGCCGGAGACGGAGCGGGGCCACGGCTCAGGGCTGTACGGGCATGCTCCGGCAGTTGGAGCCGGCGGGCTCGCCGGAGAGCCGGTCGGTGAGCCAGGCGATGGCGTTGCCCTGATCGGTGAGCAACGGGGCGAAGTGGTTGAGCAGGCCGCTGCCCACGCCCGGCAGCAGCACGGGGACGTAGGTCACCTGCCCGCCCTTGGCGCACCAGTCGACGGCCAGCCGGCGGGCCTGGCCGTGCGGGACCAGGTCGTCGCTGACGCCCGTGGCCACACGGACCGGGCTGCCGGGCCTGAGCGTGCCGATGCGCTGCTCGGCGAGGAAGTTCTGCAGCACGGGCTCGGCGCGGATGACGTCGCTGATGGACTGCCCGGTCTTCGTCCAGTCGGTGCTGCTGTCACCGCCGTAGCCGA
Organism: Streptomyces sp. NPDC042336; assembly: GCF_055581985.1. Lineage (NCBI taxonomy): Bacteria > Bacillati > Actinomycetota > Actinomycetes > Kitasatosporales > Streptomycetaceae > Streptomyces > Streptomyces sp. NPDC042336. Next base: position 314,223 of record NZ_JBVJEA010000007.1, on the reverse strand, counting down.
AGAGCGCGTCGCCCACGCACATGGTCGACAGGTCCTTCAGGGCCTCCTGCCCCGCCTCGTTGATGTACCGGTCGGCGATGGGCCGCAGGGCGGGCTCGGTCTGCAGGAAGCCGTTGAGCGACCAGCCCAGGGCGCCCGCGAGGTCGCCGCCGTCGATCGCCGCCGTCACCTCCGTGAGGTCGGCGGGCGGGGCTCCCGCGTAGGTGCCCGCCAACCGGACGTCCGGGGCGTAGGCGGGCTGGAGCTCGGCCGCGGCCGCCGTGGCGCCACCGCCCTGGCTGTACCCGAACAGGCCCACCCGCGAGTCGGAGGTGACGGACGCCGAGTCGAGGGAGCGCGCGGCGCGTACGGCGTCCAGCACGGCGTGGGCCCCGTCGACCCGGTTGACATAGGTGTGCAGCCGGTCGGTGGTGCCCAGGCCGACGTAGTCGGTGACGACGACGGCGACGCCGCGCAGCAGCAGCCGGTAGACCGACAGGTCCTCGTAACCGACCGAGACCGTCTGGCCGTTGAGCCGCAACGGGTGCTCCAGGGCCATCGAGGCGGCGCACTGGTCGCCCTGGCCCATGGTGCCGGGCGCGACGGCGACCAGAGGGCGCGGCCCGTCGCCGCGCCACTTCACGGCCGGTTCGATGTAGGCGCCGGTCACCGCGACCGCCTCGCCGTTCGCGTCGGTGGACTTGTACATCAGGCGGGTCGCCCGGCCGGGGAGCGGTCCGCCGATGCCCGGCAGGCTCAGCGCCAGGGGGAGCGGCTCGCTGCGGATCAGCGCGCCGTCGGCGCCGGGGAGTTCGGACGGCGGGGTGTAGAAAGCGGGGATCTCGACGCCGCGGGACGTGGTGGGCGCCGAGTCGCCGGCCGGGCCGTCGGCCGCGGCGGCCGCGACGGCCTGGGCACCGAGGGCGAGGACGGCGGCGATCGCCGCGGCGAGCATGCGGGGACGTGGGGGCATGGCGAACCTCCTGGGGAAGGGCCGGATCCGGTCGTCCGCGGTCCCGTGGGGTCAGGGCCGTGGTCGCGCTGCTCCTGTGGGGCTACGGGACCGTAACCGCGCAGGGGTTACCAGCGGTAGCACCTGACTCATTACGGTTCAGTAACTTGACGTCGCGTCTAACAAGAGCCGGGCCAGTCGCCCCGGTCGGCCAGCCGGAGCACCAGCGCCGCGATGTTCCAGGCGTCGTCCACACCCCGGTGGTGCCGTCCCTCCAAGGGCAGTCGGGCGATCTCCAGCGCCCGTGCCATGCCGGGGCGTCGGCGCAGCCCGTGGGCCTCGGCGAAGACGGCCTTGGCGTTGGTGTGCGCGCGCTCGGCCGGGAGGCCGAAGGGGTAGGGCACCCCGTCGGCCGCGCACTGGCGGACCAACTGCCTGCGGTCGTAGTCGCCCCAGCTCGCCCAGGGCCGCACGCCCGCGCCGTGTTCACGCACCAGCGTGTCGCAGGCCTGGGCGAGACTCACGCCCCGGTCGGTCTCGGCCCGGGTGATGCCGGTCAGCTCCGTGCAGAAGGGGCTGACGCGGGAGCGGGCGGGCCGCACCAGGATCCGGTGCCGGGCCACCCGCTCCCCGGCGTCGAGGTCGACCACGGCGAGCCCGATCTCGATGATCTCGCTCACCTCGCCGGGCGGCGGCTGCCCGTCCCAGCACGTGGCCTCGAGGTCGATGACGTTCAGCAGGCCCGCGTGGCCCCCGTCCGCGGCGCGCCGGTCCATGACGGCACCGTACGGGGGCACCCGGCCCGCCGGCACCCGGATATCCCCCTGCGATGCCTAGCGACGGCTCCGTACCAGCAGATACAGGAAGTACGGCGTCCCGGTTACCGCCGTCATCAGCCCCGCGCCGAGCTGGGCCGGGGCGATGACCGTGCGGCCGAGCAGGTCGGCGGCGCACACGAGCGTGGCGCCGAGGAGGATCGCGACCGGCACCACCCGCACGTGCCGACGGCCCACCAGGGCGCGTGCCGCGTGCGGGGCGACCAGCCCGACGAAGCCGATGGTGCCCGCGCAGGCCACGGCCGTCGCGCTGAGGACGACGCTCAGCACCAGGAAGCCGAGGCGCCCGGGAGCCAGCCGCAGGCCGAGCAGCCGCGGCGTGTCCTCGTCCAGCGAGATCAGGTCCAGCTCGGTGCGCCGGGCGACGGCGACGCCGATGCCGACGACCAGGGCCAGCGCGACCGGCACGACGTCCGGCATGGTCCGCCCGTAGGTCGAACCCGACAGCCAGGTCAGCGCCTTGTTGGCGTTGAACGGGTCGGTGAGCACGATCAGCAGGCTGATCAGCGCCGCCGTCCCGGAGGCCACGCCGATGCCGACGAGGACCAGCCGGTTCTGCCGGAAACCGTCGCGGGCGGCGAGCCCGAAGACGAGGACGGCGGTGACGGCGGACCCCGCGAACGCGGCCCCCGCCACGCCCCAGGTCCCGGCGGCGGGCACGGTGGTCACCAGGATCACCGCGCCCAGCGCGCCGCCGCCGGTCACGCCGAGGACGTTCGGTTCGGCGAGCGGGTTGCGGGTGACGGCCTGCACGAGCGTGCCGGCCAGGGCGAGCGCCGCGCCCGCGCACAGCGCCGCGAGCACCCGGGGCACCCGGGTGTCCAGGACGAAGGAGACGGTCCGCCCGGCCCGTCCCTGAAGCCAGTTGACCACGTCACCGAGCAGCAGCTTGCTGTCGCCCACCAGCACGGCGGCGATCACGAGCCCCACCAGGACCACGGCCAGGACGGCGAGCGTGGCCAGGAAGACTCCCCGGCCGGGGGTCCGCAGCCGGTCCGGGGCCCCGGCCCCGGCGGTGTCCCGCACCCGCAGCGCCATCGCGACCAGGAACACGGCGCCGACCAGACTGGTGACCACACCCGTCGGCACGGACACCGCACGGGCGTCCGCGACCAGGGCCCGCAGCAGTACGTCCGAGCCCAGCACCAGGGCCGCGCCGGTGAGCGCCGCCGCGGGCATCGCCGTACGGGAGCGGGTGAAGCCGCGGAACCGGCGGGCGAGCGGGCGCACCAGGGCCGGTGCGCACAGGCCGACGAAGCCGATGGGCCCGGCGAGCGTGACCGCCGCGGCGGACAGCAGCGCCGCGAGCACGACGACCGTGACCCGGGTGGCCCGGACCGGAACGCCGAGGCCGCGCGCGGCGTCCTCGCCGAGGGCCAGCGCGTCCACCCGACGGGCCGTCAGCATCAGGCCGGCCAGTCCGATCAGGGCGATCGGCAGCATCTGCAGGACGCCGTCGAAGCCGTTCTGGCCGATGCTGCCCTGGTTCCACTGGTAGAGGCCCTCGGTCTGCTCCGGGAAGAGCAGCAGCAGGCCCTCCGTCATGGAGTTCAGGCCCAGCATCAGCGCGGTGCCGGCCAGCACCAGCCGGACGGTGCCCGTGCCGAGGCCGGACAGCCCGAGCACGACCGCGGCCGCCGCCAGGCCGCCCGCGAAGGCGATGCCGGAGGAGGCGAGCATCGGCAGCGAGACGCCGGTGGCGCCGGCCAGCCCCAGCGCCAGGTAGGAACCGGCGTTCACCGCGAGGGTGTCGGGGGAGGCGAGCACGTTGCGGCTGACCGCCTGGAGCACGGCGCCGGCCATGCCGAGGACGGCGCCGACCAGGAGCCCCGCGGTCATCCGGGGCAGCCGGGAGGCGACGACGACGGACGCGTCGCCCGGATCGGCCTGCCCGGTCAGGGCCTTGAGGACCTCGGACGGTCCGACGGCGGCGGTGCCCTGGGTGATGTCGACGACGGCGAGCACGGCGACCAGCAGGACGATTCCGGCCGTCACCGCGGCCGCGCCCGACCGGGACGTGGGGACCGTCGACGCAGGGGCCGCCGGATCGGTCGCTGGTTCGGTTGCGGTGACGGCCATGGCCCCGCTACTTCGTCAGGGCGCCGACGACGGAGTCGATGTACGCCTCCATCGACCCGGGACCACCGAACATCCAGACGCCGTCGTCGAGCCGGTGCACGTCGCCGGCCTTCACGAACGGCAGGGACTTCCACACCGGGTTCTTGGCCAGCTCACCGCTGAACGGGGTGGCGCTCGGGTCGTCGTCGTTGCCGATGTAGGCGAACTGGGTGTCCTTCGGCAGCTTGGTCAGACCCTCGACGTCGGTGGTGCCGAGACCGTAGGCCTCGTCGCCCTTCACCGTCCAGGCGTTCTTCAGACCGATCGCCTCGTTGACCTCGCCGATGAGCGAGGTCGCGGTGTACGGGCGGATCGAGACCTGGTTGGAGGCGACGTAGCCGTCGGCGAAGGCGAAGTCCTTGCCCGCCATCCCGGCGCCGGCCAGGGCCTTCTTGCCCGCGGCGACCTTGGCCTCGAAGCCCTCGCGCAGCGACCTGGCCCGGTCCGAGCTGCCGGTGGCCTTGGCGATGAGGTCGACGTTCTCCAGCATCCGGTCGATCTGACCGGTGCCGTCGGCGGACTTCACCTCGATCACCGGGGCGACCTCGCGCAGCTGCTTCACGGCCGCCGGGGTGAGGTCCGTGGTGGCGACGATGAGGTCGGGGGCGAGGGAGGCGACGGTGTCCATGCTGGGCTCGCCGCGGGTGCCGATGTCCTTGGGCTCGTTCTTGAGGGGAACGGCGCTGTCCCAGGTGTTGTACCCCTTGACGTCCGCGACGCCGACCGGGTCGACCCCCAGCGAGACGAGGCTCTCGACGACGTTCCACTCGGTGGCGACGACCTTGGTGGCCGGTCCGTCGAGCTTCACCTCGGTGCCCTTGCCGTCCTTGAGCGTGATCGCCTCGGAGGCCTTCTTCTCCGTCTTGTCGGCGGCGGGTTCGGTGGTGCCGCAGGCGGCGAGGGTGAGCGCCGCGGCGGTGGTGACGGCCGCGGTGAGCAGGAGGCGTCTCATGAGGTGGTGCCGAGCCTTTCGGGGGTTCGTATGTGATGGCGGCCGATCGGGCGGGTGCGCAGCCGGCCGGTCAGGGGGTCGGTGTCGACGTCGATCCGGATGCCGTAGACGGCGGTCAGCCGCTCCGGTGTCAGCACCTCCTCGGGCGTGCCGTCGGCGACGATCCGGCCCGCTTCCAGGAGCGTGATCCGGTCGGCGACGGCTGCCGCCTGGTCGAGGTCGTGCAGGACGACACCGACGGCGATGCCGTGGTCGTCCGCCAAGTCGCGTATGAGGTCGAGGAGTTCGACCTGGTAGCGCAGGTCTAGATAGGTCGTGGGTTCGTCCAGGAGCAGTACGCCGGTCTCCTGGGCGAGGCAGCTCGCGAGCCACACCCGCTGCAACTGCCCGCCGGAGAGGTGGTCGGCGCCGCGGTCGGCGAGGCCGTCGACGCCGGTGAGCGCGAGCGCCCGGTCGACGGCGGCCGGGCCGTCCGGGTCGGGCCGCCCCCAGCGGCCCCGGTACGGATAGCGGCCGAACTCGACGACGTCCCGCACGGTCAGCCCGCCGGGCGTGGGACGACCCTGCGTCAGCAGGGCGACGTACCGGGAGAACTCACGGGACGTCAGCGCCAGTCCGTCGGTGCTGCCGTCCAGGCTGAGCACGGCACTGCGGGCCCGCTGCAGCCGGGCGACGGTCCGCAGCAGCGTCGACTTCCCACTGCCGTTGGGGCCCACCAGGACGGTCACTTCGCCGGGCTTGAGCCTGACCGCGGCGTCGTGCACGACATCGACACCGTCGTACGCGACGGTCACGCCCGTTGCCGACAGCTCATGACCGCGCAGGCGCGGGGTACCGGCTGCGTCTTCACCAGTTCTCACGCAGTGAAGGTTAGCCTAACCTAATAACTGCTGGTAGAGGCGGGGGTCACACGGACTTGGCGGCCGCTGCCCCGTCCGTCGCCCCCCGGCGGCCCGCACGGCTCAACTCGTCTGCCAGGACTGGGGTTTCCACAGTCCCGCCCGGTTCAGGGACATCGGGCAGTGGAGGTAGATCTCGTCGATCTCCAGGAGCAGCGCCAGGTCCGGACGCCTTCCGTCCCGTGTCATCGCGTCGAAGAACGGCGCCTCGGTGAGGACGCGGGCCCGGCCGTTGACCCGGAGCACCTGCTTGCCGCCGGGGATCAGGTACAGCAGGCCGGCGTGCGGATTGTCGAGGATGTTGTGGAAGCTGTCCCCGCGCCGGTTGCCCGGGCGGTCCGGCAGGGCGAGCGTCCTGGAGTCCAGGACGTGGGTGAAGCCGGGGGTGTCGCCGCGCGGCGACACGTCGCAGTTGCCGCCCGCGTCACAGGTCGCCAGGAGGCAGAAGGGAGAGCGGGCCAGGATGTCCCGGTCCTCGTCCGTGAGCCGGTCGTGCACCTTGTCGACGACGACGGGCCAGGGTTCGCCCAGCAGCTCGCGCAGCTCCTCCCGTGAGCCGAGTTCGACCCAGCCCTCTTCGGTGACGGTCTCCGGCCGGTCTCCGGTCGTGTCGGTCGTGTGCGGCAAGGCCGGCTCCCAAGTGTGCTCGCGGAACCACCGGACGGGTTGCTTCCGGAGGTTGTTGCACACGAAACATTATCTGATCTTAGGTTCGCCTTACCTAATGCCTGTGGAGGGCCCGCGGGCTGCCCGTCGTTGCCGCGCCCTCCGTCGTGTCAGGCGGCCCGTCGGGGGCATACGCGAGACACGGCGCCGCTCCGGTGCCGCCGATCCGAAGGGATGTACACCGTGCTCGCCATCATCGCGGCGGTTCTGTTCCTCATCGCCTGGCTGATCAACGCGGCCGAGGTCTCGACCAACGACGTCTTCACCTCCACCAACGTGATGCTCATCGGCCTCGCCCTGCTGGCCCTGCACGTCGCCGGGATCGGCAGCGGCTGGGCGACGCGCGGGCGCCGCCGCTGAGCCGCCGCCCCGCACCCCTGCCCACCCGTCAGGGGATACGCGCCACGCCCGCGTAGACACCGCTCTCCTCCGGCGCGGGCGGCCCCTGGCCCTCGCCGTACCACTCGGTGGCCGTGACCAGGCCGGGCGGCACCGGTTCCATACCGTCGAAGAAGCGGGCGACCTCCGCCCGGGTGCGGAAGCCGAGGCGGATGCCGCCCCTGGCGTACTGGGCGATCACCTGCTCCGCCAGCTCGGGGAAGAGGTCGATCGAGGCGTGCGACAGGACCAGGTGGCTGCCCCGGGGGAGGGTCCCGACCAGACCCCGGACGATCCCGTGGGCGTCCTGGTCGTCCGGAACGAAGTGCATGAGCGCGATCAGCGACAGCGCGATGGGCCGGTCGAAGTCAAGGATGCCGCGGGCGTGGCGCACGATGTCCTCGGGCTCGCGGACGTCGGCCTGGATGTAGTCCGTGGCCCCCTCGGGGCTGCCGGCCAGCAGGGCCTGCGCGTGCCGCAGCACGATCGGGTCGTTGTCGGCGTAGACGACCCGGGCGGTCGGCACCGTCCGCTGGACGATCTGGTGCAGGTTGGGCTCGGTCGGGATGCCCGTGCCGATGTCCAGGAACTGGTCGACGCCGCGCGCGGCGAGGTACGCCACCGCGCGGTTCATGAACGCGCGGTTCTGCCGCGCCCCGTCCCGTGCCTCGGGCGGCAGGGTCGCGCCCACCGCCTCGTCGGCCGGGTAGTTGTCCTTGCCGCCCAGCAGCCAGTCGTAGACCCGCGCGGGGTGGGCCCGGCCGGTGTCGATGTGGGGAGGCCGGGTGTGGTCCGTGGTCATGGCAGGCTCCGTGCTCCGGGAGATGACGCTCGGCCGCAGTCCCGGATCATCGTACTGCGCCGACGCCTGTCATGTGCCCGACGTGCGGCGGAAGTTGGCGGTCGACCCGGTCACTCGCCGCGGGCCGGGCCAAGGGTGCGGGGCGGACGGTAGGCCCACTCGCGGTCGGCGTCGGTGATCTCGCGCAGTACCCGGGCCGGCGTCCCGGCGACGACCGTCATCGGGGGCACGTGGGCCGTCACCACACTGCCCGCGCCGACCACCGAGCCCCGGCCGACGGTCACCCCCGCAATAATCAGCGCGCCGGCCCCGATCCACACGTCGTCCTCGATACGCACCGGTGCCGAGAACTGCGTGCCGTCCCGGCGCAGGTCCGGGTGGACGGGGTGCCCGGTGGTGCTGACGGTCACGTGCGGGGCGAACATCACCCGGTCCCCGACGAAGACCTCGACGTCGTCGACGAGGGTGAGGCCGAAGTTGGCATACACGTCGTCGCCCAGGTGCACCCGGTTGCCGTAGGCCACGTGCAGCGGTGGCTCGATCCACACTCCCGTGCCGAGCGAGGCGAGCAGCTCCTTCAGGAGAGCCCGACGGCCCTCCTCGTCCCGCGCGCCGGTCCGGTTGTAGGCGTCGGCCAGATCCTTGCCGCGCAGCCGCTCCTCCGCCAGGGCCTCCAGGCCGGGGGCGCCGTCCGAGTACAGCTCGCGCGCCGCCATTCGGCGGCGGACCTCGCGCTCACGGGGGTCGGTGGTCATGCGGTCTCCTCGGGTCCGTACGGGGCGGGCCGCCGGTCCCGGGCGCACCGTGGCCGACGGTGCGCCCGGGATGAGCGGCAAGGGGAGGGATCAGCCGGCGGACACGTCCGTCAGTGTCCAGCGCTGGTTGGTCCCGGAGTTGGGCGGCCAGGTCGTGACGGCCGCGCCCTCGTGGGTCGCCTGGCCGCCCACTTCGAGCAGGCGCCCGGTGGCCGCGTTGACCAGGGTCCAGGTGCCGTCCCCGGTGCTCGACATGAGCCACTGGGCGGCCTTGTCCCGCCCGCCCGTGTCGGGCTCGGCCACCGGGACGTCGTCGCGTACGGCGAGCCGCGTGCCGTCCTCGGGCCGGGTGAAGACGTAGCGGTCGCGGACCCCGCTGTCGTGGCGCACCTCGCTCAGGCGCCACCGCTGGGCGCGCGTGCCCTCCGCGGCGCCGAGCACCAGGTTCGTGCCGTCCGCGGCCACGGTGACGGCCTTGCCGCTCTGTACGCCGGTCAGTGTGTAGCCGTGCCCCTCGCGCGGCTCGGCGGCGTCCTTCGCGACGCCCGAGACACCCTTGATCTCGAACGAGGTGACGGACTGGGCGGGCACGGTGAAGGTGGCCGCGCGGTCGCTCACCCCGATCGGGTCCCGTCGCTCCAGCTTGCCGTCGGCGCTGGTCACGACCGGGGTGACGGTGGCCCGGCGGCTCACGTCACGGAACTTGGACAGGTCGAGGGTGACCGTGCGGGCCTCGGTGGCGCGGTTGACGTGGACGAGTGAGGCGCCCTTGCCGTCGCGGGTGACGGCGGCGGCGCTGGAGGTGTCGTCCGTCTTGATCAGCCGGTCGCCGGGCTTGATGAAGTGGGTGAAGTTGCGGGCGGTGTCGAACTTGGTGTTGGTCCGGACCGGGCAGGTCTCCAGGGTGTCCCGGGCGGTGCAGTCGAACGGGAGCTGGATGCTGCCCCAGTTGCCGCCCTTCGCGGACTCGCCGCCGGGCTTCATGTTGTCGTAGTCCTCGACGGGCTGCCAGAACACCCAGGCGCGGGGCTCCAGTTCCCGCAGGTCGTCGACGATCTGCTGGGCGAGACCGAGGCCGGGCCGCATGTCCTCGAAGTCCTGGCCGTCGCCCCAGTCACCCCCCACCTCGCTCATCCACAGGGGTTTGTCCGCGGCCTTGGCGAGGTCCCGCACGGTGGTGCGCTGCCCGGTGCCGTAGGTGTGGACGTTCATCTGGCCCACCAGAGCGCGGTCGGCCCCGGAGTAGGCGCTCCAGTTCTTGGCGAAGGTGCCGGGGTTGGTCTCGTCCATCGCCGAGATGTCCGCCTCGACCTTCGCCTTCCTCAGCGCGGGGGCGAGGGCCCGGAGTACCTTGCGCTGCAGCTCGGGGCCCATGTGGGCGCCCTCCTGCCGGCCGCCGACGGGTTCGCCGTCCGCGTTCAGCTGTGTTCCCCAGTAGGGGGTGTTGGGCTCGTTGAACGGGTCGACGGTGTCGACCTCGATGCCCTCGGCCTTCTCCAGCCTGCTGGTCGCCCCGGCGACGTAGGCGGCGAAGTCGTCGACCGACTCGGGCGCGAGCTGGTCGGCGGACGAGTCGAAGCCGCCGGAGACGTAACCGCTGACGGTCATGAACCAGGGCGGTGAGTTGCTGAACGTCTCCCAGTGGTCGATGTCGTCCTTGATGCGCTCGACCCACCAGCGCTGAGTGGCGTCGGCGTCCTCGTTCCAGTCGGCCGGGTCGTCGGCGCTCCACCAGTCGGTGTCCTCGCGCGTGGTGCCCGCGGGCGCCTTCCACCAGCCCTCGACCGCCCCGCCGGCCCGCAGGTAGTCCCGGACGTCCGGCGCGCTGCCGCCGCCGATGTTGTAGCGGGCGATGTTGAGGCCCAGTCCGTCGTCGCCGAACAGCAGGCGGGCCAGCTTCTCGCGGATCTCGGGCGGGTAGTCGCCGGTGGCGTTGGCGAACCAGACCAGGCTGGTGCCCCAGCCCTCGAACGCCTCCTGCTGGTACGAGGGGTCCGGACGCACCGTGACGGAGGCGGCGGCCGCGGCCGGCCCGGCCTGGGCCGGAACGCCGGTCAGGGCGGCGCCCGTCGCCAGGGCGGTCAGGACGGCTGCCCCTACGAGGCGTCTGCTGCGGTTACGGGGTGCCATCGTGTGCTCCCAACGGAAGGTGTGGTCGCTGCGGTGGCCCCTTCCCGCCCGCATTCGGGCAGGAGGGGACGGCCCCGGAGCGGGCCGTGCCGCTCCGGGGAGTCGTGGATGTCGCGTCGGTGTGACTCAGTCGGTGGGCGTGCGCAGGACGGCGACCCCTCGGCCCGCGAGGACGACGGCGCCCTCGTCACCGGTGTCGCCCAGCAGGACCTCTCCGGCGAGTCCGGGGACGGTGACGGCCTCGTCGGTCCGGTTGACCAGGAACAGGAAGCGTCCCCCGGGGCCACGGCGCACGGTGGACTCGACCAGCCCCCGTACACCGGCGGGCAGTTCGCTCCTCACCCCGGCCGGACCGAGGAGCCTCGGCAGCAGTGCGGCGAGCCCCTCGGCGCCGAGCCGGGTGGAGACGTAGGCGGCCGAACCGCTGCCCGCCGGACGCCGGGTGACGGCGGGACGGCCCGCCTGGGTGCCGGTGCGGTAGTGGGCCAGGACCTCCGTCTCCGGCGCGGTCACGGTGATCCGGTCGGTCCACAGGTCCCCGCTGCCCGCGCCGTCCAGCTCCACGGTCTGCCCGTCGGGCAGCGGGCCGAACTCCTCGACGCGGATGCCGAGCAGGTCCCGCAGCGCGCCCGGGTAACCGCCCAGCCAGACGTGGTCGTTCTCGTCCACGATGCCGGAGAAGTACGTGGTCACCAGGTGCCCGCCCTGCTCGGCGTAGCGCGTGAGGTCCTTTGCCAGCTCGGCCGGGACCAGGTGCAGCACCGGCGCGATCAGCACCCGGTGGCGGCTCAGGTCGGAGCCGGTGGTGACGACGTCGGCGCGGATGCCCAGGGCGAGCAGCGCCGAGTACCAGTCGAGGGCCTCCTTGTGGTAGTCGAGCAGCGAGGTGGGGTGCGAGTCCTGCTCGCTCGCCCACCGGGACTCCCAGTCGAAGAGGATGCCGACCTCGGCGGGCTCCCGCTCGCTCCCGGCGACCGGCGCGAGCGTCCTCAGCGTGTCGCCGAGCGCGACGACCGAACGGAACAGGTCGCTGTCCGCGCCCGCGTGCGGGACCATCGCCGAGTGGTACTTCTCGGCGCCGGCCGCCGACTGGCGCCATTGGAAGAAGCACACCGCGTCGGCGCCGTGCGCCACGTGCGTCAGCGAGTCCCGGGCCATCTCACCGGGCGCCTTGGCCAGGTTGACGGGCTGCCAGTTCACGGCACTGGTGGAGTGCTCCATCAGGAACCACGGCCGGCCGCCGGCGATGCCGCTGGTGAGGTTCGCCGAGAACGACAGTTCGTCGCGGGCCTGCGGGTGCGGGACGACGTAGTGGTCGTTGGCGACGAAGTCCACCTCGCCGGCCCAGTCCGCGTAGTTCATGCCCCTGGTGCCGGGCATCACCATGAAGTTGGTGGTGACGGGGACGTCGGGGGTCAGCTCCCGCAGCAGGTCGCGCTCCGCGCGCAGGTGGTCCTTGAGGGCGTCCGAGGAGAACCGCTTGAAGTCCAGCTGCTGGGTGGGGTTCGGGTGTGAGGCGGCCAGCCGGGGCGGCAGGATTTGCTCCCAGTCGCTGTAGCGCTGCGACCAGAACGCAGTGCCCCAGGCGTGGTTGAGGGCGTCCGTCGTTCCGTACCGGGCGCGCAGCCAGTCCCTGAAGGCACGGGCCGCGTCGTCGGAGTAGTCGTAGACGTTGTGGCAGCCCAGTTCGTTGTTGATGTGCCAGGCGACGAGGGCCGGGTGACCGGCGTAGCGGGTCGCCAGCCTGCGCACCAGGCGCAGGGCGTGCTCGCGGAAGACGGGCGAGGTCGGGCGCCAGTGCTGGCGCGCTCCCGGCCACAGCGTCTCGCCCCGGTCGGTGACCGGGAGGATCTCGGGGTGCGCGGTGGTCAGCCAGGGCGGCGGGGAGGCGGTGGCGGTCGCCAGGTCGACGCCGACGCCGTGCTCGTGCAGCAGGTCCATCACCTCGTCGAGCCAGGCGAAGTCCCAGGTGTCCGGGCCCGGCTGGATGCGGGCCCAGGAGAAGATGCCGAGCGAGACGATGGTGACACCGGCCTCGCGCATCAGCCGTACGTCCTCCTCCCACACCTCCCGGGGCCACTGCTCGGGGTTGTAGTCGGCGCCGAAGGCGAGGCGGGGGGCGGGCGCACCGTCCGTCCCGCGGTGCGGGCGGGAGTGGAGGGTGGAGATCATGGCGGTCCTTCCGGTGGGGGCGTGCGCTACTTCTCGACGGTGAAGCCCTGCTCCTCGCCGTACTTGACCGAGGCCTCCTGCCAGGACTTCAGGCCCTCGGCGAGCGTGGTGCCGGAGACGTAGGCCTTGCCGACGGTGTCGTTGAAGACCGAGTTCGCGTAGACCTGGTAGGGCAGGTAGGACCAGTCGTCGGGGACGTCCGCGGCCGACTCGGCGAAGATCTTGTTGGCCTTCTGGCCGCCGAAGTAGGGGAACGCGGTGTCCTGGAACTTCGTGGACTGCAGATCCGCGGTGGTCGCCGGGAAGGCGCCGTTCTTCAGCCGGGTCTGCACGCCGTCACCCGCGTTCGCGTACTCGACGAAGGCGTACGCCAGCGCCTCGTTCCTGCCCAGCTCCGGGAGCGCGAGCGCGCTGCCGCCGTTCTCGGCGCTGACCTTGCCGCCCGCCGTCCACTGGGGCATCGGGGCGACGCGCCAGTCACCGGATGCCGCCTTCGCGCCGGACTCGAGGTTGGCGGGCATCCAGGCGCCGGTCGCCAGCGTCGCTATGGTGCCGTCGCCCAGGCCCTTGTACCACTCGTCGGTCCAGGCGGGGACGGAGGCGAGGAGCTTGTCGTCGATGAGCTGCTGCCAGGTGTCCGTGAAGGTCTTGGCGCCCTGGTCGGAGAAGTCGATCCGCACCTTGGTGCCGTCGACCGTGTAGGGGTGCGAACCGGCCTGCCAGAGCATGCTGGTGGCGAAGCCGGCGTCGCCGTTGTCGGCGGTGATGTACGCCTTCGGGTCGGCCTTGTGCAGGTCGCGGGCGGCGTCCAGGTACTCGGCCCAGGTGGTGGGCACCTCGATGTGGTACTTGTCGAAGACCTTCTTGTTGTAGAACAGCGCCATCGGACCGGAGTCCATGGGCAGCGCGTAGACGCCGTCCGAACCGGCCTTCACCCCGTTCCACGGACCGGGGGAGAACTGGGCGGAGAGCTTGTCGGCGCCGAAGGACTTGAGGTCGGTGAGCTGCTCGGTCAGGGCGAACTGGCCCATCGCGTAGTACTCGATCTGGGCGACGTCCGGGACGCCCTTCTTCGCCGAGATGGCGTTCTGCAGCGCCGTGTACTGGTCCTTGTTGGTCCCGGCGTTGACGAGGTTCACCTTGACGCCCGGGTGCGCCTTCTCGAAGTCGGTGGCGACCTGCTTGAGGGTGGGCTCCCACGCCCAGACCGTGATGGTGCCGCCCTTCTTCAGGGCTGCCTGGACATCCGCCTCGGAGACCGCCTTCTGGCTCGACCCCCCGTCGTCGGAGTCGCCGCAGGCACTCGCCCCCAGGGCGAGGGCGCAGACGAGGACCGTGCCGCGCAGGAGGCGGCGCGAGTGCTTGGTCAGGTGTGTGGGCATGGGTGTGCTTCCACTTCTTTGTGGCCGGAACCGGCACCTTCGAGGGCCGGCGGGGTTGTCGGTGGTGGGCGGGAGAGGGAGGGCTATTCCTTGACGCTTCCGGCGGCGAGACCGGACTGCCAGTACTTCTGGAGCAGGAGGAACGCGGCGATCAGCGGCAGGATGGTCAGGAGCGACCCGGTGACGACGAGGTTGAAGACGGGCTCGCCGCCCGCGGTCGCGGCCTGCTGGTTCCAGCTGTTGAGCCCCAGGGTCAGCGGGTACCAGTCGGGGTCCTTGAGCATGACCAGCGGCAGGAAGTAGTTGTTCCAGGTCGCCACCATGCTGAACAGCAGGACGGTGACGATGCCGGGCGCCAGCAGCGGCAGGGCGACCCGGAAGAAGGTGCGCACCTCGCCCGCCCCGTCGATGCGGGCGGCCTCCATCAGTTCGGCCGGGATGGCCTCGGTGGCGAACACCCACATCAGATAGAGGCCGAACGGCGAGATCAGGGACGGGATGATCACCGCCCAGGGGGTGTTGGTGAGCCCCATCTCGCTGAACATCAGGAAGGTCGGCACCGCGAGCGCCGTCCCCGGCACCGCCACCGCGCCGATGACGACGGCGAAGACGGCACGCCGGCCGGGGAAGGTGAACTTGGCGAGCGCGTAGCCGCCGAGCACGGCGAGGAAGGTGGCGCCGCCCGCGCCGAGGCCCACGTACAGCAGGGTGTTGAGCAGCCAGCGGGTGAAGACGCCGTCGTCGTAGGTGAACGTCTCGGTGATGTTGTCCCACAGCGCGAAGTCGCCGTCGAACCAGAGACCGGCGGAACGGGACAGGCCCTCCTGCGTCTTGGTGGCGCTGATGGCCAGCCAGACCAGCGGGACCAGGCTGTACAGCAGCACGAGTGAGGTGAGCACGGTCAGCAGCACGCTGCGCCGGGGCTTGTCGGCGGAGTGCCGGCGACGGGGCGTACGCAGTCGGGGCGCGGAGCCCGACGAGCCGGACGGCGCGGGCGCGGAACGGCCGGAAACGGTGGCGACGGGACTGGTCATCGCCGCATCACACTCCCTTGCGCATGCCGCGCAGCTGCACGGCGTAGGCGATGACCATGGTGATCAGCCCCATGACGATGGCGACCGTCGCGGAGTAGTTGTGCTGTTGCCCGTTGAAGGACAGCGCGTACGTGTAGTAGTTCGGTGTGTAGTCCGTGGTGATCGCGTTGCGCGCCAGGGGCTGCAGGATGCTGGGTTCGTTGAAGAGCTGGAAGCTGCCGATGATCGAGAAGATGGTGGCGATCACCAGGGCCCCGCGGATCGCCGGGAGTTTGATGGCGGTGATCACGCGGATCTGGCCGGCGCCGTCGATCTGGGCCGCCTCGTACAGCGAGTGGGGGACCACCCGCAGCGCCGCGTAGAAGATCAGCATGTTGTAGCCGACGAACTCCCAGGTGACGATGTTGCCGATGGAGGCCAGCACCAGGTCGGGGGAGAGCGGGTCGGGCAGCGAGACGCCGAGCGCGCCGTTGATGTCACCGACCAGGCCGAAGCGGGTGCCGTACATGAAGCCCCACATCAGGGTGGCCACCACGGCGGGCACGGCGTACGGCAGGAAGATCGAGATGCGGAAGAAGTCCCGGCCGTAGAGGCGTCCGCTGTCCAGCGCCAGGGCCACGAGCAGCGCGATGCCGAGCATGATCGGCACCTGTACGGCGAGGAAGAGCGAGACCCGGCCGAGCGAGGCCCAGAACCGGTCGTCCCCCAGCGCCTCGCCGTAGTTGTCGAGGCCGACGAAGGTGGTCCCGCCGATCAGCTGGTCGCGAAAGAGGCTGAGGTAGACCGAATACGCGATGGGCGCGAGGAACACCAGGGCGAACACGGCCACGAAGGGAGAGAGGAAGCCCCACCCCGTCCAGGAGCGGCGGTCCCGCCGCACCGGGGGTGGGGCCGGCCGCGGCTCGGCGGCGGCCGGCGGTTGCAGCGTCGTCATGTCGTCCTCGCTCGTCCACGTCCTGGAACCTGATGTTTACGTAAACATCGCGCGCCGCGAAAGGGCGTCGAGCTGTTATGTTTACGTAAACATCTGATGGCGGCATGTCTACACTGCCCCGATGACGACGGTCAAGGGTCCGTTCGCACCAGGACCCGGCAGCGACAGAGAGGCGGCTGACGGCGAGTGAGCACGGCTGAGGAAGTCCCGACGAGCGCACCCGCGCCTGCCCGGCGCGGCCGGGACCGCACGGCGTCCATGGCGGACGTCGCCCGGCTGGCGGGAGTCTCCTCGCAGACGGTCTCCCGCGTCTCCAACGGCTACGCGGGCGTGACCGAGGAGACCCGCCAACAGGTGCTGGCGGCCATGAAGGAGCTGGGCTACCGGCCCAACAGCGCCGCCCGGGCCCTCAAGCGCGGCGAGTTCCGCACCATCGGCGTCATCACCTTCACGCTGGCCACCACGGGCAACGTGCGCACCTTGGAGGCCATCGCGGTCTCCGCGGCGAGCGAGGGGTACGCGGTGACGCTGCTGCCGGTCGCCGTCCCCACCCAGGACGAGGTGCGCGGCGCCTTCTCGCGCCTGGAGGAACTGGCCGTCGACGCCGTCATCGTCATCATGGAGGTCCACCTCCTGGACGCGGCGTCCCTCACCCTGCCGCCGCACGTCCAGGTCGTCGTGGTCGACTCCGACGCCGGCGACACCTACACGGTCGTGGACACCGACCAGGCCGGCGGCAGCCGAGCCGCCGTGCGCCACCTGCTGGACCTCGGGCACGACACGGTGTGGCACCTGGGCGGCCCCGAGGGGTCCTTCGCCGCCCAGCGCCGCACCGACGCCTGGCGGCGGACGCTCACCGAGGCGGGCCGCACCCCGCCGCCGCTCGTCCGGGGCGACTGGTCGGCGGAGTCCGGTTACCGGGCGGGCCTGGAGCTCGCCGGCCGCGAGGAGTGCACCGCCGTCTTCGCGGCCAACGACCAGATGGCCCTCGGCCTGCTGCGCGCCCTGCACGAACGCGGCCGGCGCGTGCCCGAGGACGTCAGCGTCATCGGCTTCGACGACATCGCCGAGGCCGGTTCCTTCCTGCCCCCGCTGACCACCGTCCACCAGGACTTCGCCGAGGTCGGCCGGCTGTGCGTGCGGGCCGTGCTGCGCAAGATGCGCGCGGCCGGTCCGGAGCGGGGCACGACACTGGTGCCGACCCGGCTGGTGACCCGCGCGAGCACGGCCCCGCCGCCCGCGTAGGGGCTCGGCGCGGGAGCGGACGAAGGGGACGGACGGCCGGTTTAGGCGCGGCGGGGAGGGTAACCCCACAAGCCGACCGTCGTCCCCCCACGTCCGGGAGAGCTCCATGACCCAAGTCGCCGACTACGTGCTCCAGCGCCTGTCCGAGTGGGGCGTCCAGCGGGTGTACGGCTATCCGGGTGACGGCATCAACGGTCTGCTCGGCGCCTTCGACCGGGCCGACGGCGACCCGGAGTTCATCCAGGCCAGGCACGAGGAGATGGCCGCGTTCATGGCCTGCGGCCACGCCAAGTTCACCGGTGAGGTGGGCTGTTGCGTCGCCACGTCGGGGCCGGGCGCCGTGCACCTGCTCAACGGCCTGTACGACGCGAAGCTCGACCACCAGCCCGTGGTCGCGGTGGTGGGCCAGCAGAAGCGGCTGTCGCTGGGCACCCACTACCAGCAGGAGATCGCCCTCGACCAGCTCTTCGCGGACGTGTCCGAGTACTGCCAGATGGTCGTGCACCCCGGCCAGGCCCGGCACGTCATCGACCGGGCCTTCAAGACCGCGCTGACCACCCGGGGCGTCGCCACCATCATCATCCCCAACGACGTCCAGGAGGAGGAGGCCCAGCCCTCCCCGCCCAGGGAGCACGGATCGGTCTTCTCAAGCGTGGGCTGGAGCCGGCCGCGGGTGCTGCCCGACCTCGACGAACTGCGCAAGGCCGCCGACGTGCTCAACGCGGGCAAGAAGGTCGCCATGCTCGTCGGCCAGGGTGCCGCGAAGGCGGAGGCCGAGGTGATGGAGGTCGCCGAACTGCTCGGCGCCGGCGTCGCCAAGGCCCTCCTCGGCCGCGAGGTGCTGCCCGACGACCTGCCCTACGTCACCGGGCCCATCGGCCTGCTGGGCAGCAAGGCCAGCGACAACATGATCAAGGGCTGCGACACCCTGCTCATGGTCGGCAGCAGCTTCCCCTACTCGGAGTGGCTGCCCGAGGAGGGACAGGCCCGGGGCGTCGAGATCGACATCGACGGCCGCATGATCGGCATCCGCTACCCCATGGACGCCCACCTGGTCGGCGACTCCAGGGAGACGCTGCGCGCTCTCATCCCGATGCTCCAGCGCAAGGAGGACCGCGGCTGGCGGGAGAAGATCGAGAAGGACGTACGGGAGTGGCACGACCTGTGCGACCGCTGGGCGGGCGAGCACTTCGGCAAGACCATCAACCCGCAGGCCGTCGCCGCCGAACTCTCGCCGCGGCTGCCGGACGACGTCATCCTGACGGCCGACTCCGGGTCGGGCACCAACTGGTGGGCGCGCCACCTCCTGCTGCGCGACGGCATGCAGGCCTCGCTCTCCGGCACGCTGGCCACGATGGGCCCGGGGACGCCGTATGCCATCGCGGCGCGGTTCGCCTACCCCGAGCGCCCGGTGATCGCCTTCATCGGCGACGGCGCCTTCCAGATGAACGGCATGAACGAGATGATCACCGTCAAGCGCTACCTGGACCGCCTGTCCGGGTCGGCGCCGCTCATCTTCTGCGTGTTCAACAACCAGGACCTCAACCAGGTCACCTGGGAGCAGCGCGCCATGGCCGGCGATCCCAAGTACCCCGGCTCCCAGGACATCCCCGACGTCCCCTACGCCGCCTACGCCGAACTCCTCGGCCTCAAGGGCATCGTCTGCGCCGACCCCAAGAAGGTCGGCTCCGCCTGGGACGAGGCGCTCGCCGCCGACCGGCCCGTGGTCCTGGAGTTCAAGGTCGACGCGGAGATCGCGCCGATCCCGCCGCACATCATGAAGGACCAGGGCAAGAAGGCCATCAAGGCGGCGCTGCACGACCCGGAGCTGACCGGGATCGCCACCAAGGGCGTACGCCAGAAGCTCACCGAGTACGCCGAGCACCTCCCCGGCCGGGGCAGGAAGTGAGCGGCGCCCGGCACCGGGGGACGAACGGCACCGAGGTCGTCGTCGTCACCGGTGCGACCGGCGGCGTCGGCCGGGCCACCGTCCGGGCGTTCGGCGCCCGCGGGGCCGCGGTGGCCCTGCTCGCGCGGGGCGAGCACGCCCTTGAGCGGGCGGCCGAGGAGGTCCGCGAGGCCGGCGGGCGCGCTCTGCCGCTGGTCGTGGACGTCGCCGACGCTGACGCGGTGGACGCGGCGGCCGCCCGTGTCGAGGAGGAACTCGGCCCGATCGACGTCTGGGTGAACGCCGCGTTCTCGACCGTCTTCGCACCCGTGCCGGAGATCCGGGCCGAGGAACTGCGACGGGCCACCGAGGTGACCTACTTCGGTTTCGTCCACGGCACCCAGGCCGCCCTGCGGCGCATGACACCGCGCGATCGCGGCACCATCGTCCAGGTGGGATCGGCCCTGGCCGAGCGCAGCGTCCCGCTCCAGGCCGTCTACTGCGGGGCCAAGCACGCCATCCAGGGGTTCACCGAGTCACTGCGCTGCGAACTGCTGCACGACCGCAGCGGGGTGCGGGTGACCATGGTGCAGATGCCCGGGCTCAACACCCCCCAGTTCAGCTGGGTCCTCACCCGGCTGCCCCGCCATCCGCGCCCGGTGGCCCCCGTCTACCAGCCCGAGGTCGCCGCCCGCGCCGTACTGCACGCGGCGGACCACCCCGAGCGGCGCATGTACTGGGTGGGCGGCTCCACCGTCGCCACCCTGCTGGGCCAGAAGTTCGCCCCGGGGCTCCTGGACCGCTACCTGGCCCGCACCGGCTACGACGGGCAGCAGACGGACCGGCCCGTCGACCCGTCGCGGCCGGTGAACCTCTGGAAGCCGCCGGACGACACCGCCCCGGACGACTACGGCGCCCACGGGATCTTCGACGACGAGGCGCATCCGCGCAGCGTCCAGTTCTGGATGTCCCGCAACCGCCGTCCGCTGGCCCTGGCCACGGCCGCGACGGGGGCGGTGGCCGCGGCACTCGCGGGCGGACTGCGCCGGCGCGCCGGTTGACGGACCCGAGGGTGCTCGCGTCAGTCCGGCCTGCGGTCGATGTTCCGCGCCCACCAGTGGTGCTCGCAGAACCAGTGCCCGACCATCGCGCCGCCGAAGACGACGAACCCGACCCCGATCAGCCAGGACTCCACCACCAGCACGATGCCGACCGCGCCGTAGCTGAAGGCGTTGTCGAGGATCAGCGGTGTGAAGAAGAGGTACGAGAAGCCGCGCAGGCCGATCAGGCCCACCATCGTGGCGAACGCCCCCGGCAGCAGGTCGCGCCAGCGGACCTGGCCGCCCAGCAGGAAGTGCTGGCCCCACCAGAAGAACAGCATGCCGACGGCGGTCGACAGCGCGATCCGCGCCGAACCGTGCAGCGCGGTCCGCGTCTGCACCTCCTGGTAGAGGTAGGCGGTCAGCATGATCACCCAGGTCATCTGGCGCCAGATGCGGTGCCACGGGCCGGAGGGCAGTTCCCAGATGCGCTCGTATCCGTTCTGCACGCTCGCCGCGAAGGACACGCCGAACACGCCGAGCAGGATTCCACCCCACACGCTCGTCGTGCCGACGACCTTGGTCGGCGGGCTGATGATGTCGGTCAGCACCTTGGCCGACCGCCCGGACAGCCCCATGCCGTCGGCCAGCCACGAGGCGAAGCCCCCGCGTCCCAGCGGGTCGGCCGCGGCCACCACGATCAGCAGGGGCGCCAGCGTGACCAGGGCGAGGGTGGCGAAGCCCATGGCCCTGTGCATCAGCTCCAGGTCCCGGCCGCGCCGGACCAGGGCGGACGCGGCCAACCAGTCCCAGGCACGGTGGAACGGCCGCCACAACCGGTTCACAGGGTGCTCCTCGGGCGTCCTTTCGATGGCTCGCGACGGGGAACTGAGTGACCCGGCCCGCACCCGGACAAACGTCGGTTGACCCGGACGGCCCGCGCATGGACCCGTCGGCGCGGGGAACCGGCCCGGGAACGCGAGGGCGAGGGAGTGCGCGATGGCGTCGGTGACCGGCCCGGAAGCGAGGGCACTGGACGAGTGCGTGGTCGACGCGGTCGACGTGCACGCCTTCGAGATCCCCACCGACGGCCCCGGGGGCCGCGAGCAGGACGGCACCCTGGAGTGGGGCTCCACGACCGTGGTCCTGGTGCGCGTGCACGCCGGCGGCAGCACCGGACTCGGCTACACCTACGGGGACGTCTCGGTGGCGTCCTTCGTGGACTCCGTGCTCAGGCCGGTCGTCGAGGGCAGTCCCGTCTCCTCGCCGCCCGCCCTGTGGGAGCGGATGGGCGCTTCGATGCGCAACGCCGGCCGGCCCGGCGCCGGGGCCATGGCCCGGTCCGCCGTCGACGTGGCGCTGTGGGACCTCAAGGCGCGGCTGCTCGGACTGCCGCTGGTCCAGCTCCTGCCGGCCCACCACGACCGGGTGCCCGTCTACGGCAGCGGCGGCTTCACCAACTACCCCCTGGACCGCCTCACCGACCAGCTCGCCGGATGGGTGCGGCAGGGCATCGGACGCGTGAAGCTGAAGACGTCACGGGAACCGGACGCCGACCCGCGCCGCCTGACCGCCGTACGCCGGGCGGTGGGCGACGGCACGGAGCTGTTCACCGACGCCAACGGGGCGCTCGGCCGCAAGGAGGCCCTGTACTGGGCGCACCGGTTCCGCGACGAGTGGGACGTGCGCTGGTTCGAGGAACCGGTCTCCTCCGCCGACCTCCAGGGGCTGCGGATGCTGCGCGAGCGGGGCCCGGCCCGGCTGGAGATCACCGCGGGGGAGTACGCCTTCACCGCGCAGGACTTCGCCAACCTGACCGAGGGGCCCGCGGTCGACTGCCTCCAGGCCGACCTCACCCGGTGCGGCGGGGTCACCGGCGTGCTGGAGGTCGCCGGTCTGTCCGCCGTCCGGCACCTCGACCTGTCCGCGCACTGCGCGCCCGCGGTGTCCGCCCACGTCTTCTGCGCCGTGCGCCGGCTGAGGCACCTGGAGTACTTCCACGACCACGTGCGCGTCGAGCGGCTGCTGTTCGACGGCACCCTGTCGCCCGAGGGCGGGGCCCTGCGCCCCGACACCTCGCGGCCCGGTCTCGGCCTGGACGTCAGGTGGGCCGACGCGGAGCCCTACCGGGTGCACGGAGTCCGTCCTCCGCACTGACCGCAGGGCTCGCCGGCCTCAGGGGTCGCTGCGCTCCTGTGCCTCCCGCATCCGCTCGTTGTGCCAGGCGACGGCCGCGCGTATCTGGGGCTCCTGGAGGCCCGTCCGGCACCCGAGCTGGTCCATCGACAGGGCCGGCGGGCCGGTGGTCAGGGCCCGGGTCAGCTTCGCCGCCCACAGCTCCTCGTCCACGAAGGGCCGGTGCGCGTACCCGTCCTTGATCACGTCGAAGTGCTCGTCGGAGCACGTGGTGATGAGCCGCAGCCCGTCGAACCACTCGTTGGTGGCGTGCACCGAGGAGGAGTCCGGCACATAGCCGCTCACGGACTCGTCCGCGGGGAAGACCCTGGCACACAGGTCGCACAGCTCCATGGGGACCGGCTCGGCGGCCCGGCGGTCCTTCCTGCCCTTGCGCTTCCACATGGCGACTCCCGGGGATCGGTGTCCGGAATGCCGGAGTTACCCGAGGGATGGGAAGCAAACGCCCCACGCGGTGTTCGGCTTGCACGCCACGGGGACGCGGAGAGGCCGCCGCGGGGCATCTTGTTTCACGTTACATCTAAATGCATCATGCGCTTATGGATGCGCCGACGGAGGGACCCGGCCGGAACGCCCCGCACCGGATCGACCCGGACGCGGCCCCCGACGACCTGATCATCGCCGTGGAGGAGTTGGTCCGGTACGTGCGGCAGAGCGCCCGGACCGGCGGTCTGAGCACGGCCGCCTCCTCGACGCTGGCCAGGCTGAGTCGCGAGGGCCCCCGGCGGCTGACCGAGCTGGCCCGGGCCGAGGGCGTCTCCCAGCCGAACATGACCCAGCTCGTCACGCGGCTGGCACGCGCGGGCCTGGTCCGGCGCACCGCAGACGCGAGCGACGGTCGCGGCGTGCTCGTGGCGGTGACGCCTACCGGAGCCGAGGTCCTGGCCGCGCGGCGCGCCGAGCGTGCCCGGGCGCTCCGGCAGCTCATGGAGGACATGACCGGGCCGGAGCGGCAGGCCACCGCCACCGCGCTGCCGGCCCTGGCCCG
This sequence comes from Streptomyces sp. NPDC042336, assembly GCF_055581985.1. Taxonomy (NCBI): domain Bacteria; kingdom Bacillati; phylum Actinomycetota; class Actinomycetes; order Kitasatosporales; family Streptomycetaceae; genus Streptomyces; species Streptomyces sp. NPDC042336. Next base: position 290,877 of record NZ_JBVJEA010000007.1, on the reverse strand, counting down.
GGTCATCCGCAACCGTCCGCACCCCTCGGAGGAAGACCGCGCATGAGTGCACCCCGTGGAAAGGCCGCCGGCCCCTTCCGGCAGCCCAAGGCCGTCTGGGCCGTCGCCTTCGCCTGCGTCATCTCGTTCATGGGCATCGGCCTGGTGGACCCGATCCTGCCGGCCCTGGCCGACAGCCTCGACGCCACCCCCAGCCAGGTCTCCCTGCTGTTCAGCAGCTACCTGATCGTCACCGCCGTCGCCATGCTCTTCGTCGGCTGGGTCTCCAGCCGCATCGGTGCCAAGCGGACCCTGGTCACCGGCCTCGCCGTCATCGTCGTCTTCGCCGCGCTGGCCGGCGCCACCGACTCCATCAACGGCATCGTCGGCTTCCGGGCCGGATGGGGACTGGGCAACGCCCTGTTCATCGCCACCTCCCTCGCGGTCATCGTGGCCTCCGCCAGCGGCGGCTTCAGCGGCGCGATCATCCTCTACGAGACCGCCCTGGGCCTCGGTATCGCCGTCGGCCCGCTGCTCGGCGGCGAACTGGGCGGCATCAGCTGGCGCGGCCCGTTCTTCGGCGTCGCCGCCCTGATGGCCGTCGCCCTGGTCGCCACCCTCGCCTTCGTCCCCGACCTGCCCAGGCCCGAGCGGGTCACCTCACCGCTCGCCCCCCTGAAGGCCCTGCGCCATCGCGGCCTGCTGACCATGGGCATCATGGCCCTGCTGTACAACTGGGGCTTCTTCACCATGCTCGGCTACGCCCCGTACCCGATGGAGCTGGACGCCCACGAGCTGGGCCTGGTCTTCACCGCCTGGGGCCTGCTGGTCGCCGCCTTCAGCGTCTTCTTCGCGCCCCGGCTCCAGGCCCGCTACGGCACCGCGCCCGTCCTCTACGCCAACCTCCTCGGCCTCGGCATCGTCATGGCCGTCATAGCCGCCGGTGTCACGGACCCCACCACCGTCATCGTCGCGGTCATCGTCAGTGGCGCCTTCATCGGCATCAACAACACCCTCACCACCCAGGCCGTCATGCTCGTCTCGCCGGTCGAGCGCCCCGTGGCCTCCTCCGCGTACGGCTTCCTGCGCTTCATCGGCGGCGGACTTGCCCCGTACGTCGCAGGCAAGCTCGCCGACGCCACCGACCTGAGCGTCCCCTTCTACCTCGGTGCCGCCACCTTCCTCCTCGCCATCCCGGTCCTGGCCGGCGGGCACCGGCTGCTGCGTCGGGCCGAGACGGACACCGGCGAGAAGGAGCCCGTGTCCCCGACGCTGACCCCCGTCGGCGCCCCGGCCACGACCGACGCGCCGCCCGTGGTGGTGGCCGTCGGCGCCCACCGCGAGGCGGCCGCGGTGGTGGACGCCGCGGCACGCCTCGCCCGCGACACCAGGAGCCCGCTCGACGTCGTCCACGTACGGCAGACCGCCGTCGTCGAGGAACAGGCCGCCGACACCGAGACCGAAGCCGAGGCGGAGGCCGCCGTCACCGCGCACCTCGACCGGCTGGGCGGCCTCGGTGTGGCCGCGACCGGCCACATCCTCACCGGCGTCGGCGACCACGCCGCGGCGGGCCGCGTCCTGGCCCGGCACGCAGCCGAGGTCGGGGCCCGCACGGTCGCGGTCGGGCGCTCCCCGCGCGGTCCGCTGACCCAGTTCGCCGACGGCAGCTTCACCAGCGCCCTCACCCACGCGGCCACCTGCACCGTCGTCCTCGTCGACCCCGACGCGGAACCGCGCCCCCTGACGGCACGGTCCCTCACGGAGCTGCGTTCCGAGACACGGTGAGCGGTTCAGGCGCCGTCGCCGCCGAGGGACCGCCTCAGCCGGTCGGCGGCCTCGGGGGGCTGGATGCGCATGCCGGGACGCCGGCGGTGCACGGTCAGGTACGTCACCCCGTCCGGCCCGGCGAGGACCTCCCGGGCCGAGCCGTGCGGCAGCCAGGTCAGGACGCCCGCGCGCAGCGGGTGCTCGCCGTCGCTGGAGTCGAGGCGGGCCGCGCCGTCGAGGACGAGGAGCAGGACGTCGAGGTCGGGCTCGGTGTGGGTGCCCACCCGGCCCCCGGCGGGGAGGCGGACGACGTTGGCGTCGAGCTGCCGTCCCGGTTCCGCGAGCTTCCACAGGGCACCGGCCGGCGCGTCGCCCCCCAGGGAGAGGAGTTCCGCCGTGTCGCACAGCACCCGGGGGAGGGCAGGACCCGCCGTGCCCCGGAAGTCGCCGTCCTCCGCTGTCATCAGGTGCCGCCGTTCCGTGTGCCCGATCGTGCCGTTCCCCCGCCCCGTCGAGCGGCCCGTCCCGGGTGCGGGCGTCCAGTGACGCACCGCACAGGGCGGACCGCGCGGGTAAAGGCGAACCTAGCATGCGTATTTGATAGCGTCCCGGTGTGCGGCTGACGAAGTTCACCGACCTGGCGCTGCGTTCGGTCATGCGCCTGGCGGTGGTGAGAGACGGTGACGAACCCCTGGCCACCCGAGAGGTGGCCGAGGTCGTCGGTGTGCCGTACAGCCACGCGGCGAAGGCCATCACCCGCCTGCAGCACCTCGGCGTGGTGGAGGCGCGGCGCGGTCGCGGGGGCGGGCTGACCCTGACCGACCTGGGGCGGCACGCCTCGGTGGGCTGGCTGGTGCGCGAACTCGAAGGCGATGCCGAGGTGGTCGACTGCGAGGGCGACAGTCCGTGCCCGTTGCGCGGGGCCTGCCGGCTGCGCGGAGCGCTCCGCGACGCCCAGGAGGCGTTCTACGCCGCGCTCGACCCGCTGACCGTGTCCGACCTGGTGGCCTCACCGACCGGCCCGGTCCTGATCGGCCTGACCGACCGCCCTCCGGGTGACGGCCGGCGCCCCGGCGGCAATGCCGAGCCGTGACCTAAAACACGAATCTCATCTACCAATTAAGGAGTCGCTGTGCTCTCCGAACAGTCCGTTCCCGTGGTCCGAGCCACTCTCCCCGCCGTCGGAGCGGCCATCGGTGACATCGCCGACCTGTTCTACCGCAAGCTCTTCGACGCCCACCCCGAACTGCTGCGGGACCTGTTCAACCGCGGGAACCAGGCCAACGGTGAGCAGCAGCGCGCCCTGGCGGGCTCCGTCGCCGCCTTCGCCGGCCTGCTGCTGGAGAACCCGGACGAACGCGCCGACGTGATGCTCTCGCGCATATCGCACAAGCACGCCTCACTCGGCATCACCTCCGACCAGTACGTGATCGTCCACCGGCACCTCATGGCCGCCGTCGTCGACGTGCTCGGCGACGCCGTCACCCCCGAGGTCGCCCGGGCCTGGGACGAGGTCTACTGGCTGTTGGCCAACGCGCTCATCGCCCTGGAGGCGCGGCTCTACGCGCGCAAGGGCGTCGCGGACGGCGACGTCTGGCGCCCAATGGAGATCGTCGACCGGGTCGAGGAGAGCGCGGAGGCGGTCTCCCTCGTCCTGGGCCCGGCCGACGAGCGTCCCGTCGCACCCTTCCAGCCGGGCCAGTACGTCAGCGTCCAGGTCGAACTGCCCGACGGCGCCCGGCAGATCCGCCAGTACAGCCTGTCCGCCGCGCCCGGCCGTTCCGGCCTGCGCATCACCGTCAAGCGCGTCCGGGCCGACGGGCAGCCGGACGGCGAGGTCTCCTCCTGGCTGCACGCGAACGCCCGCAAGGGCGATGTGCTCAGCGTGTCGCTGCCGGCCGGCGACCTGGCCCTGGCGGAGCACGGCGGCCCGCTGCTGCTGGCCTCCGCCGGCATCGGCGTCACCCCGATCCTCGCCATGCTCGACCACCTGGCCGCCACCGGCTCCACCCGCCCGGTGACCGTCGTGCACGCCGACCGCACCCCCGAGGACCACGCCCACCGGCAGGAGCAGCTCGACCTGGTGCGCGCGCTGCCCGACGCCCGGCTCCACCTGTGGTACGAGGAGCCCGGCGACCGGGCGCCGGAGGCGTCCGCCGGCCGCGCCGACCTCACCGGCCTCGACCTGCCCGAGAACCTCACGGCCTACCTCTGCGGCCCGGTGCCCTTCATGCGCGCGGTCCGCGGCGACCTGCTGCGCCGCGGCGTGCCCGCCGAGGCCGTCCACTACGAGGTCTTCGGCCCCGACCTCTGGCTCGGACGGCAGTAGCGGCGTCCGCGGCCGCCGACGGCCCGCCGCGGAACTCCGGTAGGGGCGTTAGGCCGCCGCGGTGAACGCGGTGCTGATCGCGGTGTCGACGCGGGCGTGCACCACCAGGCGCGGACCCGAGGTGTCGGCGTTGTCCTCCAGCAGCCGCCGGACCGGCGCGCTGTGCGTCACCACGGACATCAGGACACCGAGCCGCCCGCACCACTGATGCGCCCGGAGCACCGCGCTGACCGCGGCATGGCCGCCCGCCCGCTCGGTCAGGACGATGACGACGGGGGTCGGCTGATGGGCGTCGACCAGGTTGGTGATGTGCGTGGTCAGCGTGGCCCGCCCGGCGATCCCCGGGTCCTGGTCCACCGTGATGACCAGGACCCCATGCTCCAGGGTGTGGGACAGCATCGCGGCCTCCGATCCGTCGCCTGGCGGCGAAGTTGTGTTCAGTGAAGGTGCCCTGATCCGGCTCCGCAACGCGCCCCGCGCCCGACCGGTCCGGCGGCGGCCGGGACACCGGCACTGAGTACGATCGTCCGGTCCGCCTCCGACCTTCGCCGATCACCGCTGGGAGCCCGCCCCGTGCCCGCCCTCCTGCCGCCGTCCCGCACCGGGGCCGCCCGCCCGCCGGACCCGGAACACCTGAGGCGGGTGGAGGACGGCGAACGGCTGGGTGCCCTGCTGTGGCGCCCGGGGCCGGGCTGGCGGATGGTCAGCAGCGCGGTGCTGGGCGGCGGGATCGGCGAGCGCGCGTGGGTGCTCAACGCCCAGGTCGCCCACGGCTACCGGCGCACCGACCCCGCACGGCACCTGGCCGGCCTGGCACGTGCCGCCGGCGCCCGCGGCCCCGGCGTGGGCCTGCTGACCGCCGCCGACGTGTCCGCCCACGGCCGGGCACGGGACGGCGGCGCGGAGGCCGTGGCGACCGCCGGCGTCTCGGTACGAGGCTGGGCGGCGGCGCCCGAGGAGTGCGCCGCCGGGGCCGTCCCGCCCGGAACGATCAACATCGTCGCCGCGCTGCCCGTCGCACTGAGCGACGCCGCCCTGGTCAACGCGGTGATGACGGTGACCGAGGCCAAGGTCCAGGCGCTGCTCGACGCCGGTCTCGACTGCTCCGGAACCCCCACGGACGGGGTGTGCGTCGCCGTCCGGGCCCCGCGCGACGGCGAGGACGTGAACGCCTTCGCGGGCCCCCGGTCCGAGTGGGGCGCCCGGCTGGCCCGGGCCGTCCACCGGGCCGTGGGCGCCGCGCTGCCCGCCGCCGGGTGATCCCCGGAACCGGTTTCCGCTACAGGGAGGTCCTGCGCCTCACCGCCGGCACCCGCAGGCCCAGGGTCACGGCGAGCAGCACCCAGGCCACGGCGCAGTACACCCACGCCGTCGCGCCCCGGACGAGATCGACGGCGCTCCACACGGCCCACAGCGCGAGCACCGTGCACAGGGCCGTCCAGGCGATGTCGGCGACGCGACCGCGCAACTGCGCGCGCTGCCTCGTGCCCGGCTCCAGCGCGCTCAGACCGCCGTCGGCAGGTGCCTTCCGCTCGTCCACGTCCCACTCCTTCGGATCTCACAGCAGGGTGAACCACGCATACCCGCGGGGACGTTGCGCAAGCGGAGGGGAAGGGGGCGCGTACGCGCGCGGGGGCAGCCCGGCCGGGCCGCCCCCGCGGTGGTCCGCCGTCGGCGTCAGCGCTGGGAGGTCTTCTCCAGCGCCTTGTCGAGAGCGGCCTGGAAGCCGTACGCCCACAGCTGGTTCACCCGGCCGCGCTCGTTGGCGTTCGGGTAGGGGTTGGTGCAGGACGGGCCGGGGCCGCCGCCGGACATCAGCTCGCTGCACGGCCCGGAGTAGTGGTCGGGCAGGCCGAGCACGTGCCCGGTCTCGTGGGCGGTCACGCGGGTCGAGTCGTACTGCTGGTTCTGCCGGTAGTCGAGGAAGATGTACCCGCTGCCGTGCCCGTCCGTGGAGGCGTACGAGCCGCGCGAGTCGTTGCCCTCGTAGTACGCGAAGTCCGCGCCGGAACTCGACTCCGCGAGCCGCACGTTGGACACCGAGCTGTTCCAGATCTGTGCCGAGCGGGATATCTGCGAACGGAAGCTCGGCGCGTTGGTGGCGCTGTAGTAGACCGTGACGGCCGCGGTGGCCGACGGGTTGGCGGCGCGCTTCTCGGCGACGGACTTGACGACCGCCTCGAAGAACGCCCGGTTGGCGGCCGCGTCCTCGCCCGAGCCGGCCGAGGGCTGGTAGCCGAGCTGGGCCGCCCGGACCGGCTCCTGGGGCGCCGCGGCCGTCGCGGCGGGGCCGGTGCCGAGCACGGCCGCCGTCAGGCCGAGACCGACCGCGGTGGACAGCAGGGGCAGGCTGATACGCATCGATGACTCCTAGAGTGGGGGAGTGGGGAGAAGTCGTCATCGCTGAGTGTGGGGCGCCCGTGAGCCCGCTGTGATGATGGCAACAGGTGATAGGGCCGGGCTATCACCCGCCGTCCGGCCACTCGTAGCGGCTTCGACCAGAGTGCAGAACTCGCCCTGATCCGCCGCCTTTTGTTCACCTGGCGCAACCAACTGTTCCGCTTTACGCTCCCTGCATGGAGCTCGAGGTGAGGCACCTACGCGCGCTGTGCGCCATCGCCGACGCCGGCAGCCTGCACCGGGCGGCACGCCAACTGGGCGTCGCGCAGCCCACGTTGAGCACCCAACTGACCCGTATCGAACAGGCCCTGGGCGGCCCCCTGTTCACCCGGGAGCGCACCGGATGCCGCCCCACCCCGCTCGGCCGGACGGTCCTCGGCCGGGCCCGGCCGCTGCTGGCCGACATGAGCACGCTGGTCCGCGAGGCGCGTGCCGCGGCGGCCGGCGGCGACAGCAGGCTGCGGGTCGGTTCCACGGCCAGCCGCGCCCTGGCCGGCTGGCTGCGCCGGCTCAGACGGCCGGGCCTGGAACCCACCCTGCAGATGGACGTCTCCGCCAACGCGCTGCTGCGCCGGGTCGCCGAAGGGCAGCTGGACGTCGCCTTCGTGCACGAGGTCGAGGGCAGCCCGCTGCACGTCCCGGAGGGCCTGCGGCTGAGCGTCCTGGTCGAGCGCGAACCGCAGTTCGTCATGCTGCCCGCCGACCACCCCGCGGCCGTCCGGCCCGTCGTCCGGCTCGCCGACCTCGCCGACGACCGGTGGATGGTCGATCCCACCGTGGACGGCGAATGGGACGGTGTGCACCGCATGCTGCGTGCCGTCGGCCTCAACCCCCGTGTGCTGCACGGCGACTACCACACCGCCGCCTCGCTGGTCGCCACCGGTGAGGTCGTCACGGTCTGCCAGCCCAGCTCCCAGTCCCGCCCCGACATGGCGGTACGGCGTCTGTACGGCGACCCCCTCGGCGTACGCCTGCTGCTGGCCGCCCGCACCCGGGCCGAGCTGGACGCCGTCTTCCCGGCGCTGGAGGACGCGTACTGGGAGGTCGCCCGCCAGTCCACCGCGTACCGGGAGTGGCTGGAAGGGGGCGGGATCCGGACGCTGCCCCGGTGCCCGGTGACCGCCACGGGCACCGGTCGGGTGGAGTTCGTGCGGGCCCGCTGAAAGCCCCTGTCGGCGCCTCACTGTCCGCGGGGCCGTCACACTCCGGCCAATAGGGTGGTTTTCATACCGGACCGGTGTGTCTGCGTGACGGAGCGGTTACGGACAGCATCATGAGCTCTGCACGACGACTCCCCCCCTTGCGTTCGCTGGCCGTGACGGGTGCCCTGGGCGCCTCCGTCCTGCTGCTGACGGCTTGCACGAACGCCGATACGAACCGTTCCAGCGTCGCGGAGGCGGCTCAGACCGAATCCCCCTCCGCGTCCGCCACCGATACCGCGTCCGCCTCCCCCTCGGGTTCCCCGTCGGCCTCGATGAACGAGGACCGGACCGAGCGCAAGGACCTCGTCTCGGCGACGAAGGTCACCTGGGACAAGGCCGCCGACACCGCCGTCAAGGAGGTCCCCGAGGGCAAGCTCGTGGACCTCGAACTCAAGCGCACGGAGGCCGACGCCACCGCGTCGCCGAGCGGTTCGCCGTCCGGGTCGGCGAGCCCGAGCATGCCGAACCCCGCCCCCAGTGACGGCGCCCCGGAGTGGGAGGCCAAGGTCGCCCAGTCCGACGGGACCCTGCACCGCATCGACATCGACGCGGTGAACGGCAAGGTCTTCCGGACCATGGTCGACCCGGACCAGGACTCCGACGACAAGACCCAGGTCACCCAGTGGCTGGACAAGGCCAAGCAGACGCCGCAGCAGGCGGTCAAGGCGGCCACCGCCAAGGCCAAGGGCACCGTCACCCACGTCGAACTCGGTGACAACGACGACCAGCAGGTCGTCTGGAGCGTCGACGTGGTCGACAAGGGCAACTGGAACAAGACCACCGTCGACGTCGACGCGGCCAACGGCAAGGTGCTGGGCCAGGAGGTCGACAAGGACTGAGCCGCACCCCTCCGGACACCGACGGGAGCAGTGGGCCGTGCGGCCCCCTGCTCCCGTTCCTCGTGCCGTCAGGGCATCACCCGGCCGGTGCCGCGGGCGCCGCGGCCTCGGCCGGCTCGCCCCCGCCGTCGCGCGGCAGCGTCAGCACGGCCAGGAAGCCGAGGACCGCCACCGCGGCGAAGAAGTAGAAGCCCCACGGATGTCCGACCCCCGAAGCGACCAGCGCGCCGGTGATCGACGGGCCGACGATCGAGCCGATCCGGCCGATCCCGGACGCCGAGCCGAGCGCGGTGCCGCGCACGGACGCCGGGTAGTAGTGCGTCACGTAGGCGTAGACCAGCACCATGGCGGAGAAGACGAACACGCCGGTGAAGAAGACCACGACGTTGAGCAGCAGGTCGCTCTCCATCTTGATGCTCAGACACCCCAGCATGAGCACCGAGACCGCGAACCAGACCATGGTGGTGCCCTTGATGCCCCGCCGGTCGGCCACGAACCCGCCGAGGACCAGGCCGACGACGCCGCCTATGTTGAGCACCAGGAGCTGGGTCACGGCCGTCGGCACGGGGTAGCCGGCGTCGTTCATCAGCTTGGGCAGCCAGGTGTTGAGGCCGTAGACCAGCAGCAGTCCCATGAACGAGGCCACCCAGATGCCGATGCCCGCACGCAGGTACGCCGGCCTCAGCAGCTCGGTGAACGGCACGCGGTGTGCCCCGTCCTGCTTGGCCCGAACGAAGGCTTCCGACTCGGGCAGCTTGAACCACTGGATCGCGGCTATCACGAGGCCGACGACACCGAGCAGATAGAAGAGGATCTCCCAGTTGTCCGTCACCTGCAGCGCCAGCAGCGAGGTGATCACCGCACCGGTGTGGTAACCGGTCATCGTCAGGGTGCTGGCCCGCGCCCGCCGGCTGGCGGGCATGTGCTCGGCCATCATCGTGAGCGACACCGGCATGCAGGCGCCCAGACCCAGACCGGCGAGGAGGCGCAGCGCGGCGAACATGGCGACGGAGTTCGCCAGCGGCACCACGATGGTCAGGACCGAGAAGAGCACGACCGAGCCGATGAGCAGGCGACGCCGGCCCAGCCGGTCGGCCAGCGGACCGACGCAGACCGCGCCGATGGCGACGCCCACGAGCGAGAGCGTCGCGATGGTGGTCGCGTCGCCCGCGGTCATGCCGAGGTGATGGGTCTTGAGCAGGGTGGGGATGATGGCGCCGAGGACGACGAGGTCGTAGCCCTCGAGCAGGACGGTGATCCAGCACAGGACCACCGTCCAGGTGCCGCCGACGGCGCGGCCGGTCTGCGCGGGCGCGCCGGACGTGGTGGTGGAAGCCATGATGACTCTCCCCCCGGGGACGGGTGTGAGTGAGCGGAGCCGGACCGCCGGAGCGGCCGGGTGGGACCGGTACGGGTGACGGAGGGATCAGAACGGGTAGTCGGCGATGTCCGGGCGGACCGTGAGCCACTGGGTCTCGGTGAACGCCTCGACGTTGGCCGCGGCGCCGCCGAACCGGGAGCCGGTGCCGGAGGCCTTGACCCCGCCGAAGGGGGCGTTGGGCTCGTCGCTGACCGTCTGCTCGTTGATGTGCACCTTGCCGGAGTCGATCCGGTCGGCGAGCTTCATCGCCGTGCCGACGTCACCGAGGATGCCGACGGACAGTCCGTACTCGCAGTCGTTGACGATCCGCGCGGCCTCCTCCGTCGTGGCGAAGGAGATGACGGGGGCGACCGGGCCGAAGATCTCCTCGCGCCAGGCCGGCATGTCCGTCGTCAGACCGGTCAGCACGGTGGCGCGGTAGCCGGCGCCCTCGATCTCGCCGCCCGCGGCGACCTTCGCGCCCGCCGCGACGCTGTCGGTGACGATGCCGTGCACCCGCTCCAGCTGCCGCCGGTCGATGATCGGGCCCAGCGCCACGTCCTCCCGGGCCGGGTCACCGACCGGCAGCGCCTCGGCCTTCGCGGCGAGCGCGGCGGTGTACTCCTCGACCAGCGACTCGTGCACGATGTGCCGGCCGGTCGTCATGCAGATCTGCCCCTGGTGCAGGTACGAGCCGAACGCGCCCGCCGAGGCCGCCTTCGCCACGTCCGCGCCCGGCAGCACGACCAGCGCGTTGTTGCCGCCCAGCTCCAGGTGCGCCCGCTTCAGCAGCCGCCCCGCCTGCTCGCCGATCGCCCGCCCGACCGGAGTGGAACCGGTGAACGAGATCACCCGGACCTCGGGCGCCTCCACGACCGCCCGGCCGACCGACCCGTCGCCCGGCAGCAGGTGCAGGACACCGGCCGGAAGCCCCGCCTCCTCGAAGATCCGGGTGATGACGACACCGCCGCTCACCGCGGTGCGCGGGTCCGGCTTCAACAGCACCGCGTTGCCGAGCGCCAGCGCGGGGGCCACGGAACGCAGGCCGAGGATGAGCGGGAAGTTGAAGGGCGCGATCACGCTGACGACACCGGCGGCGCGGCGCCGGGCGAGCGACCAGCGGGCGTCCTCCGAAGTCAGCACCTCGCCCTGGGGGTGCGTCGGAAGTCCGGCGCACTCGAAGCACTCGCCGATCGCCAGCCCCGCCTCGAAGGCGGCCTTGGAGCGCACCGAGCCGGCCTCCCGCACCAGCCAGTCCTCGATCTCGGCGGCGTGCTCGGTGAACAGCTCACCCGCGCGGCGCAGCACGGCGGCCCGCCGCTGCGGCGAGGTCGCCGCCCAGTCGCGCTGTGCCTCGGCGGCTCGGGCGGCGGCGCGGTTCACGTCCTCGGCCGTGGCCAGGCCCACCGTGCCGAGCCGGTCGCCGGTGGCGGGTTCGGTCACCGGCTGCTCGGTGGGGGAGCCCCGCCAGCCGTCGCTGTGGAACTTCCCGCCCCAGACGGCGCTGTCCAGGAGTGTCATCGTCTTCCCTCTCGTCGGGATCTTCGGTCGGGTTCGAGCTGGTTCAGGAGGGCGTGGTCAGCGCCGTGTCCACCTGGATCAGACGGGGGTGGTCCGGGGCCTCGGCGAGCGCGGCACGCAGCTCCGCCTCCCCGCCCACGTGCTGGGCCCGGACGCCGTACCCCTCGGCGATGCGGGTGAAGTCGAGCCCCGGGATGTCCAGCCCCGGCGCGTCCGGCACCCCGAGCAGACCGCCGAACCAGCGCAGCGCCCCGTACGTGCCGTTGCGCAGCAGGACGACGGTCAGCGGGACTTGGTGCTGCGCGGCCGTCCACAGGGCGGTGATGCCGTAGTTGGCCGACCCGTCGCCGATCACGCCGACGACCGGGCGGTCAGGCTGGGCCATCGCCACGCCGACCGCGCCGGGCAGCCCGAAACCGAGCCCGCCGGCCGCCGGGAAGTAGTAGGAGCCCTGGCGGCGCAGGTCCATCTGGCGCCACCACGCCGCGTTGGTCGACGTCGACTCGACGACGTACGCCGTGTCCTGCGGCTGTTCGTCGCGCAGCGCGGCGAAGACCTGCTCGGGGTGGAGCCCCGGGCCCTCGGCGGTGAGCGGTTCGGGCACGGGCCGGTAGGGGTCCGCGGGCCTGTCGGCGGCGTCGAGCGCCTCCAGGAGTACGTCGACGACGGCGCCCGGGTCGGCGACCAGCGCCTCGCCCATCGGCGCCCGCGCGGCGGCGGAGGCGTCCTCGGTCACCTGGATCAGCCGGGTGCCCTCGGGCAGGTACCGGCCGGGGAGGTGTTCGTGGTACCGGAAGACCGGTGCGCCCAGCACGAGCACCAGGTCGTGCCCCTCGAAGGCCGCCGAGACCGGCGCGATCCCGGCGGGAAGCACGCCCCGGAACTGCGGATGCCGGTTCGGGAACGGCAGCCGGAACTGCGAGGGCGCCGCCCACACCGGACCGCCCAGCCGCTCGGCCAGCCGCACGGCGTCGTCGAAGCGGCCGGCCGAGTCGATGTCGCCGCCCAGCACGAGCGCGGGGCGCCGGGCCGCGGCGACCTGTTCCACGAGCCACCGGCGCTGCTCGCCGTCCGGCACCGAGGCCCGCAGCACCCGCCGGTCGAGCACGGCCAGGGCGTTGTCGTCGACCTCGGCCGACCAGTCGTCGTACGGCACGGACAGATAGGTCGGCCGGCGCTGGAGCCGTGCCTCGAAGACGGCCTGGGCGAGCGCGCGCGGCACGTCCCCGGCGCACGCCGGTTCCGCAGCCCAGCCGACCAGCGGCTTCATCAGAGCGGGGGCGTCGACGCTGGCCAGGTTGGCCTCGGGGCCGATGGCGGGGCGCACCTGCTGCCCGGCCACCACCACGAGCGGCGTACGGGAGGCGACGGCGTTCGTCAGGGCGCCCATCGCGTTGCCGGAACCGGAGGCGGCGTGCAGGTTGACCAGCACCGGGCGGCCGGTCGCCTGGGCGTACCCGTCTGCCATGCCGACGACGGCGCCCTCGTGCAGACCGAGGACGTAGCGGAAGCCGTCGGGCAGCTCGGCGAGGAAGGGCAGCTCGTTGGAGCCCGGATTGCCGAAGACGGTGGTGAGCCCCTGGCGCTCCAGGAAATCGTGGGAGACACGACGCACGGATGGCACGGACGTTCCTTTCGAAGTGACGCGGCACACGCTAGGCACCCCACGACATGGGCACCAATAGATGTTTCTCCACTCCGATATAGAGTCAGTCGATATGGGCACCTTCGATCTCAACCTGGCCCGCGTCTTCGTCCTGCTCTACGAGACCGGCAGCGTCACGGCCACCGCCGAGACGCTCCACGTCACCCAGCCCACCGTCAGCTACAGCCTGGGCAAGCTGCGCCGGCACTTCGACGACGAGCTGTTCCGCCGCAACGGACGCGGCCTGACCCCCACCGCCGGCGCGCGGCGGCTGTATCTGCCGCTCCAGCGCGCGCTGGCGGAGATCGACGGGACGGTCCGCCAGGGCGACGTCTTCGACGCCGGGACCATGTCGGGCCGCTTCACCATCGCCCTGTCGGACCTCGGCGAGGCCACGCTGCTGCCGAGGCTCGTGGCCGCCGCCCGCGAGCGGGCGCCGGGGGTCTCCTTCACCGTCCGCCCCTTCGACGTGGAGGACGCCGAGGGACAACTGCGCCGCGGCGACCTCGACGCGTTCGTGGCCACCCCGGTGATCACCTCGCACCTCACCGTGCGCATCCCGCTCTTCCGCGAGCGCTACGTCCTGATGGTCGCCGCGGACCATCCGCGCGTGCGCGGCGACGCGGTCACGCCGGAGGACCTCGCGGCCGAGCACCACGCGACGGTGTTCGGACCGAGCGGCCACGTCACGCCCAGGGCCCTGCTGGGCGCCCACGGGCTCCTGGAACGGGTGGCCGTGGACGCCACCCGCTTCTCGATGCTGCCCTACCTGCTGGAGCAGACCGACCTGGTGGCCATCGTCCCCGAGTACGTCGGCGAGGTCTTCACGACCTCCCACCGGGTGCGCCTGGTGCGGCTGCCGTTCGAGACCGAGCCCATCGAAATCGCCCTGTACGCGCGCCACGAGTCCTCACGCAGCCCGGCCCAGCGCTGGCTCGTGCAGTTCCTGGCGGAGGTGCTGGGCGAGCAGGTGAGCGCGGCCCAGCTGCCGCCGTCGAGCCGTCGTTAGGATCACCGCCATGACGGCACCGGAACCCACCATCCTCGCCACCTCGGGCGGCCACCGCGCGGGCGGCCGGACCATGGTGGCCTTCGACGCCCTGGTCCACCACGCGGTGGACCTCTCGGGCGCGCACGGCCGACGCCCCCGCGTGCTGTACGTGGGCACCGCCATAGGAGACGCCGAGCACTTCACCGCCCGCATGACGGAGGCCGCCCGCGTCGCCGGGTTCGACCTGACACCGCTGCACCTGTTCCCCATGCCCAACGTCGAGGACGTCGAGGAGACCGTGCTCGCCCAGGACGTCGTCTGGGTCATGGGCGGATCGGTGGCCAATCTGCTGGCCGTGTGGCGCGTGCACGGCCTGGACCGGATCATGCGCAGGGCCTGGGAGGCGGGCGTCGTGCTCAGCGGCGTGAGCGCGGGCTCCCTGTGCTGGTTCCGGGGCGGCGCCACCGACTCCTTCGGGCCCGAACTGCGCCCGGTCACCGACGCGTTGGACTTCCTGCCCTACGGCAACGGAGTCCACTACGACGTCGACCCGGGCCGCCGCCCCCTGATCCACCGCCTCGTCGCCGACGGCACCCTCCCGACGGCCCACTGCACGGACGACGGAGTCGGCCTCGTCTACCGCGGCACCGAACTCGTCGAGGCGGTCACGGAGGTCCCGGGCAAGGGCGCCTACGTGGTCGTCCGCGACGGGGACACGGCGGTGGAGGAGAGGATCGAGCCGCGGGAGCTGCCCGCTCCACGACGGTGAACGGGACAACGCCCCAGCGGCGGAGCCCCGTTGGGTGCGCACCGGCCGTCGTCCACTCGGGCGCGGCATCCGCGTTTGCGGACGCGGTGAGGGGCAAGGCGGTGTCCATGAGCGATCCGAGCAAGGACACGAACAAGAAGCCCACCAGCACGCGGACCGCCGAGTCCAAGGCGCGCGGCGCCGCCGAGAAGACGGCCGCGCCCGCCGCACGGGCGGGACAGGCAGCCGCGGGCAAGGCAGGTGACGCCGCGTCGGCCGCCAAGGCCGGTGCCCGGCGTTCCGCCGAAGCCGCGAACGGCGCCGTGCAGACGGCGGCCAAGAGTGTCGCGGCCGGCCGCCAGGCCGTCGCCACCACCTCGGGGCAGGTCGCGGCCACGGCGAAGACCGCGTGGACGGTCGTCGCCCACCGCAAACTCGTCGCCGCCGGCGTGGGCGCGGGCCTCACCGCCGTGACCGCCGCGTCGTACGCGATGGGCCGGCGCGCCGGACGTCACACGCACGGGCCCCTCACCCGCCTCACCGGCGGCCGGATCTGACACGGCCACCACGCACGGCACCACTCGCCGGACAGGGGAAGATGGGATCGCGAGCGAAGTCCCGACCCAAGCGGAGGAGTGGGCGCATGCAGCACGACCGAGCCGGGAAGCCGGCCGGCCCCGAGGACCTGATCGACGTCGCCCGGCTGGTGACGGCGTACTACGCGCTGCACCCGGACCCGGCCGAGCCGGGGCAGCGCGTGGCCTTCGGAACGTCCGGGCACCGGGGTTCGTCCCTGGTGGCGGCGTTCAACGAGGACCACATCGCCGCCACCAGCCAGGCCATCTGCGAGTACCGCTCGGCACAGGGCACCGACGGCCCGCTGTTCCTGGGCGCCGACACCCACGCCCTGTCCGAGCCCGCGAGGGTCACCGCACTGGAGGTGTTCGCCGCCAACGACGTGAGTGTCCTCATCGACAGCGCGGACGGCTACACCCCCACCCCGGCGGTCTCCCACGCCATCCTCACCCACAACCGGGGCCGCACCTCGGGCCTCGCCGACGGCGTGGTCGTCACCCCCTCGCACAACCCACCCGCCGACGGCGGCTTCAAGTACAACCCGCCGAACGGCGGCCCCGCGGGCTCGGACGCCACCTCCTGGATCCAGGACCGGGCCAACGAGATCATCGCGGCCGGACTGAAGGACGTACGGCGCATCCCCTACGCGCGGGCCCTCGCCGCCCCCGGCACCGGCCGCCACGACTTCCTCGACGCCTACGTCCGCGACCTGCCGAGCGTCCTGGACCTCGACGCGATCCGCTCGGCGGGCGTGCGCATCGGCGCGGACCCGCTGGGCGGCGCCTCCGTCGCGTACTGGGGCCGGATCGCCGAGCAGCACCGCCTCGACCTGACGGTGGTCAACCCGCTCGCCGACCCGACCTGGCGGTTCATGACGCTGGACTGGGACGGCAAGATCCGCATGGACTGCTCGTCGCCGCACGCGATGGCCTCCCTCATCGAGCAGCGCGACCGCTTCACCATCGCCACGGGCAACGACGCCGACGCGGACCGCCACGGCATCGTCACCCCCGACGGCGGCCTGATGAACCCCAACCACTACCTCGCCACCGCCATCGCCTACCTCTACGCCCACCGCACCGACTGGCCCGCCGACGCGGGCGTGGGCAAGACGCTGGTGTCCTCCGGCATGATCGACCGGGTCGCCGCCGATCTCGGCCGCCGCCTGGTCGAAGTACCCGTGGGCTTCAAGTGGTTCGTGGACGGACTGGTCGACGGCTCCCTCGGCTTCGGCGGCGAGGAGTCCGCCGGGGCGTCCTTCCTGCGCCGGGACGGCTCCGTGTGGACCACCGACAAGGACGGCATCATCCTGGCCCTGCTCGCCTCCGAGATCACCGCCGTCACCGGGAAGACGCCCTCCGAGCACTACGCCGCGCTCACCGCCCGGTTCGGTGAACCCGCCTACGCCCGCATCGACGCCCCCGCCACCCGCGAGGAGAAGGCTCGCCTCGCCAAGCTGTCCCCGGCCCAGGTCACCGCCGACACCCTCGCGGGGGAGGCGGTCACCGCCGTGCTCACCGAGGCGCCGGGCAACGGCGCGCCCATCGGCGGCATCAAGGTGACCACCGAGAACGCCTGGTTCGCGGCCCGCCCCTCCGGCACCGAGGACGTCTACAAGATCTACGGCGAGTCGTTCCTCGGCGCGGACCACCTCCGGCAGGTGCAGGACGAGGCCAAGCTCGTCGTCCTCGGTGCCCTGGGCGGCTGACGCCGCGGCGCCGACGCCCTGCGGCGGCCCCCGGGCCGGTCAGCCGCGACCGGCCCGGGGGAGCGCCACCGTCAGGTCGCGGACCTCGTACCCGTCGATGGCCTCCTGGAAGACGACGCGCGGCTCACCGCTCATCCGGACGCCGTCGAGGGCGAACAGGCGGCTGAGGAACACATCGGTCTCCAGGAGGGCGATGTGCGCCCCGGGGCACCGGTGCGGCCCGTCGCCGAAGGACAGCCCCGCACCGACCGCCCCGGCGCGTTCCGGGCGGACGAGCAGCGGGTCCTCGCCCACGGCCTTCGGGTCCGTGTTGGCGTCGTCCAGGAGGACCTCGACGTACTCGCCGGGGCACACGGTCACCGGACCGTCGGGGCAGGGCAGCTCCACCGGCTCGGTGGCCCGTCTGCGCAGCCGTCCGATGACGGGTTCCAGCCGCAGCAGCTCCTGGAGGACGGCGAGGCGCCCGGTCTCGTCCGCCGACCGGTAGTGGCCGAGCAGCTCGGCGTCCGAGAACAGGTGCCAGGCGGCCAGGCACACGAACTCCCGCGTGGTGACCATGCCGGCCGCGGCGAACGTCAGGCACTCACCGAGGATCTCGACGTCCGAGCAGCCCTCCGCGATCAGGTGGGAGATGAGGTCGTCGTGCTCATGGCGCCGGTGCGCGCGGACGGCGGGCCGCACGTCGGCCAGGTGGATGCGCAGCCAGTTGGTGTTCTGCCGCACCAGCCAGTACAGGCCCCGCACACTGGTCAGTCCGGGCTCGCCGAACTCCTGCGGGAAGAACCGCTCCAGCCTGCGGCGGATGCCGGGCCTGCTGTAGCGCAGCCCGACGACCTCGCTCACCACGCCGACGGCCAGCCCGAAGGCCAGATCGGACAGCGGGGCCTCGCCCGCCGAGCGCAGGACGGCCAGCTGTTCCTCCGCGATCCGGACCATCAATGCGCGGTAGTGCTCGTCCACCCGGCGGGGAGTGAAGTAGCGGGCGGTCTGCCTGCGGTGCTCCCGGTGCTCGGGGCCGTCCCGGTACAGCACGGGCCGGCGGACGCGCGGCGGGAGCTTCTCCACCGTCTCGACGCCTAGCCCGGCCTGCACGGTGCCCGCAGTGCGCAGCAGCGCCCGCGCGACGGCGAAGTCGTGCACCCGCCAGGTGCCGTCCGCCGCCCGGTCGACCGGGCACGCAGGCCCGGCCCGTCCCCGGTCGGCCTTCCGCGCGGACGCCTGTCCGTCCTGCGCCACCGTGGCCACCCCCCCAGTCCGGCCGTGCGGCCCCGGCGACCGCCCACGGCCCGACGACGTGGTCAACAGGATCGGCCACCCGCCCGGCGTTGACCAGCCCCGGAATCCGCCTGATCGGACGCCTTCGGACCTGCTGGGGCGCGGCCCGGCGCCGGGGCGGTGATGTTTGCCGGATTCGGGGGTAGACGGGCTGGCGTAACGGTCAAGGCTCAGGAAGAGGGCGGATCGGATGGACGGGGCTGCCCACACGGGGGATCGGCTGAGCGACGTGCCGGTCAAGGTTTCGGCGGAGTACCAGGGCAGGCCCGGCGACATCGCCAGGGGCAGGGAACTGGCCCGGGCGTTCCTGGCGCGCGTGCGCGCGGCCCGGGGGGTCCCGGTGCCCGACCGCACGGTGGAGGTGGTGCAACTGGTGGTCAGCGAGCTGCTGACGAACGCCTGCAAGTACGCGCCCGGCCCCTCGCTGGTCGATCTCGAACTGGCCGAGGACCGGGTGGAAGTCACGGTGTGGGACAGCGCGCCGGTGCTCCCCGTGCCCGAGGCCGCGGACCCCGGCCGGATCGGCCGGCACGGGCTGGAGATCGTCATGGCCGTCTGTCAGAGCTTCGAGGTGCACCGGGAGCCGGTGGGCAAGCGCATGAGGGCCGCGGTGGCCCTCGCCGACGACCTGAACGGCAGGGCCGCCGTAGGCCAGCCCGCCTGACCCACCACCGCACGCGGCGACACCCACCGCCGCACGCGGCACACCCACCGCCGCACGCGGCACACCCACCGCTGCACGCGGCACACCCACCGCTGCACGCGGCACACCCACCGCTCTGAGCGGCGCCACGCCACTGCCCTGGACGGCGCCGGGCCTCCGTCCTGAACGGCTCGGCGCTCTCGGCCATCGGTCTGCCCCGCCGACGCATTGGGGTGGCGATGCCGGCCGGCCTGTGCGGCGACGCGTCACTGGTCTGGCGGCAGCATGCCTCCCCGTGTGCGGAGGCAGTGGCCACACGTCTCCGGCGTGGACGGCGCGGAGGCTCTCGGCCGGTCCTTCTGCCTCGCCGACGCACCGGCGCGGCGCGCGGCGATGCGCCGCTGCCCCACCCGCACCGCGCTTCCCCGGGTGGTGACACGCCTTGGCCGTTGCGCGGTGACGGGCCCTTGGCCTGAATGGCGCGGAGGCTCTAGGTATCGGCCTGCCCGCCGACGCATCGGCGCGGCGCGCGGCGATGCCCGTCGGCCTGTGCGGCGACGCGTCACTGGTCTGGCGGCAGCATGCCTCCCCGTGTGCGGAGGCAGCGGCCGCACGTCTCCGGCGTGGACGGCGCGGAGGCTCTCGGCCGGTCGGCCTGACCCGCCGCGCGCGGCAACGCGCCGCTGCCCCGCACCCGCGGGGGGCGGGCACACGCCACCCGGGAGTGCGGCGACGGCAACTGGCGCGGAGTCGCCATCTCACCGAGTCGCCGTCCTCCGCCCGAAGCCGCACTCGGCGCAGCACCTGTCAACAGCCCCGGGCGCCCGTCCGTCACCCTGGGGCAGCCCCCGCTGTACGCAGCGGCCCCGGGGCTACCGGCCGTCCGGCCGATGGGCCCCGGCGCGGAGGCGGTACACGACCGAGCGGCGCAGTGGGCTGCCCTCGGGGATCTCCGGGTCGTCGAAGTCGTCGGCCGGGTCGTAGGTCATGCCGAGGCGGTCCATCACGGCCCGCGAGCGCAGGTTGCCGGCCGCGGTCACCGCGAGCACCTCCGGCAGGCCGAGGGCGTCGAAGGCGTGGGTCACCGCGGCCCGCGCGGCCTCGGTGGCGTAGCCGTGGCCCCAGGCCGGGCGGGCCAGGCGCCAGCCCGCCTCCACTCCGGTGAACGGCATGCCGTCCTCCACGGGATCGAGCCCGGCGAAGCCGATGAACTCGCCGGTGGCGGCGATCTCCACCGCCCACCAGCCCCAGCCCCGCCGGTCGAGGCCGGCCTGGAAGCGGGCCACGGACGCCTCGCTCTGCGCCCGGGTCAGCACCTCCGGGAAGTACTCGCGGACCACCGGGTCGGCGTTCATGGCCGCCCATGGGTCCAGGTCGGAGGTCCGCCAGTCGCGGAGTACGAGACGATCGGTTCGCAGTTCGGGCATCACGCGAAGGTACGGGGTCCGGCCCGGCGGAGCTACCGGATTACTGCCCGGGACCTCCCCCTTCGGCCGCGCTGAGCGGTTCATCCCCGCCCGCCGGGGGAACCTGGCGGGATGGACGGCATCGGAAGGCTGTGAGGCTCGTGACGTCAGGCTGGGCGGGCCACCCGGACGGCGAGGAACCAGGGCACGACGCGGGGGACGGTGCGGACGGCGCACCGGAGCCGGCGGAGCCCGACTTCTCCCGCGCCGTCCTGCGCGCCCTCGGCGCCGGCGTCCTCACCCTCGGCCCCACCGCCCGGATCACCTCGGTGAACCCTTGGGCCGAGCACCTGCTGGGACGGTCGGAGCGGGAGATGCTCGGGCACGACGCGCACGACCTCCTGCACCGGCATGCCGACGGCACCCCCGTGCCTCGCGAGCGCTGCGCGCTGCGCCGACCCCTGCACGGAGTGCCCGCCGAGGAGGGGAGCGACGAGTACTTCCAGCGGGCCGACGGCACCACCGTCCCCATCATCTGGGCCACCACCCCCCTCGTCCGCGGCGGACGGCAGGAAGGCCTGGTGCTCGTCTTCCACGACTTCAGCCTGCACCGCAGCGCCGCCGAGGAGACCGAGGCGCGGACCACCGCGCTGGAGAACCTCACCGCCCAGCTGCACCTGGTCGCCGAGATCTCCACCGTGCTGGTCCCCACCGAGCGCACCTCCACCACCCTGCGCCGCCTCGTGCGGCTGCTCGTGCCGGAACTGGGCCAGTGGGCGGCCGTCGACGTCTGGCCGGGCCAGTCGGGCGTACTGGAACGGGTGGCCGTCCGCAGCAGCGACCAGCCGGACCGGGCCAGACCACTGCGCGGGCCCATGACCTCGCTGCCGGACCAGGCCCGCGCCGCGCTGACCCTGCTCATCAAGGGCGACCGGCCCGTCCCGCTCAGCGCCGAGCAGCTGTTCCACGACCCCGAGCACCCCCTCGCCGCCACCCACCGGGTGCTGTTCGAACGCCTCGGCGGCCACGCGGCCGTGGTCGTCCCCCTCCGTACCCGGCAGCGGTCCTACGGAATCCTGACCGTGGCCCGCGCGGGGGAGCGCCCCGCCCACACCGAGGCCGAGGTCGCCCTGCTGGCCGACATCGGCCGCCGCGTCGGCATGGTCCTGGACCACGCCCGCCTGTACCACGAGCAGCAGAACGTCGCCGAGACCATGCAGCGCCAGCTCCTGACCCCGCTCCCGCAGGTCGACCACCTCCGCATGGCCGCCCGGTACTGGCCCGCCGAGAGCGCCATGGAGGTCGGGGGCGACTGGTACGACGCCTTCCTGCTCGGCGACGGCGTGATGGCCCTGGTCATCGGGGACGTGGTCGGACACGACCTGCAGGCCGCCGCCCACATGGCCGAGGTCCGCAACATGCTGCGCGCCCTCGCCTGGGACCACCAGGAGCCGCCCAGCGTGATCATGCGCCGCCTGGACGAAGCCGTGACCAACACCAGCGACGCGCCCATGGCCACCCTCGTCTTCGCCCGCGTCGAAGGCGCCGAGGGCGGCCCCTGGCGGCTGCACTGGGTGAACGCCGGACACCCCCCGCCCCTGCTGATCACGCGGGAGGGCGCAACGCGCTTCCTGGAGGGCGGCCACGGCCCGCTCATCGGCATGAGCGCCACCCTGCGCCTCGGCCTGGACTGGCCCGACACGCGCGAGGACCTCCCGCCGGAGAGCATCCTGCTGCTCTACACCGACGGTCTGGTGGAGAGCCGGGACCGCCCCATCGACGTGGGCATGGACCAGCTCCGCCACCACGCCGGTGTACTGGCCGGACGGGTGGACAGGTGGAGCGTCGACGACTTCTGCGACGAACTGCTCGCGCGCATCGCGCCCCGCGGGGACGACGTCGCCCTGCTCGCCCTGCGCCTGCCCGCCGCCGGCATGGGCGCCCCCGGCGACACCGAGCCGCCCCCGCCGCCCCAGTCCGGGCAGAGCGAGGCCGCCCCCGAACGGGCCGCTCCCGGCTCCCTGCGCCAGGAGGCCGAGGTGCAGGACCCGACCCACACGGACCCGGGGGAGTAGCCGGACCCGGGGAAGCGGCGGCCCGGGGCACTCCGCCGACGGGGGTGACGGGGCGTCGCGGGGTGACACCCCGTCCGGACCGGCCCAACTCCGCGGCTACCCAGACGTGTTGGTGACCCCCCACGCGGCGTTGCCGGTACCCGGACGGACGGGGTGTTCACCCGGCTGAGCGCCTTGAGTGGTGCGAGACGTGCGGCGGGCTGACGGTGATTCACGTCGGGACCGGGTCACCTCAGCTGACGAAGCACCAGCTGCCCGGTCGTGACGGAAGGAACCACAGATGCGTTCTGCTCGCATGCTCCTGACCACGGCGGCGGCCTCGGCCGTCTTCGTCCTCGGCGCTCCCGGTGCCTACGCGGCGGCCGGTGGCGACTGGGACCACGACGACTCTTCCTACAGCAAGGAGCACGACAACGGAAGCAAGCACGACGAGCCGCGCGGTGGAATGCACACCGGCGGTGGCGCGCTCGCCGCGGTGAGCGAGGGCGACTGGGACGGCGGCGGCAGTGAGTCCGGCGGCAAGGAGCAGGACAACGGCAGCAAGCACGACAACGGCGGCAAGCACGACGAGCCGCGCGGTGGAATGCACACCGGCGGTGGCGCGCTCGCCGCGGTGAACGAGGGCGACTGGGACGGCGGCGGCCGTGACTCCGGCGGCCGCGAGTCCAAGGAAGGCGGCTCGCAGACCTACCAGCAGGACGAGGGCGAGAGCTCCAGGGGCGGTGGCGAGCACGAGAAGCCGCGCGGTGGCATGCACACCGGCGGTGGCGGCCTGTCCACGCCGACCACGACCGCAGGCGGGCTGGCCGTCCTCGCCGTCGCCGCGACCGGCATGTACGCCGTCCGACGCAAGAAGTCGGCTCACGGAGTGGCGTAAGCCGTGCCGGGCGCGATAGCAGCCGGGCCGCCACCCAGGAATCACGGGGCGGCCCGGCTCGCTCCCCCTCGCCCACCGTGTCCGCCCCGCCGCCGTGCCCCAGTGAGGTCGTCCCCGATGTCAGTCCCCCCTTCCGCCCCCGCCGACGACGAGACGACGACCGGTCAGGGTTCCCGCTCGGGCCTGATGGTGCTGTGCGCCGTGGCCCTGCTGATCCTCGCGGTGAGCCTGGTCGGCGGCAACGACACGTCCACCGACTCCGCCCGCCCCCCGCTGCCCGCCCACCCCGGCACGACCGCCTCGTCCGCCCCGCCCGCGACCGGTGCGCCGGGATCCGGCCTGCCCCGGTCGAAACCGGTGCGCCTGCTGATCCCGGAGATCTCCGTCGACGCCCCCTTCACCGACCTCGCCATCGGCGACAAGGGGCAGCTCCAGCCACCGCCGGCCGGCGACACCAACCTCGTCGGCTGGTACGCCAAGGGCGTCTCCCCCGGTGAGAAGGGCACCTCGATCATCGCCGGGCACGTGGACACGAAGACGTCGGCCGCCGTCTTCGCCCGTCTCGACCAGCTCGACAAGGGCGACAAGTTCCAGGTCCGGCGCGCGGACGGGCGCGAGGCGACCTTCGTGGTCGACAGCCTGGAGACCTACGCCAAGGACGAGTTCCCCAGCGACCGCGTCTACGGCGACGCCGACCGGCCCGAGGTACGGCTCATCACCTGTGCGGGCGACTACGACCACAAGGTCAAGGACTACACGGACAACCTGGTCGTCTTCGCCCACCTCGCCTGACGCCGCGCGCCCGGCCGTCCGCGGTGCCGGTCACCCGCGCAGTGCACACCGGTCGCGCGCCGTCGGGGCCGGGCACAGGATCGAGGCAAGCCGGCGTGGCATCACCGCGGCCGACGTTCAGTTCCGCCCCCGCGAAGGAGATGTGCGCAGGATGACCACCACCTCCACCCCCGCTTCCGAACCGCTGACGCGATCGCTGTCGCACCAGGTCTCCCAGTCCGTGTTCGACGGCTCCCGCCTGAGGGTCATCCTGCTGGTGGAGGTCTACGACGGAGCCCAGCAGCAGTTCCTGGAGACGTACGAGAACCTGCGCAGCCACGTCGAGTCCGTCCCCGGACACATCGGCGAGCAGCTGTGCCAGTCCATCGAGAACCCCTCCCAGTGGCTGATCACCAGCGAGTGGGAGAGCGCACCGCCGTTCCTGAACTGGGTGAGCAGCGAGGAGCACGTGCGGATGGTCAAGCCGCTGCACAGCTGTGTGCGGGACACCAGGTCGCTCCGCTTCCACGTGGTCCGCGAGACCGGCCGTCCGGCGGCCGGCGCCGATGCCGCCCGGGGCGGACTGCAGGCCGCGCCGCGGGTCGGCGACGGCGTCATCCGGCACGCGCTCACCTTCACGGTGAAGCCGGGCAGCGAGGAGGCGGTCGGCAAGATCCTCGCCGACTACGCCTCCCCCGAGCCGCGGGTCGACGACACCACGCGCCTGTGCCGTACGTCCCTGTTCCTGCACGGCAACCGGGTGGTGCGGGCGATCGAGGTGCGGGGCGACCTGCTCGCCGCGCTGCGGCACGTGGCCGAACAGCCCGAGGTGCGGGCCGTCGAGGAGGCCATCAACCCGTACCTGGAACAGGACCGGGACCTCGGCGACCCGGAGTCCGCCCGGGTGTTCTACACGCGGGCGGCGCTGCCCGCCGTCCACCACGTGACCGCGGGTCAGCAGCGGGGCGAGGCGCAGCGGCACGCGCTGTCGTACCCGGCCCGGCCGGGCTGCGGCATGCGGCTGGCCCAGCTGCTCGCCGAGCACGACGAGGCGGCGGCCAGAGACGCGAGCAGCCGCGTCCTGTGCAGCACGATCTTCCAGCGCGACGACGTCGTGGTGCGGCTGGTCGACGTACGCGGAGACCTCCACGAGGGCGATCCGGCGGTGGCCCTCGGTCTTGCGGACGCCGGCCCGGTGTCCGAGCTGACGACCCTCCTGGACGGCTTCACGGACGCCGGTTCCCCGACGGGCGGCGGGCTCGTCCGCGCGCTGGAGGGCGCCAGGATGGAGCTGGTCACCGACCGGCGCGCGCCGGACGCCTGAAAGACCCGCGCACGCGTCGGCCGCCGCACCGCCACAGGGCGGTCCGGCGGCCGACGCGTGCGCGTCCTGGGTCGGCTCACTCAGGCACGGTGCAGTCGAAGGCGTGCAGGTACGGGTTGACCGGGCGGATGTCGTCGATGACGAGCCCCGCCTCGGTCAGCCGCCCGACCATGCTGTCGGTGGTGTGCTTGGCGCCGCCGACGTTGAGGAGCAGCAGCAGGTCCATGGCGGTGCTGAACCGCATCGAGGGCGTGTCGTCGACGAGGTTCTCGATGACGACGACCCGGGCGCCCGGGCCGCCGGCCGCCATGACGTTGCGCAGCGCGCGGGCCGTGCTGTCGTCGTCCCACTCCAGGATGTTCTTGATGACGTACACGTCGGCCCGCACCGCAATGGCCTCGCGGCAGTCGCCCGGCACGATGCGGACGCGGTCCGCGAGCGCACCGCCCTCGCGCAGCCGGGGGTCGGCGTTCTCCACCACCCGCGGCAGGTCGAGCAGGGTGCCCTGCATGGCGGGGTACTTCTCCAGGAGGCTCGCCACCACGTGCCCCTGGCCGCCGCCGATGTCGGCGACCGAGCTGCTCCCCGACAGGTCGAGGAGCGCGGCGACGTCCTGGGCCGACTGCCGGCTGGACGTCGTCATGGCGCGGTTGAAGACCTCGGCCGACTGGGGCGCGTCCTCGTTGAGGTAGGTGAAGAACTCCTTGCCGTACAGGCCCTCGACGACGTTGGAGCCGGTGCGCACCGCCTCGTCGAGCAGGGGCCAGGCGTCCCAGGTCCACGGTTCGGTGCACCACAGGGTGATGTTGCGCAGGCTGTGCGGGTCGTCCTCGCGCAGCAGGCGGGACATGTCGGTGTGCGCGAACGTCCCGTTCTTGTGCTCGGTGAAGACGCCGTAGCAGGTCAGGGCGCGCAGCAGCCGGCGCAGCGGCTTGGGCTCGGTCTTCACCGCGGCCGCGAGGTCCTCCACGGCCATGGGGGTGTCGCCGAGCGCGTCGGCGACGCCGAGCCGTGCGGCCGCGCGGAGGGCGGCGGCACATGCCGCCCCGAACACGAGTTCCCTCAGCCGCATGGGCGGGGGTGGGGCAGTCTGTGCGGTCGTCATGTGCCGCTTTCCTTCCTTCTTCGGTCCATGGGCCCTTTGCGGTCCACGGGGGATTACGGCCGGCTCAGCACAGGCCCGCGGGCTTGGAGGCGCCGCAGGTGTTGCCGGTGAAGGTGTTGCTCTTGCCGGTGTCGCCGGTCCCGGCGTTGACCAGGTCGGCGGGGGAGTTCTCGCGCAGCCGGTTGCCGTTGACCTCGTTCTTCGAGTTGGCGGTGCCCACCATGCTCGCGGCCAGGACGATGCCGCCCGACATCGACGACTTGCCCGCGTTGCCCTCGACCGTGTTGTCGGCGACCAGGACCTTCTCGACGCCGGTCAGGACGATGCCGGAACCCTGGAGCGCCTCCAGCCGGTCGGTCTTCGGACACGACTTGTTGTTGCGCACGACGCGGTTGTCCCGCACGACCAGGTCACCGGCCTTGGGCGCGTTCTCGTCGCCGACGACGAAGACGCCGGCGCAGTTGCCGGTGATGTCGTTGCCCGCGACGGCGAGGTTGCGCAGGCGCCGGACGGTGACGCCGATCCGGTTGCCCTCCAGCCGGTTGTGCGCGACGAGGGTGCCCTCGGTGTCGGCGGCGCCTTCCTCGGCCTTGATGTTGTTGGCGAGGAAGACACCCGCGTCGCCGTTGTCGCGGGCGGTGTTGCCGCGGATGATGCCGTGGACCGACCGCTCCTGGGCGATGCCCCAGACGCCGTTCTTCACCGCGTTCACGTTCCGGACCGTCAGCCCGTCGGTGGCCATCGAGAACACACCGGTACGGGTGAACCCGGTGACCGTCAGGTCGGAGACGGTGACGCCCTTGACGTTCTTGTCCTTCGTGCCGATCACGCAGATGCCGTTGCCGCCCTCGGCGCACGTGTTGTCGGCCGCCTTCTGGGTGCTGGGCATGACGACCGTGGAGCGGCCCATGCCCCGCAGGGTGAGACCGGGGGTGCTCACCTTCACGCTCTCGCGATAGGTGCCGGTGGTGACGAGCACGGTGTCGCCCGGCTTGGCGGCGTCGACCGCCTTCTGGATCGATTCCCCGGGGTGGACCAGGTGGGTCCTGGGGACGGAGGACGCCGGGGCCGCGCCGAGCCCCGTCCCGATCATGGCTGCGGTGCACACCAGGTACACGACATGGCATTTCTTCATATTGCGCACGTTATGCCCGAATTATTCGACCGGAGGCGGGATAAGCCATCCGACGGCGTGTCACGAAAGACCGTTGAACCGCCGTCCAGTGGCAACCTGGGCGGCATGGGCAAGACCGCGCTGATCGTCATCGACATGATCAACACCTACGATCACCAGGACGCCGAGTTCCTGATCCCCGCCGTGGAATCCGTACTGCCGAACGTGACCGGCCTGCTGGACCGGGCGAGGCGGCAGGGCGTCCCCGTGATCTACGTCAACGACAACTTCGGGGAGTGGCGCTCGCACCACGGCGAGATCCTCGACAAGGCCCTCTCCGGGCCGCACTCCCGGCTCGTCGAGCCGCTGAAGCCCGACGAGTCCTCCCTCTTCGTGGTCAAGGCACGCCATTCGGTGTTCTTCGAGACGCCGCTGACCTATCTGCTCCACCAGCAGGGGATCGACCGGCTTGTGCTGTGCGGGCAGGTGACCGAGCAGTGCGTGCTCTACTCGGCGCTGGACGCCCATATCCGCCATCTGCAGGTCATCGTCCCGCGGGACGCGGTCGCCCACATCCACGCCGACCTGGCGGACGCGGCGCTGCGCATGATGGAGCGGAACATGGGCGCCCGGGTGTGCGACAGCGGCGAGTTGTGGACGTGAGCCGGCCCGCCGCCGCGACGGCGGCGGGCCGCGCGCCCGGCGTCAGCCGCGCAGGCTGCGTACGGGCAGCAGGATCTGCGCCGCCGAGGAGAGCGTGTCCTCGTGGTTGGCGAAGGCGGCGACCGCCTCGCCGTCGCCGGGCTCGCCCCCGGACCAGGGGCGGGTGGCGAAGATGAGACAGGCGTACCCACGCCGGTCGACCGCAGCACGCCACTGCCCGGTGGGCACGAACTGGGCGTTGACCCCCGGCATGGTGAGAGCCGCCGCGCCCGGTACGACGAGCAGGCCGATCGGCAGGCCGGGCAGGACGGTGGCGTCCAGGACGGTGTCGCCGCCCACCGCCACCCCGGAGCGGCTCAGCAGCCCCTCGACGGCGGCCGGGGTCGCCTCCGGGCCGCCCTCCCCGTCGCCGAGCGAGCAGGCGAGGAGGAAGGGGACGTCGCCGGCGGGCGTCTCACGGCTCCAGGACATGATGACGAGGGTGCCGAGGTCGGCGGTTCGCAGGGGGCGCGGGTCAGTGGAGATCGAGGTCACCGCGAAACGGTAAGCGCGCGCGGCGACGCACCCGCCCGGCCGTCACCCGACTGGACGACACCGTCGCGCTTCTTCACACGAACGAGGGGCGCTCCCCGGGCGGTCAGTGCCGCGACAGCCGCCCGCGGATGTCGTCGAAGTGCCGGTGCACGGCCGTCTCCGCGGCCTCGGCGTCACCCGAGCGCACGGCCTCGACGATCCTGGCGTGCATCCGGGCCAGTTCCTCGCCGTCGGCCGCCGCGCCGAGCCCCCGCGCCTGCGCGCGCACCCGGTGGAAGGCGCTCCAGAAGGCGTCGAGCAACTCGCTGAGCAGGTCGTTGTCCAGCGAGCGGTGCAGCACCCGGTGGAAGGCGCGGTCGGTGCGGGCCGCGATCTCGCCCTCCTCGCGCACCTCCCTGTGCATCGTCTCCACCAGCGCGTCCAGCTCGGCCAGGTCCTCGTCGGGCAGCCGGCCGGCGAGCTGGTGCATGAGCCCCGCCTCCAGTGCCTCGCGCAGTTGCAGCAGTTCGAGCAGGCTGCCCCGGCCCCGGCGGTGCCCGACCACCGTGCGGAAGGCCATGGCCTCCGTCATCGGCTCCAGCGACATGGTCCCGACATAGGTCCCGAAGCCGCGCCGGATCTCGACGATGTGCATGGCCTGGAGGGACTTGAGCGCCTCCCGCAGCGAGTTGCGGCTGACGCCGAAGCGCTCCATCAGCTCCGTCTCGGTGGGCAGCGGGTCGCCCGGGCCGAGGCCCTGTTCGACGATCAGCTCCTTGATCTTCTCCTCGGCGTCGGCGGCGACCGAGCGCATCCGGCGTCCCCTCTCGACCCTTGACATCCCCTGCTCTGCCATGTGTCACTCTAACAGGACGTGGGACATCCTACGTCCCTCGCCATCAGGGCCTAGGCGCGCTGCTGCCCGCCGCCGTCCCGGGACGAGAGCAGCACGACATGGAGTACCGCATGCCCATCCCCACGCCGCTGAGCGGCGTCGTCCCCCCGGTCATCACCCCCCTCACCCCCAAGGGGGAGGTGGACACCGCCTCCGTGCGCCGGCTGACCGAGCACCTGATCGCGGCCGGTGTGCACGGCCTGTTCCTGCTGGGCTCCAGCGGCGAGGCCGCCTACCTCACCGACGCCCAGCGGCTGACCGCGCTGGAGAGCGCCGTGGACGCCGCCGCGGGCCGCGTCCCCGTCCTCGCCGGGATCATCGACACCACCACGGCCCGGGTCCTGGACCGGGCGGCCGACGCGGTCCGGGCGGGCGCCGACGCGCTCGTGGCCACGGCGCCCTTCTACACCCGCACCCATCCCGTGGAGATCGCCGACCACTTCCGACGCGTGCGCGAGGGCGCCGGCCTGCCGTTGTTCGCCTACGACATCCCGGCCGCCGTGCACACCAAGCTGCCCCGCGACGTGGTCCTCGACCTGGCCGGCGACGGCACCCTCGCCGGGCTCAAGGACTCCAGCGGCGACGAGGGCTCCCTGCGCCGCCTGCTGGTCGAACTGCGCCGCCGCACCCCCGGCTTCACCGTGCTCACCGGCTCCGAGCTGACCGTCGACGGCGCGCTGCTCGCCGGCGCCGACGGAGTCGTGCCCGGCCTCGGCAACGTCGACGCCCATGGCTACGTACGCCTCTACGCGGCCGCCCGGGCCGGGGACTGGGCCGGCGCCAGGGCCGAACAGGACCGGCTCGCGGCCCTGTTCGCCCTCACCGACGCGGGCGACCCGGCGCTGATGGGCGGCAGCTCCAGCGCGCTCGGTGCCTTCAAGGCCGCCGCCCACCTGCTGGGCCTCATCGACTGCCCGGCCACCGCCGCACCGCAGGTACCGCTCGACGCGCCCGCCGTCGCCCGGGTCCGCGACCGGCTCACCGAGGCCGGACTCCTGTGACCCCCTCGGGACCGGCCGGGTGACCGCCGGCCCGGTCCCGCCCAGCCCCGTCCCCGACGCGCGTCTTCCCACCCGCATTGGATCGCCATGTCATCTGCGCGCACCACCCCGACCTCCCCGCCCTGGTACCGCGAGATCACCCGGGAGAAGTGGAAGTCCTTCTTCGCCGCCTGGATCGGCTACCTCCTCGACGGCTTCGACTTCGTCCTCATCACCCTCGTCCTGACGGAGATCGCCGACGACTTCGGACTGTCGGCCGTCGAGTCCGCCAGCCTCGTCTCGGGAGCCTTCATCACCCGCTGGCTCGGCGGCGCGGTGCTGGGCGCGCTCGGTGACCGGTTCGGTCGCAAGAGCGCGATGGTGGCCAGCATCCTGCTCTACTCGGTCGGCACCTTCGCCTGCGGCTTCGCCTGGGACTACACCAGCCTGTTCACGGCCCGTCTGCTGATCGGCATGGGCATGGCCGGCGAGTACAGCGCCAGCGCCACCTACGTGCTGGAGAGCTGGCCCGCCCGGCTGCGCAACCGTGCCTCCGGCTTCCTCATCTCCGGCTTCTCGCTGGGCGGCGTCCTGGCGGCCGAGGTCTACGAGCACGTGGTGCCCGGGCACGGCTGGCGCTGGCTGTTCTACATCGGCCTGTTCCCCGTCCTGGTCGCCCTGTGGGTACGCCGGGCGCTGCCCGAGGCCGACGACTGGGAGGCGCGGGTGGGGGCCACCGGTGAACGGCCCAACCCCTTCCGGCCGCTGTTCGCGGGCCGCCGCCGGGCGACGGTCAACACGGTGCTCGCGGTCGTCGCCACCGGCTCGCTCTTCGCCGTGTTCACTCCGCTCGGCGCGGGCGCCGTGCCCGTCCTGTCGGTCCTGGCGACGGCCTGTCTCCTCGCCTTCGCGGTGCAACTGGGCGGCCGCAGGCGATGGGTGCTGTTCGTCGCGCTCTGCGTCACCGTCTTCTGCGCCTTCCTCTACAGCTGGCCGGTCCAGGCACTGCTGCCCACCTACCTCAAGACCGAGCTGGGCTTCACCCCGGCACAGGTCAGCGACGCGCTCTACTACGCCGGGTTCGGCACGATGGCGGGCTGCGTCGTCACCGGCTTCGTCGGCGACCGGTTCGGCACCCGCAGGGCGTACGCCTGCACCCTGGTGGTGGGCATCGCCTTCGTCTTCCCCGTCTTCGCCGTCCGGGACAGCCAACTCCAGCTGGGCATCCTGCTGTTCCTGATGCTCGCGTGCATGCAGGGCATCTCCGGGCTGCTGCCCAAGTACATCGCCGGGCACTTCCCGACCGAGACCCGGGCCGCGTCCCTGGGCTTCACCTACAACGTCGGTGCGCTGGGCGGCGCCGTCGCCCCGGTCCTCGGCGCCAGGCTGGCGTCGACCATGTCCCTGGGCCAGTCGCTCGCCGTACTCACCTTCTCGCTGACCCTGGTGGTGATCCTGCTGATCGGCTTCGACGTCCCGAGCCGCCTGAACCGGCTCGTCGACAAGGAGGCGGTCCCGGACTACCTCGCCGCCCAGGCGGCGGTGCCGGAGGGAGCGGAGCGCGTACGGTCGGCGCCGTGAGACGGGTGACGAACGGGGGACATGTGTGCTCCGACTGGCGCAAGACGCGACCGCCGGTGCGGCGGCGGGCGATCACCTGATGTATCAGTCTTCGTATGATCTGTAGACGAAATGATCGTCAGAGCGACGTGCGCGGTTCGCGTGGCCGCAGGATCCGCACCGCCGCGGTGACCCTGGTCGCCGCGACCGCCCTCGGCACGACCGGCGAAGCGGTGGCCGCGCCGTCGGTGCCGCTGCGTACCGACTGGGACGCCATCGCCGCGTGCGAGTCCAGCGGCAACTGGCAGGCGAACACCGGCAACGGCTACTACGGCGGGCTCCAGTTCGCACGGTCCAGCTGGATCGCGGCCGGCGGCCTCCAGTACGCCCCGCGTGCCGACCTCGCCAGCCGCGCCGAGCAGATCGCCGTGGCGGAACGCCTGGCCCGTATGCAGGGGATGTCCGCCTGGGGCTGCGCCTGACGGGGGAGCGGAGCGGCGGCCCCCTGACGTCGCGTACGCCGAGACGCCCCGGGCCGCCGCCCGCCCTCAGCGGACGAGTTCCGCGGCGGGCCGCGGCAGGCCGTAGTGCTCGCGCAGCGTGGCGCCGTCGTAGGCGGTGCGGAACAGGCCCCGCTCCCGCAGGACCGGCACCACCTGGTCGGCGAAGAGGTCGAAGCCCCCGGTCAGCCAGGGCGGCATGACGTTGAAGCCGTCGGCCGCCCCGTGCTCGAACCACTCCTGGATCTGGTCGGCGACCTGTTCGGGGGTCCCGGTCACCACGCGGTGGCCGCGGGCGCCCGCGAGACGGTGCAGCAGCTCGCGCACGGTGGGCTGTTCACGGTCGATGATGTCCAGGACCAGCCGGAAGCGGCTGCCGTTGCCGCGCTCGCCCCGGGTCTCGATGAGCTGCCGGGGCACGGGACCGTCCAGCTCGGCGGCGCTCAGCTCCAGGCCCAGCAGACGTCGGAGCAGCTGGAGCGAGTACTCGGGCTGGGTGAGTTCGTCGAACTCCTTGTGCAGCGCCCGCGCCTCCGCCTCGGTCGAACCGATGAAGGGGCTGATGCCGGGCAGGACGAGCAGCCGGTCCGGGTCACGGCCCAGTGCCGCGGCCCGCGCCTTGAGGTCGGCGTAGAACTCCTGGCCGCCGCGGAGCGTCTGGTGGGCCGTGAACACGGCCTCGGCGTACGCGGCGGCGAAGGAGCGGCCGTCCTCGGAGGACCCCGCCTGCACGTACACCGGGCGGCCCTGCGGGGAGCGGGGGAGGTTCAGGGGCCCGCGCACCCTCAGCCGGCGGCCCGTGTGGTTGATCTCGTGGATGCGGTCGGTGTCGGCGAACACGCCGGACTTCTGGTCGGCGACGAGCGCCTCGTCCTCCCAGCTGTCCCACAGCTTCGTCACCACCTCCACGAACTCCCGTGCGCGCTCGTAGCGTTCGGCGTGCACCGGGTGCTCTTCGAGGCCGAAGTTCCCGGCGGCCTGCGGGGCGCCGGTGGTGACGATGTTCCAGCCCGCCCGGCCCGAGCTGAGGTGGTCGAGGGAGGAGAACAGCCGGGCCAGGTTGTACGGCTCCGTGTACGTGGTCGAGGCGGTGGCGATCAGGCCGATGCGTTCGGTGGCCGCGGCCACGGCCGACAGCCAGGTGAACGGTTCGAGCCGGAAGCGGCTGGCGTAGCGCACGTTGTCCGCCAGGGACGGGCCGTCGGCGAAGAACACGGCGTCGAAGGCCGCCGCTTCCGCCCGGCGGGCGAGTTCCTGGTAGAAGCCGATGTCCAGGATGCGCTCCGGGTCGGTGCCGTGGTAACGCCAGGCGGCCTCGTGGTGCCCGCCCGGGTAGACGAACAGGTTCAGACGCAGGCTCCGGGCGCTCATGCCGCCTTCTCCTCCTCGGTGCCGTCGGCGTTCTCGGTGATGTCCACTCCCAGGTGGGCGAGCAGCCGGCCGCGCAGGGCCGCGTAGGCGGTTCCGCCGTGGTGGCGCGGTGCCGGGAGCTCCACCGGAAGGTCGGCCGCGATCCGGCCCCGGTCCAGGACCACGACCCGGTCCGCGAGCGTGATGGCCTCGTCGACGTCGTGGGTGACGAGCAGTACGGCGGGCCGGTGCCGCTCGCACAGCCGCCGCAGCAGGGTGTGCATCCGCGTGCGGGTCAGCGCGTCCAGCGCGCCGAACGGCTCGTCGGCGAGCAGCAGTTGCGGCTCGCGCACCAGGGAGCGGGCGAGCGAGACCCGCTGCTGTTCACCGCCCGAGAGCTCCACGGGCCAGGCCCGTTCGCGCCCGGCGAGCCCGACCTCGGCGAGCGCGTCGCGTCCCCGGTCCCCGGCCGAGGGACCGGACAGGCCCAGCACGACGTTGTCGAGCAGCTGCTTCCAGGGCAGCAGCCGTGCGTCCTGGAAGACGACGGACACGTGCTCGGGGGCGGTCAGGTCGCCGCTGCCCGCCACCTCGTGGTCGAGCCCGGCCAGGGCGCGCAGCAGCGTGCTCTTGCCGGAGCCGCTGCGGCCGAGGAGCGCCACGAACTCACCCGGCGCGATGGACAGGTCGAGCCCGTCCAGCACCCTGCGGTCGCCGAAGGACCGCACCAGGTTCTCGATGCGGACCGCCGCGCGGTCCCCGGTCGCGTTCAGCCCGCCAGCGTGCGCCGCCATGACAGGGCCCTCCTCTCCACGAGCCGTACGAGTGCGTCGGAGACCAGGCCGAGCAGGCCGTACACGACGAGACCGACGATGATGACGTCGGTCTGCCCGTACGTCCGCGCCAACTCCATCATGTAGCCGATGCCGCTGGTGGCGTTGACCTGCTCCACCACCACCAGGGCCAGCCACGCCGAGGTCACCGCGAAACGCATGCCGAGCAGGAAGCCGGGTAGGGCGCCGGGCAGGACGACGTGCCGGACGAAGGCGAACCGGCCCAGGCGTACCGTCTCGGCGAGTTCCGCGTAGCGGCTGTCGATGGTGCGCAGCCCGTTGTGCGTGTGGATGTAGACCGGTACGAGAACACCGAGGGCGATCGTGACGACCTTCATCGTCTCGCCGATGCCGAACCAGAGGATCAGCAGCGGGATCAGGGCGAGTGAGGGAATGGACCGCTTGATCTGCACCGGGCCGTCGATCACCGCCTCGCCCACCCGGCTGAGCCCCGAGACGAGGGCGAGCACCAGCCCGGCCGCGACCCCGAACAGCAGGCCCAGCAGCGCGCGTTGGGCCGAGGTGCCGAGATGGGACTGGAGCTTGCCGCTGTCCAGGAGGTCCCCGGCGGTGCCGGCGATGGTCCACGGTGCGGGCAGGCTGCGGACGTCGAACAGGCCGAGCCCCGAGCCCGCCGCCCACAGGGCGAGCAGCAGCACCGGTCCGATCGCCCAGCCGTACGGGACGGGCCTGCCGGGGCCCGGGCGCCTGCGGCGGGAGCGGTGGGGACGGACCGCGGCCGGTGCGGGCGGCGGGGCCGGTGGCGCCTGCTTCTCGAAGGTCGTGGTGCTCATGACGACGTCCCTTCACCGGCGACGGCCCGTGCGGCCACCGCCTCGTAGCGGCGGTCGAAGAGCAGACCCGCGTCGAAGGGCTCGCGGTCCTGTTCCTCGGCCAGCAGGTCGATGGTCTGCTGCTGCCGGTGGATGGCCTCGGTCCAGTCCGCGGGAAGGTCCGGATGGCCGGCTCGCCGCACGAGGTACTCGCCGTCCTCGCGGTCCAGGCCCTGGTCCTTGACGTAGTAGCCCGTGACCCATTCCGCGGGGTGCTTGTCGATCCATGTCTGCGCCCGCGCCCAGAACTTCACGAGTTCGCGGACGGCCGCCGACTTCTGAGCGTCGGCGACGGAATCGGTCAGCGCCCACAGGTGTGCCGGGTCGTCCCGGAGCCCGTGCTTGATGGTCGAGCCACCCTCCTTGCCGTAGTTGGCCAGATAGCGCTTGATGTTGACGTCCGCGATGGGAGCGGCGTCCACCTGGCGGTTCCCCAGCGCGGTGGGATAGACGTCACCGGTGCTCGCGAGTTCGACCAGCTCGACGTCCTGCTGGGTGAGCCCGGCCTTCTTCAGGATGCGCAGGACCAGAGCGCCCTGGGCCTGCCCCGGGCTGTAGGCGATCTTCTTCCCGCGCAGGTCCGCGAGGGTCCTGATGCCGGAGCCCGGGGCCGTGCCCAGTTCGTAGATGGGGTTCTTGAGCGGATCGGCGCGGAACTTCACCGCCACGAGCTTGGTGTCGAGGCCCGTCCAGTGGGCGTTGATCGACGGGATGTCCGCGGCCGAGCAGACGTCGAGGGCGTCGGCGCGGAAGGCCTCCGAGCACTGGGGACCGCCGCTGATGTTGGCCCACTTCACCTTGAAGGGCAGTCGGTCGATCTGCCCCGACAGTTCGAGGGCGACCTTGAGGTCGGGCGCCCCGACCGTGAGCGTGGTGTCGCGGGCGACCGCGGCCGGGATCCGCTCGTCCGAGACGTCCCTGCCGTCCGTCGCGGACCGGGCCGGGGTCACGCAGGAGGCGAGGGCGAACGGGAGGGCCAGGACGGCCAGGACGGAGAGGCGCCGGAATCCGGGCATGGGTGTGCGAGAGGTCATGACGGCCTTCACGGGATACGGGAGAAAGGGGCAGCCGGGCGGTGGAAGTTCAGCTACACACCGCGGTGGCGACGCGCATCAGATCGATGGCGCGCCGCTTCGTGAACTGCCGGGATGTCCGCATGCCGTGGACGCTAACCAGGGGGTGAAACCCGGTCAAGGCCTACCGGTCGGCTCCGCCGGGAGTGCAACGACACCTTCGTGGGCGTGTCATGT
The DNA here is from genome assembly GCF_055581985.1 of Streptomyces sp. NPDC042336. Lineage (NCBI taxonomy): Bacteria > Bacillati > Actinomycetota > Actinomycetes > Kitasatosporales > Streptomycetaceae > Streptomyces > Streptomyces sp. NPDC042336. The sequence goes on along the minus strand of NZ_JBVJEA010000007.1, from coordinate 253,845 downwards.
TCCGGAAACGCGGCGGCCCGAGTAGGCCGACCAGCGGCCGTCGCGCCGGGCCACCGTGATGTCCCGGCCGAAGCAGGCGGTCAGCAGGGAGTCGGTCAGGACCTCGTCCACCGCACCCCGGGAAAGGATCCGGCCCTCGCGCAGCAGCAGGGCGTGGCTGACGGCGGGGAACAGCTCCTCCAGATGGTGGGTGACCGTCACGGTGGCCAGCTGCGGCCTCCCCTCGGCCAGTTGGTGCATCGCCTCGACGAGGTCCTCGCGAGAGGGCAGGTCCAGGGCGTTGAACGGCTCGTCCAGGAGCAGCAGGGCGGGGTCGGCCATCAGGGCCCTGGCGATCAGGACCCGCGCGCGCTGGCCGCCCGAGCAGACGCCGTAGGGCCGGTCGGTCAGCTCCTTGACGCCCAGCTCGGTCAGGAGGTCGCGGGCACGCAGGCGGACCTCCTCGTCGTACGTCCGCCACAGGGGCTGCACGGTGCCGCTGTGGCCGGTGAGCACGACCGCGTGGGCGGTGAGGTCCTGGGGCACCCGCTGGGCGGAGTTGACGTGGCCGATGCGTGCCCGCAGCTCACGGACGTCCACCCGGCCGAGCAGGCTGCCGAGGACCTCGACGGTGCCCGTGGTGGGGTGCATGAGCGCGCCCAGCAGCCGCAGCAGGGTGGTCTTCCCGGCGCCGTTGGCGCCCAGCAGCGCCCAGTGCTCGCCCGGCCGGACCGTCCAGTCGACGGCGTCGAGGATCAGCTGGTCGGTCGTGAAGCGGCGCACGCTCACGTCCTGGAGCCGGAGCACGGCCGCCTCGGGCTCGTCCATCCGGGAGCTGGCTGTCTGACCGGTCATGCCGTGACTCCTTCGCGCGCGCCGCACCCCTCGGCCGTTCACCGCGAACAGTAGATGTACTCACCACACGGCTGCCGGGCCGTCCGCTTTCTGGACGGTGAGCGGCGGTCTCGGAGGCGGTGACGGCACTCGGGGCGACGAGCGCGCGGTCCCGCGCCCGCCTCCGTGGTGACCGGGGCGGGCGCGGGACCGGCGCCGCAGGGCGGGGAGGGGTCAGACGCCCGCCACCGACTGGATCCAGGAGCGGTAGGCGGTCACATTGGTGTAGGCCGTGGTGCTCTGCCGGTCGCTGGTCGAGGCGACGCCCACCTGCACGCCGCCGGCCGTCATCGGACCGCCGGAGTCGCCGCCCGCGGTGATGCCGTCGACGGGACGGGCACATATCGCCTGACCGTAGTAGGCGTCGTAGCAGCCCTGGGTGACGCTCACATTGGCGACCTTGAGGTACTGGGACTGGCAGTTGATCTCCGAGCCGCACCGGGAGGTCGCTCCCCAGCCGTAGACCTGCACGGTCTGGCCGACCCGCACCGTGCCCGGCTGGCCGAGCCGCGCGTAGGAGGCGGAGACGGAGCGGTCGAGCCGGACCAGGGCGAGGTCGGCGGAGGGGCTGGTGACGGTCTGGACGCCGTTCGCCACCGTGCCGCCGGAGCCCTGGTCGAGGCTGCCGATCCGGAACGACAGGTTGCCGCCGCTGACGCAGTGCTTGGCGGTGAGGATCCAGATGGGGGAGATGATGGTCGAGGTGCAGGTCTGGGTGCCGTTGGAGAACAGCCTGGCCGCCCAGGGCGCGTTCTGCGCGTAGCCGCCGCCGATGATCGGCTGGGGGCCGCCGTCACCGGGCCGGGGCTCCACCGCCGAGGCGGACGGCGCGAGGGCGAGGGCGGACAGCAGCGCGGCCACGAGCGCGGCCAGCAGGGTGGGGACGGGTCTCGTTGTTCGCAAGGCTTCTCGATTCCGACGACACGCGCCTGGGCGCGTGCGGGTGTGTGGGGGCGCCCACAGCATGCCGGGCCCGGCCACCGGCCGGACAATCCCGGCTTCGCATAACGCGGCGTTATGCCGGAGGGACGGGACCGGACGGCGCACCGGCCTTCCGGGAGCGGCCGGCGAGGTCCTAGCGGAGCAGCAGTTGCACCAGGGCGACCGTGCCGACCGTCACGACCAGGGCCCGCAGGACCGCGGGAGAGAAGCGGCGGCCCACCTTGGCGCCGACATAGCCGCCGAGGCCCGAGCCGACCGCGAGCAGCCCGACGGCGGTCCACTCGAAGTCCGCGGCGAAGAGGAAGAAGAGGGCGGCGACGGTGTTGACGACGGCGGCGAGGACGTTCTTGGTCGCGTTGAGCCGCTGCAGGGGTTCGTCCAGGAGCATGCCCATCAGCGACAGGTAGATGATCCCCTGGGCGGCGGTGAAGTAGCCGCCGTAGACGCTGGCCAGCGTCAGGCCGGTGAAGAGCAGCGGGCCGCCGTCGCGGCGGGGTGAGGTGCCGTTGCGGGCCCGGCGGCGCTGGACCAGCCTGCCGATCTGCGGCTGGAACGCCACCAGCAGCAGGGCGAGGCCCACCAGGACCGGCACGATCGTCTCGAAGGCGTCGGCGGGCAGCGTCAGCAGGAGCGTGGCGCCCGCGAGGCCGCCCAGCAGCGCTCCGAAGCCCAGTTTCAGCACGCGCCGCCCCTGCCCGCGCAGCTCCTTGCGATAGCCGATGGCCCCGCTGATGGAGCCGGGGATGAGGCCGAGCGCGTTGGAGACGGTGGCGGTGACCGGCGCCAGCCCGGTGGCCAGCAGTACCGGAAAGGTGATCAGGGTGCCGGAGCCCACGACGCTGTTGATGGCACCGGCCCCGACGCCCGCCGCGAACACCGCGGCCATGGCCTCGGGTGTCACCCCGTACCGCCCCGCGCCAGGCCCCTACGCGGCCGGAAGGCGTCCTGTGCATCGTTCACGGGGCCGACTGTACCCACCGCTCCGGTCGGCCCGTTCGCCGGTCCCAACCGGTCACCTGCAGACACTTCTTGACGTGAACTCAGCTGATCATGCGGTGATACGATCACCGCGTTTGCGGAGCGGGCGGATGGGTGAAAGACGGCATCCCCGACGTAAGGGGCAGCCCGGGCAGCTACCCCCGGTGCGGGCAGTCCACCGGGCCGCCCGCACGGACGGGAATTCAGCAAGCCGGCTGTCAGTCGCCTGAAGAGAGTCTTATGACGGAATACACAGGGAACCCATTGCTCTGGGTCGCCCTCGTCGCCCTCGTCGCCGCCGCCGTGCTCATCAGCCGCCAGCGCAAGGCGGCACGGGCGTTGCGGCAGCAGGTCCAGGGGCTCAGGGATCACTACACCGAGCTGGAGAACGATTACGGGAAGTCCGTGCAGGCCGCCCAGGAGCGCGCCGAGGACGAGACCAAGACGGTGCTGAAATCCGCGATGCGGACCCTTCAGGGCCTCGCCGCCGAACAGCAACTGGTGCTCTCCCGGCTGCAGAACAAGTACGGCGACTCGGCCCTCCTCCAGGACCTGCTGGAGATCGACCACACCAACTCGCAGTTCGGCCGGCGGGCCCAGTCCATCGCCGTGCTGTGCGACGGCTGGCTCGGCGGGCGGCGCGACACCGCGTCCGTCTACGACGTGGTGCGCAGCGCCCAGGGGCGCATCCGGCACTTCCGCCGGGTGGACATCCTCTCCCAGGTCGACTTCGGCATCACCAGCCGGGCCGTCGAACCGGTCGCCCTGGCCCTCGCCGAGCTGCTCGACAACGCCACCAGCTACTCCAGCCCGGACACGGTCGTCGAGATCAACATCCGGACCGTCCCCAAGGGCATCTGCGTCGTGGTCGACGACGCCGGTGTCGGCATGAGCGACGAGGAGCGGGCCCGCGCCGACAAGCTGCTCGCCACCGAGCGCGCCTCGGGCGTGGCGGGGCTCGGCAACCCGCCGCAGTTCGGCTTCGCCGTCATCGGCCTGCTGTGCGAACGATTCGGCTTCGAGGTGTCGGTGGACTCCTCCTCCCCCTACGGAGGTGTGCGGGCGGTGGTCCTGCTGCCGCACGAACTGCTCACCGCCATGCCGGAGAAGAAGGCGCCCGCCACTCCCGCCCCGGCCGCCCGCGGCACGGCCCGGCCGGTCCCGGACGGCGGACCGGAGGCCGCGTCGCTCGCCTCCCCCGAGAGCGGCGACGGTCTGCCCCGGCGCCGCCGCAAGCGGCCGATGGCCATCGTGCCCGGCAGCCCGTCCGCCCCGCGCGCGGCGGGCCGCTCCGACTCCGAGCAGGCACAGGTCATGGGTGCCTTCCAGCGCGGAACGCAGTCCGGCCGGGGCACCGGACCGGCGAGCCCGGACACCGCCGGCCGGACGAGCGACACACCTGGTGCAAGCAGCGAAGGACATGAGGTCTCGTGAACGACGATCTGTCATGGATGCTCGACAGCGCCCTGGAGATTCCCGGGGCCCTGCACGCGGTCCTGATCTCCGCCGACGGCCTGCTGATGGCCCGGACGCAGGACTTCGACAAGGACGACGCCGACCGGGTCGCCGCCGCGATGAGCGGCGTGCAGTCGCTCAGCCGCACCCTCGCCTTCTTCTGTGAGGACCCCAGCCAGACCTGGCGGCAGACCCTGGTCGAGTTCGACGGCGGCTGGGTGTTCCTGATCTCCGCCGGCGAGGGCGCCTACCTCGGCGTGTCCGCCTCCCCGGAGGTCGACATGGCGGACATCACCTTCCGGATGCAGCAACTCGTGGCCCAGCTCGGCAAGCGGCTGACGACGCCGCCGCGCGAGAACCTGGGCTCCCGCTCATGAGCGGCCAGGACGGCTGGCAGCCCGAGGCCCCGGAATTAGTACGGCCGTACGTCATCACCAAGGGGCGCGGCCTGCCCGACGAGGACGACCTCTCCCTCATCACCCTGGTCACCGCCTCCGCCGGACAGCCGCAGCGGCCGGCCCGGCTGTCCCCCGAGGAGCAGAGCCTGCTCGACCTCTGCTCCGCCGGCTACCTCTCGGTCGCCGAGATCGCCGGACACACCCATTTCCCGCTCGGTGTCGTGCGCATCCTGCTGGCCTCCCTGATGGAGGGCGGACACCTCATGACCCGCCCGCCGGTGGCCCGCGCCCGCCTCGCGGACAAGGAGATCCTGGAGGAGGTGCTCAATGGGCTCCGCGCCAAGTTTGGATGAGCGGGACTACGTACGCGGGGGAGCGACCCAGACGGCGGTGAAGATCCTCGTCGTCGGGCACTTCGCGGTGGGCAAGACCACCCTCATCGGCTCCATCTCCGAGATCGAGCCGCTGTCCACCGAGGAGACGATGACGCAGGCCGCCGAGTCGGTCGACGACCTCAAGGGGGTCCAGGGCAAGACCACCACCACGGTCGCCATGGACTTCGGGCGCCTGACCATCAGCGACCGCGTCGTGCTGTATCTCTTCGGCACCCCCGGCCAGCAGCGCTTCGTGCAGATGTGGGAGGACATGGCCCGCGGCGCGCTCGGCGCCCTGGTGCTGGTCGACCCGGAGCGGCTGGCGGACTCCTTCCCCGTGATCGACCTCATCGAGCACTACGGGCTCGACTACGCCATCGCCGTCAACCACTTCGACGGCACGCCGCTGCGCGACGAGCCGGCGCTGCGCGAGGCGCTCGACCTGCTCGACGACACCCCCGTCGTCACCTGCGACGCCCGCGACGAGAAGTCCTCGGCCGCCGCACTGACCACCCTCGTCCGCTACTTGCTGGACCGCACCCGCTAGGAGCTGGGAGCAGACATGAACGCCCACGACACCGCCCCGGTGCCACCGCCCGGCTGCCCGGCCCACGGCTCCGGCGCCCGGGTGCCGCTGCACGGGCCGGAGTTCGCCGCCCACCCGCAGGCGTACTACGAGTACCTGCGCCACTACGGGGCCGCGGCCCCCGTCGAACTGGCCCCGGGCGTCGAGGCGACGCTGGTCACGGACTACGCGGCGGCGCTCCAACTGCTGCATGACTCCGGCACCTTCCGCAAGGACGCGCGCCGCTGGCGGGCCTTCAACGAGGGCAAGATCAGCCCGGACAGCCCGGTCGCGCCGCTGCTGGCCTACCGGCCCAACTGCATGTTCGCCGACGGCGCCGACCACCTCAGGCTGCGCCAGGCGGTCACCGACAGCATGGCGCGGGTGGACACCCGGCGGCTGAGCCGCAGCACCGAGCAGATCTCCGGCTACCTCGTCTCCCAGTTCGGCGCCCGCGGTTCGGCCGACCTGCTCGGGGACTACGCCAAGCAGCTGCCGCTGTTCGTGTTCAACGAACTCTTCGGCTGCCCCGCCGACATCGGCGACCGGGTGCTGTTCGGCATCTCCGGCATGTTCGACGGCGTCAACGCCGAGAAGGCCACCGCGGTGCTCTTCCAGGCGGTGGGGGAGCTCGTCGCGCTCAAGCGGCGCAAGCCCGGTGACGACGTCACCTCCTGGCTGATGCGGCACGAGGCCCGGCTGGACGACGAGGAGATGGTCCACCAGCTCGCCCTGCTGCTCGGCGCGGGAGCCGAGCCCCTGCGCAACCTCCTCGGCAACACCCTGCACCGGCTCCTGACCCACGAGCGGTACGCCCGCGAGGGCGGACTGATCGACGAGGCGCTCGACGACACGCTGTGGGAGAACCCGCCCATGGCCAACTACGCCCCGCACTACCCGGCCGCCGACACGGAACTCGCCGGACAGCACCTGCAGGCGGGCGACCTGGTCCTGGTCAGCTTCGCCGCGGCCAACACCGGCCCGGCGCTCAAGGCCTCCCGCCAGGCGGGCAGCAACCGCGCGCACCTCGCCTGGAGCGCCGGCCCGCACGCCTGCCCGTCCAAGGAACCGGCCCGGCACATCACGGTCACGGCCATCGAGCATCTGCTCAAGGAACTGCCCGACGTCGAACTCGCCGTCCCCGAGGACAGCCTGACGTGGCGTCCGGGCCCCTTCAACCGGGCCCTGGCCACACTTCCGGCCCGGTTCACCCCGGTGCGCGCCGTGCGGCGCGGCGAGCCGGGCCCGGTCACCACGGCCACCGCGGACGCCGAGCGGGAGCAGCCGACCGGTCCGGCCCGTCCGGCCGAACACAAGGGGATGTGGAGCCAGTTCCTCAACTGGCTCACACGGTGATGTGCGCAACACCCTCCCAATCCGCCCCTTTCGCATGAAGATCGAACGGCACGGGTAGTGAGCAACGCGGTATTCAAGTTGCTTACGAGTCAAAGGAGGTGTCGTGGACCACATATCCACGAACGCCGCTTTCCCGGCGCCGAACCCACCGATACCCGCCCCCCGGGGCGGGTATCGCTTTGTGCGGTCCCGGCCTGGGACGGGCCGGTGACCCCCGCACGGACGGGACCGGGCCCGCGGGGCACGCCCACGCTCGGCTCCTTCACCGGCGGTCAGCTCCGAAGACTCGGTGCGGTCGCCGGCCTGTCCCCGACCGACGTCGAGACCTACGCCCACGTGCTGACCGACGTACTGGGCCCGGTGGCCGCGCGGCCACTGAGCCTGGCGCCGCCCGCCCGCACGTTCCTGTCCGACGACCACACCCCCGTCGAGTTCTCCCTCTCCTTCCGGCCGGACGCGGCACCCGCCATGCGGGTCCTCGTGGAACCGGGCTGCGGCGCAGACAGCCTGGTTCACAACGGCCGCGCCGGACTGGAGGCGATCCGGACGATGGCGCGGCGCTGGCACTTCGCCACCGACGCCCTCGACGCGCTCCTGGACCTGTTCCTGCCCCCCGCTCCCCAGGGACCACTCGCCCTGTGGTGCGCCCTGGAACTCAGGCCCGGCGGCGTACCCGGGGTCAAGGTCTACCTGAACCCGGCGGCAGGCGGGGAGGAACGTTCCGCCGCGACGGTGCGCGAGGCCCTGCACCGGCTCGGGCACGGTCGGGCCTTCGACAGCCTGCCCCCGGGCAGCGGGTATCCCTTCCTCGCCCTGGACCTCGGGGACTGGGCGGAACCCCGGGCGAAGGTCTACGTGCGCCACGACAACCTCACGGCCGGTGAGGCCGGGCGCCTGTGCCGAATGGACTCGGGCCCGGGGTCCGCGGCGGTCGAGGGCTTCTTCCGCACGGCCGCGGGCCCCGGCCCCGGCACGGCAGGGCTCCGCGGACGGCCCGGCCTGTCCTGCCACTCCTTCACCGACCCCGGCACCGTACGGCCGAGCGGGTTCACCCTGCACATCCCGGTGCGGGACTACGTACGGCACGACGGGGAGGCCCTGACCCGGGCGTCGAGAGTGCTGGGACACCACGGCATCGACGCCTCCGTGCTCGACCGCGCCCTGGCCGCCCTCACCGAGCGGCGGCCCGAGGACGGGGTGGGCCTGATCGCCTACCTGGCCCTGGCCCACCAGCGGGACCGGGCGCCGCGGGTGACGGCGTACCTCTCCTCGGAGGCGTACGCGGTGCGGCCGCCGCTCGTGGAGACCGTCCGCCAACCGGTGTCGGTGTCCTGACCGGAGTGTCCGCACGCGGCAGGGCTCCCGGTGCGATCCACCGGGAGCCCTGGGCGGGGACCTGGCCGGGCGTCGTCTCCGACGACGCCCGGCGGGACGGTCACACGGGCAGCGACTCCCGGAACTCCGCCAGGTACGGACCCACGTCGACCTGGATCGAGGCGCCCTCGGTCCGGCCGTAGCGCTGGACGATGCCGGCCAGGTACGTGCCGATCTCCTCGCGCATCTCCTGCGGCGCGGGCAGCGCGGCGGCGCCGTCGACGAGGCGCGCCACCCACCGCGCCTGGGCCTCCACCAGCCGGGTGATGGCGCCCACGGGGCGCACCAGCCCGACGAAGTACAGCCCGGGCCGGTCCGCCGGGACGACCCGCCGGTACAGCTCGACCGAGCCGTCCGCCGCCACCGGGCAGCCAGGGGGCAGGAAGGGGAAGGTCATGTGGAAGCCGGTGCAGTAGACGACCGCGTCGGCCCGCTCGGAGCCGCCGTCCGTGAACACGACCCGGTCGCCCTCGAACGAGGCGATCGCGGGCTTCGGGGTCACCGCCCCGTGCCGGATCCGGCTCAGTATCTCGTCCGAGAGCGTGGTCGCGGAGGAGAAGACCGGGTGGTCGGGCTCGGGCAGGCCGTAGTCCGACAGTCTGCCGCGGGCCACCAGCAGGGCCTGCTCCACCCACTGGCACCGCTCGGCGAAGGACATCTCGTTCCACCAGGGGGCTTCGGCGATCTCGTCGACCGACATCCCGAAGAGCTGCTTGGGCACGATGTGCAGTCCCCGGCGCACCGAGAGCAGGGTCCGCTCCGCGTGCCGGGAGAGGTCCGCCGCGATGTCCACCGCCGAGGCGCCGAGGCCCACCACGACGACCCGCTGCCCGGCGAAGTCACGGCCGTCGCGGTAGTCGAGGGAGTGAAGAATCGTTCCGGCGAAGGAGTCCGCGCCGGCCGGGAGGGGGTCGGGCAGGGCCGGGTCGGTGTGGTGCCCGGAGGCGACCACCACCTGCTCGAACCGGCGCGAAAGGTGCGCACCGTCCGCGCCCCGGCTGACGACCGTCCAGGCGCCGTCCGCTTCCCGGCGGACGGAGACCACCTCGGTCCGCAGCTCGACGTGGCCGAGCAGCCCCGCCCACTCGGCGAACGACCGCAGGTAGGCGGCGACCTGGCTGTGCCCGGGGTAGAGCGGGTAGGAGGACGGCATCGGGAAGTCCGCGTAACCGGTCAGCTGCTTGGCGGTGTTCAGGTGCAGGGACTGATAGCCCGGTCCCCGCTCACCGGCCCCCGGCTGCCGCCAGATCCCGCCGACGTCGGCCGCCTTCTCCAGGCAGACGAAGGAGATGCCGCGCTCCTTCAGGGCATGGCCCACCGCCAGCCCCGACAGGCCTGCACCGATCACACACACACGCACGGGATGTCCCCCCAGGATGTACTCAACCTCCCCCGATCATGCCTTTACTGCCCATCCGTTTCTTCTCGCACACCAGCACGACCCACGAACGGACGTGTCCGTGCTCACGTTTCACGCGCCCCGCAGGTCCCACACCCGGCGGATCTTGCCGAGCGAGCGCTCCAGGGTCTCCGGCTCGACGACCTCCACCTCCACGGTGACGCCCACACCGTCCTTGACGCCCTGTCCGATCGCCCTCGCGGCGGCCTGGCGCTGTTCGGGACCGGCGTCGGGCCGGGCCTCGACGCGCACCGTCATGTGGTCCATGCGACCGCGTTCGGTGAGCCGGAGCTGGAAGTGCGGGGCGACGCCCGGCGTGCGCAGCACGATCTCCTCGACCTGGGTGGGGAAGACGTTCACCCCCCGCAGGATGATCATGTCGTCGCAGCGCCCGGTGACCTTCTGCATCCGGCGGAAGGCGGGACGGGCGGTGCCGGGCAGCAGGCGGGTCAGGTCGCGCGTGCGGTAGCGGATCACCGGGAGCGCCTCCTTGGTGAGGGAGGTGAAGACGATCTCGCCCTCCTCGCCCTCGGGCAGCACGGCGTCCGTGAGCGGGTCCACCACCTCGGGGTAGAAGTGGTCCTCCCAGATGTGCAGCCCGTCCTTGGTCTCGACGCACTCCTGCGCCACGCCGGGGCCGATCACCTCGGACAGGCCGTAGATGTCCACGGCGTGGATGTCCATGCGCTCCTCGATCTCGCGCCGCATCTCCTCGGTCCACGGCTCGGCGCCGAAGATGCCGACCTTCAGGGAGCTGGTGCGCGGGTCGACGCCCTGCCGCTCGAACTCGTCGAGCAGGGTGAGCATGTAGGACGGGGTGACCATGATGATCTCGGGCCGGAAGTCCTGGATGATCTGCACCTGTCGTGCCGTCATGCCGCCGGAGGCGGGGATCACCGTGCAGCCGGCGCGCTCGGCGCCGTAGTGCGCGCCGAGGCCGCCGGTGAACAGGCCGTAGCCGTAGGAGATGTGCACCTTGTGGCCGGGCCGGCCGCCGGCCGCGCGGATCGAACGGGCCGTGACGTCCGCCCACATGGACAGGTCGTTCTCCGTGTATCCGACCACGGTGGGGCGGCCGGTGGTGCCGCTGGAGGCGTGCACGCGCCGCACGTCGGCCATCGGGACGGCGAACATGCCGAAGGGGTAGGTGTCCCGCAGGTCAGCCTTGGTGGTGAAGGGGAACCGGGACAGGTCCGCCAGACTGCGGCAGTCGTCGGGACTCACCCCGGCGGCGTCGAACTTCTTGCGGTACAGCTCCACGTGGTCGTAGGCGTGCCGCAGGGTCGCGCGCAGGCGGTCCAGCTGGAGCTCGCGGAGCTGCTCACCGGACAGGCGCTCGGCGTCGTCCAGCAGGTCGTGGGGGAGGGGATCGCCCGGTCGGGGCGCCGGGGCCGTCCCGGTCGTCGGCTCGCTGCTCATCGCGACTCCTTCGTCGTCGTGCCCGGCGTCTCGCGCGCCGTGTCGTCCCGCGCACCGCGGCCGCGTCCGCCGTTCTCCGCCGCGGGGCCGCGTCCGTCGTCCCGCACGCTGCGACTCCGGCCGCGGAACTCCGCGATCACCTCGTCTCCGCGCCGCACGCTCACGTCGTAGACGCCGCTGCGCCCGTACCGGACGCGTTCCTCGGCGAGGGCCACGAGCACGTCGCCCTCGCGGGCCGGGGCGACGAAGACGATGTCGGCGCCGGCCGCCACCGTCACGGGACCGTGGCTGTTGCAGGCGCAGGCGAAGGCGGTGTCGGCCAGCAGGAACAGGAAGCCGCCGTGGGCGATCCGGTGTCCGTTCACCATCGCCGGGGTCACGGTCATGCGGACCACGGCGCTGCCCGCGCCGTGCTCCACCAGCTCGATGCCGAGCCCCCGGGAGGCCTCGTCCGCGGAGAACATCGCCTCCGTGGGCGATCGATCAGTGGCCTGCGACACCGTACCCACCACCTTGACTCCCGACCGACCATTCGGTTAGCGCGCGGCAAGGCCAAGTAATCCAGCCGCGCGGCGGCGCTGTCAAGAGTGTGACCGGGGGAGGTCCGGCTCTTGCCCGGCGCGCGGAAACGCGTCACACTGACACCGAACGAATGGTCGGTTGGGAAGCTGGTGACGATGACCACGACACACGCCGCCGAGGTGCCGCCCCCGGACGCGCCGGACGGACTGCAGGAGCACTTCGACGCGACGATCGCGCGGGACCAGCGCATCGAGCCGCGGGACTGGATGCCCGACGGCTACCGCAAGACGCTGATCCGGCAGATCGCCCAGCACGCGCACTCGGAGATCATCGGCATGCAGCCCGAGGGCGAGTGGATCACCCGGGCGCCGTCGCTGCGCCGCAAGGCGATCCTCTTCGCCAAGGTCCAGGACGAGGCCGGCCACGGCCTGTACCTGTACTCGGCGGCCGAGACCCTCGGCGCGGACCGCGACGACCTCACCCAGCGGCTGATCGAGGGCCGCCAGAAGTACTCGTCGATCTTCAACTACCCGACCCTCAGCTTCGCCGACGTCGGGGTGATCGGCTGGTTCGTGGACGGCGCGGCGATCTGCAACCAGGTGCCGCTGTGCCGCAGCTCCTACGGGCCCTACGCGCGCGCGATGGTGCGCATCTGCAAGGAGGAGTCCTTCCACCAGCGGCAGGGCTACGAGCTGCTGATGACCATGATGCGCGGCACCGACGCCCAGCGGGAGATGGTCCAGGACGCGGTGAACCGCTGGTGGTGGCCGTCCCTGATGATGTTCGGCCCGCCCGACGACGCCTCGCCCAACTCGGCCCGGTCGATGACCTGGAAGATCAAGCGGCACAGCAACGACGAACTGCGCCGCCGCTTCGTCGACATGACCGTCCCGCAGGCCGAGAAGCTCGGCGTCACCCTGCCCGACCCGGAGCTGCGCTGGAACGAGGAGACCGGGCACCACGACTTCGGCACCCCCGACTGGGACGAGCTGATGCGCGTCATCAAGGGCGACGGCCCCTGCAACGACCGGCGGATGGAGCGGCGGCGCACCGCCCACGAGGACGGCGCCTGGGTGCGCGAGGCGGCCACCGCCCACGCCGCCAAGCAGGCCGCCCGCGCGGAGAAGGGAGCGGCGGCATGAGCACCGAGGAGACCCGGAAGCCCGAGAAGCGGGGCTGGCCGCTGTACGAGGTGTTCGTGCGCGGCAAGCGCGGCCTCAACCACGTGCACGTCGGCTCGTTGCACGCCGCCGACGACGCGATGGCCCTCACCCACGCCCGCGACCTCTACACCCGGCGCAACGAGGGCGTGAGCATCTGGGTGGTGCGCTCCGAGCACATCACCGCCTCCACCCGCGACGAGAAGGACCCCTTCTTCGCCCCCAGCGCCGACAAGGTCTACCGCCACCCGACCTTCTACGACATCCCCGACGACGTCCCCCACATCTAGGAGCAGGGCATGAGTGACGACCACGTCTACATGACCCTCGCCGAGGGGCACGAGGACGACACCCGCTGGGCCTACGGCACCGGCTTCGAGGACCCGCTGCACGGCGTCGACACCACCGTGCCCGAGGGCGTCGACGCGGGCGCACTGGCCGCGGACTGCGTGGCGCTCGCCGACGACGCCCTGGTCAGCGCCCAGCGGCTCGCCGAGTGGGTCACCCGTGCGCCCGAGCTGGAGGAGGAGGTGGCGCTGGCCAACATCGGCCTCGACCTTCTCGGCCAGGCCCGCCTGCTCTACTCCCGGGCAGGCCAGGCCGACGGCACCGGACGCGGCGAGGACGCGTATGCCTACTTCCGGGACGCCGACGACTTCCGCAACGTCCGTCTGGCCGAACTCCCGGGCGGCGACTTCGCGTTCGCCGTAGTGCGGCTGCTGGTGCTCTCCAGCTGGCGCCTGGCGCACTTCCGGCGGCTGAAGGCCCACCCCGACCCGATCCTCGCGGCGGTCGCGGCCAAGGGGGTCAAGGAGCTGACGTACCACCGCCAGTACGCCGCCGAGTGGTGCGTGCGGCTGGGCGACGGGACGGAGGAGTCGCACCGCAGGATGCGCGCCGCGCTGGACGAGGTCGCCCCCTACCTCGGCGAGCTGCACACGGCGTACGACGTCCGCGACGAGGTCGCCGACGACCTGCGCCAGGTCACCGACGCCGCCGGACTGACCCTGCCCGTCCACCGGCCGCTGCCCGGATCCGGCCGCGCCGGCCGGCACACCGAACACCTGGCGCCGCTCCTGACCGAGCTGCAGGGCGTCGCCCGCGCCCACCCGGAGGCGACATGGTGACGCGAGAGGCCGCACTCCTTGACGCCCGCCGCGCCCGGCAGGTCGCCGAGCAGGTGCCCGATCCCGAGCTGCCCATGCTGACCCTCGCCGACCTCGGCGTCCTGCGCGACGTGGAGGTGGGCGGGGACGGCACCGTGGTCGCGAGCCTGACCCCCACCTACTCGGGCTGCCCGGCCATGGCCGAGATGCGGGCGGACGTCGCCGCGCGGCTGCGGGCGGCGGGGTACCCGCGCGTGGAGATCCGCACCGTCCTGGACCCGCCCTGGACCAGCGACTGGATCACCGAGTCGGGCCGTCTGAAGCTCGCCGAGCACGGCATCGCCCCGCCCGGGGCCGCACCCCGCGGCCCGGTCTCCCTGGTGCTGTCGCCCACCCGGCCCGCGGTGCCCTGCCCCCGCTGCGGCTCGGCGGACACCGAGGAGACCTCCCGCTTCGCCGCCACGTCCTGCAAGGCCCTGTGGCGCTGCCGGGCCTGCCGCGAGCCGTTCGAGTACGTCAAGGAGATCTGATGGCCCCGACCGCCCCCGTCCCGGCGCCGCCGGTGCGCAGCCGCCGCCGGCCCGCCTTCCACCGTCTGCGCGTCGCGGCCGTCGAGCGGCTGTGCGCGGACGCGGCGGCCGTGAGCTTCGAGATCCCCGACGAGCTGGCCGGGGAGTTCGCCTTCGCGCCCGGCCAGTCGCTCACCCTGCGGCGCGAGGTGGACGGCCGGGACGAGCGCCGCTCCTACTCGATCTGCGCACCGGCCGGCTCGGCGCCGCGCATCGGAGTGCGGGTGGTGCCGGGCGGACTGTTCTCGGCGTGGCTGGTCGACGAGGTGCGGCCCGGCGACATCGTCGAGGTGATGGCGCCCACCGGCCTCTTCACGCCCGACCTGAGCACCCCCGGCCACCACGTACTGATCGCGGCCGGATCGGGCATCACCCCGATGGTGTCCATCGCCGAGTCGGTGCTCGCCGCCGACGAGCGCTCCGCCGTCACCCTCTTCTACGGCAACCGCCGCACCGACACGGTGATGTTCGCCGACGAGTTGGCCGACCTGAAGGACCTCCACCCGACCCGCTTCCACCTCGCCCACGTGCTCTCCCGCGAACCCCGCGAGTCCGAGGTGCTCTCCGGCCGCCTGGACGCCGGACGGCTCGCGGAGCTCATCGGTTCCCTGGTGGACGTGGAGAGCGCGGACCACTGGTGGCTGTGCGGTCCGCAGGGCATGGTCGCCGACGCCCAGCAGGTCCTGACCGGCCTCGGTGTCCCGGCCGGGCGCGTCCACCGGGAGCTGTTCTACGCCGACGACGAGCCCGTGCGGGAGGTGCGCCACGAGGAGAGCGGCCCCGAGGGCCCCGTCAGTGAGGTCACCATCACCCTGGACGGCCGCTCGACGACCGCCTCGCTCTCCCGGGAGCGGTCGGTGCTCGACGGGGCCCAGCAGACCCGCCCCGACCTGCCCTTCGCCTGCAAGGGCGGGGTCTGCGGGACCTGCCGGGCCCTGGTCACCGACGGCAGTGTCGACATGCGCCGCAACTACGCGCTCGAAACCGCCGAGGTCGACGCCGGCTACGTCCTGACCTGCCAGTCGTACCCGGTCTCCGAGAAGCTGACCGTGGACTACGACAGCTGACCGGGCGTCGGTCCGCGCCCCCTCAGAGCCCCCGCACAGCCGGCTCGGGACGGTCTTCGGACCGGGCGGTGACGACAGGCAGAGACCAATGGGGCGTCAAGAGGCCGCGCAGGAAGGCGCGGACGTCCGGGTCGGCGGTGACCGGCGAACACTATGAACGCAAAGGCCCAAGGGGTGGCTCCGGATCCGGGGAATTCCTAGCATCCCCGCTCGCAGCGCAACTTCGCGCAGGTCCGCAGCAGTACAGGAGCCGCACCTTGACCACACCCCCCGCGCCCGGGCACGACATCCGGCCCGACCGCCGCAGAAGCCGCCCCGTGGTGGTCGCCGCCGCGCTCGCCGCCGTCCTTCTCGGCACCCTCGGCAACGTCTCCGCCGCCCCCGCCCCGGCGGCCGGGCAGCCGGTGGCGTCCGACTGTCCGCCGGCCGTCGCCGAGAAGGCCGCCTGCTACACCGGCCGGGACGCGGGCGGCGCCTACTACACGATGGCCGTGCCCCACCGCTGGAACGGGTCCCTCGTCGTGCACGCCCACGGCGGCCCCGACCTCGGCGACGCCTCGGACCCCGCCCGCAGCACCGAGGACCTGGAACGCTGGTCGGTGATGGTCGACCAGGGGTACGCCTGGGCCGCCTCCTCCTACCGGCGGGGCGGCTACGGAGCCCGGATGGCGGCCGCCGACACCGAGAACGTGCGCCGCCTGTTCACGCAACGGTTCGGCCGGCCGGAACACACCTACCTGCACGGCCAGTCCTGGGGCGGGAACGTCGCCGCCAAGGCCGCCGAGACCTACGGCCGGCGCCCCGGCGCCTACGACGGGGTGCTGCTGACCAACGGCGTGCTCGGCGGGGGTTCGCGCGGCTACGACTACCGCGTGGACCTGCGGGTGGTCTACCAGTACTACTGCCACAACCACCCGCGCCCGACCGAGCCGCAGTACCCGTTGTGGCAGGGGCTGCGCCCCGGCTCCACGATGACGACCGCGGGGCTGCGCGCCCGCCTCCAGGAGTGCACGGGCTACGCCTCCGACCCGGCGGACCGCACCGAACCGCAGCAGCGCAACCTCGACGACATCCTCGCCGTCACGGGCATCCCCGAGCGAACCCTGGAGTCGCATCTGCGCTTCGCCACCTTCACGTTCCGCGACATCGTGACCGACCGGCTCGACGGGCGGAACCCCTGGAGCAACCGGGGGGTGCGCTACTCGGGTTCGCACGACGACAAGGCGCTCAACGCCGGCGTCGAGCGCTTCTCGGCCGACCCCACCGCGCGGCGCGACCTGTCCTGGGACAGCGATCTCACCGGCAGGGTCTCCCTCCCCGTCCTCACCCTGCACGCCATCGACGACCCGACCGCGTTCGTGGAGCACGAGGCGGCCTACCGTGACACGCTCCGCGGCGCCGGCCGGGAGCGGAACCTCGTCCAGACCTTCACGCGGGAACACGAGCACAGCTCGCTGAGCGACTCCGAGTACGCCAACTCCCTGTCCGCACTGGACTCCTGGGTGCGCACCGGGCGCAGGCCGAGCCCGCGCTCGATCGCGGACTCCTGCGCCGCCTTCGACGCGAGGTACGGAGAGGGGTGCTTCCACGACCCCGGCTTCCGCCCGTCCCCCTACGCCTCACGGGTGCTGCCCCGGCCGGGCGGTCTCGTCTGGCCCGCCATGACGGCAGCGCAGGAGCGGGCGTGGAGCGGGATCGAGGGCGTGGGGATCGCGCCGTAGGCCGCACGACCCGGCGGAGGGCCGTTGTCCTAGCGGCTCTCCGCCTCCGTCAGCACCGCCCGGATCACATGGCGGGCGTTGCCGGCCATCGCGGGGTTGCTCTTGCGGTAGTACGGCAGCGCGATCAGGGCCTGGGAGAGGGTGCGCCCCCGGCCGCGCCGCCAGGTCGCGTCGTCCACGCCGAGCGCCTCGCGGAAGACCTCCCTCGCGCCGGGCGGCAGCAGGTTCCACGCCGGGAAGAGGTCGCAGGCCGGATCACCCACGCCCATGCACCCGAAGTCGATCACCGCGGACAGCCTGCCGCCGCTCACCAGGAGATTGCCCGGCATCAGGTCCGCGTGCAGCCAGCGCGGCGGCCCCTGCCACACCGGGGCGCGCAGCGCGTCCTGCCACACCGCGGCCAGCGTGTCGCAGTCGACGCCCTCCTCGGGCAGGCCGCGCAGCTCGTCGAGCGCGACCCGGGTCGGCCCGTCCAGCGCGGTGAGCGGCCCACCGCGGTACGCCTCCGGCGCGTCGGGCAGGGTGATGCCGCGCATCGCCGCCACGAAGGCGGCCAGATCCTCCGCCAGCGGCACGGGGTCGGCCAGGGCTCCGGCCTCGGGGTTCTCCCCGGGCAGCCACCGGTAGACCGACCAGGGCCACGGGTACCCGTCGGCCGGCACCCCTTCCCCGAGCACCTCGGGCACGGCGGCGGGGAGCAGGGGCGACAGCCGGGGCAGCCACGCCCGATCCGTCGCGACGTCCGCCACGCCGCCCTCGACCATCGGCAGCCGTACGACCATGTCCTCGCCCAGCCGGTACACGGCGTTGACCGTGCCGCCGGAGGGGAAGCGCTCGACGGGCAGCCCCGACCACCGCGGGAACTGCGCGTCGACCAGACGCCGTACCAGACGGTCGTCGACGCGGCACGGGTAGGGATGCGGCTGCCCTGAACTCATGGCTCTCATCCGACCCTTCGACGCGCAAGCGCGTCAAACGCTTTCCCGGCCGACGGCGCTCGCGCCGGGCGAGGTGCGCGGCGGCCCTCGCTCATCGCCGGAAGCCGCGACCGGTCGGAGCGCCGGCCAGAGCCCCGCCCGCCGCGATGCCCGACGCCACCGTCAGCGCGCCCGGCACGGACCACGCGGCGAGGGGACCGGCGACGGCCACGCCCAGGGCGAACGCGGTGATCTTGAGGCTCGCCCCGGTGGTGAAGACCTGGCCCCGCAGGTGTTCCGGGGCCTCCCGGTGGCGTATCGCGAACAGCGCGGTGAGCTGGGGGCCTTCGCCCGCGCCGAGGAGGAGCACGGCGACCACGAGCGCCACCGGCCGGCCCGTCGCCGCTAGGGCCGGCGCGGCGGCCTGGACCAGGGCGCCGGCCCGGACGACCGTGTCCGGGGCGACGGCGCGTGGATGCCGTGCGAGGACGGCGTTGGCCGCCAGGGCGGAGACCGCCGCGCAGGAGAACAGCAGGACACCGCGACCGGCCGCGCCGAGCAGCTGCGCGCCGAGGAGCGGGACGCAGGCCACCAGCATGCCCTGGGCGGCACAGGAGACGACCGAGACGAGGGTCGCCCGGGCGAGGAGCGGACGCCGCAGGAGGACCCGGAACCCGGCGGCGAGGGCGCCGGTCACCGTTCCCGGCCGGGTGTCCCGGTCAGGGGAGGGGCGCGCCGGCAGCCGCCACGCGGCGGGCACGGCCGCCGTGATCAGTGCCGCGGAGACCGCGACCGCCGTGGAGGCTCCCAGCAGCTCGGCCACGCCTCCGGCCAGGGCCGGACCGGCCAGGCTCGCCACGCCGAAGGTCATCGCGTCCAGCGCGTTGGCCCTGGGCAGCCGTGCGTCCGCCGTCACGCGGGGGAGCTGCGCGGTCCAGCCGCCCGACAGCGCCGGGCCCAGCAGCCCCGTGAGCACCGCGAGCGGGACGGTGCAGGCCAGGGGGAGGCGGCCGAGTCCGGCGAGGACCATCGTCAGCCCCGTCGCGTACAGCGCCAGCGTGCCGGCCAGCAGGCGGCCCGGCCGCACCGCCCGGTCCAGGAGCACTCCGAGCGGCGGCCCGCCGATCGCGGCGGCGACCGTGATGCCCGCGAGCAGGGTCGACGCGTCCGTCGACGAACCGGTGACGGCGAGGCCCGCCAGCAGCAGCGCGGGTCCCGACATCTCGTCCCCGACGCGCGCCGCCGTGGCCGCGGCCAGATAGGAGCGTAACGAGTAACCCTTTGACATCGGGGAGACGTTACGGAGGTAACTCAAAACTCCGCAATATGCGTTACATTCGGCCGGTGTCCACTCCTCGCGACGCCCTCGCTCCCGACGACGACTGGCCCACCAGGCACTCCGTGCTGTCCACGGCGCGGCGCACCGCCGCCCTCGTCAACGTGCTCGGCGCGGACGCTGCCGACGCCGGCCGAGAACCCACCCCCGAAGCCGTCGCGGAGGTGCTGCGCGCCTACGGCGAGAGCGACCCGACCGGCCTCACCGTCCGGGACGTGGACGGGATGCGCGAGGCCGCCGCCCTGCTGCGGGACGTGTTCGCGGCGGAGTCCGCCGACGCCGCCGCGCACGTCCTGAACCGTCTCCTCGGCGCGCACACGGGACGCCTGCGCCTGACGTCGCACCAGGGTGCCTCTCCCTGGCACCCCCACCTGGACCACGACGACGACGCACCGTGGCCGGAATGGTTTCTGGCTTCTTCCTGCCTGGCGTTGACGGTCCTGGTCTGGGACCGTCAACGCCCACCCGGCAGGGTCTGCGCCTCCGGCCGCTGCCGGAACGTCTTCATCACCCGGGGCAGCGGTCCGGAGCGCCGCTACTGCTCACGTCGCTGCGCGACCCGGGAGCGCGTCGCGGCGCACCGGCGCCGGGCCGACGGCTGACCGCCGGACCGGCGGGTGGTCAGACGCCGAACTCCGAGGGCGGGATGTTCAGCGCGGTGCAGGCCTCGCGGATCGCGTACTGCTCGGACGGCTCGAAGGACCCGTCGGCCCCGGCGACGACCATGCCGGTCTGGACGACCGCACGGGCCTCCGCGGGCTTCTTGGCGGCCTTGGCGATCACCTGGAGCGCCTCGGCCCTGCCCTGCTCGAAGTTGGCGAGGAGCCGGTCCACGTGCTGGTTGAACCGCTGACGGAGCTGGTCCGCCGGGAAGTTCTGCAGCACCTCGTTGGAGACGATCAGCTCCTCCACGCGCTGCCGCTCGGCCGGCTCCACCCGGCCGTCCGCCGCGGCGACCAGCGCGCACATGGCCATGCTGGCGTCCCGGTAGGCACCGCTCTTGAGCTCGTTCTTGGCCGAGGCGAGCTGGGACTTGAACATCCCGATCAGCTGGGCCTTGGAACCGCCGGAGGACGAGCCCGGCCTGCCGCCCTGCGAGGGTCCGTGCGATCCCTGGCCGGATCCGCTCGCTCCCCGAGTGCCCTGGGACTGCTGGAAGGTCTTGGCCTGGTCCTTGATCTTGTCCCACATCGCCACTCGTGCCACCTCGGCTTCTGTTGCTGCGTATCGGTCTGTCCCCGGTCGCGGTCTCCCGCGGTCACCACGATGAACGCACCCGGGGACCACAGGGTTCCCGATGGGCAAAGAAAAGGCAAAGCGCCTGGTGGGGTCGAGTACGCTGCGCCACCGGGGAGTTCGCGGACCGGTCGACGGGGTGAGGGCGCGTGGTGTGGTCGCGGGAGGTCGGCTGGTTCGTCGCGATCGGTGTCGCGTCGACCGCCGGGCAGGCGCTGCTCTACTGGGGGCTGCGCCCGTGGTCGCCCCCTGCCCTCGCCAACCTGGTCTCCCTCCTCGTGCTGACGGTGCTGAACACCGAGGCGAACCGGAGGCTGACGTTCCGGCACGCCGCCACGAAACCGGCCCGTGCGCACCTCGGAGCGGGCGGTCTGTTCCTGCTCGGCTATCTGGTCACCTCCGGTGCCGTGCTGTGGTTCACGCACCGGCTGCCCGACGCCTCGCCCGCCGCCGAGACCGCGGTCCTCGCGGCCACGTCCGTCGCCGTCACCGTCGTGCGCTTCGTCGTCCTGCGCCTGGCCGTCTTCCGCGGCCCGGACCACCGGCGCGCCGCAGGTCCGCGCGGTCGGGCGAGTCGCTGAACTGCTGGGTCACCAACAGGTTCCCCAGTCACTGAGAAGTGCGTTCTTCCATGTCGGCGGTCGCTCTCCTACGGTTCCCGAGTAACCACAAGAGAGCACATGAGCAAGGAGACCGACGTCATGGCCATCACCCTGGTGAACCCCGACGGGCTGCCCGCGGTCGACGTCTACCGGCAGGTGTCGATCGCGTCCGGATCGAAGCTCGTCTTCGTCGCCGGGCAGGTCGCCTGGGACGCCGACGGCGTCACGGTCGGCGAAGGAGACCTGGCCGCGCAGACCGAGCAGTGCTACCTCAACGTCGCCACCGCCCTGGCGGCGGCCGGCGCCTCCTTCGCGGACGTGGCCAAGCTGAACGTCCACGTCGTCGACTGGACGCCGGACAAGATGCCCCTCCTGCTGGCGGGCATCGAGCGGGCGGCCGCCCGGCTGGGGGTGACCCCGCTCGCGCCGGCCACCCTGCTGGGCGTCGCCGCGCTGGACGTGCCCGGGCACCTGGTCGAGGTCGAGGCCACCGCCGTCCTCGACTGACCCCCCTTGCCCCGCCCAGTCGTACACGACCCGGTCGAGGAGACTCTGCAGGTACAGGCCGCGTCCGGCGTCGACCGGTGTCGGCGTTCGGGTGCGGACGGCCGTCGCGAAGTCGTGGCGCAGGACGGGCCGGCACTCCTCGTGGTCGATGCCGGCCGTGTCGTAGACCAGGGGCTCTGCGGCACCGAAGAGTTCGACGCGGGTCAGCGCGCGGGGGCCGGCCACGGAACCGGACAGCGAGGCCTGGCTCACGGCGCCGTTCTCGTGTGCGCAGGTCGGTCCCACCCAGCGGCGCGGGTCGCCCGTGGCGCGGACGGCGGTGACCGGGCCGACCGCGGCGTCCAGCAGGTCGAGCAGATGGGGGCCGAGGTCGAGCAGGGCACCGTGCTCCAAGCGCCGGCCGGTGGCGAACTCCCCTTGCAGGAAGGCACCGTGGAGGCAGCAGGAGCGCGCCCCGGCCGCCTCGAAGGAGCGGGCGGCTTCGAGGAAGGCCCGGGTGGCCGGGTGGTAGCGCTTGGTCAGTACGAGCTCGGTGACGACCCCGGCCTCGGCGACCGCGTCGGCCACGCGCCGGGCCGCGGCCGGATCGGGCCCGAGCGGCTTCTCCAGCAACAGGTCCTTGCCCCGTTTCGCCGCAAGCGGCGCCAGCTCGGCCTGGACGGCGGGCGGCACGGCGAACGCCACCGCCTCGCAGTGGTCCAGCAACTCCTCGAAGGGAGGGACTCGTCGCGGCGGCGGCCCATCACGGCCACCGGCTGCCCGAGGTCCTCGCCGGATACGACCGCTCGGCGACCGCCGCGCCGGCTCCCTACCCCCATTCCTGCTCGCCGCATGCCTGGGCCGCCGCCACCCCGGCTGGCCCTGCGGACGGCGCTGGGGCAGGAGCCGACAGGTGCCTGACCCCGCTACTGCGACGCGGGCCGGGCGCGGTCCTGGCCCGGGGCGCCGCTGCGGCGACGGCACTGTGCGTCGTGCCGCGCGCCGAGCGAGGTCCACCAGCGTTCGCAGCAGTCCTCGGGCAGCGGAGCGCGGGAGAGCGAGGGGCGGGCGCACTCCGGTCCGTGCACGACACCGTCGGAATGCCGCCAGAACGCGCAGCACGGCTCGAGACCGTGCGCGAACGGGTCCCGCAGCGGGGGCCGGGCCAGCAGCTCGGCCCGCTGGGCCATGGCGACCCTGCGCCGGTGCTCCGCGCCCTCACGGGCGGCGCACCAGGCGAACACCGCGGCGACGTACAGGCCGGGCAGGGCGAGCCAGGAGTGATGGGTGGCCGCGTACACGGCGGCGGCGGCCAGGAGCACGGCGGCGGCACGGCACGCGCGGGCGGTGCGCAGGCTCGGCGTCACAGGGGACTCCCGTGGGTCGGCGGGGGAGAAGGCCTCGGGACTTGCTTATGCCCCCGGTTCGCCGTCGTACGTCATGCTGTCGCGTCCGGCGGATAATCCGTTGCGGTCACCCGCCGCCGTGCCCGACTCTGCTCCTCATGTCCCCTGCCGACCTGCGGCCGGCCACGCTCGCCGACGCCCCCGCCGTCACCGACCTCCTCAACGAGATAGACCGGATCGAGATCGGCCGCCCCGAGACCGACCAGCACACCGTCGAAGCCGATTTGAAGCACCAGCAGAGGGACCTGGCCCAGGACTCGTGGCTCGCCTTCCACGACGGCCGGCTGGTCGCGTACGGGCTGCTGTGGGACGAGTCCGGCGGGGAGCGCGTCGACATCGACCACTACGTGCTGCCCGACCACCAGCGGACCGGCCTGCGCATGCTGGCGGCCATGGAGACCCGCGCCCTGGCCAAGGCCCGGACCAACGGCGCGGAGCGCGCCGTCGTCCACCTCCACCTCAACACCGAGCCCACCACCGACACCGCGCTCCTCGCCGAGCGCGGCTGGGGCGTCGTCCGCACCCACCACGTACTGCGCCGCGCGCTGGACCCGGCGGCCGACCTCCCGCCCGAGGCCCCGGCGGGCGTACGGGTGCGGGCGTGCACCACGGAGGCGGACCGCGTCCGGGTGCACGAGCTGTACCAGCGGTCGTTCGACCGGCACTTCGACTTCCAGCCGCGCCCCTACCGGCTGTGGCTCGACGACATCGACGCCGCGGGCCTCGACTGGTCCCTGGTGTGGATCGCCGGGACCGACGACCTGGGCGATGCCGGGTTCCTGCTCGCCCGGGACGACCGTGAGGCCATGGGCTGGATCCGGAGCATCGGGGTGCTGAGCGAGGCCCGCGGCCGCGGCCTGGGCGGGTTCCTCCTGCGCCACGCCTTCGGGCACTTCACCGCGCGAGGCCGGGACACGGTGGGCCTCGGTGTCGACACCGCCAACGCGACGGGCGCCCCGCGGCTGTACGGCCGCCACGGCATGACGGTGCACTTCGCCGTCGACACCTGGGAGGCCGTGATCGCCTGACGGCGCCTCACAGCACCATCGCGACCGCCACCGCGCCGAGCAACGCGACGTACGTCCAGGCGTGGGGGCGGTCGGGGATGCGCGGCGGGCGCCGGCGCAGTACGGCGATCACCGGCAGGGCGCCCAGGAGCAGGGCCCCGGCCGCGCGGAGGTCGACGAGGCCCACCAGGGCCGGGTGCGCGTGGGCCCCGGCCGGGCCCGCGGAGCCGCCCAGGAAGACGCCGGCGGCCGGGAGCGCGATCGCCAGGGTCAGCGGGTTGGCCAGCGCGGTCGCCACCTGCATCGTGTGCCCGGCCCGCCGCATCGCGGGGACGGTCATGACGCTGCCGCCCACGCCCAGGAAGGCGGCGACGGCGCCGACGGGGGCACCGACGACGGCCGGCAGCGGACGCGGCGTGCCCGGGGCGACCGCGTCCGGGGCGCGCGGGCGCAGGAAGCCGGGGCGCAGCAGCAGGTCCACGACGGTCAGCGCGACGTACGCGACGAACGCCCAGCGGATCAGCCCGGCCGGGGCGTGACGCGCGGCGAGCGCCCCGGCCGAGGCGCCGACGCCCAGCAGGACGAGCAGCGGGCCGCCGCCCCGGAGGGCGGTCAGCACCCGGCGCGGTGTGACGGCCGTGGCGAAGGCGGCGTTCACCACCATGACCAGGGCCGAGGTGGCCGTCGCCACCCGTATCGCGTCCGCGCCGAGCGCGGAGTCGGCCCACACCACGACGGGGACGGCGACGAAACCGCCGCCGAATCCGAACAGGACGGTGGTCACACCGGTCAGGAGCCCGATTCCGAGCAGAGCCACAAAATCCACACCGGCCACTCCACCAGCCCGGCGCCATGGCCCGCATTCGATGTCCGGCACTCTTCCTTCGCGACCCGGCCAGGACGGCCGTAGGGTGACCTGGTGAAGAACGTCTCCCTGGCCGACGTCGACCACGTGGACCGGGCCGTGCTGCCGATCGGCACCGACTACCCGCCGGGACACGTCCTGGACTGGCACGAGCACCGGCGCGCGCAGTTCCTGTACGGGGCCACCGGAGTCATGGTGGTCGACACCGACGACGGCACCTGGACCGTGCCGCCCGAGCGCGCCGTGCTGATCCCGGCCGCCACCCGGCACCGGGTGCGGATGCTGGGCGTGAGCACCCGCAGCCTGTACATCGAGCCGGACGCCGTCCCGTGGTGGCCCGGCACCTGCACGGTGGTGGACGTGCCGCCGCTCCTGCGCGAACTGCTCCTGGCAGCTGTCGAGTTCGAGGCCGACTACAGCCTGTCCGGGCGCGAGGGCAGCGTCGCCGACCTCCTCCTGCACGAGATCGCGGCGCGCGCGCCGCTCCCGTTCCACGTCAGCATCCCCGCCTCCGCGGACCTGGCGACGCTGTGCAGGGAGTACCTGGCCGCCCCGGACACCGGGGTCACCAACGCCGCGTGGGCGGCGCGGACGAACCTGAGCGAACGGGCCTTCACCCGGCGCTTCCGGGCCCAGACGGGGGACAGCCCCGCCGTCTGGCGGGGCCGCGCGCGCCTGCTCGCGGCGGTGCCGCTGCTGCGGTCCGGTTCGGTCACCGAGGTCGCCGGCCGGCTGGGCTACGCCTCTCCCGCCGCGTTCACCGCCGCCTTCACCCGCACCTTCGGCGTCCCGCCGTCCCGGTTCACACGGGGTCACCACCGGGGGCGGGCCGGCCGAGCCTAGGACCGCTCCTGCGCGAGGTGTCCCAGGGCCGCGCTGCGGCTCGTCGCCAGATGGTGCAGGACCAGTTCCTGGACGCGGTCCACGTCGCGTGCCGCGATGGCCCGGTAGAGGGCGTCGTGTTCCAGGGCGACGGCCATCAGGTCGTCGTGCTGGCCCAGGAGCCAGCGCAGCCGGCTGCGCAGGACCCGTTCGAGCTCGTTGAGCAGCTCGTTGGCGGCCAGCGAGACGACGGTCTCGTGGAAGTCGGCGGCCGCCCGGCGGGCCCGTACCGCGTCGTTCGCGCGGGCCGCGTCGAGTTCGGCGTCCACCGTCGCGCGCAGCCGCTCCAGTCCCTCCCGCGTGTGCCGCTGGGCGGCGAGGCGGAAACCCAGGGTCTCCAGGCCCGAGCGGACCTCGTCCAGGTCGGCGATGTCGCTGGTGGTGAACTCCCGCACCACCGCCCAGCTCCGCGGCCGCGGCGTCACCAGTCCCTCCGACACCAGCGTCTTGAGGGCCTCGCGGACCGGGAGCCGGCTCACGCCGAGGGACTCGGCCAGGTCCCGTTCGACCAGGCGGCTGCCGGGGGCCCGCACACCGTCGATGATCTCGTCGCGCAACCGCCGCGTGACCCGCTCGGACTCGGGCCTGAAGCCCTCTGACGCAGCCATCGCCGTCCCTCGTCGCTCTTCCCGTTCGCGGTACGCCGACCGCGCCGTGCGCAGCGGCGGTCGGGCGGCCCGTCAGAATACCCCGGGGCCCGCGGGCGGCCCGGGCGGGACGGCGCGACGACGGTCAGCCCGCCTGCGGGGGCCAGTTGACGATGCGCTTGGGGCGCGGGCGGGCGTAGGTGCGCACCTTGGACGTGGACAGACCGAGCCGGACCAGGGACTCGGCGACCGTCACGGCGGCGGCGACCCCGTCGACGACGGGGACACCGGTACGCTCCACCACGCGTTCGGCGAGGCCCGCCATGCCTCCGCAGCCCAGGCAGATCACCTCGGCCCGGTCGTCCTCCACCGCGCGGGCGGCCTGCTCGGTGATGGCGTCCACGGCGGCCTGCTCGTCCCGCTCCAGGTCGAGCACGGCGAGCCCGCTGGCCCGCACCGAGGCACACCTGGCGCTCAGTCCGGCCACCGCCAGCCGTTCCTCGATGAGGGGGACCGTGCGGTCGAGGGTGGTGACGACGGAGTAGCGGCGGCCCAGGTACTGCGCGGTGCTCGCCGCCGCCTCGGTGATGTCGACGACGGGCACGTCGAGCAACTCCTGGAGCCCCTCCCGGCCGTGCTCGCCGTAACCGGCCTGGATCACCGCGTCGAAGGGCTCCCGGTGGGCGCGCACGGCCTCCATCACGGCGACGGCGGCGAGGTAGCTCTCGTAGTTGCCCTCCACGGACTCCGCGCCGAAGGCCGGGGTCAGCGGCACGATCTCGGTGCCCGGAGCGGCCGCGCCGGCCGCCTGCCTGCCGATCGCGTCGGTGATGGACTGCGTGGTGTTGACGTTGACCACGAGGATGCGCATGGGTGGGCCTGGGCCTTCTGCTCGGACGGGGTGTGCCGCGACGGGACGGGTCGGGAGGGCGCGGGCTAGTCCGCGGCGACGGCGATGGACTCGCCGTCCACGTCGCGGAACAGCGATGCGCGGTCGGCGATCAGCGCGTACAGCACGGCGGCGATGATCGCTCCGATGAACCAGGAGAACCCGGCCGCGGCGTGGAAGAAGGGGACGAGCGCGACGACGACGGCGATCGCGGCGCCGGGGACGAAGGCGGCGACGGCCCGCGGGTTGTAGCCGCGCCGGTAGTGGTACTCGGCGCCCGCGTCCTCGGTGTAGAGGGCCGGCACGTTCACGCGGGACTTCCGCAGCAGCCAGTAGTCCGCCATGATCACGCCGAACAGGGGGCCGAGCAGCGCGCCGAGCCCGCCGAGGAAGTAGTTCACGACGACCGGGCTGTCGTAGAGGTTCCACGGCGTGATCACCAGGCCCAGGACCGCGCTCACCAGACCCGCGCGGCGGAAGTCGAGCCGGTGCGGGAAGAGGTTGACCAGGGCGTAGATCGGCGCGACGAAGTTGGCCAGCAGGTTGACCGCCACCGTGAGGGCGATGAGGCACAGCGACGCGACGGCCAGCAGGAACATGTTGGGGATCGTCCTGACGATGTCCGTCGGACTGGTGATCACGTGCCCGTCGAGGGTGAACTGGGCTCCGCTGAGGACGGCCACGATGACGGCGAAGAAGAGCATGTTCACCGGGATGCCGATCACGTTGCCCCGGACGATGGAGCCGCGGCTGCGCGCGGACCGGGTGAAGTCGCAGAAGTTCAGCACGAACGTCCCGTAGATGACCACCCACAGGGCGGCGGCCTGGAGCACCTGGAGCCACATCGCGCCGCCGGTCAGCGGATCGTCGATCGACACGGACACCGAGCCGTCGGCCCGGACGAACATCCACACCGCGAGCGCGCACATCGTCAGCAGGGTGGTGGGTGCGGCGAAGGCCATGTACCGGCGGATCATCTGCATCCCGTAGCTGACGATGAGCACCTGGAGGGCCCACAGCACCAGGAAGGTGATCCAGCCGAGCGTCGACTGTCCGAGCAGGGAGTTCGTGTCCAGGGAGGCCAGGGACGGGAACATGGCCACCAGGAGGGCGCTCAGCACGGCCGAGGCCAGGTAAGTCTGGATACCAAACCAGGCGATGGCCACGGCGCCGCGGACGGCGGCCGGAATCTTCGCTCCCTTGATGCCGAACGCGATGCGGCTCATCACGGGGAACGGGACGCCCGTCTTGTGGCCCATGAATCCGGAGAGCGTGAGCAGGAGGAAGAGCAGGACCGAGGCGAGCGCGAAGGCCGCGAGGATGCCCCACACGTTCAGACCGAGGGCGAACAGTCCGATGGCGAAGGCGTAATTGCCCAGGCTGTGCACGTCGTTGGCCCAGAGCGTGAAGACGTTGTAGGCGCCCCAGCGGCGCCCTTCCCGCTTCGTCGGGGCGAGGTCGTAGGTGTAGAGGCCGGAACTGGTGGCGGTGTCGCCGGCCCGGGCGGACGAGCGGCGGTCTTCCAGGGCAGTCATACGGGACTCCTGGGATCAGGTGCGGGGGAGTTGGAGGGTTCCACAAAGCGGAAGCGGCTTTCCGGTGAACAGAACGTAGTTTTCGCCAAACCGCACCGTCAAGGGGTCTGCGGCAAATGGAATACCATTTTTGGTCCCGTTGACAGCCCCGTGGGCCGTCCCTAACCTGACGCCCCGTCGTTACATCGATGTAAAGGCTTCGGGAGAGGACCCCCACGTGCTTCCCAGCCCCGCAACCCGCCCCCGTTCCCGTCCCGGCGCGCGCCTCGGCCCGCTCCTCGCCGCCCTTCTCGCGCTGGTCGTGGGCCTGCTGCCCGGGCTCACCGGACCGGCCACCGCGGCTCCCGCCCCATCCGCACCCCCTGCCGAAGCCGCCGCGGCGGCCGGCACCTTCCGCAACCCGCTCAACAGCGGGCCCGACCCCTTCATGACGCACTGGAAGGGGACCTACTACCTGACCACCACCCAGGGAGGCAGCATCCGGATGTGGCGCTCCCCGTCCCTGGGCACCCTGGCCACCGCCGACCCGGTCACGGTATGGACCGACACCGACCCGTCCCGCAACCGCAACATCTGGGCCCCCGAGTTCTACCGCTTCGGCGACCGCTGGTACCTCTACTACACGGCCGACGACGGCGTCGACGACCACCACCGGCTGTACGTCCTGGAGTCGGAGCGCGACGACCCCACCGGTCCGTACCACTTCAAGGCCGAGCTCGCCCCGCCCAACCACGCGGACGACTTCGCCATCGACGCGGGCATCCTCCAACTCGGCGGGCGGCTCTACCTTGCCTACAGCGGCATCAACCAGTACCAGCACAACGGGATCAACATCGCCCCGATGTCCAACCCGTACACGGTCTCCGGGAACGCGGTCGCGATCGACGCGGCGGGCGGCTGCCCCGAGGTGCGGGAGGGACCCGAGTTCCTGTACCGCAACGGCCGGGTCTGGATGACGTACTCCACCTGCGACACGGGCAAGCCCGACTACCAGGTCTGGATGATGTCGATGCCGCTGGACGCCGACCCGCTGGTGCCGGGGAACTGGCACCAGCACCAGGGCCCGGTGTTCTCCCGGGCCGACGACCGGGGCGTGTTCGGGCCCGGACACCACGCCTTCTTCACGTCCCCCGACGGCACCCAGGACTGGATCGTCTACCACGCCAAGACCACCTCGGTGAACACCTACACCAACCGCACCACGCGGGCGCAGCGGTTCACCTGGCGGGCCGACGGCACCCCCGACTTCGGCCGTCCGCTCGCCATGGGCGCCACCCAGGACCTGCCCTCCGGCGATCCCGGCTCGGGCAACTACTGGATCAACGACGACGGCCGTGCCGGCGGCCCCGGCGGCGTCACCTACACCGGTGCCTGGAACTCCGGCACGGGCTGCGCCACGCAGTGCTTCTGGAGCGACGACCACTGGAGCGACCGGGCGGGTGCCACGGCCACCTTCTCCTTCACGGGCACCCGGATCGTCCTGCTCTCCGTCAAGGACACCGGCAACGGCTACGCGGGCGTCAGTGTCGACGGCGGGCCCGAGCAGCGGGTGGACCTCCACGGCCCGATCCGCGTCGGTGAGGCGGTGCAGTACACGAGTCCACGGCTGGCGAACGGCAGGCACACCCTGCGGATCAGGGTCACCGGCGAGCACAACTCCCAGTCCGGGGCGTCCTTCGTGAGCGTCGACCGGGCCGAGGTCTACACGAACTGAGCGTCAACGCCGCTCGCGGCCCTCCGTGCTCTCCCGCAGGACGAGCCGGTGGGCCACGATGCGGTCCTGGGGCGCCTGCACCCCCGACACGGCACCGTCCGGCGCCGTCGCCTCCTCGATGCGGTGCTGGAGCAGCTGTACGGCGACCTTGGCCACCGCCGCCTTGTCCGGCGCCACCGTGCTCAGCGTCGGGACGCTGAACCTCCCGCCCTCCACGTCGTCGAAGCCGATCACCGCGACCTCCTCGGGCACCGACACCCCGTGCTCGTGCAGGGCGCGCAACGCACCCAGCGCCAGCTGGTCGTTCAGGCAGAGCAACGCGTCGGGCCGCGCGCCCTCCTCCAGTGCCCGCGCCACGGCCCGCGCGCCGTCGGGCATCCGGAACGAGCCGACCGGCAGCAGTGCGGCCGGATCGTAGGCGATGCCCGCCTCCGCCAGCGCGGCACGGTAGCCCCGGGTGCGGGCCTCGGCCGTCCCCAGACCCGAGTCGTCGCGCCCGCCCACGGCGAGGATGCTGCGGCGCCCGAGCCCGAGCAGATGGCGGGTCGCCTCGCGCGCGGCGCTCTCGTTGTCGATGGCCACGTGGTCCGCGCCCTCCTCCAGCAGCTCCCCGAGCAGCACCGTGGGCGGGAAACCCGTGCGGTCCCGCAGGTCGTCGGCGGTGAGCGCCAGCGGACTGAGGATGATCCCGTCCACGAACGTGGAGCCGAACCCGGCCAGCGCCGCCAGCTCGTGGGCACGGTCCGCCCCGGACTGGTGGATCAGGACCGTCAGGGACCGCTCCTCGGCCTCGCGGATGACATGCCGGGCCAGCTCCGCGAAGTACGGTATGTCCAGCTCCGGGACGACCAGCGCGATGATGCCGGTTCTGCCCTTGCGCAGATGACGGCCGGCCAGGTTGACCCGGTAGCCGAGGTGTTCGATGGCCTCGCGCACCACCTGCCTGGTCCGGTCGGAGACATGGGCGTAGTCGTTGATGACATTGGACACCGTCTTCTCCGAGACGCCCGCGTGACGTGCGACGTCCTTGATCCTGGGCCGTGCCACCGAGACCTCCCTGCCTCTTCCGCGCTGCCCGAGTCTATGTCCCGGTACAGGGAGGGCTTCGGTACAGGTCCACTTTCCCCCGGCTCTTTACAGCCAATGTACATCGATGTAAAAACTAGCCACCGCATGAGCTCCGGCCGTCGAAAGGTCCGCGATGAGTTCCCGTTTGCCTGCCCAGGGGGCGTTGGCCGTGTCCGACCCGGTGCGCCGCCCCAGCCGCCGTCGGCTGCTGCGCAACGCCATGGCCGGAGCGGGAGCCCTGCTCGCCGCGGGCCCGCTGTCCGGCTGCACCTCACCGGCCTCGGCCTCGGGGGCGTCCGCGCTGAGCGTCTGGGACCTCTTCCAGGGCGGCGACGGCATGCTCATGGACGACATGATCGAGGCCGTGTCCAAGGGGGCCGGGGGAGCCAAGGGCTTCGACGTCGACCGTACGATCCTGGACTGGGGGCCGTCGTACTACACCAAGCTCGCCATGTCCGCGGCCGGCGGCCGGGCCTCCGACGTGGCCGCCATGCACCTGTCCCGGCTGGCGGGCTACGCGCCCGGCGGCCTGGTGGACGCCTTCGACCTGGACCTGCTCGCCGAGTACGGAGTGACGGAGAAGGACTTCACCCCGGCCGTGTGGTCGCGCACCCGGCACGAGGGGACCGTCTACGCGATCCCGCTGGACGTCCACCCCTTCATCGTGTTCTACGACAAGAAGGCCGCCGAGCGGGCCGGGCTCCTGGACCCCTCCGGCGAACTGGCGCCCATGGGCTCGCCCGAGGCCCTGCTGGAGGCCGGCAAGGCCCTGGCAGCGGCGACCGGGGAGTCGGGCATCCTGTTCGGCCACGTCACCGACACGGCACAGGACTGGCGTCTGTTCGCCGGCCTCTACGCGCAGACCGGCGCCGCGTTCGACCTGCCCGACGGCGGCCCCGCGAAGATCGACGTCGACGCCGCCGTACGCGTCGTCACCCTCATGACGCGCCTCTTCGACGGGAAGACCAACCCCAACAACCTGGACTACAACGGCGCGCTGGCCGCCTTCAGCAGTGGACGCGGCGGCATGGCGATGCTCGGCGAGTGGGAGCTGCCGACGCTGAAGAAGTCCGGCCTGGAGCTGGGCGCCGCGCCCTTCCCGCAGGTCTTCGACAAGCCGGCCGTCTACACCGACAGCCACAGCTTCGTCCTCCCGCACCAGGACAGCCCCGACCCGGCCCGGCGCCGCGAGGCCCACCGGTACGTCGCCCAGATCCTCAAGCAGAGCCTCACCTGGGCGAGCGCCGGCCACATCCCCGCGTACCGGCCCGTCCTCGCGAAGCCGCAGTACGCCGCCCTCGAACCCCAGTCCTCCTACGCCGACGCCGCGAAGGTGGCGGTCCTCGACCCGCCCAACTGGTTCGCGGGCGCCGGTTCGAACTTCTAGAACCGGATGTGCCAGCCGCTCCAGTCGGCGCTGCTGGGCAACACCACCCCCGAGAAGGCGGTGCGGCAGATGGTCCGCGAGGCGGACTCGCTGCTGCGCCAGCCCAACCCGGTGGCCTGACCAGCGACAGGAGTGACCGACGTGACCACCACCGCACCCCTCGGCGCCGAGGAGCGGACCACCCCGCCCGCGGTTCCCCCGGGCGGCCGCCGCACCGCCCTCGGCCGCATACGCACCGGCAACGGGCTCGTGTTCGTCCTGCCGTTCCTGCTGGTGTTCGGCCTCTTCATGGTCTGGCCGATCGTGCAGGGGCTCTGGATGAGCTTCACCGACAGCTCGCTCGCCCTGCGCGACACGAGCTTCGTCGGCTTCGACAACTACACCGAGGCGTTCGGCGACCCGGACGTGTGGAGCAGCCTCGGCAACACCGTCTTCTTCACCGTCATCTCCAGCGTTCCGCTGGTGCTGGTCGCGCTCGCGATGGCCCTGCTGGTGCACAGCGGGCTCGCCGGGCAGTGGGCGTGGCGCCTGTCGTTCTTCGCCCCGTACCTGCTGCCCGTGACCGTCGTGACCATGATCTGGACCTGGCTCTACCAGCCGGAACTGGGCATGGCCAACCAGCTCCTGGACACCCTCGGCATGGCACCCGTCGGCTGGCTGTCCGACGAGTCCGTCGCCATGTGGTCGGTGGCCGCCCTCACCGTCTGGTGGACGGTGGGCTTCAACTTCCTGCTCTACCTCGCGGCGCTCCAGTCCCTGCCCACCACCTTCGACGAGGCGGCGGCGCTCGACGGGGCCGGCGCCTGGCGCCGCCTGTGGTCCATCACGCTGCCGCAGCTGCGCCGGACCACCGGCCTGGTGGCCATGCTCCAGGTCCTGGCCTCCCTCAAGGTGTTCGACCAGATCTACATCCTCACCAAGGGCGGACCCAACGGCTCCACCCGGCCCGTCCTCGAGTACGTCTACGACGTCGGCTTCACCGGCTACCGCCTCGGCTACGCCTCCGCCGTCTCGTACCTCTTCTTCGCCCTGATCGTCCTCGTCTCGCTCGTGCAGCTCCGCCTCTTCCGCCGGGAGGACTGACCGTGTCCGCCACCGCCACCGCCCTCCGTTCCCGGCGCCGTCCACCCCGCGAGGCGGCCGGCTCGCCCCTGCTCCTCGGCCACGGAAGACTGCCCCGCGTCCTGGCCGGGACCGCGCTCGTCGTCCTCGCCGTCGTCTGGCTGCTGCCGTTCGTCTGGGCGGTCATCACCTCGGTGCAGAGCGAGGAGGACATCAACACCACCGGGCTGTCCCCGTTCAAGGGCGCCTTCACCCTGGACGCCTACCAGCAGATACTGGAACGCGGGCACGTCACCGTCTGGGCCTTCAACAGCTTCCTGATCGCCGGCCTGGTCACGCTCATCACCGTCGCGGTCTCCACCCTCGCGGCCTACGGCTTCTCCCGCGGCACCTTCCGCGGCCGCCGAGCGCTGCTCGGCGTCACCGTGGCCGCCATCATGGTCCCTCCGCAACTGCTCGTCGTGCCGCTGTTCGACCAGATGACCCTGTTCAACCTGGTCGACACCTACGCGGCGGTCATCCTGCCGCAGGTCGTCGCGCCGATGATGGTGTTCATCCTCAAGCGGTTCTTCGACGCCATCCCCAGGGAGCTGGAGGAGGCGGCCCGGATTGACGGGGCATCCGAGCTGCGGGTCTTCCGGTCGATCGTCCTGCCGCTCTCACGGCCGATCGTGGCCGCGGTGGCGATCTTCGTCTTCATCGGCGCCTGGAACAACTTCATGTGGCCGTTCATCGTCACCAACGACCCCGACCTGATGACCCTCCCGGTGGGCCTGGCCACCGTCAAGGACGCCTACGGCATCCAGTACGCCCAGTCCATGGCCTCCGCCCTGCTGGCCGCGCTGCCGCTGATCGTGGTCTTCCTCCTCTTCCAGCGCCGCATCGTCAACTCCGTCGCCACCACCGGCCTCGGCGGTTCCTGAACCCGACCAGCTGTACCCACGGGCTCGGCGTTCGCGCGCCCGGCCCACCGATCGACTGGAGCATGTGTGCCCACTCACTCCGTACCGCGCCCGGAGTACCCGCGACCGCAGTTCGTGCGCCCCGACTGGCTCAACCTGAACGGTGCATGGCAGTTCGAGACCGACCGCGGGGACAGCGGCCTCGAACGCGGGTTGCTCGACCGCGAGCTGCGTGAGGAAATCCTCGTCCCCTTCCCGCCCGAGTCCGAGCTGTCCGGCATCGGGGACACCGACTTCCTGGAGGCCGTCTGGTACCGGCGGGCCCTCACCCTGCCCGCCGCCTGGGCCGGACGCCGCGTCCTGCTGCACTTCGGCGCCGTCGACCACGACACCACCGTGTGGGCCGACGGCAAGGAGGTCGCCCGGCACCGCGGCGGCTTCACCCCCTTCACCGCCGACCTCGGCGACATCGCCGGGGCGGAGGAGGAGGTCGTGATCACCGTGCGGGCCCGCGACCCCAGGTCCGGCCCGCAGGCGCGCGGCAAGCAGGCGGTCCAGTACGCCAACCACGACTGCAACTACACCCGGGTGACCGGCATCTGGCAGACCGTCTGGCTGGAGCCCGTCCCCGTCACGCACCTGCGCCGCCCCCGGATCACCCCCGACCTGGCCGGCTCAGCCTTCCACCTCGAACTGCCCCTGTCCGGCAACCGCCCGGGACACCGGGTACGCGCGGTCCTCAGCGACGCCGACGGCGAGGTGAGCCGCGCCGAGGCGCGCGCCGACCTCGACCTCGCCCCGCGTCTGCACCTGCCGGTGCCGGACGACCGGCGGCGCGAGTGGGGACCCGAGGACCCGCACCTGTACGACCTGCGCCTGGAGCTGCTCGACGCCGCCGGAGAGGTGGTCGACAGTGCCGAGAGCTACGCCGGACTGCGTGCCGTCGGCCTGCGCGGCAAGGCCGTCCTGCTCAACGGGCGTCCGGTCTTCCAGCGGCTCGTCCTCGACCAGGGCTGGTACCCGGACGGGCTGATGACCGCGCCGAGCGACGAGGCCCTGGTGCGGGACATCGAGCTGGCGATGGCGGCCGGCTTCAACGGTGCCCGGCTGCACCAGAAGGTCTTCGAGGAGCGCTTCCTCCACCACGCCGACCGCCTCGGCTACCTGGTGTGGGGCGAGTTCGGCGACTGGGGCTGCGAGACGGGCGGCTCCTCGGGCGACAACCAGAAGCCCGACGCCTCCTACGTCGCCCAGTGGCTGGAGGCGCTGGAGCGCGACTACTCACACCCCTCGATCATCGGCTGGTGCCCGCTCAACGAGACGTACCAGAAGCTGCACGACCGCATGACCCAGCTCGACGACGTGACCCGCGCGATGTTCCTGGCCACCAAGGCCATGGACACCACCCGCCCGGTCGTTGACGCCTCCGGGTACGCCCACCGGGTCGCCGAGACGGACATCTACGACTCCCACAACTACGAGCAGGACCCCGCCGCCTTCCGGCAGTTGATGTCCGGTCTCGCCAAGGACGCGCCCTACGTCAACGCGCACGAGAGCGGTGCCGCCTACTCCCAGCCCTACCGGGGCCAGCCGTACTTCGTCAGCGAGTTCGGCGGCATCTGGTGGGACCCCGAGGCGGCCGCCGACCGCTCGGGCGAGGACCGCACCGTCTCCTGGGGCTACGGGGAACGCGTGCGGAACGAGGACGAGTTCCACGAGCGGTTCAGTGGACTCACCGGGGTCCTGCTCGGCGACCGTGACATGTTCGGCTACTGCTACACCCAGTTGACCGACGTCTTCCAGGAGCAGAACGGCATCTACCGCTTCGACCGGGGCGAGAAGCTCGACGTCGCCCGGGTCCGCGCAGCCCAGCTGCGCCCGGCGGCCATAGAGGAGCCGGAGGCATAGCGGGGCCGGGGCCGGAGGTGCCCTGCCGCCTCCGGCCCCGGACGCGCGGGATCAGAAGGGCCGGTCGCCCTCGATGGCGACCCGCTCGGCGACCCGCCGCTCGGACCCGTAGTCGCCCACCGCGTAGTGCTGCGTGGCCCGGTTGTCCCAGAAGGCGATGTCGCCGGGCTGCCAGCGCCAGCGCACCTGGTACTCGGGCACGTGCGCCTGCTGGAACAGGAACCGCAGCAGCCGGTCGCTCTCGTCGCGGTCCATGCCGGTGATGTGCGTGGTGAAGGACGTGTTGACGAACAGCAGGCGCCGCCCCGTCTCCGGATGCGTGCGGACGACCGGGTGCTCCACGGGCGGGAACAGGTCCTGGTGCGGCAGCAGCCGCTCGGGTCCGTAGAACCGTGCGAAACCCGGGATGAAGTCGTGCACGGCGCGCGCACCGTCGACGCGGTCCTTCACCTCCCGGGGCAGGTTGTCGTAGGCAGCCGCCATGTCCGCCCACATCGTGTCGCCGCCGAACGGCGGGACCTCGCGCAGCTGGAGCACGGCGCCGAGCGCGGGGCGCTCGCGGAAGGTGACGTCGGTGTGCCACACGTTCTCGTACGTCGGTGCGGCCCCGGCGCCCTTGGCGAACCGGACGACGTCGTCGCTGGAACCGGCGGCGAGCAGCGGGTTGGTCTCCAACTCGCCCCAGTTCCGGGCGAAGTCGCGCTGCTGCTCGGAGGTGAGGTGCTGGGCGCGGAAGAACAGCACCTTCCACTCCAGCAGGGCGCGGTTCAACTCCTCCCGCAGCACCGGGATGAGCGGACGCGAGAGGTCGACGCCCCGGAGTTCGGCGCCGATGGTGCGCGCCTGCGGGACGACCTCGAAGTGTTCGTAGGGCCGGTCCCGCCAGCCCTCGGGCAGCCGGCGCAGGGTGCGCCGGCCCTCGTAGATCCCGTCCCCCGGGATGCGCGCTTCGCGCAGGACGGTGCTCGGACCGACGGACGTGACGGACATGGGAGTCCTCCCCTGGAGAGACGGTACGCGTGACATCCGGCCGGGGGGTGCGCGAGGTCACCGCCGGACGGCCGGGGAAACGAGGGTGCTACGGGTGCGACGGGTCGTGGACCCGGAGGCAATGCCGACGGCTACGACGCGACGGGCGTCGGACGGTCGGTGCGAAGAGGGCCGTTAAAGGCCGGAGCGCTCACATCCGGTCCGCTCGGGCACGCGGGGACACTCCGCGATGGTGCCGAACCGGTATGTGGTCATGTCACCGATTGTGTGATCTTCGCCCGTCCGTGTCAACCGGCTCACGGCTGGCGGGGAACGAAGGGGAGCAGGGCGTCCCCCTCCGGCTGGACGACGCCGTAGCTGCTCTCGGGCACCTTGTTCCACACCCCGGGCAGGTCGCCCAGGGGCTCCGACACGATCAGGCGGGTGCTGTCGGAGGCATCCTTGAGGAAGGGCAACGAGGGATGCAGCGCGCGCAGGCTCTCCACCCGGCTGCTGTAGTAGAGCGACCGGGACTGGGCCTGGCTGGAATAGCGGAAGACCCACAGGCGGCGTCCCTCGGTCACGGCCACCGTCATCTGCAGCGGGAACTCCACGCCGTGCTCGTGGCCGATCTCCTCCACCAGCCCCGCCATCCGGGCCACGGCGGCGGGAGGGTCGTCCTGAAGGCCGAGCGTGAGCGCCAGGTAGAACATCATCTCCGAGTCCGTCGACCCCTCGATGTCGAGGAACAGGTGCGGATCGACGGCCAGCGCCAGGTCCCGGCGCAGCCGGTGGAACTCGGCGATCGCGCCGTTGTGCATCCACATCCAGCGGCCGTGGCGGAAGGGATGGCAGTTGGTCTGCTGCACGGGGCTGCCCGTCGAGGCCCGGATGTGCGCGAAGAACAGGGGGGAGCGGACATGGCCCGCGATCTCCCGCAGGTTGCGGTTGCTCCAGGCCGGTCCGACCTCCCGGACGATCGCGGGTGTCTGCATCTCCGGCCCGAACCAGCCGACGCCGAACCCGTCCCCGTTCGTCGTCTCGACGCCCATGCGGGCATGCAGGCTCTGGTCGATGAGCGAGTGCTCGGGCTGGTAGAGAAGGGACTCCAGGAGTACGGGTGTCCCCGAGTAGGCGAGCCATCGGCACATCGCTCCGTCGCCTCCCTAGTGGCCTGTGGCGCCCCGGACGTCAGTCGACCGGCCAGGTGTGGACCGGGGCGTTGAGATGCATGTAGTCCATGTACTGCTGGGTCATCCGGCGCAGCGCCTCGTGGCGGCCGGGCCGGGCGGTGGCGTCGATGTGGTGGAACATCTCCTTCTGCCAGACCGCGCCGTTGCGGCCGGTGACGCAGCGCTGCTCGATGATGCCGAGCAGCGGCTCCCGCCAGGCGGAGTCCATGCCCGACAGCTCCAGTCCCCGGTGCGCCAGCGGCAGCAGCCGGCGCAGGACGAGTTCGGGCACCGTCACCTCGCCCACTCCGGGCCAGTACAGGTGTGCCTCGATGCCGTGCCGGGCGGCGGTGTGCAGGTTGTCCTCGGCGACCGAGAAGGACATCCGCGACCACACCGGCCGTTCCTCCTCCACCAGGGCGCGGGTGAGCCCGTAGTAGAAGGCGCCGTTGGCGAGGGTGTCGGCGACCGTCGGGCCGGCGGGCAGGACCCGGTTCTCCACGCGGACGTGCGGCTTGTCGTGGGCGACCGCGTAGACGGGCCGGTTCCAGCGGTAGATGGTGCCGTTGTGGAGGGTCAGCTCGCCCAGTTCCGGGATGTCGCCGCGGTCGAGGGTCTCGGCGGGGTCCTGCTCGTCGCACAGGGGCAGCAGCGCCGGGAAGTAGCGGAGGTTCTCCTCGAAGAGGTCGAAGACGCTGTTGATCCAGCGCTCCCCGAACCACACCCGGGGCCTGACCCCCTGGGCCTTGATCTCCTGCGGCCGGGTGTCGGTGGCCTGCTCGAACAGCGGGATGCGGCTCTCGTGCCACAGTTCCTTGCCGAGCAGGAAGGGCGAGTTGGCCGCGAGGGCGACCTGGACACCGGCGATGGCCTGGGCGGCGTTCCAGTAGTCCGCGAACTCCTCCGGGGCGACTTGGAGGTGGAACTGGGTGCTGGTGCAGGCGGCCTCCGGCGTGATCGTGTCCGCGTAGGTCCGCAGGCGGTCGACGCCGTCCACCTCGATGTGCAGGTCCTCGCCCCGGGCGGCGAACACCTGGTCGTTGAGCAGCCGGTAGCGCGGGTTCTCCGACAGGGCCGCCTCGCCCACGTCGGACTGGCGCAGTGTGGGCAGGGTGCCGACCATGATCAGATGGGCGCCGACCGACGCGGCGCGGTCCTCGGCGTGGTTCAGGGCGGCGCGGATCTCGGTCTCCCAGGCGTCCGGGCCGCCCGCGGTCAGCCGCCGGGGAGGGATGTTGATCTCCAGGTTGAACCGGCCCAGCTCGGTGGACCAGGCAGGGTCCGCGATCGCTTCGAGGGCGTCACTGTTGCGCATGGCAGGTTCGCCGCGGTCGTCGACCAGGTTCAGTTCGATCTCGAGGCCGACCTGGGGCCGCTCGGTCTCGAACCGTGACTCGCGCAGCATCTGCGCGAAGGCCTCCAGGCACTCCTGCATCTTGATCCGGTACCGGCGGCGGTCCTCGCGCGTGAAGACCAGCGCCGGGACGTCCCGTCCCATCGGTCCTCCCGGGGTTGCCTTCCGCGGACGCTCCTCCACCCCAGCGTCGCACCACCCGGCGCACCCCACCAGACGGAACGGAGCGGGGGCCCACCGCACCGTGTGCGATGGACCCCCGTCGGTTCAGGTCCTCGTGGGCCCGAGCGGCCCTACAGCTTGCCGGACGCGCGCACCGTGATCTTCTTGGAGGTCTTGCCCGCCGGGGAGGAGCCGTAGCCCTCGACCTTGTCCACCACGTCCGTGCCCTCGACGACCTTGCCGAAGACGACGTGCTTGCCGTCCAGCCAGGGGGTGGGGACGGTGGTGATGAAGAACTGCGAGCCGTTGGTGTTCGGACCCGCGTTCGCCATGGAGAGGAGGTACGGCTCGGTGTGCTTGAGCTGGAAGTTCTCGTCCGCGAACTTCTCGCCGTAGATGCTCTTGCCCCCGGTGCCGTTGCCCGCGGTGAAGTCACCGCCCTGGAGCATGAACTGCGGGATCACGCGGTGGAACGGGGAACCCGCGTAGCCGAAACCGTGCTCGCCGGTGGCCAGCTCGATGAAGTTCTTGGCGGTCTTGGGGGTGACGTCCTCGAAGACCTCGAAGACGATGCGGCCCGCATCCTGGCCGTCGATGTCGATGTCGAAGTAAACCTTGGAATTGCTCATCGCACCATTGTGACCTGTGACCCCTGGTGATGCCGAACCGGCTGCCCGTTCAGCGTGTGGCGAGCAGTCCGAGGGTGTCGATCACCCGGTTCGAGAAGCCCCATTCGTTGTCGTACCAGGCGACCACCTTGACGTGCCGGCCGTCCACGCGGGTCAGCGCCGAGTCGAAGATCGACGAGGCCGGGTTGCCGGTGATGTCGGAGGAGACCAGCGGGTCCTCCGAGTACTCCAGCACCCCGGCGAGCGGACCGTCGGCGGCGGCGCGGTAGGCGGCCAGGACGTCCTCGCGGGTCACGTCGCGGGCGACGGTCGTGTTCAGCTCGACGATCGAGCCCACCGGGACCGGCACGCGGATCGAGTCGCCCGACAGCTTGCCGTCGAGGCCCGGCAGGACCAGGCCGATCGCCTTGGCGGCGCCCGTCGTGGTCGGCACGATGTTCACCCCGGCGGCGCGGGCCCGGCGCGCGTCGCGGTGCGGGCCGTCCTGGAGGTTCTGCTCCTGGGTGTAGGCGTGCACCGTGGTCATGAAGCCGTGCTCGATGCCGGCCAGCTCGTCGAGGACGGCGGCGAGCGGCGCGAGGGCGTTGGTGGTGCAGGAGGCGTTGGAGACGACCGTGTGCGCGGCCGGGTCGTAGGCGTCGGTGTTCACGCCGTAGGCGAGCGTCACGTCGGCGCCGCTGGACGGTGCGCTGACCAGGACCTTCCGGGCACCCGCGGTCAGGTGGGCGCGGGCGGCCTCGGCCGAGGTGAAGCGGCCGGTCGATTCCAGCACGATGTCGACGCCCAGCTCGGCCCACGGCAGCCGGGCGGGCTCGCGCTCGGCGAGCACCTTGATGCGGTGCCCGTCCACGACCAGGGTGTCCCCGTCGACGGTCACCGGGCGGCCGAGCCGGCCGGCCGTCGAGTCGAAGGCGAGCAGGCGGGCCAGGGTGGCGGGCTCGGTGAGGTCGTTGACGGCGACGACCTCGAGCTTCGTGTCGCGTTCGAGCAGTGCGCGCAGCACATTGCGCCCGATGCGGCCGAATCCGTTGATGCCGATGCGAGTCATGAGTGGTGTGTCCCTTTCGTTTCGCCACCGTGTCCTTCGCCTTCAGGCTCGCGCACGCCGGGTGCGGGCGGCAGCGGCGTGAGTGCCACGGTTCGCAAGGATCACGCCAGGCCGGGGGAGCCGGGCGTGGTTCGGCTATTCGCCCCGGGAGAAGGTGCGCCGGTACTCGCTGGGGGTGGTGCCGAGGATGCGCTGGAAGTGCAGCCGCAGGTTCGCGCCGGTGCCCAGTCCCACGTCGGCGGCGATCTGCTCGACGCCGTGCTCGGAGCGTTCGAGCAGCTCACGGGCGAGGTCGATGCGCGCCCGCATGATCCATTGCATCGGCGTGTACCCGGTGTCCTCGACGAAGCGCCGGGAGAGGGTGCGCGCCGACACCGCCGCGTGCCGGGCCAGTGCCTCCAGGGTGAGCGGCTCGGCGAGCCGGCGCAGTGCCCACTCGCGGGTGGCGGCGAACCGCTCGCCGAGCGGCTCGGGCACG
Source organism: Streptomyces sp. NPDC042336 (assembly GCF_055581985.1). Taxonomy (NCBI): domain Bacteria; kingdom Bacillati; phylum Actinomycetota; class Actinomycetes; order Kitasatosporales; family Streptomycetaceae; genus Streptomyces; species Streptomyces sp. NPDC042336. Next base: position 210,966 of record NZ_JBVJEA010000007.1, on the reverse strand, counting down.
CTGCGCGGCACGTACTGGGCCTGGCCGCCGCTGCGGTAGGGGGCCGCCACGAGACGGCGGGCCGCGTGGTTCGACGCGGCCACCCCGAGGTCGCCGCGCAGGATGTGCAGGCACAGGTCGATGCCGGAGGCGGCGCCTGCCGAGGTCAGGACGCTGCCCTCGTCCACGAACAGCACGTTCTCGTCGACCCGCACGCGCGGATGCTTCGCCGCGAGGGCCCGTGTGTAGTGCCAGTGGGTGGTGGCCCGCCTGCCGTCGAGCAGGCCCGTGGCGGCGAGCGCGAACGCCCCGGTGGAGATGGCGGCGAGCCGCGCTCCCCGCTGGTGGGCCGCCGTCAGCGCGTCGAGCACGGTCCGCGGCGGGTCCTCGACGTCGGGGGACCGGTACCCCGGGAGGAAGACCACGTCGGCCCACGCCAGGGCGTCGAGGCCGTGGGCGACGTGGTAGGACAGGCCGTCACCGCCGGTCACCAGGCCGGGCGCCGCGCCGCACACCCGTACCTCGTACGGCATGCTCGCGCGGGTGGTGAAGACCTGCGCCGGGATGCCGACGTCGAGCGGTTTCGCGCCTTCGAGCACGAGGACGGCGACGCGACGCAGGCGGGAGGACGGCACGGGAAAAGCGTACGCGGCGAGTCACCGGAGGTCAGCCCAGGCCGAGGACGCTCATCGTGTGCTCGGCCATGCGCCGCTCGCCGAGGGCGTTGGGGTGCACGGGAACGATGCTCTGCCCGAACAGCAGCGGTTCGATCCAGCGGGTGCCGCGGGCCTCGCAGGCGTCGTGGCCCTCGGAGACCGCGGAGAAGTCCACGTAGGTGGTGCCCGTCTCCTCGGCGGCCCGCCGGACCGCGTCGTTGAGGTGCGCCTGGATGGCGCGCAGGTAGGGCACGTCACCGGCGGCGACGGGCAACTTCACGAAGCAGGACGGGTCGGCGGTGGCGGGGGTGATCCACGGGTAGCCGAGGGCCGCCACCCTGGCGTGCGGAGCCTTGGCGCGCACGTTTAGGAGCGCGTCCTTGAGGGCGGGATAGGTGTTGGCCTCGATCTGGTCGTCGAAGGAGGTGCCGTGGCGGTCCTTGCAGGGGCTGCCCTTGCCACCGCTGAGAACACCCGCCGTGCCGCAGGCCGTGATGGCGTTGATGAAGGTGTTGTTGTCGTTGCCGCCGATGGTGAGCGTGACCAGGTCCGTGCCGGCGTCGAGCGCGTCCAACTGGGGGGCGACGCCCGGGTACTGGGCCTGCGAGAAATGGGCGGTCTGGGCGGCGCCGCAGGTGACGTCCTTGAGACGGGCGCCCGTGGTGGCCGCGATGACGTGGGGGTAGTTGGCCGTCGAGCGCAGACAGAGCAGGTTGGTGGGGTCGACGGGCAGGACGCCCGAGCCGGCGCTGTAACTGTCGCCGAGAGCCACGTAGTCGAGGGTGGCGGGCGTGGCGTGGGCGGTGGCGTCGGTGAGGCCGAGTGCGAGCGCGCCGGCGGCGGCTGTCGCGGACGTGACACGGCGAAGGGCATGCTTCGGCATGTGCTCTCTCTTCTTCGGGAGGAGGGGCGGCAGCGGGTTACCCGGCGGTTCTACTTTTAAGTAATGTGCAGGGCCGTTGACTCCAAGTCAACGCTGCTGACGGAACTTCTCGCAGTGGGTGCGGCGATGGCCGTTCGGCGAAGTCGATTGAATTTCGATCGATTCCCATTGAAGATCGATACATGCATCGTCTCCTCATCGCCGCACTCCGGGCCGGCATCGCCGCAGCGATCCTGCTCGGCCTCTTCGGGCAGATCGTCGTCATCCCCACCACGGCGTCCGACGAGGCCGACCGCTTCCCGCCCTACGAACCCTTCGCCGTGCCCTACGCGACGGTGGCGATCGCCGGAGTCGCCTGCGTACAGGTCGTGCTCGGCGCGGTGTGGATGCTGCTCGACATGGTCGAGCGCGACGCCGTCTTCACCCCGCGTGCGTTCCGCTGGGTCGACACCGTCATCGGGGCCACGGTCGTCGCCACGTTGCTGGCGCTCGGGACCGCCGTCCACCTGGCCGTGGCCGAGATCCCCTCGCCCGACGACGGTATGCAGGTGCTCGGCGCGCTGGGCGCCGCGCTCGCGTGCGTCGGTGTCGGCGCCGTGTTCGCCATGCTCGCAGCCGTCATGCGCGGCCTGCTGGGCAAGGCGACCGCGCTGCGCAGCGAGATGGCCCAAGTGGTGTGACGGCTCCGTCGCCGGTGCCCGCCGCCAGGCGCGTCCCGCCCGTTCCGCTCCTTCGCCCACACCCCCACGGAGCCGCCGCCATGCCGCCCACCGAGTCCGAACTGGCCGACGCCGTCCACCGCGCGGCCCGCGCGGCCCTGCTCGACCTGTTCCGCCAACACCCCGACCACCGGTTCTACTACTGCGCGTTGGTGACCTCGGGCGAGGCCTACGGACCCGCGCTGTCCGCCTGGTCCGAGCAGGCCCTGGCCGCCGAGTCGGCCCGACAGGGATGCCCGCCCCTCGACCTCAAGTGGTCGTACGCCGACTCGCCGTTCTGCTGCTACGGCGAGGAGCACCTGGAACCGGTCCGGCCCCTCTTCGAGGCCCGGGGCGACCTCTTCGACCTGCCGGACGACGAGGCGGACGCGGAGTTCGAGCTGCGCCTGCGGGCGATGGAGACGGCCATGGCCCGGCTGGACGCCGAAGGCCTCTTCGGCACCGGCGCCGGCCGGCACGCCGTCGTCGTCACCGTCGAAGTGCCGTCCGAGGAGGGCGACGAGGAGCGGACGCTGCGGCTGAATCCGCCGGAGGCGCTGGCGGACTGGGCGGCGGAGGCCCGCGCGGAGGTCGTCTGACCGGCGGCGACGGCCGCCCGCGCTGTTCTAGAGTTGCCCACACCAGTGCAGACGATTCTCTGGACCTGTGAGGTACGCACCAGCCATGACCACCGAAACGTTTGAGTTCCAGGTAGAGGCGCGTCAGCTCCTGCAGCTGATGATTCACTCCGTCTACTCGAACAAGGACGTGTTCCTGCGCGAGCTCGTCTCCAACGCCTCCGACGCGCTGGACAAGCTGCGCCTCGCCGCCCTGCGCGACGACGCGCCCGACGCCGACGTGAGCGACCTGCACATCGAGCTGGAGATCGACAAGGACGCCCGCACCCTGACCGTGCGGGACAACGGCATCGGCATGTCGTACGACGAGGTCACCCAGCTGATCGGCACGATCGCCAACTCGGGCACCGCCAAGTTCCTGCGGGAGCTGCGCGAGGCCAAGGACGCGGCCGGGGCCGACGGGCTCATCGGCCAGTTCGGCGTCGGCTTCTACTCGGCCTTCATGGTCGCGGACGAGGTCACCCTGGTCACCCGGCACGCCGGCGAGACCGAGGGCACCCGGTGGACCTCGCGCGGCGAGGGCACGTACACCCTGGAGCGGCTCGACGAGGCCCCCCAGGGCACCGCCGTGACGCTGCACCTCAAGCCGGCCGACTCCGACAACCAGCTCCACGACTACACCTCCGCGTGGAAGATCAAGGAGATCGTCAAGCGGTACTCGGACTTCATCACCTGGCCGGTCCGCCTGCTGCCGGAGCCCGGCGGGGACGGCGACGGTACGGACGGCGAAGGCGCCGAGGCCCGCGAGGCCGAGACGCTCAACTCGATGAAGGCCCTGTGGGCCCGCCCGCGCGACGAGGTCTCCGACGACGAGTACCACGAGCTGTACAAGCACATCGCCCACGACTGGCGCGACCCGCTGGAGACCATCCGGCTCCAGGCGGAGGGCACCTTCGAGTACCAGGCCCTGCTCTTCGTGCCCTCGCACGCCCCGCACGACCTGTTCACCCAGGGCTACCGGCGCGGCGTCCAGCTCTACGTGAAGCGCGTCTTCATCATGGACGACTGCGAGGAACTGCTGCCGCCCTACCTCCGCTTCGTCAAGGGCGTCGTCGACGCGCAGGACCTCTCGCTCAACGTCTCCCGAGAGATCCTCCAGCAGGACCGCCACATCCGCATGATCCAGCGCCGGCTCACGAAGAAGGTCCTCGCGACGGTCAAGGACCTCAGGACGTCGGCGCCGGACCGCTACGCCACGTTCTGGCGCGAGTTCGGCGCGGTGCTGAAGGAAGGCCTGGTGACCGACTCCGAGAACCGGGACGCCATCCTCGCCGCCTGTTCGTTCGCATCCACCCACGACGCCGACGAGCCCACGTCGCTCAAGGACTACGTGGAGCGGATGAAGGACGGGCAGGACGACATCTACTACATGACGGGCGAGTCCCGGCAGGCCATCGAGAACTCCCCGCACATGGAGGCGTTCCGCGCCAAGGGTGTCGAGGTCCTCCTGCTCACCGACGCCGTCGACGAGGTCTGGGTCGACGCGGTGGGCGAGTACGAGGGCAAGACGCTGCGCTCGGTGGCCAAGGGCGAGATCGACCTGTCCGGCACCGAGCAGGACAAGAGCGACGCCGAGAAGGAGAAGCAGGGCGAGGAGTACGCCGGACTGCTCGGCTGGATGACCGAGCACCTGGGCGAGGACGTCAAGGAGGTCCGCCTCTCCTCCCGCCTCACCGTCTCCCCGGCCTGCGTCGTCTCCGACGCGGGTGAGCTGACGCCCGCCCTGGAGAACATGTACCGGGCGATGGGCCAGGAGGTGCCCAGCGCCAAGCGGATCCTCGAACTCAACCCCGAGCACCAGCTGGTGAAGACTCTGAACCGGGCCTGGACCGACCGGCGGGACCGCGCGGAACTGACCGAGACCGCCGAGTTGCTGCACGCCCTCGCGGTGCTCGCCGAGGGCGGCCGGCCCAAGGAGCCCGCCCGGTTCGTGCAGCTGATGGCGGACCGCCTGGAGCGCACCCTGTAGCCGGCCGGAAAGACACGGACGGACACGGACGTCCACGGAAGGGCACGGAAAGGCCGGAAAGACCCGGATGTCACGCCGTCCGCCATCCGCATGGCGAGACGGCGTGGCATCCGGAGCGCACTCCTCCGTATATTCGTACGCATGTATGCATCGGCTCCGCTGCTGTGCCTCGCGCTCTTCGCGTGCTCGGCGTGGTGCGTCGACGACGGCCTCTGTCGCCGCTGAGCCCCCGGACCGGCCGCGCCGCCGGTCCGCCAGCGCCCGCCGTCCCCGTGCACACCACCCCGGAGATCCTTCCGTGACCACCGCACCCCCTGCCGGGTCGTCCCCGGCCGCGCCCTCGCGCGCGTCCGCCCCGCTGTTCGCTCCCTCGCCCACCTCCTCGGCGCGGCCCGAGGCCCCGCCCCTGCCGCCGGTGCGGCGCACACCGCTCGCCGTGTCCGGGCTGCTCGCCGCCGCCCTGACCGCGTACGTGTGGTCCGCGCACGGCGCCAAGCCCGGCGTGCTGCTCCTGCTCGGTCTCGGTCTGGGCGTCGCCCTCTTCCACTCCCGGTTCGGCTTCACCTCCGCCTGGCGGCAGCTGGTCGCCGTCGGCAACGGCACCGGGCTGCGGGCGCACGCCCTGCTCCTCGGCACCACGGCCACCCTGTTCGCGCTCGTCATCGGTACGGAGACCGGGCTGTTCGGCTCCCAGCCCGCGCCGTCCGCCGGACCCATCGGCGTCGGCCTGTTCGCCGGGTCGGCGCTCTTCGCGATCGGCATGCAGCTCGGCGGCGCCTGCGCCTCGGGCACCCTCTTCGCGGTCGGCTCGGGACAGACCTCGATCGTGCTGACCCTGGGCGGTTTCGTCGCCGGCGCCACGCTGGCCGCCTGGCAGTTCGACCTGTGGAAGGACCTCCCGGCCTGGGAGCCCGTCGTGCTGTCCGAGCACATCGGCTGGTTCGGTTCCTGGGCCGTGACCGTCGTCGCGCTGCTCCTCGTGGTGCTGGTCAGCCGCCGTGTCCAGGCCCGCCGCAACCCGCCGCCGCTGGGTGCCGTGCCCTCGGCGCGCCGGGCGGCCGTCCGTGCCTTCCGCGGCTCCTGGCCGCTGGCCGTCGGCGCCCTCGCGCTGGCCGTGCTCGGCGCGGGCGTCCTGCTGGTCTCCGGCGGCGCCTGGGGAGTCACCAGCGCCTTCAGCCTGTGGGGCTCGGAGCTGGTCGGCGCGCTCGGCGGCCACCCGGAGAACTGGACCTGGTGGCAGCGGCCCGGCAACGCCGAGATGCTGGCCGGTCCGGTGCTCGCCGACAAGACCAGCCTCACCGACATCGGCATCATGATCGGCGCGGCCGTCGCCGCCTCGCTCGGCGGCACGTGGGCGCTGCACCGGGGCATCCCCTGGCGTACCGCTGTCGCGGCGGTGCTCGGCGGCGTGCTGATGGGCATCGGCGCCCGGCTGGCCGGCGGCTGCAACATCGGCGCCTACCTGGCGGGCATCGCCTCGGGCAGCCTCAGTGGCTGGCTCTGGGGCGCCTTCGCGCTGGCCGGCACCTGGGTGGGCCTCAAACTGCGGCCCCTGTTCGGCCTGGGCAACCCCAAGCCGGGCGACGGCGTCTGCTGACGGGGGATGCCCGTGCGGCGCGGGGGTCAGGCCCGCGCCGCACGGGCTGCTAGGGGGTGTCGCCGCCCCCGGCGTGCCGGTCCGTGGTGGTGATCCGGGCGATGGCCTCCAGGGTGAGGGCGCGGCCGTGCGGCTCCCGGGCCAGGGCGCGGTGCAGCGTCAGGCCCTCGATGAGGGCGTCGAGCTGGCGGGCCGTGTCCGGGTCGAAGTGCTTCTCCAGGTGGACCCGGCTGCGGCGCATCCACTCGTGGGTCAGCTCCCGGTAGGCCGGCTGGCGCGCGGCGAGCGTGTACAGCTCCTGAGTGAGCACCAGGTCCCGCTGGCTGTCCTCGGACAGCTCGTGCACGAGGTCGGCCACCGCCGCCCGGGCCCCGTCGCGGTCGGCGGCGGCGCCGAGATGCTCGTCGAAGACCGCGACGATGTGGTCGGTGAACCGGCCGAACGCCTCCCGCAGCAGCTGCTCGATGCCGCTGAAGTGATACGTCATCGAGCCGAGCGGCACCCCCGCGCGCTGCGCGATCCGCCGGTGGGAGACGCGGGCGATGCCCTCCTCGGCGATCAGGTCCAGGGTGGCCGCGAGGATGCGCTCCCGCCGCTGCGGGTCCGTGTGTCCGGTTGCCATGGGAGAAGACTCACACGTTCCGTACCGGCCGGGCGGGGTTGCCGACGGCCACGACGTTCGCCGGCACGTCCTTGGTGACGACCGCACCCGCGCCGATCACCGCGTTGTCCCCGATGGTCACGCCCGGCAGCACGATCGCGCCCCCGCCCAGCCAGACGTTGTCGCCGATGACGATCGGGCGGGCGGCCTCCAGCTTGTCCCGCCGGGGGCCGGGCTCCAGGGGATGCGTCGGGGTCAGCAACTGGACGTTCGGCCCGATCTGGCAGTCCTCGCCGATGGTGATCGCCGCGACGTCCAGCGCCGTCAGGTTGTAGTTGACGAAGGTGCGCGCCCCGACGGTGATGTTGCTGCCGTAGTCGACGTACAGCGGCGGCCGCACCTGGGCCTCGGTACCCAGCGAGCCGAGCAGCTCCGCGAGGAGCGGGCGGGCGGCCTCGGCGTCCTCCGCGTAGGCCGCCTGGTAGCGGGCGGCCAGCCGCACGGCCTGCTGCTGCCTGCGGGCGATCTCCGGGTCGTCGGCGATGTAGAGGTCGCCCGCCAGCATGCGTTCGAGATTGGTGCGGGAGTCGCCCGCGAAGTGGTCCGTCGGCATGCGTCCGATCCTACCCCTCAAAGCGTACGAACGTACACTCCTGGACGGGCCGTGTGGCGTGGCCGCGTGGCGGGGCCGTGCGGAGCGGCCGTACGGCTCAGCGGCGCCGTGCGGAGCGGCCGTACGGCTCAGCGGCGCCGTGCGGAGCGGCCGTACGGCTCAGCGGCGCCGGGGCCGGAGCACTCCCGCGCACAGGAGCACGAGGAGCCCCGCGAGCGGCACCACCAGCAGGCCCACCCGCAGGCTCGTCGCGTCGGCGACCAGGCCCACGACCGGCGGCGAGAGCAGGAAGCCGAGCCGCATCAGCCAGGAGACGAGGGTCAGCCCCGACCCGGGCTTGAGGCCGGGCAGTTCGTCGGCCTCGTGCATGGCCGCCGGTACCAGCGTCGCCACCCCGAACCCGGCCGCGGCGAACCCGAGGACCGTGCCCGGCACCGTCGGCACGGCCAGCGCCAGGCCCATGCCGACCGCCGCGATCAGAGCGCCGGAGCGGGCCACCGCGCGCTGGCCGAAGCGGTCCACCAGCCGGTCGCCGACGATGCGGCCGACGAACTGCGCGCCGACCAGGGCGACATACCCGGACGCGGCCAGCGCCGCCGTCGCGTGCAGTGAGTCGGAGAGGTAGAGGGTGGCCCAGGACATGCCCGCGTCCTCGACGAGGGTGCCGGCCGTGGCGATGAGGACGAGCGCGGCCAGCACCCAGCCGGTGCGCAGGGCAGCCGCCGGGGCCCGCACCGGCAGCGGCGCGCGGTCCTCGGCGCCGGTCTCGGCGGCCGGTTCCGTCTCGGTCTCCGGGCCCGGCAGGCAGTAGCGCAGGGCGACGCACGCCGCGATCGCGAACACCACGGCCGAGAAGAGCAGGTGCGGGCCGCGCGAGACGCCGAGCGCGATCGCGGCGGCGGCCATGGAACCGCCGGTGACGGCGCCGATGGACCAGATGGCGTGGAAGGAGTTGATGATGGAACGTCCGTAGCGGCGCTGCACCCGCAGACCGTGGGCGTTCTGCGCGACGTCGGTGAAGGCGTCCATCGCCCCCGCGAGGAACAGTGCCCCCGCGAAAACCGCCACCGAGTCCGCGAGGCCGGCGGCGAGGATGCCCACGCCGGTCAGCAGCGTGCCGCCGACCGCGACCCGCGCCGAACCGAACCGGCGCACCAGGACCCCGGCCGCGAGTCCGGCCGTGATGGCCCCCGCCGGGAACGCCGCAACGGCCAGTCCGTAGGCGGCGTTCCCGATACCGAGGTCCGCCTTGATCTGCGGATACCTCGGCAGCAGGTTGGCGAACAGCGCCCCGTTGGTGAAGAACAGCACGGCGACGGCCAGGCGAGCCCGCCGATCGGCCGGGGCGGGCCGGCGCAGTACGTCAACAGTCATGCGCGGGAGCCTACCCGCCAGGGCGTACGAACGTACACTCCTGATCGGCCGCCGTCTCAGGGGACGCGGGTCAGCGCCGCTCGGCGCACAGGGCCGCGTCCACGGCGCCCTGGAGGTGACGCAGGCTGTCGCCCTCGGCCGCCCAGGTCGTGGTGTAGACGGTCACGGTGCCCCGGCCGCCCGTGGCCCGGCCGCCGCCCACCGAACCGCCGGGCAGATCGCCGCCATGGCCCCAGTAGACGCCGCCGCAGCTGAGCGGGACCGAGGCGAGGCCGTACCCGTAGCGGCTGCCCGCCGGGTAGACGTCGCGGCTGCCGATGTCGGTGGTGTCCCGCGTCATCAGGCGTACCGCCCAGGCGGGCAGCAGCCGGCCGCCGAACAGGCCGTCCCAGAAGGCGTTGAGGTCGACGGGGGTGGACACGAGGCCGCCGGACGCGCCGAACTCGTGACCCGGCAGCTCGGTCACGTCCACCCTGCCGTCCTGCGGGTGCGCGGGATGGACGCCGTAGTTCCGGGCGTGCGGGCCGCGCAGGTCCAGCTCCCCGGGCGCGGGCCAGTAGGTGTCGTCCAGGTGCAGCGGGCGCAGGACCGTGCGCTCGACGTAGGTGCGGAAGCCGACCCCGGACACCTGGTCGATCACCATGCCGAGGACCAGGTAGTTGGTGTTGGAGTAGCCCCAGTCGGTGCCGGGTTCGAAGACGGGGTCCGCGTCGAGGGCCAGGGCCAGGTAGTCCTCGGGCGTCCCCGGCCGGGTCCAGTCCACCAGCGCCGAGTACTCCGGCAGCCCGCTGGTCTGCTTCAGCAACTGCCGTACGGTGATGGTGCTGTCCGCCAGCTGCGGCATGGAGGAGCCCGCGCGGTCGTCGAGGCCGAGCCGGCCGTCCGCCACCAGCCGCATCACCGCGGTCGCGGTGAACGCCTTGGTGTCGCTGGCGAGCCGGAACCGGCCCCGCTCGTCGGCCATCGGCCGGCCCGAGTCCAGGTCCGCGACGCCCGAGGTGCGGGTCGTCCTGCCGTCGTACGCGAGCGCGCCCGGTACGCCGTCGCGTGCGGTGAGCAGGTCCAGTTGACGCTGCACGGGGTCGGGGCGGTGTGCCGGGTGGGCCGCCGCCGCGGGCGCGAGGGCCCCGGTGAGTGCGGCGGAGAGCAGGACTGCGGCGGCGAGGCGCTTGCTCGGCCTCCCACGCGGCGATCCCTCTCGCCAGCCGGTCGTAGGCGTCGTCGTCCAGCGGGGAGGAGGCGCCCGCGTAGTAGGCGGCGGCCGCGCGCGCGGCGTCCTCGACCGCCTGGGCGTAGGCGGCCGCGTCGACGATCACTGCTGCGGGAGTAGTCATGGCCGAAATCATGCCGCCCACCACTGACAACGCCTCCGGGCCGCCGCGCGGCGGCCGCTCCGCTTGCGGAGCCGCCGCCCGGGGGTTTCGGTGGAAGCGACTCGCCACCGCCCCAGGAGCTGTCATGTCGATGTCGTCGTTCGGTTTCGGTGCGTCCGATCCCTTCAGTGATCTGTTCAACCGGTTCTTCGGAACGTCGCCCGCCTCCTCGCCCCCGGCGGTGCAGCGCGTGCCGGTCGGCCGGATGCTGACCGAGTCCTCGCAGGAACTCCTCAACCTGGCGGCACGGCGGGCCCTGGAGGACGGGACGTCCGATCTGGACACGGAGCACCTGCTGTGGGCGGCCACCAAGGTCGAGCCCGCGCGGGGACTGCTCGCCCGGGCCGGTGCCGACCCCGACGCGCTCGCCTCCCGGATCGCCCAGATCCTGCCCCGCGAGGCGGGCGAGCCGTCCGCCGAGCCGGGCCTCACCCCGGCCGCCAAGCGCACCCTGGCCACCGCCTACGCCCGCTCCCGGGCGTCCGGCGTCTCCTACATCGGTCCCGAGCACATCCTGGGCGCCCTGCTGGCGGACGGCGACACGGGCGCGGCCCGGCTGCTGGGCGCCCAGGGGCAGGACATCGGCAAGCTGGAGGGGCTCACCGAGCAGGTCGCCCGTTCGGGCGGGACACCGGGCGACGGCGCCGGGCAGCCGGCCACGACGCTGGACGAGTACGGACGGGACCTGACCGACGACGCGAAGGCCGGGAAACTCGACCCCGTGGTCGGCCGGGCCGAGGAGATCGAGCAGACCGTCGAGATCCTCTCCCGGCGGTCCAAGAACAACCCGGTGCTGATCGGCGAGCCCGGCGTCGGCAAGACCGCCATCGTGGAGGGACTGGCCCAGCGCATCGTGGCCGGTGAGGTCCCGGACACGCTGAAGGACAAGAGGGTGGTCGCCCTCGACCTGTCCGGCATGGTGGCGGGCGCGCAGTACCGGGGACAGTTCGAGGAGCGGCTCAAGAAGGTCATCGAGGACGTCCAGCAGGCCCGCGGCGAGATCATCCTGTTCATCGACGAACTGCACACCGTCGTCGGCGCCGGGGCCACCGGCGAGGGCTCGATGGACGCCGGCAACATGCTCAAGCCCGCACTCGCGCGCGGCGAACTGCACGTGGTGGGCGCGACGACCATCGACGAGTACCGCAAGTACGTCGAGAAGGACGCGGCCCTCGAACGCCGCTTCCAGCCCGTGATGGTCCCCGAGCCCACGGTCGAGGAGACGGTGCAGATCCTGGAGGGCCTGCGCGACGCCTACGAGGCGCACCACCAGGTCCGCTTCGCCGACGGAGCGCTGACCGCGGCGGCGGAACTGTCCGACCGCTACGTCAGCGACCGCTTCCTGCCCGACAAGGCGATCGACGTCATGGACCAGGCGGGCGCCCGGGTACGGCTGCGCAGCGCGAGCCGCTCCACCGAGGTCGTCAGCCGCGAGGACCGCATCGCGCGGCTGCGCCGGGAGCAGGAGCAGGCCGTCGCCGCCGAGGACTACGACCGGGCGGGCGAGCTGAAGCGCGAGATCGCCGAGGCGGAGGGCGAACTCGCGGGCATCGAGGAGCGCCGCGAGGGCGTCGTCTCCGTCACCGCCGACGACATCGCGGACGTGATCTCCCGCCGCACCGGCATCCCGGTGTCCCAGCTGACGGCAGGGGAGAAGGAGCGACTGCTGCGGCTGGAGGAGGAGATGCACGCCCGGATCGTCGGCCAGGACGAGGCGGTCACAGCCGTCTCGCGGGCGGTGCGCCGCAACCGGGCCGGCATGGGCGACCCCGACCGTCCCGTGGGGTCCTTCCTCTTCCTCGGCCCCACCGGCGTCGGCAAGACCGAGCTGGCCAAGACCCTCGCCGAGCTGCTGTTCGGCGAGGAGAACCGCATGATCCGCTTCGACATGAGCGAGTTCCAGGAGAAGCACACCGTCGCCCGGCTCGTCGGCGCGCCCCCCGGATACGTCGGCTACGAGGAGGCCGGCCAGCTCACCGAGAAGGTCCGCCGGCAGCCCTACAGCGTGGTCCTGTTCGACGAGGTGGAGAAGGCCCACCCCGACGTCTTCAACACACTGCTGCAGATCCTCGACGACGGCCGCCTCACCGACGGACAGGGCCGCACCGTCGACTTCCGGCACTGCGTGGTCATCATGACGTCCAACATCGGCGCCCACCGCATCCTCGACCACCAGGGCGACGTGTCCGACCTCAAGGACGAGCTGATGGGGGAACTGCGGGGCCGGTTCCTGCCCGAGTTCCTCAACCGCATCGACGACATCATCGTCTTCCACGGCCTCGGCGAGGACGACCTCTCCCGGATCGTCGACCACCTCCTGGCCCAGAGCGAACGACGGGTGCACGCCCAGGGCATGACGCTGAAGGTCACGGAGGCGGCCAAGAAGCTGCTGATCGCCCACGGCCACCAGCCGGAGTTCGGCGCCCGCCCGCTGCGGCGCACCATCCAGGCGGAACTCGACAACCGCATCGCCGACCTGCTGCTGGGCGGCGAGGCCGACCCCGGCGACACCATCGTCGCCGACGTGGTCGACGACTCCCTGCACTGCACGGTCGACAAGGCCGGCAGCGCACGACCCGCGGAGGCGAGCGGCACATGAACACCGTCGAGGAGACGATCGAGATCGCCGTACCCGTGCGCACCGCGTACGACCAGTGGACCCAGTTCGAGTGCTTCCCGCGGTTCATGACCACCGTGAAGCGGGTGGAGCAGATCAGGCCGGCCGTGACGCTGTGGGTCGTCGGCCTCGGCCCGGTCTGCCGGGAGTTTGCGACCGAGATCGTGGACCAGGTGCCCGACTCGCACCTGACCTGGCGCAGCCTCGGGCAACGCCACGGCCACCGGGGCGAGGTGACGTTCCGGCCCACCGGGCAGGACCGCACGGCGGTGACCGTGCGGCTGTCGGCCGAGCCGCGCGGTCCCAGGGGCCTGCTCACCGTGGTCCCCGGGGCCACCGACCGGGTCGTACGGCGCGAACTCGGGCACTTTAAGGCGTACATCGAAGGACACGGTGAGGCGAGCGGCGCCTGGCGGGGGACCATCCGGGGCGGCCAGGTGCGGCCCGGGGAAGCGGAGCCGCCGCGCAGTCGGGTGGCGGTCTGGCCCGTGGGCTGAGAGCCCCGTACGGAAACACGGCGAACGAGAGGCGATCCCCCGATGAAGAAGCCGCCCAGGGAAGAACCCCGGGACGACCTGACCGTCACCCCGCCCAAGACCTGGGCCGCCGGTGTGCCCGCGGTGGTGCACGCACTGGAGTACTCCCTGGAGCAGACGTCCCCGAAGGACACCGCGGTGGACCTGCTGACCATGAACCAGGTGGACGGGATCGACTGCCCGGGCTGCGCCTGGGCGGACCCCGCACCCGGCCACCGGCACCGCAACGAGTACTGCGAGAACGGCGCCAAGCACATCAACGACGAGGCGACCACGCGTCGGATCACCGCCGGCTTCTTCCGCGAACACTCCGTCTCCGACCTGGCCCGGCGCTCCGACCTGTGGCTGAACCAGCAGGGACGCCTCACCGAGCCGATGGTCAAGCGGCCCGGCTCCGACCACTACGAGCCCATCAGCTGGCGCGACGCCCTCGACCTGCTCGCCGGGGAACTGAAGGCGCTCGACAGCCCCGACGAGGCGGTCTTCTACACCTCGGGCCGGGTCAGCAACGAAGCCGCCTTCGTCCTCCAGCTCTTCGCCCGGGCCTACGGCACCAACAACCTGCCCGACTGCAGCAACATGTGCCACGAGTCGAGCGGCTTCGCCCTGCACGAGACCCTCGGCACCGGCAAGGGCACCGTCAGCCTCGACGATCTCCACCACGCCGACCTGATCTTCCTGGTGGGCCAGAACCCCGGCACCAACCACCCGCGGCAACTGTCCGCACTGGAACAGGCCAAGCGCAACGGCGCCCGCGTCGTCGCCGTCAACCCGCTCCCGGAGGCGGGGCTGCTGCGGTTCAAGAACCCGCAGAAGGCGCGCGGGGTGATCGGCCGGGGCGTCCGGATCGCCGACCGTTTCCTGCACATCCGGCCCGGCGGCGACCTCGCCCTGTTCCAGGCGCTGAACCGGCTGCTCCTGGAGGCCGAGGACGCCCGGCCCGGCACGGTCCTGGACGACACCTTCATCCGCGACAGTACCAGCGGCTTCGAGGAGTTCGCCGAGCACGCCCGGCAGGTCCGCTGGGACGACGTGGTCACCACCACCGGTCTGACCCGCGAACAGATCGAGCGGGTCCGCGACGAGGTGCTGCGCAGTAAGCGGGTCGTCGTCTGCTGGGCCATGGGCATCACCCAGCACAAGCACGGCGTGCCCACCATCCGGGAGATCGTCAACTTCCTGCTGCTGCGCGGCAACCTCGGCCGGGCCGGAGCCGGCGCCTGCCCCGTGCGCGGCCACAGCAACGTGCAGGGCGACCGCACGATGGGCATCTGGGAGCAGATGCCGGACTCCTTCCTGGACGCCCTGCGCGACGAGTTCGGCTTCGACCCGCCGCGCGCCCACGGCCTGGACTCGGTGAACTCGATCAAGGCGATGCGGGAGGGCCGGATCAAGGTCTTCCTCGGCGTCGCGGGCAACTTCGTCCGGGCCGCCCCCGACAGCGCGGTCACCGAGGAGGCCATGCGGAGCTGCCGCCTGACCGCCCACGTCTCCACCAAGCTCAACGGGTCGCACACCGTCTGCGGACAGACCGCGCTGATCCTGCCCACCCTCGGCCGTACCGAACGCGACCACCAGGCGGGCGGCGAGCAGTTCGTCACTGTGGAGAACTCGATGAGCGAGGTGCACACCTCGCGGGGACGGCTCAAGCCCGCCTCGCCCCTGCTGCTCAGCGAGGTCGCCATCCTGTGCCGGCTCGCCCGCCGCACCCTCGGCCCGGGCCCCGGGAACGTGCCCTGGGAGGAGTTCGAGGCCGACTACAGCGCGATCCGCGACCGGATCTCCCGGATCGTGCCGGGCCTGCACGACTTCAACCGGCGCGTGTCCCGCCCCGGCGGCATCCGGCTGCCCAACCCCGTCAACGAGGGCGTCTACCGCACCGCCACCGGCAAGGCCATGTTCACCCGCAACACCTGGCGCACGCCCGATGTGCCCGAGGGCCACCTGCTGTTGCAGACCCTGCGCTCCCACGACCAGTGGAACACCATCCCCTACACCCTGAACGACCGCTACCGGGGCATCCACGGCAGCCGCCGAGTGGTCATGGTCAACCCGGACGACCTGAGCGCCCTGTCCCTGACCGCGGGAGACCGCGTCGACGTGGTCGGCGTCTGGCACGACGACACCGAGCGGCGCGCCGAGGGCTTCGAGGTGGTCCCGTACCCCACCGCCCGCGGCTCCGCCGCCGCGTACTACCCGGAGACGCAGGTCCTGGTCCCGCTGGACAGCGTCGCCGACATCAGCAACCAGCCCACCTCGAAGGGCATCGTCGTCCGGCTGGAGCGCACGACGTCGTAGCCGCATCGTGAGACGGGCCCCGCCGCGGGAATGGCGGCAAGCGGGGCCCCGTTGACAGCTGTCATGCCCGACTCTTCCCCACGGCCCGCGGGCGGACGCATGCCGCTCGCCGTCTACATCCTCGGCCTGTCCGTCTTCGCGCTCGGCACCAGCGAGTTCATGCTCTCCGGGCTGCTGCCGCCCATCGCCGACGACATGGACGTGTCGATCCCGCGAGCCGGACTGCTGATATCGGCGTTCGCGATCGGCATGGTGGTCGGCGCGCCGCTGCTGGCCGTGGCGACCCTGCGCCTGCCCCGCAAGACCACGCTGGTCGCGCTGATCTCGGTGTTCGGCGTCGGCCAGGTCGCGGGCGCGCTCGCGACGAGCTACGAGATCCTCTTCGTCTCACGGGTCGCCAGCGCCCTGGCCTGCGCCGGCTTCTGGGCGGTGGGTGCGGCCGTGGCCATCGCGATGGTGCCGGTGACCGCGCGGGCCCGAGCGATGGCCGTGATGATCGGCGGACTGTCCATCGCCAACGTCCTCGGCGTCCCGGCGGGCGCCTTCCTCGGCGAGCACCTGGGCTGGCGGTCGGCGTTCTGGGCCGTGGGCGGCGCGTCCGCCGTCGCGCTCGTCGGCGTGGTGACCCTGATCCCGCGCATCCCGCTGTCCGAGCGGCGCACCCGGCTGCGGGGCGAGCTGGCGATCTACCGGGACCGCCAGGTCTGGCTGTCCATCGTCGTGACCGCGCTCGCCGCCGGCGGCGTGTTCTGCGCCTTCTCCTACCTCGCGCCGCTGCTCACCGACGTGGCGGGCCTCGCGGACGGCTGGGTGCCGACCGTGCTGGCGCTGTTCGGCGTCGGCGCGCTGATCGGCACGACGATCGGCGGCCGGGTCGCCGACGCGCACCTGTTCGGCGTACTGCTCTCCGGCATCACCGCGTCCACGGTGCTGCTGGCCGCCCTCGCGCTGTTCGCCTCCAGCCCCGCCGTCGTGATCGTCCTGTCGCTGCTGCTCGGCGTCTCCGCGTTTTACACCGCACCGGCGCTCAACGCGCGGATGTTCAATGTCGCCGGTGCCGCGCCCACCCTCGCGGGCGCGACGACGACCGCCGCGTTCAACCTGGGCAACACCGGCGGGCCCTGGCTCGGCGGCACGGTGATCGACGCGGACCTCGGGTACGCCGCCACCGCCTGGGCGGGCGGGGCGATGACCCTGGTCGCGATCTGCTTCGTCGCCGTCTCCCTGCGGCTGCACAGCCGGTCGCGCGTCGTGACCGGCGGCATCCCGGCCACCGAGACCGCGGGCGTGGACCGGACCCAGCGGGTGTGACGCCGGGCCCCGGCTCTCACCGCGGCCCGGCGCCGGCCTCGGCGGCCCTGGCGCAGCGGCCGGCCAGCCGGGCGAACGCCTCCTTGAGCGCGGGCGGGCCGACGACCTCGACATCGGTGTCGTAGAGGCAGAGAGCGGCGGCGAGCGACGGCCACGACCAGGAGCCCGTCGTGAGCCGGCAGCGGTCGGGACCGAGCGCCTCGACGGTCCCGTCGGCGGCGTGCGGGCAGACCGCGGAGGCGGGCAGGTGGAGTACGGCCGTGCCGCGGCAGGGCCAGTCCGGGGAGCCGTCGGAGCCGCGGAACCGGCCGGTCAGGAAGGCGGCCACGTCCCCGCCGGGCAGTTCCCTCGGGGTGAAGCGGGGGCCGGTGGGCGTGCGCGGGGTGATCCGGTCGGCCCGGAAGACCCGCCAGTCCTCGCGTTCCAGGTCCCAGGCCACCAGGTACCAGCGCCCGGCCCGGGTGACGAGGTGGTGCGGCTCCACCCGGCGCGGGGGCGGTACGGCCTCGGGCGCGGGGTCCGTGGAGTGGGCCGGGAGGTGGTCGAAGCGCAGTACCTCGCGGGCCTGGACGGCGGCGTTGAGCGCCATCAGGACACCGGTGCCGGCCTGGGGCTGCGGCCGGGGCGCGGACCGTGCGACGGAGGTGACCTGGAGCGCGTCGATCCGGTGCCGCAGCCGGGCGGGCATGACCTGGCGCAGGGTCGCCAGCGCCCGGGCCGCGCCGTCCTCGATCCCGGCGCCGGTGGCGGCCGCGGTGCGCAGCGCGACGGCGAGCGCGACCGCCTGCTCGTCGTCGAAGAGCAGCGGGGGCAACCGCGCCCCGGCGTCCAGACGGTAGCCGCCGTCGGGACCCTTCACCGCCCGGACGGGATAGCCCAGTTCGCGCAGCCGGTCGACGTCGCGGCGCAGGGTGCGCGGGCTGACCTCCAGCCGCTCGGCCAGCACCGCACCGGGCCAGTCCCGGCGGGCCTGGAGCAGCAAGAGCAGGGACAGCAGCCGGGCCGAGGTCTTCTGCATGACCCCCATGCTGCCGCACATAGCGGCCACAACCTGGCCGCTACCCGGAGCAGAGTGGGCACCGCGGGGCCGGACCAGGTCCCGCGGCGGCCCGCCCGTGGGCCGTCCCCGTGATGGCGAGGAGCCTGTCGTGACCGCAAAAGCCGTGACCCACCTGAACTTCCGCGGCGACGCCCGTGAAGCGCTCACCTTCTACCAGGCGGCGTTCGGCGGGGACATGACCCTGGTGACGTACAAGGACGCCGGGCAGATCCAGGACCCCGCCGCGGCCGACCAGGTGATGTTCGGCCAGGTGGCCACCGCCGACGGCCTGAGCGTGATGGCCTACGACGTGCCGGCCGACCTCCCGTGGAACCAGGGCGAGAACGCGTTCTTCGTCTCGGTCCGCGGCGAGAGCGCCGAGGAGATCACCGCGTACTGGGAGAGGCTCGCCGAGGGCGCGACCGTACTGCGGCCCCTCGGCGCCGCGCAGTGGGCACCCCTGTACGGCATGCTGCGGGACCGGTTCGGCGTCACCTGGGTCCTGGACGTGGTGAGCGAGTACCACGCGTGAGCGTGCTCGACGCCCGGTCGCTGAACCGGGCGGCGCTCGCCCGGCAGCTGCTGCTCGACCGCGACGGCCGTCCGGTGCCGGACGCCGTCGCGCACCTCGGCGGTACGCAGGCGCAGGAGCCGCAGGAACCGTTCGTCGGACTGTGGTCGAGGCTGCGCGGCTTCGCACCGCGGGACCTCGACGACCTGCTGACCGGGCGTCGGGTGGTGCGGACCCACCTGATGCGCCGCACCGTCCACCTCGTCACCGCCGAGGATGCCCTGGCCTGGCGCTCACGGCACGACGCCATGCTGCGCGGACGCGTCCTCGGCACCTACCGCCGCGAGCTCGAAGGGGTCGACCTCGACGAGCTCGCGGCGGCGGGCCGGGCGGTCCTGGCCGACGGCGAGCCCCGTTCCATGGGTGAACTCGCGCGGGCGGTGGCCGGGCGGTGGCCGGACGTGGGAACGCGGCCGCTCGGAGAGATACTGGTCGCCGCGCTGATCCCCACGGTGCAGCTGCCGCCGCGCGGGCTCTGGCGCACCAGGGCCGGGGTGCGCAACGCCCCGGTCGCGCACTGGCTGGGCCGCGAGGTCGACCCGCAGGCCCCGCCGGGCACCGATCCGGTCGGCGCGGCGCTCGTCCGGCGCTATCTGGCCGCGTTCGGGCGGCCGCCTCGGCGGACCTGCGCGCCTGGTGCGGGCTCGCGGGGCTGCCGGCCGCGGTCGCGGCGGTACGCGGGGAGCTGGTCTCCTTCCGCGACGAGCGGGGCCGGGAACTGCTGGACCTTCCCGACGCGCCGCGACCCGACCCGGACACCCCTGCCCCCGTGCGGTTCCTGCCGGCCTTCGACAACGCGGTCCTCGGCTACCAGGACCGCGGCCGTGTCATCGACGACGCGCACCGCGGGCTGTCGGTCACCGGTGCCCGGTTCGTGCTCGTCGACGGCCGGGTCCGCGCGACCTGGACCGTCGAGGGCGGCGCGGTGACCGTCACCCCGCTGCGCCCGCTCACCCGGACCGAGCGCGCCGAGGTCGCCGAGGAGGGACGGGCCCTCGCGTCCTTCCTCTCCGACGGAGACAGCGACCGGGTCAGGGTCGGGGAACCGCCGCCCTGAGCCGCAGGTGGGCCGGACAGGGCGGGGAGGGCGTCACTCGGCGACGACGTCGGCGAGTGACGCAGCTGACGTTCTCGGGACCGCCGGACCCGTCGGCGAGCGCCACCGGTTCGCGGACGGCCCGATCGGGCTCGCCCGGTGCGGCGAGCACCCGGCGGATCTCCTCGCCCGGCACCACGGCCGACAGGCCGTCGGAGCAGAGCAGGTAGGCGCGGATCTCCCCGGCCGCCGCCGCGTCCGGTGAGCACACGTGCCGGATGCGGACCAGCGGCATCCGGCAGGCGTCGCAGCCAGGGCAGGAGCCGGGTCGCTCCACCTGTTCGGGGGCGTAGCGGCGGTAGCCGGTGACCGGGTCGACGCGGGCGGGCGGCAGCAGGCCCGGATCGTCGTAGAGACGCCGTGCCTGCGGCGACAGCCGGGTGGCCTTCGCGAACGCCCTATGGTCAGCAGCTCCGTGTCCACGTGCCCACTCCTCCTCGTGCCGGGCGCGTCGCCCGGCGACTCCGATGCCGCGGCCTGCCCCAGGGTGAGGGTCAACCACCGCCCGGCCGACGGCTGTCGGCCGCGCCGCGCCGCGGTGCGGGCGGCAACGCCACACCGGTCACCGGCTGAGAGACGTCCGCTGCCCGCGGCAACGAAATGCGGCGTACACCCATCTTCGTGATCTACACCCGGGGGTGAGGGGCACGGGGCCCCACTACACCCGCCGCAGTACGCCAGTCCAGACCCAGGGGCGGATCAAACGCCGAGAACTCCGGGCGAGCATGGATGTGTACCCCGGTCAGCGCGTCCGCCTTCCCCCCATGTGCCGGGTCTTCGTCCTGCCCGTAACCCGACGGATTGGTCCAAAAGGTGGCTACGTTTCTTTATCGACTCGGCCGGAGGGCGTTCCGGCGCCGCGGCCTCGTCGCCCTGCTGTGGGTGGCCATACTCGTGGGCGCGGGCGTCGCCTCGTCCGCCGCGCCCGCCCCGCCCGAAGACTCCTTCTCCATGCCGGGCACCGAGTCCCAGAAGGCGTTCGACCTGCTCGACGAGCAGTTCCCGGCCGCCAGCGCCGAGGGCGCCACCGCCCGCGTCGTGATCCGTGCCCCCGAGGGGGCGAAGATATCCGACGCGCCCGGCAAGGAGCGGGTCGAGGGCCTGGTCGCCGACCTGAAGGCCGGTCCGCAGGTCGCCTCGGTGGACGACCCGTTCAAGGCGGACGCCGTCAGCAAGGACGGCACCACCGCCTACGCCTCCGTGACCTACAAGGTCAACGCGATGGAGCTGACCGACGAGGCCCGGGACTCGCTCACCGCCGCCACCGACGGCGCGCGTCAGGGCGGGTACACCGTCGAGACCGGCGGCGACGCGGTCGTGGCCGAGCAGGAGATGGGCGGCACCGCCGAGCTGATCGGCATCGGCGTCGCCGCGATCGTGCTCCTGCTGACCTTCGGCTCACTGGTCGCGGCGGGCATGCCGCTGCTCTCGGCGATCATCGGTGTCGGCATCGGCATCTCGGCCATCGGGGCGCTCGGCAGCACCCTGGAGCTGTCCGCGACGACCTCCACCCTCGCCATGATGATCGGCCTCGCGGTCGCCATCGACTACGCCCTGTTCATCGTCTCGCGGTACCGGGCCGAGATAGCCGAGGGCCGCGCCCCGGAGGAGGCCGCCGGACGCGCGGTCGGCACCGCGGGCTCCGCGGTCGTCTTCGCCGGACTGACCGTCGTCGTGGCCCTCGCCGGACTCGCGATCGTCAACATCCCGATCCTCACCAAGATGGGCCTGGCCGCCGCGGGCACCGTCGGCATCGCCGTGCTGATCGCCCTCACCCTCACCCCGGCACTGCTCGGCTTCGCCGGCAAGCGGGCCCTCAGCCGCAAGGACCGCAAGGCGCCCGCCGGGGCGCGGGCCGTCTCCGGCAAGCCGAAGCTCGGCACTCGGTGGGCCCGCTTCGTCCAGCGGCGCCCGGTCACCGTCCTGCTGACCGCGGTCCTCGGCCTCGGCGTGATCGCCCTACCGGCCGCCGGCATGGAGCTGGGCCTGCCCGACGAGGGCAGCTCGGCCCCCGACACCACCCAGCGCAAGGCCTACGACATGCTGTCCGAGTCCTTCGGGGCCGGGTTCAACGGTCCGTTCATGATCGCCGTCGACGCACGCGGCGCGGACGACCCGAAGGCCGCCGCCGAGACCGTGGGCGAGAGGATCACCGGACTGGGGAAGGCGGCCGCGGTCACCCCGGCCAGCTTCAACAAGGAGGGCGACACCGCCGTCCTCACCGTGATGCCCAAGACCGGTCCGAGCGACGTCGCCACCGAGTCGCTGGTGCACGACATCCGCTCGCTGTCCGGCGACATCAAGGCCGACACCGGCGCGACCATGCTGGTCACCGGCGCGACCGCGATGACGATCGACTTCTCGCAGACCCTGGACGACGCGCTCGTCCCCTACCTGGCGCTGGTCGTCGGGCTCGCCTTCCTGCTCCTGATGCTGGTGTTCCGCTCGGTCCTCGTCCCGCTGAAGGCGGCCCTGGGCTTCCTGCTCTCGGTGACCGCGGCGCTCGGCGCGGTGGTCGCGGTCTTCCAGTGGGGCTGGCTCGCGGACGTGTTCGGTGTGGACCAGCCGGGCCCGATCATGTCGATGATGCCCATCTTCATGATCGGCGTGGTTTTCGGTCTGGCCATGGACTACGAGGTCTTCCTCGTCACCCGCATGCGGGAGGCGTACGTCCACGGGCAGTCCGCCGCCGAGTCCGTCACCACGGGCTTCACCCACGGCGGCCGGGTCGTCGCGGCGGCAGCGATCATCATGATCAGCGTCTTCTCCGGCTTCATCCTGGAGAACGACGCCATGATCAAGATGATGGGCTTCGGCCTCGCGATCGCGGTGCTCTTCGACGCCTTCGTGGTCCGCATGGCCATCGTGCCCGCGGTGCTCGCCCTGCTCGGCACCAAGGCCTGGTGGCTGCCCAAGTGGCTGGACCGCGTCCTGCCGAACGTCGACGTCGAGGGCGAGAAGCTGCACCGGGAACTCGGCGACACCGCCGCGCCTGCGGAGCCCGCCCGTGAGCCGGAGACGGCCGGGGTCTGACACCCCCGCGGACGGCCCCGGTGACCTGGAATCCCAGGCCACCGGGGCCTTCGCGCTAGAGGTCCGACACGGCGTCGGTGAGTGCGCGGTCGAGGACGGCCACGCCGCGGGCGATCTCCTCGTCGCTCGCGGTCAGCGGGGGCGCGATGCGGAAGATCCCGCCCATCCCCGGGAGCTGGACGATGTTCATGTGCAGCCCCAGATCGAAGCAGCGCCGGGTGACGGCGGCGCCGAGGCGGTCGGCGCCGCCGTCACCCAGTACCTGGTCCCCGACCAGTTCCATGCCCAGCAGCAGCCCCCGGCCGCGGACGTCGCCGACGACCTCGTGGCGGGCGGCGAGCCCGTCGAGGCCCTCGCGCAGTGCCGCGCCGAGCTTGCGGGCGCGCTCGTCCAGCCGGTCGCGGACCAGGACGTCGAGGACGGTGTTGCCCACCGCGGCGGGCAGCGGGTCGTTCACGTGGGTGGTGAAGAACAGGAAGCCCCGCTCGTGCGCCCGCCGCTCGATCTCCGCACTGGTCAGCACCGCGGCCAGCGGCAGCCCCGCGCCCAGCGTCTTGGACAGCGTCAGGATGTCCGGGACGACACCCTCGTGCTCGAAGGCGTACCAGTCGCCGGTGCGGCACAGCCCCGTCTGGGCCTCGTCCAGGATCAGCAGCATGCCGCGCTCGCGGCACTTGCCGGCCAGGGCGGCGAGATAGCCCGGCGGCAGCTCGACGACGCCGCCCGAGGAGAGGATCGGCTCGACCAGGCACGCCGCGAGACTGCCGACCGACTGGGCGTCGATCATCTCGAAGCCCAGGTCCAGCTGGCGGCGCCAGTCCAGCTCGCCGTCCGCGCCGATGACGGAGGGCCGGTAGCGGTCCGGCACCGGCAGGGCGAAGTTGCCCGGCGCCGCGGGGCCGTAGCCCTTGCGTCCGGCGCTGTAGGTGGCGTTCGCGGCGGCCTGGGTCATGCCGTGCCAGGACCGGGCGAAGGAGACGATCTCGTGGCGGCCGGTGACGAGCTTCGCCATCCGTACCGCGGCCTCGTTCGCCTCGGCCCCGGTGGTCAGCAGCAGTGCCTTCTCCAGCGGCTCCGGCAGGGTCCCGGCGAGCCGGCGGGCCAGCTCGACGACCGGGTGACTGAGCATGCCGCTGTGCAGGTGGTCCAGGTGCGCGATCTGCTCGCGCACCGTCGAGACGATCGCCGGATGGGAGTGCCCGAGGATGGCGCTCATCTGGCCGGACGTGAAGTCCAGCAGCTCACGGCCGCTCTCCGTGAACACGGAGGTGCCCGCGGCTCTCACGACGACCTCCGGCGAGAAGGGCGCGTGGCCGGAGTAGCGGATCAGGTGGCGCGCCGGGTCGGCGCCGGAACTCTCGGAAGGCATGCGACCGACGGTAGGGACGCACCGCTGCGCGTGTCCATCGCACGGATTCGACGCTGCTGTACGTCAAAACCGTACAGGACCGGGGTGTGCGCCGTACCATCGCCGCGTGCTCAACTCCGGACGACTGCACCTGCTCAGCCAGCTCGACACGCTCGGCACCGTCCGGGCGGTCGCCGACACGCTGCATCTGAGCGCGTCGACCGTCTCCCAGCAACTGGCGGTGCTGGAGACCGAGACCCGGTGCCGGCTGATCGAGCGGACCGGGCGGCGGGTGCGGCTGACCCCGGCCGGGCTCCTGCTGGCCCGCCGGGGCCGGGAGATCCTGGACCGGATGGCCGACGTCGAGGCCGAACTGCGCGCCCTGAACGACGAACCCATCGGGACCGTACGGCTCGGCGTGTTCCAGAGCGCGATCTACAGCCTCGCCGTCCCGGCGGCGAACCGGCTGGCCACCACCCATCCGCACCTGCACCTGGAACTCGTGGAGATGGAGCCGCACGAGAGCGGCCCCGCCCTGCGCTCGGGCGAGGCGGACGTCATCGTCACCACCACCGACTACTCCGGCCTGACGTGGGGCGCGGACCTGGAAGTGATGTCGCTCGGCAGCGACCCGGTCGTCCTGGTGCTGCCGCTCGGCCATCCGCTGGCCTCCCGTACCGCGGTGAACCTCGCGGCCTGCAAGGAGGAGACCTGGGCCTGCGACCGGCCGCAGTCGTACATGGCGGACCTGACCGTCCGGCTGTGCCGCGAGTCGGGGTTCGAACCCCGGGTGGCCTGCCGGTTCAGCAACTACCTCATGCTGCTGCGGCACGTCGAGACGACCGGGTCGGTCGCCCTGCTGCCCGGCCTCGCGGTCACGGCGGACCACGCCGTCGTCACCCGGCGGCTGAGCCCACCGCAGCACCGCAACGTCGCCGTCGTGGTGCGGCACGGCACACCGCGGCGCGCCGCGGTGAACGCGGTCATCGCCGCCCTGCGCGACCACCCCGAGATCGAGGCCCTGTCCGCCCCCGAGCCCTCCCGTGCCGACGGGGACGACGACCGCCTCCCCTGAGAGCCGTCCGCCGTCAGGCGGCGGGAATCCGGCGGTGGACGTCCTCCAGCATCATCCGGACCGAGGTGCGGAAGACCTCCGCCTGGTGGTCGCCGAGGAACGCGGTGTGCCCGAACACCTCCAGGACGACCAGCCCGTGCACATGGCCCCACGCGCTCAGGAAGAGGGCGACCGCGGCGGCCGGCAGGTCTGGCTGGGCGTGCACGGGGAGCCGTTCCAGCTGCTCCCGGTACGCGGGCGAGAGCGGGGGGACGTCGGCCGCGGCCAGCTGCGCCGGGGTGAAGCCGGCGAACAGCTCGCGCTGGAAGATCGCGCCCATCCGGCGGACCGCCTGCGTGGTCGGGCCCTCGGCGGGTGCCGCGTAGTACCGCAGGGGCGTCCCGTAGAGCAGCTGGAAGTGCTCCGGACGCGCGACGCCCCAGTCCCGGTAGGCCTCGGCCACCACGACCGGGCGCGGTGCGCGGGGGTCCTCGCCCACGTTGTCGGCGGCGGCCTGCAACGCGTCGGCCAGGTCGTCGTACGCCTTGGTGATCAGGGCGGTGACGAGGGCGTCGCGGTTCGGGAAGTAGTGGTAGAGCGCCTGCACGGTCATGCCCAGACCGCGGGCGACCGCGCGCAGGGACAGGGCCGCGGGCCCGTGTTGGCCCAGGTGCTGCTCGGCGGCGTCGAGTATCTCCCGGGCCGCGGCGGTCCGGCGCCGCTCGCGGAGGGAGACGGGAGCCGTGGTGGGGTGCCGGTCTGCGGTCATGCGGCGAGCCTAGGGCGGCACGGCCTGATGAGGCGTCAAGAAGCCGAACACTGTTAGGTAAATCTCACACGGCCAAACAACGCGGCGTCTCACTAACGTCGTGGTGCGGCGGCGCGGGCCCCCGAGCGCGCAACTCCGGCCGCATTCCGTCGCCTTCACCGCTTCACCGCTTCATCGCCGCACCGCGCTTCGTCGCGCTTCGTCGCAAGAAAAGGGAGAACGTGCGTGTTTGAACGCATAGCCGAACTGGCGATCCGCCGGGCCCGGCTGGTACTCGTGGTCGCCGTCGTGGCCGTGGCGCTCATGGGTGCCGTCGGTGCCGGCGCGTTCGGCGAGTTGAAGGGGGGAGGCTACGACGACCCGGCCTCCCAGTCCACCAGGGCCGGGAAGGCCATCGAGGAGAAGTTCGGCGGGGAGACGAACCTGGTCCTGCTGGTCCGCGCCCCCGAGTCGCGCGTCGACGCGCCGGACGCCGAACGCGGTGGCCGGGCCCTGGTGGCCGACCTCAGGGACGACCCGAACCTCGACAACGTGGTCGCGTACTGGGACGCGAAGGAGCCCGCCCTGCGCTCCGAGGACGGCCGAGAGGCCCTGGTCCTCGCCCATGTGAAGGGCGACGAGACCCAGCAGCGGGAGAACGCCAGGACCGTCGTCGACGACTACACCGGAGCCCACGAGGGCGGGCTCACCGTCCGGGCCGGAGGCGGCGCCGCCGTCGGCAACGACATGGAGACGCAGACGCCCAAGGACCTCGTGCTGGCCGAGGCCATCGCCGTACCGCTGACCCTCCTGCTGCTCCTGGTCGTCTTCGGCAGCGTGGTCGCCGCGCTCCTGCCACTGGCCATCGGGACCATCGCCATCGCGGGCACGTTCGCCGAACTCGCCCTGCTCGGCGGCTCCGTCGACGTGTCCGTGTCCGCGACCAACCTGACCACGGCCCTCGGTCTCGGCCTGGGCATCGACTACGCCCTGCTGATGATCAGCAGGTTCCGGGAGCAGCTCGCGACCGGCTCCACCGTGGACGACGCCGTCCGTCACACGGTCCGCACCGCAGGCCACACGGTCGCCTTCTCGGCCGCCACGGTGGCCGTCGCGCTCGCGGCGCTGCTGGTCTTCCCGCAGTACTTCCTCCGCTCGTTCGGCTACGCCGGGGTCGGCGTCGTCGCCATCGCCGCCGTCGGCACGCTCTTCGTGATGCCGGCCCTGTTCGTCGTCCTGGGCCACCGGGTCAACAGCGGGCGGCTGCCGTGGGCCAGGCGCACCCGCACCGCCACCCGGGCACCCCTGTGGGGACGGCTGGCCGGCACCGTCATGCGGCGCCCCGCGCTCACCGCGCTGCCCGTGCTGGCCGTGCTGCTGGTGGCGGCGAGCCCGCTGCTCGGCATCACCCTGGGCACCCCCGACGAACGCGTGCTGCCCGAGGACGCGCAGAGCCGCCAGGTCGCCTCCGTGCTGCGGGAGAAGTTCGCCGGCGACGACGACGCCGCCCTGCACGTCGTCATCGACGCCTCCGTGGACAAGGCACCGCTGGGCTCCTACGCGGCCGAACTGTCCGGTCTCCAGGGCGTGATCCGCGTCGAGACCGGCACGGGAACCTACGTGGAGGGACGGGCCGCGGCCGCCGGACCCGGCAACGCGGCCCTCAGCCGCCCCGACGCCCAGCGCGTCACCGTGGTCAGCGGCCTCACCCCGAGGTCGGACGAGGCCCAGGAACTGGTCGACGCGGTGCGGGCCGTCGCCCCGCCCGCCGGGACCGAGGCGCTGGTGGGCGGCGGGGACGCCGAGCTGGTCGACTCCAAGGAGTCCATCAGCGGCCGGCTCCCGCTCGCCCTGGGCCTGGTCGCCCTGACCACCTTCGTCCTGCTCTTCCTGTTCACCGGCAGCGTCGTACAGCCGCTGCGCGCGCTCGTCCTGAACGTGATCAGCCTGGGCGCGACCCTCGGCGTCATGACCTGGATCTTCCAGGACGGCAACCTGGCCTCGCTGCTCGGCGTCACACCGCAGCCGATGGAGGCGTCCATGACGGTGCTGATGTTCTGCATCGCCTTCGGCCTCTCCATGGACTACGAGGTGTTCGTCACCAGCCGGATCAAGGAGCTGCACGACCGGGGCGCGGACAACCGCACCGCCGTGACCGACGGCCTCGGGCACACCGGACGCATCGTCACCGCGGCGGCCTGCCTGCTCGCGGTGAGCTTCTTCGCCTTCGGCACGGCGAAGATCAGCTTCATGCAGCTGTTCGGGCTGGGCAGTGGACTGGCCATCCTCATCGACGCAGTCGCCGTACGCGGTGTCCTCGTCCCGGCCGCGATGCGCCTGCTCGGCCGGTCCGCCTGGTACGCGCCGCCCTTCCTGCGCAGGTTCCACGGGCGGTTCGGTCTCAGCGAGGGCGGCCCCGCGCCGGTCCCCGCTCCGGCGGCGACGGTCCCGCCGTCCGGGGTGAAGGACTCGACCGGAGTCTGACCCGCTCCGGCCCGTTACTCCGCCCGTGTCCGCGTCCCCTCCCCCGGGAAGCGGGCACGGGCGGGCGTCCGCCGCCCGCGCGGCAGGTCAGGAGCCGACGGCCGCCGGGTCCTCGGCGCCGGCCTCGCCGGCCGGCCGGAACTCCACGGCGACGACGCCGTCCACGCTCCGGCAGTGCTCCTCGAGCAGCGGGGCGGACACTCGGTCCGGGAGCCGGCCGCTGAGCACGACATGGCCGTGCGTCACATCCACCTGCACCGAGGAGGGCGCCAGACCGAGCGCCTTGACCAGGGCCTCTTCGATGATCTCGGTGCGGATCGCGCGGTCCGTGCGCAGGAAGACCCGCAGCAGGTCGCTCCGGCTGACGACCCCGGCCAGCCGCCCGTCCTCGTCCACCACCAGGAGCCGCTTGATGCGGTGCCGCGCCATCACGCGGGCGGCGTCCACGACGCTCCAGCTCTCCCGGGCGCACAGCGCGGGTGAGGTCATGAGCCCGGCCGCGTCCGTGGCGCCCGCCTTGGCGGCCGAGGCCCGGGACCACTCGGCGTGCTCGGGGGAACCGTCCGGTTCCCCGCCCCACATCTTCTGCAGGAGGTCGGCCTCCGACACCACCCCCACCGGGCGGTTCTCCCCGTCGACGACCGGCACCGCCGTGATGTCGTACTCCAGCAGCAGGTGGGCGATCTCCTTGAACGGGGTGCCCCGCTGCACGCGGACCACGGCGTCGCTCATCAGATCGCGCACCCTCTGGTGTTTCATGAAGGGTCTTCTCCTCCGCTGCCGGCCCGCTTCGACCGGCGTTCGTCCTTCTTGCCCGTGAAAACGATCGAGTGGCTCCGGGAGTGCCCCGCCGCCCGCGCGGGCGGCCCGACGAGGACCAGGGCGATGTCGTCGCCCGGGGTGGGCGCGTGCCGGATGAGGGTGTCCGCCATGGCGTCCAGGTCCTCCGGGTCGCCGTGCTCCAGGAGCCCGGCGAGGGCCGCGATCGCGTCGTCGAGGTCGACCCCGGGCGCCTCGACGAGTCCGTCGGTGTAGAGGGCGAGCACACTGCCGGGCTGCAGCGGGAAGTCCAGCGCGGGGTACCAGGCGTCCCGCTCGATGCCCAGCAGCAGACCGGGCGGCACGTGCAGGGGTTCGACATGCCCGTCCGCGTGGCGCAGCAGCGGAGGCGGGTGCCCCGCGAGCGCCACGCAGGCGCGGTGCGTGGCGAGGTCGAGGTGGACGTAGGCGCAGCTGGTGAACAGACCGGGGTCCAGGTCGGTGAGCAGCCGGTTGGTGCGGGCCAGCACGTCGTCGGGGGGTGCCCCCACGGTGGCGTTGGCGTGCACGGCGGTGCGGACCTGCCCCATGAGCGCCGCGGCGTCCACGTTGTGCCCCTGCACGTCGCCGATGGTGACGCTCGCGGTGTGCTCGTCCAGCCGGATGACGTCGTAGAAGTCGCCGCCGATGCCCAGACCCCGGGCGGCCGGGAGGTAGCGGGCGGCGACGTTGAGACCCGGCACGTCGGGGAGGGTGTGGGGCAGCAGGGCGGACTGCAGGCGGTGGGCGAGGTGGTGCTTGGCGTCGTAGAGCCGGGCCCGGTCCAGGGCCTGGCCGACCAGTCCCGCCAGTGAGGTGAGGGCGGCCCGTTCGCCCGGCGGGAAGACGTGGGGCCGTCGGTAGGAGAGCAGGAGCGAGCCGATGGGGCGACCGGAGGCGA
Organism: Streptomyces sp. NPDC042336; assembly: GCF_055581985.1. NCBI lineage: Bacteria > Bacillati > Actinomycetota > Actinomycetes > Kitasatosporales > Streptomycetaceae > Streptomyces > Streptomyces sp. NPDC042336. The sequence continues at coordinate 180,751 of NZ_JBVJEA010000007.1, read as the reverse complement.
TCAGCGGCAGCAGGGCCCACGCGGCCATACCGTCCTCGTGCGTCATGGCGGGGTAGGCCGCGTGCAGCTCCTCGAAGGTCGTCCAGAATCCCGGGACGCCCGTGGCCATGACGTCGACGCCGGGGAGCGCCGAGGTGAGGGGCGTCCCGTCGAAGTGCCTCAGCAGCTCCGGTCGGTAGCCGCGCTGCCCGACGATCTTCAGGTGGCCGTCCTCCGGGGCCATCACCACCATGCCCTGCGCTCCGAGCGCCGGCATCAGCTGGTCGGCGGTCTGCTCGACCACGTCCTGCACGCTGACGGCCTCGGTCAGGGTGGAGGCCAGGTGCATCAGGTGGTAGAGCACGGTCGCGCGGCTGGGGCCCGGGGCCCGTCCCGACCGGGACGGGGACGCGTCCGCGTCCGGGCTGCCCCGGGTGATGCGCACGCTCAGTCCGGTGGCGTCCGGGTACAGCTCGAAGGACAGCCACGTCTGCGGCGGTCGTAGCACCGTGAAGGCCTGCCGCCTGCGGCTGACCAGCGCGGCGCGATAGCGGTCCTCGACGTGCGGCACGTCCATCCAGGGCAGCGCCTCCCACGGCAGCGCGCCCAGCAGCAGGGCCCGGTCGACGCCGAGCAGCTCGGCCGCCCCGGGGGTGACGAAGGTGAGGTGCCCGTCCAGGTCCAGTGCGCACGAGCCGCCGGGCAGGCGGTCCACGAACGCGGACAGCGCGGTCGCCACGGCGGGGGAGGGGGCGCGCGGGGCCGCCGGCGGGAGGGTCCGCGGCCGGTCCGGCGGAACCAGTGGTTCGCCGCGGTCGAGCGCCCGCTGCAGGCTGTCGCCCAGACGACGGCAGCCCGCCCGGATGACATCCTGCTCACCGGCGCTCAGCCGCGCGGGATGGTTCCCGGACCACAGCAGCACCAGCCCGCCGCGGACGGCGGTGTCCGAGACCAGCGGCGAGGCCGCCAGCCCGAAGTCGTACGGCAGGACGAGCGCCAGCCGCGGGTACTCGCGGGCCATCTCCTCCCGGCCGCCCGCCCACACCAGACGCCGCTCGCGGACGGCGTCCGCCACGGGCATCGGGTCCTCCAGCCCGACCCGCCGCCACGGGGCGGCCATCTCCCGCGGGACCCCCGTGACCAGGACCTGCCACACGGCGTCCTCGCCCGGTGGCAGTACGTACAGGATTCCCCCGAACGCACCGCTCGCCCGCACCACGGCGGCCATCGCGGAGTTCATCAGCGATCCGCCCGCGTCCGCGCCGGCGGGGCCGCCCGACGCCGGCCACCCCGAACACCACCCATATCTGGACACTACGCCCGTACCGCCGCGACGGCATGCGAGAGGCGCAGGCACGGGCGCCGCCGCTGCTCAGGCCCGTTCGCCGGGTCCCTCGGGCCGGCGCTGCACGTACAGCCGGCCGTCCGCCGGGCCCGTCCACTCCAGCCGTACGACGCCGGGCACCGCGGCCTCCGCGACACGCGAGGCACCCGCCCAGTAGCCGGCGGCCGGATTCAGGAAGTACGTCGCCCACAGGCCGCCCCGGTGATCGACGAAGAAGTTGTTGTGACCGGCGCCGACACCCGCGGTGTACCGCTTCGAGTACGGGCCCTCGAACCGGTCGGCCACGGCGACGATCGCGTCGTACTGGTACTGCACCCGCCCCGCGGCGGGCACGTCGTAGGCCTGGCGGACGGTGCCGTCGGCGTTGACGGACGTCCGGTCCCAGGCGGCGTGGACGAGGTGGTACTTGCCCCGGTACTTGAACACGTAGGCGCCCTCCAGGTACGGCTCGGGGGAGTAGGGCGTCTGCTGGAACCGGGGCAGGTCCGTCGTCGTGACGATGTCCTCCATGTCGTCCCGGAACTTCGCGTACAGGTCGTTGTGCAGCACGAGCCAGGCGTCGTCGCCCTCGGAGAAGAGGCCGCCGTCGATGTGGTGGTAGGCGCCGGGCTCGATGAACTTGGGGCCCCCGATGAACGAGTCGCCGAAGGGCTTGTCCAGGTTCCCCTCGACCAGCCGGTACGGCCCCTCGACGCCGCCCTCGCTCACCAGCATGAACGAGCCGACCTTGCGCGAGTGGTCGCCCATGCACGCCACGATGTACCAGGTGCCGCGGAAGTGGTGCAGCTCCGGCGCCCAGGCCTGGCCCCGCTTGCCGAACTGCTCGTCGTACCAGTACTCCTGCCAGGGTGCGACGACCGTGCGGCCGGGCCGGTTCTCCCCGGCGAATTCCGGCGACCACACCTTGCCGCGCTCGGCCCCCGGCCGGATGCCGGTCGTGTCGGCCAGCCGCCACGGGCCCTTGAGGGAGGGGGCCAGCCAGACGAAGATGCCGTCGTTCCAGGGGCCGGCGGCATCGAGTCCGGGCACCCGGGTGGTGCCCGTGGCGACGTACAGCGGGCGGCCGTCGACGACGAAGCAGTTGACGTAGGTGTCGCGCATCCAGACCGTGCCGCGTTCCTCGTCACGAGGGCGAAGCTCCAGCGGGAGGACGAACGAGTTGTCCTCCCGCGGCCACAGGTCGGCCCGGGTGTCCGCGGCGCCGTACGGCTCGGGGTCGGGCCAGTTGCGCGGGTACCGCCGGGACGCCCCGGCCGCCGTCGGAGCGGGGGGAGCCGACGGGGGAGCCGCCTGGGCGGCACTGGCGGGCAGGGTGAACGCCGCTCCCGCACCGGCGGCGCCGGCCAGCAGGGATCGTCGGCGGAGTCCGTACTCGGCATCGGTCATCAGTCGGGTTCTCCTTCGTCGTCCCCGTCCGGGAACCGGGGGCGCGGCACACGAGCCGCGTGACGGGGGCATGGCGCACAGCATGCGAACGCCCGCACATTTACGTCAACAGGGCGGACGAATAATCGCGTTGCGGCGCCCCATCCATGCCCCGGCCCACCAGGCATTGTGAACGCTTCATTGCGTCTTTCTGTCGGAGTGTTGACGGAATAATCGCGCCTCCCTACCTTGACCGGCATGCAGATGCCCAGCGGAGTGCACGCACTGGTCAGGCGGACCCACGAAGAGCGCGTCATGCGTGCGCTGCAGGAGAACGGCGCCATGAGCCGGGGCGAGATCGCCCGGGTCGTGGGCCTGTCCCGCACCACCCTCTCCGAGATCACCGGCAACCTTCTCCAGCGAGGCGCCATCGTCGTCGTGGACACCGACGCCTCCCGCCGCGAGGGCAGCGGGCGGCCGGCCGAACGGCTGGCGCTCGACCCGGCGTCGGCTCAGTTCATGGGCGTCGACTTCGGGCACCGGCGGGTCCACGTCGTCGTCGCCGACGCCTCGCACGAGATCATGGTCTCCGGCTCCGTCCGGTACGAGGACACCGCGAGCTGGCGGACCCGCACCGAACTGGCCCTGGAACTGGTCGACCGGCTGAGCGGCGAGGCCGGCGTCCACTACGGGGCGCTGCAGGGCATCGGCATCGGCGTACCCGGCCCCTACCCGGCCCCCGAGGGGGCGGCCTGGCCTCGCGCGACCACCGGGACCACCGTGCTGCGCCCGGCGCCCGAGGGCGTCGACGTGGCCTTCGCCGAACGCTTCGACGCCCCGGTGATCGTCGACAACAACACCCGCCTCGCCGCCCTCGCCGAGGCGATCAGCGGCGCCGACAGCGTCGCCGACCTGGTGTACGTGCGGCTGTCGGACGGTGTCGGCGGCGGTCTCGTCGTCGGCGGCCAGCTGGTGACGGGATCGTCCGGGCTGGCCGGCGAGCTGGGACACGTGACCGTCGAGCCGGCGGGCCGCCCCTGCCGCTGCGGCAAGCGGGGCTGTCTGGAGACCGTGGCCTCGGTGCCCGGGATCCTCGCCGCCTGCTGGGAGTTCGGCCTGCGTCTGGAGAACCTGGACGACCTCGCGGCCGCCGTGCGCCGGGCCCACCCCGTCGTGGACCGGGTGCTGCGGGAGGCCGCGGGGGCACTGGGCCGGGTGGTCGGCGCCGCGACCATGATGCTGAACCCGGCGAAGGTGGTCGTCGGCGGCGAGATCACCCGGCTGGCGCCCGTCCTCGTGGAACAGGTCGCCGCCACCCTCGCCGCCGAGATCTTCCCCACCGCGTCGGCCGGTCCCGTCGTCGCCGCCGCCCGGCTCTCCGACGACGACGGCGCCATCGGCGCGCTGGCCGCGGTCTTCCACAGCTCACCCCTCCTGGCGAGGTACCCCGAAACCGCCGACGTGAAGGGCCGTTCCGATGCACCCGACTCCGCCACCGAAGGAGCCGCCCATGTCCGTCCTTGACAAGCGGGGCGCCGGCCAGCGGCACCCGAGGACCGAGAAGCGGCCCGGGGCCTCGCCCGGCGCCGAAGCGAGCGACAACCCTGCGGGCGGGGCCAAGTCCGCGCAGGAGCAACCGCGTTCTGGCCGACGCGGGGTGCCCCTGGCTCTGAACGCCGTGTCCGTCGCGCTCGGCATCGCCGTCTGGTGGGCCCTCGCGTCCGCAGGTTTCAAACTGCCGACACCACCGGAGGTCGTCGACCGCGCCGGCACGCTGATCAGCGACGGGACGCTGGCCGACGACGCCCTGGCCAGCCTCACCCGGGTCCTCGTCGGCTTCGCCCTGGGCACGGCCGTGGCCGTCCCGGTGGGCTTCCTGATGGGCTGGTACGGCATCCTGCGCGGCCTGATCGAACCCTGGATCCAGTTCTTCCGCACCATCCCGCCGCTGGCGATCATCCCGCTGGCCGTGGTCGCCATGGGCATCGACGAGACGCCGAAGATCTTCGTCATCTTCCTCGCCGCGTTCCTGGCCTGCGTGATCTCCACCTTCCAGGGCGTGGTGAACGTCGACCGCACACTGATCGACGCCGCCCGGGTACTGGGCGCGGGCGACGCCACCATCTTCGCTCGCGTGGTGGTGCCGGCGTCCACTCCCTTCATCCTCGTCGGCATGCGGGTCGGCCTCGGCTCGGCCTGGGCCACCCTGGTCGCCGCGGAGCTGATCGCCGCCCAGGAGGGCCTCGGCTACCGCATGCAGAACGCCCAGCTCTACTACGACCTCCCGACCATCTTCGTCGGGCTCATCTCGATCGGGATCCTCGGTCTCCTCATGGACCGCGTCCTCCTCCTCGCCGAACGCAGGCTCACCCGATGGCAGGAACGCCGATGACCAGCACCCCCGCCAAGATCTCCGTCCAGCACGTCACCAAGACCTTCTCGCTGGGCCGGGAGACCTTCACCGCCCTCGACGACGTCTGCCTCGACATCGCCGACCACGAGCTCGTCACCGTCGTGGGCCCCTCGGGCTGCGGCAAGAGCACCCTGATGAACATCCTCGCCGGACTGGAGACCCCCACGGCGGGCCGTGCCCTGGTGGACGGAGCGCCCGTGTCCGGACCCGGCCCCGAGCGCGGCGTCATCTTCCAGCAGTACGCCCTCTTCCCCTGGCTGACGGTGCGTCAGAACGTCGAGTTCGGCCTCAGGACCACGGGCGTGCCGAAACACGAACGCCGGGCCCGGGCGGAGCACTTCATCGAACTGGTCGGCCTGGAACGCTTCGCCGACGCGCTCCCCAAGACCCTCTCCGGTGGCATGCGCCAGCGCTGCGCCATCGCCCGCGCCTACGCCGTCGACCCCTCGATTCTGCTGATGGACGAACCCTTCGGCGCGCTCGACGCGCTCACCCGGGTCAAGCTCCAGGAGCAGCTGCTGAAGACCTGGAGCCAGGACAAGCGCACGGTCCTGTTCATCACCCACGACGTCGACGAGGCCGTGTTCCTGGCCAACCGCGTCGTCGTGATGGCCGCTCGTCCAGGCCGCGTCTACGACGTCGTCGACGTCGACCCCGCCGTCGAGCGCGACGAGGCCTTCCGGCTCAGCCCCGAGTTCGCCGCGCTGCGCAACCGCGTGTGGCACTCCGTCTACCACCAGGAAGGCCGCACCGCCGCCCTTTCCGGTGCCCACTTCCCGACGCCATGACCCGGAAGGGACTCCCCGCCATGTCACCCGCCCTCACCCGCAGAAGCCTCACCACCACCCTCGCCGGCGTGGCCGCGATGGCGCTGCTCGCCGCGTGCGGCGGCGGCTCGTCCTCCGGCGGCTCCTCGGACAAGGTGCGCTTCGGATACATCAACGACTTCAACGGCGCCAGCCTGATCGCCATCGCCGAGGCCAAGGGCCTGTGGAAGAAGCACGGGCTGTCGGCGGACGCCAAGGTCTTCACCAACGGGCCGCTCCAGATCCAGGCCCTGGGCACGAACAACCTCGACTTCGGCTACATAGGCCCCGGCGCCATGTGGCTGCCCGCCTCCGGCCAGGCCAAGGTCGTCGCCATCAACACCCTCGGCAACTCCGACCGGGTCCTGGCCCAGCCGGGCATCACCTCGATGCGGCAGCTCAAGGGCAAGACCGTCGCCGTACCCGAGGGCACCTCCGGCGACATGATCCTCTCGCTCGCCCTGGAGAAGGCCGGGATGACCAAGGAGGACCTGAAGGTCGTCCCGATGGACCCGTCCACCATCGTGTCCGCCTTCTCCTCCCGGCAGGTCGACGGAGCGGGCTTCTGGTACCCGGCCGCGGCGACGATCAAGAAGCAGGTGCCCGACCTGGTCGAACTCGCCAAGAACGCCGACTTCGAAGCGGACGTCTCCTTCCCCACCGCGTTCGTCGCGGGCAACAAGGTGGTGGCCGACCAGCCGGAGAAGACCAAGAAGGTCCTCGCGGTGCTCCGCGAGGCCATGACGTTCCGCTCCGAGCACACCGACGAGGCGATCAAGCTCACCGCCGGCAAGCTGAAGATCCCCGTCGCCCAGGTCCAGGCGGACGCCGCGAACAACAAGGTGCTCAGCGTGGCCGAACTCGACAAGCTGACCCGGGACGGCACCGTCGTCTCATGGCTGGAGGGCATGAACGACTACTTCGTCGACGCCGGCAAGCTCAAGAAGCCCGTCGATCCGAAAACCTACTACACCGGCGACCTCTTCACGGGGGCGGGCAAGTGACGCGAGCGAACCAGCCCGGCACCGGGACCGGCAGCCGGTCCGGCGCGTCCCGGAAGAACATCCTCTTCCTCATGACCGACCAGCACCGCGCGGACACCCTCGGCGCCTACGGCAACCCGCTGGCCCACACCCCCGTACTCGACGAACTGGCCGCCACGGGAACCCGCTTCGACCGCTGGTACACCCCCACCGCCATCTGCACCCCCGCCCGCGCCAGCCTGCTGACCGGCCAGGCACCCTTCCGGCACAAACTCCTCGCCAACCACGAACGCAACGTCGGTTACCTGGAAGACCTGGCCGAGGACCGGTTCGCCTTCTCCCGGGCACTGCGCGAACACGGTTACAACTGCGGCCTGTTCGGCAAGTGGCACGCCGGAAACCGCCGCACGGCCGCCGACTACGGCTTCGACGGCCCCGAACTGCCCGGCTGGCACAACCCCGTCGACCACCCGGACTACCTCGCCTACCTCGCCGAACGCGGACTCCCCCCGTACGAGATCAGCGACCGGGTGCGCGGCACCCTGCCCAACGGCGGCCCCGGCAACCTGCTGGCGGCCCGGCTGCACCAGCCGGTCGAGGCCACCTTCGAGCACTACCTGGCCACCCGCGCCATCGAGCGGCTGGAGCACTACGCCGCCGACGCCCACGAGCAGGACCGGCCCTTCTTCCTGGCCCTGCACTTCTTCGGACCGCACCTGCCGTACATCCTCCCGGACGAGTACTTCGACCTGGTCGATCCCGCGGACGTGGAACTGCCGCGGTCGGTGTCCGAGACCTTCGAGGGCAAGCCCCCGGTCCAGCGCAACTACAGCGCGCACTGGACCTTCGACACGATGCCGATCGAGACGACCCGCAAGCTCATCGCCGTCTACTGGGGCTACGTGGCCCTCATCGACCGGCAGATCGGCCGGGTCATGGCGGCCATGGAACGGCTCGGCCTCGTGGACGACACGGCGGTCTTCTTCACCTGCGACCACGGGGAGTTCACCGGCTCCCACCGGCTGCACGACAAGGGCCCCGCGATGTACGAGGACATCTACCGCACACCCGGTCTGCTCCGGGTACCGGGCGCACCCGGCGGTCAGGTGCGCGACGAGTTCGTCAGCCTCCTCGACTGCACCGCCACCATCCTCGAACTGGCGGGCCTGGACCCTGAACCCGCCGTCGACTCGCGCAGCCTGCTGCCCCTGGTGCGCGGCGAGACGGTGGAGTGGGACGAGGACATCGTCTGCGAGTTCCACGGCCACCACTTCCCCTACCCCCAGCGCATGCTGCGCGAGGACCGCTACAAACTCGTCGTCAACCCCGACTCCGTCAACGAGCTGTACGACCTGCACACCGACCCGGACGAACTGCAGAACGTCTACGCGCATCCGGAACGGGCCGAGGTCCGCGGCCGCATGATGCGCCGGCTCTACGACGTCCTGCGCGAACGCGGCGACAACTTCTACCACTGGATGACGTCGATGTACGACGTCGGCGAGGTGGGACACGACCCGACCCTGAGCGGGCTCGACGAGTCCACCTACAAGGCGTAGCAGGCCCGAGCACGCGACCGATTCGAGGACCCATGACCAGCACTCACCGCCCGTGCTGCGCCCCCGCCACGGCACCCGCCGCCGTGGCCGCCCCGCCCACCGCGTTCCCCGCGCGGACGGGGGCCGACGCCGGACCGCGCTCGACCCGTGGACAGGTGCGCCTGCCGGGCGGGGAGTTCGCCATGGGGGACGCCTTCGGGGAGGGCTGTCCGGCCGACGGCGAGACACCCGTGCACACGGTACGTCTGAGGCCCTTCCACATCGACGAGACCGCCGTCACCAACGCCCAGTTCGCCGCCTTCGTCAAGGCGACCGGCCATGTGACCGACGCCGAGCGCTTCGGTTCCTCGGCGGTCTTCCACCTGGTGGTCGCCGCCCCCGGAGCCGACGTCCTCGGCAACGCCGCCGGCGCCCCCTGGTGGATCAACGTGCGGGGCGCCCACTGGCGCCGCCCCGAGGGCGCCCGCTCCGACATCACCGGCCGGCAGAACCATCCCGTCGTCCACGTCTCCTGGAACGACGCCACCGCCTACGCACGGTGGGCCGGCAAGCGTCTGCCCACCGAGGCCGAGTGGGAGTACGCCGCCCGCGGGGGACTGGCCGGCCGCCGCTACGCCTGGGGCGACGAACTGACCCCGGGGGGCCGGTGGCGCTGCAACATCTGGCAGGGCCGGTTCCCCCACGTCAACACGGCCGAGGACGGGCACCTCACCACCGCACCGGTCAAGTCCTACCGGCCCAACGGCCACGGCCTGTGGAACACCGCGGGCAACGTGTGGGAGTGGTGCTCCGACTGGTTCTCGCCCGCCTACTACGCCGAGTCACCGGCGGTGGACCCGCGGGGCCCCGGGACCGGGACGGCGCGGGTCCTGCGGGGCGGCTCCTACCTGTGCCACGACTCCTACTGCAACCGTTACCGGGTCGCCGCCCGCTCCTCCAACACGCCGGACTCCTCGTCCGCCAACCTCGGCTTCCGCTGTGCCAACGACGCGGCCGTCAGGTGCGGAGCAGCCGCTGCGTGATCTCGCGGTACTGCCGCAGGGCGAGCCGGAGTTCCTCGGCATGCGTCTCGGGGTCCTGGTCCTGCCAGCTCTCGTGCAGGGCACGGCGCCGTTCCGCGAGGGCGCCGGCGAGGTGGGCCGCGGCGTCGTCGAAGGCGCCCTCGGCCTCCTCCAGCGCGTCGTGCGGAGCGTCGGCGAAGGTGTTGATGGCCTTGCGGAGGCGGTCCAGGACCGCGTCCCGTTCCGCCGGCGGCAGGAGCGCCTCCGGTGCCGCGGGACGGCGCTCGGTGCGGCGCTGGTCCTGGTCCGAGGGCTGTTGTGCGCGTGTCTGGTCGTACATGTCGTATGCCGCTTTCCTGGGTCGCTTGGATCACCGGGTTCCCCGGAGCGGCATGGCGCTGCGCCGTACGGACAGTCAACGCCCGATGGCGATGTGTGTCAAAGCGCCGGTCTTCCCGTGCCCCGTTACCGCTGGGTGAGGGTCTGGGGGTAGTCGGTGATGATGCCGTCGACGCCGAGGCCGGTCATTTTGCGGATGGCGCCGGGTTCGTCGACGGTCCAGACGTTGATGTCCATGCCGAGTTGGTGGACGCGGTCGACGAGGGTCTGGTCGGTGACGGTGTGCTGGGGGTTGATCTGGTCGGCCCATTGGCTGAGTTCGGTCAGTTCGGTGTCGGTGGGGCGGTCGGCGTCGAGGATGCCGATGGGGATGTCGGGCTGGGTGGTGTGGAAGGTGCGGGCGTCGTCGGTCTGGAAGGACTGGACGGCCAGTTTTTTGCGGGGGAGGGCGGTGCGGAGGTAGTGGGGTTTGCTCCGCAATGTGTCGGCGAGGTCGGTGGCGATGGTGGTGCCGTATTGGCTGCAGGGGCTGATTTCGGCGAGGAGTCCGGTGGGGGTGTGCTGGATGTGGTGGATGACGTCGTCGAGGGTGATGAGGGGTTCGCCGGTGTAGTTGTCGTGGAACCAGGTTCCGGCGTCGAGGCGGCGGAGTTCGTTCCAGGTGAAGTCGGAGACGCGGTAGCGGGGGCGTCCGGGGTAGAGGTCTTCGATGTCGGTGGTGCGTTCCATGGTGCAGTCGTGGAAGTTGATGAGTTTGCCGTCCTTGGTGCGCTGGACGTCGATTTCGACGTAGTCGGCGCGTTGGCGGACGGCGAGGTCGATGGCGGCGGCGGTGTTCTCGGGTGCCATGCCGGAGGAGCCGCGGTGGGCGATGACGTCGGGTCCGGTCGCGGCCTGCGCGGTCGTCGACGTCGCCGCCAGTGCCAGACCACCCAGCACGGCCACGACCACACCGGCACGCCTCTTGCTCGCGAACTTCACTGGAGCCTCCCACGATCGAATGACTCCCTGGAGACTCCCGGACGGTGGTTACGGGAAGCCTGCCGCCGTCTGGCGGGCCCGGAAGGGGCCGGTGGAGCAGAGCGCCGAACCGGTCATCGGAGGCGGAGGGGGTGATTGCGCGCAATCACCCCCTCCTGTCCCGTGCGTCTCACCTGCCGAGGAGGCCCTGGGGGAGGAGCGACTGCGGCGAGGTGGCCGGATGCCCCACCTCCAGCGATCCCAGGAGACCGTCCAGGAGCGGACCACCGGGCACACCGGCGGACGGACCGGGGACGGGAGCCGCCTCGGCGACGGGAGCGGAGACCAGCAGAGCGGCGGCCATGACGGAGACACAGGCGAGCTTCTTGATCATGTCCGTCCCAACGAACCGGGGCCCGGGGGGAAACGCTCACCGGGGCCGGACTGGGCCAGTCGGGTTCACGCGGGCGCCAACCGTGGTACCGGCGGGAGCGGCGCGTGCTCCGGGGAGGCCCGGAACGCCTGGATCACCAGCGCGGCGAAGCGCCGGGAGGCCGCGACGCGGGCGGCCGCCGACAGGGCCTGGATCCCCCGGTTGGCCATGATCATGAGGATGAGGTCGTCCAGCACGAAGTCGGGGCGCAGGCCGTCGCTTCCCTTGGCCCGGCGGGCCAGTTCACCGACGGACCTCAGCGAGTACGCGCGGGCGGCGGCGAAGTCCATCGCGTCCGGGTAGGCCGCCATGAACGCCTCGGTGAAGCCCAGGTGCCGCGCGTGCAGCTCACAGGTCTTCTCGACGACGAGGCAGAAGCCGGCCCAGGGATCGGGGTGGGCCAGGCCCTCGTCCACGATCGTCCGGCACGCGCGCAGCTGGTCCCTGAAGGCCTCGGTGACCAGCTCCTGTTTGGTCGGGAAGCGCCGGTAGAGCGTGGCGGGACCCACGCCGGCCCGCCGGGCGACCTCCCGCATCGGCACGTGCAGCCCTTCGGCGGCGAACAGCGCGCGGGCCGCGTCGAGGATGCGCTCGCGGTTGTCCTGGGCGTCGGAGCGCAGGGGGTGAGGCAGATGGTCGGTCACCACTCTCACTTTAGCGAAGTGGACGGGGGCGTCCGTTAGCGTCCGACAGCACGGCCGCAGCGCGTGGCGCGCGGCCCCGGCGAGCAAGGAGTGGCAGATGAGGGCAGTGGTGATCCGGACGTTCGGCGGACCCGAGGGACTGGAGGTCGTCGACCTTCCCGTCCCCGCACCCGCCGAGGGAGAGGTGCTGGTCACGACGGAGGCGATCGGTGTGAGCGGCGCCGACGTCGCCATCCGCAGCGGGGCGCTGGCCTCGTACGGATTCCGGGAGGGCCATGTCCCCGGCGGCGAGGTGGTGGGCACCGTGACGGCCGTCGGCGAGGGCGTCGACGCCTCCTGGACCGGCCGGCGGGTGTGGGCGCAGACCGGCGTGGGAGGAGGCTGCGCCGAGCAGGCGACCGCCCCGGTGCACGACATCCTCCCCCTCCCCGCGGGCCTGACCGCCCAGGACGCGGTGACGCTCGGAAGCGCCGGGGTGGTGGCGCACTTCGGGCTCGCCCACGCCCGCTTCACCGCGGGCGAGAGGGTGCTGGTGCGGGGCGCGGCGGGCAGCATCGGCATCATGACGGTCCAGCTCGCCGCGCGTGGCGGTGCCGCGGCGGTGGCGGTCACGACCTCGTCGGCCGCCCGCGGCGAGCGGCTGCGCGGGCTCGGCGCGACCCACGTGCTGGACCGCTCCGGCAGGGGTGGCGCCGACGCTCCCGAGACCTTCGACGTCATCGTGGACGTCGTCGCGGGAGCCGAGCTGCCGTCCTTCTTCGCCCGGCTCGCCCCGAACGGCAGGATGGTGGTCGTCGGCGCCGTCGCGGGGCAGCCGCCCGAGGACTTCGGCACGCATCTGATGGCGTCCTTCCAGAAGTCGATGTCGTTCGCCACCTTCAGCGCCGCCACCGTCCCGGAGACCGACCTGCGGGCGGTGCGGGCAGAGCAGTTCGCCGCCGCGGGCCGGGGGGAGATCGAGACCGTCGTGCACGAGGTGCTGCCCCTGGACCTGGCGGCCTCGGCACACCGCAAGATGGACGCGGGCGAGGTCTTCGGGCGGATCGTGCTGGTCCCCTGAAATCTGTCCCGGTGCCCGGCCGGTGCTCGAAGAGGCGGCCCGGCGGTGAGCCTCCCCGGCGGCGGGCGCGGAGCCGCCTCGAAGCCGGCGAGCCGCGCACCGGGACAGGCGCGGGGGCGGGCGGTCCCCGCGAGGAGGGGCCGCGCCTACGACGACTCGCGCACCACCAGCTCCGTCGGCAGCGTCAGCTGCTGCCGGGGCGCGCCGTGCTGGGTGATGTCGGTGAGGATGCGGGCCATGGTCCGGCCCAGTTCCTCCACCGGCTGACGCACCGTCGTCAGCGGCGGGTTGGTGTGGCGGGCCAGGACGGAGTCCTCGAAACCGACGACGGCCACATCACCCGGCACCTGCCGCTTCTGCCGGCGCAGTTCGGCCAGGGCACCGACCGCCATGAGGTCGGACGCGGCGAAGACGGCGTCCAGGTCGGGGGCGCGTTCAAGAAGCAAACGCATGGCCCTCGCGCCGCCCTCCTCGGTGAAGTCACCCGCCTCGACAAGCCGTTCCGGGGCGGGCAGGCCGGCCTCCCGGTGCGCGGCGCGCCAGCCGGCGAGCCTGCTGCGGCCGACGTCCATGTCGAGTGGTCCGGTGATGGTGGCGACCCGGCGCCGTCCGCCGCCCAGCAGGTGCCGCACCGCGGCGGCCGCCCCGCCGGCGTTGTCGGAGTTGACGTAGCTCAGCCGCTCGCCCGCGTCGCGGCGGCCGGCGAGCACGGTGGGCAGGCCCATCTCCTCGAGCATGCCCGGCAGCCGGTCCTCGGAGTGCACGGAGACCAGCAGCACGCCGTCCACCCGGCGGGTCGCGACCGACTCGGTCAACTGGTCCCGCTCGGCCTGGTCGCGCACCAGCATCAGCTGCAACTGGGTGCGGCTCTCGGCCAGGGCGCCGCTGACCCCGCGGATGAGCGCGGCGAAGAACGGCTCCGAGCCGAGTCGGCTCTCCGACTCCGGGATCACCAGGGCCACCGCGTTGGTGCGGTTGGTCACCAGGCCGCGGGCGACCGAGTTGGGAACGTAGTTGAGTTCCTTGATCGCCGCAAGCACCCTCGCCCGGGCGTCCGCACTGACCAGCTCCGAGCCGTTGACGACGCGGGAGACCGTGGTGCGGCCCACGCCGGCGCGGGCGGCGACCGTTTTGATCGTGGGACGGCGGTTGCCGGTCATGTACTCCCCCCTCGGCGGCCGCGGCGGCACTGCCTGCCGCGGAGGTGACCTGCGGCAATTCTTGCAGACACCGCGGTCGGCGGAGCACCCCCCGGTCTCCGGGAGGCGAACACGGCGCAGGGGCGGTTGCGACAAGTTGCTTTCAAGTTATTGACAGACAGGGCCCGTTCCCACGAGTCTTCGATGCGCCGGTGGGAACGTGCCCACCGAATTGGGCACGTTCCCAACCCGTGTTCGAGCCGCTGTCTTTCATCGCTGTAGCCGCTGTAGCCATCGCAGTAGTCATCGCAGAACTCGTCACTCCGATGTGTCAGCGCCGTCGCTAGGAGGAGATCCATGGGCACTCTCGGTTCGTTGCGCAGAAGGGCGGTGGCGACGGCCGCGGCCGTCGGCGCACTGGCGCTCGTCGTCGGCTGCGGCGGCAGCGACGACTCGGCCACCGGCGGTGGCAAGAAGGACGGCAAGGTCACCATCACCATGGGCATGTACGGGGTGATGGGCATCAAGGAGACGGGCCTTCTCGAGCAGTACGAGAAGGAGAACCCCGACGTCGACATCAAGGCCGAGATAGCCGGTGACGAGCAGACGTACTACACCGCCCTGCAGACCAGGCTCGCCGCGGGCAAGGGCCTGAAGGACATCCAGGGCATCGAGATCGGCCGGGCCAAGGAGATCACCGAGACCCAGGCGGACAAGTTCGTGGACTTCTCCAAGGTCTCGGGCACCGACCACTTCCTGCCGTGGAAGGAGTCCCAGATCAGCACCGAGGACGGCAAGGTGCTGGGCCTGGGCACCGACATCGGCCCGATGGCCGTCTGCTACCGCAAGGACTACTTCGAGAAGGCCGGCCTGCCCACCGACCGCGAGGAGGTCGCCAAGCTCTGGGAGGGCGACTGGAACAAGTACGTCGAGGTCGGCCGCACCTTCAAGAAGGGCTACAAGGGCGGCGACGTGGCCTACATGGACGCGGCCAGCGGCCTGTTCAACGCCATGGTCTACGGCTACCCCGAGCAGTACTACGACGACAAGGGCGAGCTGATCTACGACAGCAACCCGGCCGTCAAGGAGGCGTGGAACCTCTCCGCCGACGCGGCCGAGGACGGTCTGACCGCCAAGCTCCGCCAGTTCCAGCCGGGTTGGGACCCGGGCCTGGCCAACGGCACCTTCGCCACCGCCGTGTGCCCGGCGTGGATGCTCAGCCACATCAGCGAGAAGGCCGGCGACGCGAACAAGGGCAAGTGGGACGTGGCCAAGGCGCCCAAGGGCGCGAACTGGGGCGGTTCCTTCCTCGGCGTGGTCGAGCAGAGCCCGGTGAAGGAGGAGGCCAAGAAGCTCGTCGCCTGGCTCACCGCGCCCGAGCAGCAGGCCCACATCTTCAAGGAGATCGGCAACATCCCCTCCTCGCGCGAGGCGCTGGACAGCCCCGAGGTGAAGAACGCCAAGTCCGAGTACTTCAGCGGCGCCCCGATCGGCCAGATCTTCGGCGCCGCCGCCCAGGAGATCCCGGACAAGCAGGTCCTCGGCCGCAAGGACGGCACGATCAAGGACACCTTCTCCCAGGGCCTGGCCCTGATCGAGCAGGGCGACGCCAAGCGTGACGAGGCGTGGAGGACCACCGGGGAGCGCATCGAGAAGGCGGTCGGCTGACTCTCCGCTCCCGAGGCCGACCGGGCCCGCCCGCGTCCAGGACCAGGTCCTGGCCGGCGGGCCCGGCGCCCGGCTCACACATCCGCTCTCAGGAAGGAAGACCGGTGGCCACCTCCACCACCAAGGCCCTGACCGGGGACGAGCCTCCGCGTCCGACCCCACCGGCGGGCGGCGAGAGCACCGCCCGGCGGCGCGGCGCGCTCTGGCACCGGCTCGACATCAAGGGCGCCCCGTACGCGTTCGTCGCGCCCTTCTTCATCATCTTCGCCGCGTTCAGCTTCTACCCGCTGATCTACACCTCGTGGATCTCCCTGCACGACGTGGAGCTGGCCACCCTCGATGTCATGGAGTGGGTGGCGTTCGACAACTACGTGGAATTGTGGGGCGACTCACGGTTCTGGAACGCGACGCAGAACACGATCACCATCGGCGTCATCTCCACGGTGCCGCAGTTGATGATGGCGCTCGGCATGGCGCACCTGCTCAACTACCGGATGCGCGCCTCGCTGTTCTTCCGGGTCGCCTCCCTGGTGCCGTACGCCACTTCGGTGGCCGCGGCCGCCCTCGTCTTCACCATGATCTTCGAGCGCGACTTCGGCATGATCAACTGGGCGCTCGGCTCGGTCGGGATCGACCCGGTGGACTGGGAGGCCGACAAGTGGCCCGCCCAGATCGCGATCTCCACCATCGTCATCTGGCGCTGGACCGGCTACAACGCGCTGCTCTACCTGGCCGCGATGCAGGCCATCCCCGCCGACCGGTACGAGGCGGCCTCCCTCGACGGCGCTTCCCGGTGGCAGCAGTTCATCCATGTCACCGTGCCCGGGATCCGCTCAACCATCGTCTTCACCATCGTGCTCTCCACCATCGGCGCCACCCAGCTCTTCGGTGAGCCGCTGATCTTCGGCCAGGGACCCAACGGGGTCACCGGCGGCGCGGACAACCAGTACCAGACGCTGGGCCTGCTGCTGTACGAGGAGGGCTGGAAGAACTACCAGATGGGCCGCTCGGCGACCGTCGCCTGGGCGATGTTCATGCTGCTGGTCCTCGTCTTCGTCGTGCAGCGCGTCATCAAGCGCCTGCGCTCCCGCACGTCCTGACCTGGAGTCGCCATGACCACTCAAAGTCTCCCGGCCCGGACCGACGCCCCGGCCCGGACCCCCGCCGTGAAGGCGAGCGGCCGCGGCGGCCGCCGGCTGCTGCGCCAGCGCGCCGGCCGCCAGCACCACGCCGGCCCCCTCGCCTACGTACTGCTCGCCATCATGGCGATCCTGTCGATCTTCCCGCTGTACTGGACGATGGTGGCCGCGTCCACCGACAACACCCGGGTCAGCCAGACGCCGCCCCCGTTCCTGCCCGGCCCGAACCTGTTCAGCAACCTCGCCCGGGCCTGGGACGAGGCGGCGATGGGCAAGGCCATGATCAACAGCCTCATCGTGGCCGGGGTGATCGCCCTGTCCACGGTGCTGTTCGCGACGCTGGCCGGGTTCGCCTTCGCCAAGCTGCGGTTCAAGGGGCGCAACGCCCTGCTCATGCTGGTGATCGGCACCATGATGGTGCCGCCGCAGCTCGCCGTAGTGCCGCTGTTCATGATGATGGCCGACCTGGGCTGGTCGCAGCAGCTGCCCGCCGTCATCTTCCCGACGCTGGTGAGCGCGGTGGGCGTGTTCTTCATGCGGCAGTACCTGACGGAGGCGCTGCCGGACGAGCTCGTCGAGGCCGGACGCGTGGACGGGGCGCACTCGCTCAGGATCTTCTGGAGCATCGTGCTGCCCATCGCGCGGCCCGCGATGGCCGTCCTGTTCATGATCACGTTCGTGCACGCGTGGAACGACTTCTTCTGGCCGTTCGTGGTCCTCGACATGACCAATCCGACGGTCCCCGTCGCGCTCACCCAGCTCAGCGCGGGCTACGTCCGCGACCAGTCGCTCATCATGGCCGGCGCGCTGCTCGGCACGCTGCCGCTGCTGGCGATGTTCATCGTCTTCGGCCGCCAGATCGTCAGCGGCATCATGGCCGGAGCCGTCAAGGGCTGACCCGCCGCCCCGCCACCCCGCCCGCTCCAAGCACCCCCATCCGAAAGGACTTACGTGGTCACCGCAGCACAGCAGACCGCGTCCGCCCCGGACGCCGCCCGTACCTTCCCCAAGGGCTTCCTCTGGGGTTCCGCGACCGCCTCCTACCAGATCGAGGGGGCCGCCGCGGAGGACGGTCGCACGCCGTCCATCTGGGACACCTACGCCCGCACCCCCGGCCGGGTCCGCAACGGCGACACCGGTGACATCGCCACCGACCACTACCACCGCCGGCGTGAGGACGTCGCCCTGATGGCCGAACTCGGCCTGGGCGCCTACCGCTTCTCCCTCGCCTGGCCCCGGATCCAGCCCACCGGACGCGGCCCGGCCGTACAGAAGGGTCTGGACTTCTACCGGCGTCTGGTGGACGAGCTGCTGGAGAAGGGCATCCAGCCCGTCGCCACCCTCTACCACTGGGACCTGCCCCAGGAGCTGGAGGACGCCGGCGGCTGGCCGGAGCGCGCCACGGCCGAGCGGTTCGCCGAGTACGCGGCCCTCGCCGCCGACGCCCTCGGTGACCGGGTGAAGACCTGGACGACCCTCAACGAGCCCTGGTGCAGCGCCTTCCTCGGCTACGGCTCCGGCGTGCACGCCCCCGGCCGCACCGACCCGGTTGCCGCCCTGCGCGCCGCCCACCACCTCAACCTGGCGCACGGGCTGGCCGTCCAGGCGCTGCGCGACCGCCTCCGCGCCGACGCCCAGGTGTCCGTCACCCTCAACGTCCACCACGTCCGCCCGCTCAGCGGGAGCGAGGGCGACGCGGATGCGGTCCGCCGGATCGACGCGCTGGCCAACCGGGTCTTCACCGGCCCCATGCTGAAGGGCGCCTACCCGGAGGACCTGTTCAAGGACACCGCCGAGCTGACCGACTGGTCCTTCGTCCAGGACGGCGACCTGCGCCAGGCGCACCAGCCGCTGGACTTCCTCGGCGTGAACTACTACACGCCCACCGTCGTCTCCGAGACCGACGGCAGCGCCACCCACACCTCCGACGGGCACGGCAACAGTGCCCACAGCCCCTGGCCCGGAGCCGACCGGGTCGCCTTCCACCAGCCGCCCGGCGACACCACCGCCATGGGCTGGGCCGTCGACCCGAGCGGCCTGTACGACCTGCTGCGCCGGCTGGCCGCCGACTTCCCGAGGCTGCCGCTGGTCATCACCGAGAACGGTGCCGCCTTCGACGACTACGCCGACCCCGAGGGGCAGGTCAACGACCCCGCCCGGATCGCCTACGTACGCGGCCACCTGGCCGCCGTCCACCAGGCCATCCTGGACGGCGCGGACGTGCGCGGCTACTTCCTGTGGTCCCTGCTGGACAACTTCGAGTGGGCGCACGGCTACAGCAAGCGCTTCGGCGCCGTCTACGTCGACTACCCGACCGGCACCCGCATCCCCAAGGCGAGCGCCCGCTGGTACGCCGAGGTCGCCCGCACCGGCGTACTCCCCGGCGCCTGACCGTGGGCCCGCCCCCGTTCTCCACCGCGCCGACGGCACCGGCGGGGGACGGGGGCGGACCCGTGCCCGCCGCCGGTTCAGTCGAGCGGGGCGAGCGTGAGCCGCGCCTCGGCCGGATTGCCGTCGTGCACCAGTGACTCGTGGTTGCCGACGTCGTCGAAGGCGAACGCGTACGCCTTCCCGTCGGCCATGCGCTCGTGGATGACCCGGGCGTAGTGGTTGGTCACGGAGTCCCGGTAGAAGTCCGCCGCCGAGGGGTCGGGCTGGCTGGGGTTGCTCAGCAGCGTCGAGCGGTTGAAGCCGGCGCACAGGGTGCGGGAGATCGGGCCGCGCACCTGGTCGTTGGGTGCGTCCAGGAGCCGGTGGCAGCCGAAGACGCTGGAGGCATCGGGCTTCTGGAAGCTGGTGACGACCGCGCCGGAGGTGTTGGTGAAGTTCATGACGTTGCCCGAGACACGCCCGAAGTACTTGGTGTCCGGCTGGTCCCCGAAGGGCGTGACGGTGAGCGTGGTCGTCGTGTACTTCTGCCAGACCCGGTTGATGTAGTCGTCCATGACCGACGCGGGCAGCGCCCCCGTCTCCACTCCGTACAGCGGCGCCAGCGCCCGCAGTACGGTGCCGTCGGGCCGGGTCTGGACCAGCCCGCCCCAGCCCGGCTGGGCCCGCAGCGCGTCGAACACCCCGCGGTAGCCGCCGGCCTTGAGCTGCCCGGCGCTGACCACGCCGCCGTCGGCGCGCTGCACGCCGACCGTGTAGGGCGCGGAGAACATGTCGACCTGGGTGCTGTTCAGCCACAGCCCGCCGTCGTTGAGCGTGTACTCGGACCAGTTGAAGAGGATGTTGCGGTTGGGGTCGCTCGGGTTCTGGACAGCGGGCTGGACCAGGCCGCCGGTGGTCAGCCGGAAGTCCAGCTTCTGGCCGTAGGAGAAGTAGATGCGTCCCGACAGCTTCGGGATCCGGATGGTCTTGGTCTGGCCCGCGGCCGGTCCGGGGATGGACGCGTCCGGTGCGGGGGTGGGGGGATTGCCACCGGCGGGCCAGGCGTGGAAGGTGCCGTTCTCGTCCGCCCAGCCCTGCTGACCGGTGGTCAGCGAGGTGCCCAGGTTGTAGATGTGGACGGCGTCGCCGCGGCTGGAGTTGTTGGTGATCTTCAGGGGGATGGTGGCGGGCACCGCGGCGTCCGCGGGCGGTGCGGCGCCGAACGTGAGCAGGGCGCCGGTCAGGCCTGCGGCCGCGGCCACGGCGAGCAGACGGTGTCTGAGTCGGGAGAGCACTCTCCACCTCCGTGCGGGTGTGGGGGAATTGGTCCGTACCGATTCTGAGAGCGCTCTCAGCGTTGCGCCGGGGCGCGTTCATGTCAATGCATGCGGCGGGACGAGGTGGTTGGCGCAGCCCCGGTCGTGGCCGCTGCCACCCCGCACCCGAGGAACGTGCAGCCGCTGCCACCCGCACCCGAGGAACGTGCAGCCGCTGCCACCCGCACCCGAGGAACCGGGGCCGCTCGCGGCCTCCACGGCAGGACCTACCGCGGCGCGGCGCAGCCGTCCCGGCCGGTGCTGCCCTTCACGACGGGCCCGGCCAACTTGTAGTGCCGCACCCCTGCCGCGCCCCGCCGCTCCGTCCCGGGCCACAGGCAGTCCAGGACCGCGGCGGACGGCGGGAAGAGCGCGGACGGGACCGACTCGCGGGCGAACCACTCCCAGCACTCGATCTTGTCGGGCTCGGTGACCCGGGGCGTCCCGGCCGCCCGCTCGGTGACGGCCGCGGCCGTCACCCGGGTCAGCCCGGCCACGCGGTCGACGAGCACGGCCAGCACCCGCACGTGGTCGGGTTCCGCCACGAGCCCGGTCTCCTCCGCGAGCTCCCGGGCGGCGGCCGTCTCGAAGTCCTCGCCCGCGTCGACCTTGCCGCCGGGCAGCTCCCAGCGCCCGTCGTGGCCGAGTCCCAGCAGGACCCGGCCGGCCGGGTCAAGGACGGCGAGGCCGACGCCGGTGAGGCTCTGGGCGGCGGGACGGGTGCGTTCGGGGCGCTCGGCGCGCGGTGCGGAAGGGCTCACCGGCTCATTCCACACCGTGCCGGGCCCCGGCGGCCACCGGGGGTGTCCGGGCGGCGGCGTCGTGGAACGCGCGGCGCAGGGCGACGATCCCGTCCCCCGCGCGCGTCGGGTGCACCCGGTTGGTGAGGAGCACGGCGTAGCGACGCGTGGCCGGGTCGACCCAGACACTGGTGCCGGTGAAGCCCGTGTGGCCGTAGGAGTCCGGGCCGAACACCTCACCGGCGGGCGAGTCGACCGGATCGCGGCCCTGCCAGGCCAGAGCACGGCGCAGCGCCAGGTGGTCGGTGTGGGCGGCCGTCATCCGTGCGAAGGTGTCGGGGCGCAGCAGGCGCCGGCCGCCGGCGGCGAGGGCGGCGCCGAGCACTTCCATGTCCGCCAGCGTGGAGAACAGGCCGGCGTGGCCGCCGACCCCGCCGAGCACCACCGCGTTCTCGTCGTGGACCTCGCCCACGACCCGGCGGCCGCGCCAGGGGCAGTCCTCGGTGGCCACCGCTCGTGCCCGGCGTCCGGCGTCCGGGCAGAAGACGGTGTCCCGCAGACCGAGGGGCGCGCACACCAGCCGCTCCACCAGCGCGTCCAGCGGCTCCCCGGCCGCCGCCTCGGCGATCAGGCCGAGGACGATGAACCCCTGCGAGGAGTACTGGACGCGGGTGCCCGGCTTCGCGGTCAGCGGCAGCAGGCGCACCGCCTCCAGCAGCGCCGCACGGGTGGGACGGTCGCGGTACAGCGGCACCTGCCCCGGTATCCCCGAGGTGTGCGTGAGGAGTTGACGTACGGTCAGCTCCGCCTTGTCGCCGCCCCGGTAGTCCGGGAGGTACGCGCCCACGGTGTCGTCGAGGCCGAGCGCGCCGCGTTCGACGAGCGCCATGACCGCGAGCCCGGCGATCGGCTTGGTCACCGAGGCGAGGTCCCACACGTCCTCGCCGTCCAGTGCCGGCCCGTCCCAGCTGCGAGTGCCGGTCCAGCCCCGGTCCAGCGGCCCCTGCGGGCCGCCGACGGACCAGGCGGCACCGGAGAAGACCCGCCGTTCCCGCCCCTCGGCGAGCAGTTCGGCCAGGGTGCTCACGCCTGCTCACCTCCCCGGGCGGGCTCCACCACGCCGAGTACGGGGGTGCGTGCGCCGAGCCCTGCGGACACCGTGCGCGCGGCGGCCCGCACCATCGGCCCGAACACCTCCACACTGCCGGCATCGAGGGTGAAGGTCAGTCCGGCGATGCCGATCGCACCCACGGCCCGGCCCTCCGCGTCCAGCACGGGAGCCGCCACCGACCGCACGTCCGGCTCGTCGTACTCGTCGTCCACGGCGTAGCCGCTCAGCGCCGCCCGCGCGAGCACCGCCCGCAGCGTGGCCGGGTCGGTGAGGGTGCCCGGCGCGCGCGCCTCCAGGTCCGGTGCGTCCAGGACCGCCGAAACCTCCTCGGCCGGCAGCACGGAGAGCATGGCGAGTCCCACGCCGCAGGTGTACAGCGGCGACCGGTGGCCGGGCCGGGCGCTCATCCGGTACTCGCGGGCCGGTTCCGACTGCTCCAGGTACACGGCGTCGGACGCGTGGCGCACCGCGTAGCAGGCGACGTGACCGGTGCGCCGGCGCAGGTCGGCCAGTACGGGCCTGGCCAGTTCCAGCGCGCGGCTGTCGCTCAGGGCCGCTGCCGCCAGGCCCAGCAGCCGGGGTCCCGGACGGTAGCTGCCGCCCTCGGCGGGCTCCGCGAAGCCGTACTCCGCCATGGTCCGCAGATGCCGGTGGACGGTGGGCTTGGTCAGCCCTGTGCGGCGCGCGATCTCCCCCAACCGGTGGGGGCCACCGGGCTGTACGAGCGCATCGAGCACCTCCATCGCCTTGTCGACGGGGCCCTTCGCGAGTTCCTGGTCGACCGACCGGGTGTTGACCGCTTTCACCATGTCGCTTAGCTTAACCCAACCGCATTCCATCTGACGGAACGGAGGTGTTGTTCAATGGAACGAACTCTTCAGGGGCGCACGGTGGACCGCAGCCGTCCCAGCCGACGCCACGTCCTGCGGACCGGCGGTCTGCTGCTCGGAGCCCTCAGCGCTCCCGCGCTCCTGAGCGCGTGCGGCACGACCGCCGCCGCGGACCGGGCCGGCAACGTCCTGCGCGTCTCCCAGCCGGGCGACCCGAAGACCCTGGACCCGCAGAAGCAGGGCGACATGGTGTCGATGAACGTCCTGATCAACATGTTCGACACCCTCACCACCCGCGGCCGGGACAACCGGCTGCACCCCAGGCTCGCCCTGACCTGGAAGGCCACCGACGCGCACACCTGGCGCTTCACCCTCCGGCCCGGGGTGACCTTCCACAACGGCGAGGTGTGCGACGCACGGGCCGTGGCCTTCAGCATCGAGCGCCTGCTCGACCCCGCCACCAAGTCACCGATCGTCGAGCTGCGCTTCGTCAAGGGCGTCACCGTCGTCGACCGGCTCACCGTCGACCTGCACACCACCGTGCACGACCCGATCCTGCCTGCCAAACTCTCCCTGTTCGGCGGCGTCGTGGTACCGCCACGCCACCTCGCCGAGGTGGGCGACGCGGCCTTCGCCGACCACCCCGTCGGCACCGGCCCCTTCACCTTCACCAGCTGGCAGCGCGACCACGAACTACGGATGCGCGCCTACGACGACCACTGGAACGGACGCCCGGCCGTCGACGGCCTCGTCTTCAGCCCCGCTCCCAACGCCTCCTCCTCCCTGGCCGCCCTGCAGAGCGGCGGCGTGGACCTCGTCGCCGGACTCACCCCCGACGCCGCCCAGCAACTCGAGGGCTACGGCGGCGTCACCATCGACGGCCACACCGGCATCCGCACCGCCTACCTGTCCCTCAACACCCTGGAACGCGGCCCGCTCCAGGACCGCCGGGTGCGCCAGGCGCTCAATCACGCGGTCGACGTGCCGCTGCTCATCAAGGCCGTGCTAGGCGGCAAGGCCACCGAGACGCCCGCACTCGTCCCGCGCGGCTCCTTCGGCTTCGACCCCACCGTCAAACCCTTCACCCGCTCCGTCGACACCGCGCGACGGCTGCTAGCCGAAGCCGGTCACCCGCACGGCTTCTCCACCACGCTCACCGCCTCCAACATCGACGCCAACGTCGCCGAGGCCCTGTCCGGGCTCCTCGCCAGGGCCGGGGTGGACGCCCGCGTCGACCTGCTCGACCCCGGCACCTACTCCGCCCGCCTCACCTCGGACAACCGCGGTGCGCTCGGCCCGATCTACCTCGCGGCCAGCACCGTGTGGACGATGGACGGCGCGAGCATCGTCCAGTCCAACGTGCGCAGCGACCGCCGCCAGAGCCGCTGGCACTCCGCCGAGGCCGACCGCCTCATCGACGCCGAGGAACTCTCCGAGGACCCCGCGCAGCGCGAAGCGGCCTTCTCGGACCTGCAACGGCTGATGCGCCGGGAAGCACCCTTCGTCTTCCTCTACCAGATCGACAACATCTACGCCCGCAACGACCGGCCCCGCTGGACGCCGGGATCCGCCGGCGTCCTCGCCATGGAGAGCGCGGAGGTGTCCCGATGAGCGCCGTCACCGTCGACAGGCCGCCCGCCCCGGCGGCGGCCCCCACCCGCCGTCCCGACCGGGCGGGGCTGCTGCGCGGGGCGGCCAAGCGCCTGCTCACCGCCCTGTTCGTGCTGCTGTGCACGGCGACCGTCGCCTTCTTCCTCGTCCGCCTGTCGGGCGACCCGGTGAAGATCCTGCTGCCGCCGGACGCCACCGCTGAACAGGAGCAGGTGCTGCGCCACTCACTGGGCCTGGACCAGTCCCTGTTCTCCCAGTACCTCGACTACCTCTGGGGACTGCTGCACCTCGACTTCGGCGACTCCCTCGTCTACGGCCAGCCCGTGAGCGAGATCCTCGCCGACCGGCTGCCGGCCACGATCGAACTGGCCGCCGCCGCCCTCGCGGTGACCCTCGTCATCGCGATCCCGGCGGGCATCCTCGCCGCCGTGCGCCGCGGCCGGGGCACCGACAACACCGTGATGACCGGCGTCCTGCTCGGCCAGTCCACCCCGCCGTTCTGGGTCGGCATCCTGCTCATCCTGGTCTTCGCCGTCTGGCTGCGCGCCCTGCCCGCCTCCGGCTACGGCACCCTCGCCAACCTGGTCCTGCCCGCCGTCACCCTCGCCGTGTACTCCGTGGCCGTCGTCGCCCGCCTGCTGCGCTCCTCCCTGATCGACGTCCTGTCCTGCGACCACATCCGCAGCGCCCGCGCCAAGGGATTGGGGCCGCTCCAGGTGGTGCTCAGGCACGGACTGCGCAACGCCTCGCTGCCCGTGGTGACCGTCGTCGGCCTGGAGGTCGGCAACCTGCTCGGCGGCGCGATCCTCACCGAACGGGTCTTCTCCTGGCCCGGAGTGGGCCAGCTGACCGTCGAGGCGATCTCCAACCGCGACTTCCCGCTCGTCCAGGCCACCGTCCTGTTCTTCGCCGCCACCTTCGTCGTGGTGAACCTGCTCGTCGACCTCTCCTACAGCTTCCTCGACCCGAGGGTGAGGACGTCCCGATGACCGTCATGTCACCGGCCGCGACCGACGCGACCCCCGAGCGGAAGCCGTCCGGCGGCTCCGGCTCCGTCGTCCTGCGCGCCCTGCTGCGCAACAAGCTCGCCGTAGTGGCCCTCGCCGTACTCGTCCTGCTGCTCGTCGCCGCCCTGTTCGCACCCCTGCTCGCCCCCTACGACCCCAACACCCAGAACCTCCTGCTGCGGCTGAGGCCCCCCGCCTGGCAGGACGGCGGCAGCGGCGCCCACCTCCTCGGCACCGACCAGCTCGGCCGCGACATGCTCTCGCGCGTCGTCTACGGCACCCGGGTCTCCCTGCTCGTCGGAGCGGGCGCCGCGCTGCTCGCCGGCGTCATCGGCACCGTCGTGGGCCTCGCCTCCGGATACTTCGGCGGCTGGGCCGACCGCACCCTGATGCGGCTCGCCGACGTCCAGCTCGCCTTCCCCTCACTCCTGCTGGCCCTCGCCGTCGTCGGCTTCCTCGGCTCCGGCCTGTGGGTCGTGATCGTGGTGCTCGGCTTCACCGGCTGGGTCTCCTACGCCCGCGTCGTGCGCTCCGAGGTGATGTCGCTGCGCACCCGCGACTTCGTCACCGAGGCCCGCGCGATCGGCGTCACCGACGTCACCATCATGCGCCGCCACCTGCTGCCCAACGTGATGGCACCCCTGGCCACCATCGGCACCCTGCACGTGGCCGCCGCCATCGTCGCCGAGGCCTCGCTCAGCTACCTCGGCCTGGGCGTCCCCAAGGAGACGGTCACCTGGGGCGGCATGCTCTCCGACGGCCAGCTCTACCTGGGCACCTCCTGGTGGGTCGCCGTCTTCCCCGGCATCGCGCTGATGCTGACCTCCCTCGCCATCAACATCACCGGCGACGCCCTGCGGGACGTCGCGGACCCGAAGGCCTACCGCCGATGAGCAACGACCTACCGACCACCCGCCCCGACCGGCCCACGGCCGAAACGCCCCGGCGGCCCACGGAGCGGCCGCCGCTCCTGGAGATCGACGGCCTCAGCGTCGACTTCCGCCTGGAGGGCTCCGTCGTCCACGCCGTCCAAGACGTCTCCCTGCACGTCCGCGCCGGCGAGACCCTGGCCGTGGTGGGGGAGTCCGGCAGCGGCAAGAGCGCCACCGCGCTGTCCGTCCTGCGTCTCAATCCGAGCCCGCCGTGCGTCTACGCGAGCGGCGAGATCCGCTTCGACGGACGCGACCTGCTGCGCCTGTCCGAGAAGGACCTCGG
This sequence comes from Streptomyces sp. NPDC042336, assembly GCF_055581985.1. Lineage (NCBI taxonomy): Bacteria > Bacillati > Actinomycetota > Actinomycetes > Kitasatosporales > Streptomycetaceae > Streptomyces > Streptomyces sp. NPDC042336. Next base: position 153,718 of record NZ_JBVJEA010000007.1, on the reverse strand, counting down.
CCGGGTCCGGGGCCGCGACATCGCCATGGTCTTCCAGGACCCGATGACCTGCCTCGATCCGCTCCAGCGCGTCGGCGCCCAGGTGGCCGAGGTGCTCAGGCACCACACCGGCATGTCCCGTGCCCAGGCCAAGCAGGCCGCGCTGGCCGCCCTCGACGAGGTCGGCATCCCCGACCCGGCCCTGCGCTACCGCCAGTACCCGCACGAACTCTCCGGCGGCCTGCGCCAGCGCGTGATGATCGCCACCGCGCTGGTGGCCCGGCCCCGAGTCCTCATCGCCGACGAGCCGACCACCGCCCTGGACGTCACCGTGCAGCGTCAGATCCTCGACCTCCTCGTCACCCTCCAGCACAAGCACGACATGGCCGTCGTGCTGATCACCCACGACCTCGCCGTGGTCGCGGAGACCGCCGACCGCGTCGTGGTCATGAACAAGGGCCAGGTCGTCGAGACCGGCGACGTCCTCGACGTGTTCGACCGTCCGGCCGACGCCTACACCCGCAAGCTGCTGGCGGCCACCCCGCGACTGGAGGCGGCATGAGCACCGACACCACCGGCCCGGTCGGCCCGGCCGGAGGCGCGCCCGGGACCGGTCGGCCGATCCTCGAACTGACCGGCCTGCGCAAGGAGTTCGGCGGCCGGCGCCCGAACGTCGCCGTCGACGACGTGTCCCTCGAAGTCCACGAGGGCGAGACCCTGGCCCTGGTCGGCGAGTCCGGCTGCGGCAAGACCACCCTCACCCGGCTGCTCCTCGGACTCCTCGAACCCACCGCCGGCAGCGTGCGCTTCGACGGACAGGACATCGCCGCCCTCACCGCGTCCCAACTGCGTGGTGTACGGCGCCAGATGCAGGTCGTCCTCCAGGACCCCTACTCCAGCATGAACCCGCGCATGCGCATCACCGACATCGTCGCCGAACCGCTGGTCACCCACGACCCCGAGGCACGCGGACGGCGCGCACGGGCACGTAACCGGGAACGGGTCGGGGAACTCCTCGAGGCCGTCGGCCTGGACGCCGGCATCCAGGACCGCTACCCGCACGAGTTCTCCGGCGGCCAGCGCCAGCGCGTCTCGATCGCACGGGCCCTGGCACTCCACCCCCGGCTGCTGGTGCTCGACGAGCCGACCAGCGCGCTGGACGTCTCCGTACAGGCGACCGTCCTCGACCTCCTGGCGGACCTGCAACAGCGGCTGGGCCTCACCTACGTCTTCGTGTCGCACAACCTCGCCGTGGTGGCGCAGGTGGCCGACCGGGTGGCGGTGATGAGCCGGGGGAGCCTGGTCGAGGTGGGCGCGGCGGCGGCGGTCCTGCGCACCCCACGCCACCCCTACACGCGGCAGCTGCTCGACGCCGTACCGGTCCTCGACCCGCGCCGGGGCCGCCGGGCCGCGGCACGGGCGTCCGCCCCGGCAGGCGAACCGACGGTCGAACCGACGGGCGAACCGACGGACGGACCGAGCCGATGAACCGCCCCACGCTAGAGGTGCGACAGCACCAGGCCCGCGCCGCCCAGGAGGGCCACGTCGTCGACCGCGGCGGTGCCGACCAGCACCCGTGGCTGCTCGGCGCCCGCGAAGGCGACCGCGTCCCGCAGCCGCTCCTCCACCACGGTGCGGAAACGCTCACCGCCGTCGCGCGCCTCGCCGTGCAGGATGAACAGGCCCGGCGCGAAGAGCTGCTGCACGTTCACCAGCCCCAGGGCCAGGTTGTGCGCGTACTCCTCCACCACCTGCCCGGCGAGCGGGTCCCCGCCGCCCACCAGCGCGGCCAGCGACACCTCCCCGAGCCCCGCGGCGCGTGCCCTGGCCCGCAGCCAGCCGGTGGTGGCCAGGGTCTTCCAGCAGCCCCGGTTCCCGCACGTACAGCGCTCACCGCTGGCCGACACGGTCATGTGCGCGCCGCTGCGCCCGCCGGGCGGCGCCATCACCTCACCGTCGTAGAGGACGCCCACCCCGAGCACCTCCCCGGTCGACACCGAGGCGAAGGTGCGCCGCCCCCGGCCCGCGCCGAACCAGCGGTCGCCGAGCACCTGGAGCCGCGCCCGGTGCTCCAGGCGCACCCCGGCCCCGGTGAGGGCGCCCAGCCGCTCCGTCACCGGATAGCCGTGCAGCGCCGGCACGTCGTTGACCTCCAGGATCAGCCCCGTGAGGGGGTCCACCAGCCCCGCGGCGGCCACCCCGATCCCCTGCACCTCCTGGGCCGCGAAGACACCGGCGACCTCTGCCAGTGCCCCGTCGATGTCCGCCGGGGAGGCGGTGGCCGCGTCGTACGACGCCTCGGTGCGGTCGAGCACCCGCCCGGCCATGGACAGCACGGCCGCCGTGACCCGGCCGGGCACCAGCTCGACGGCCCCCAGCCGCCGCGGTGCCCCGGGAGCGGCCGGTCGCTCCGCGGCATCCGGGACCAGTCGCAACGGAGAACTTTTGTGGACCATGCGCCGACTCTGCCATGGCCCCGTTTCGGAGAGGTAGCACCGTGAGCCAATCGAGACTGACCGAACTGACCTGGCGGGAGGTGCGCCGGGCCGGCGAGCAGGGCATCGCCCTGCTGCCCATCGGCTCGCAGGAGCAGCACGCCGGGCACCTTCCCATGGGGACCGACACCCTCCTGGTGGAGGAGGTCGTGGACCGGGCGCTGGCCCTCCTCGACCAAGGGGCCGGCGCGTCCTCCGCATCCCCGGCCGGCTCCGCACCCGAGGTGGTGCGGCTGCCCGCGCTGCCCTTCGGGAACAGTCCGCACCACCTGTTCGCGGCGGCCGTCTCGCTCTCCGCGGCGACCCTGGGCGCCGTACTGGACGACGTCCTCGACTCGCTCGTGACCAGCGGCTACCGCCGCGTCCTGGTCGTCAACGGCCACGGCGGCAACGACGAGATCATGCGGCTCGCCGTGAAGCGGTTCGCGCTGCGCGCCCGGGTCACGGTCGCCGCCTGCTCATACTGGACCCTCACGGCCGGTGAGGACACGGCGGGACGGCCCGAGGTCACCCCGGGGCACGCCGGATGGTTCGAGACGTCCCTCATGCTGGCGGCCCACCCGGAACTGGTACGCATCCCCGTGCCCGCCCGCACCCCCGTCGAACCGCCCCCGCTGTTCGACCACCCGCCGCACCCCGGCCTGACCGTCGAGCGGCACGGCGAGTGGGAGCGGGTCGGCGGCTCCACCGACGACGCCTCCGGTGCCGACGCCGACCGGGGCGGCCGGCTCCTGGACGACCGGGCGCGGGGACTGGCCCGCGCGATCCGGGCCTTCGACGCGGCGAGCCGGTGACCCCCACGATGCGAGGAGCAGAAATGAAGATCACCGACGTCGACGTGTGGGTCGTCAACCTCCCACTCGTCAACCCCTTCACCAGTTCCTTCGAGACCAAGACCGGGGAGACCCGCACCGTCGTGCGGGTGCGCACCGACACGGGCGTCGAGGGCTGGGGCGAGACGATGTGGGGCGCGCCGGTCGCCGCCATCGTGCGCCACATGGTCCCGGACCTGATCGGGACCAGCCCCTTCGCACTGGAGGGCTTCCACCGCAAGCAGCACATGGTGCCCTTCTTCTACGGCTACCTCGGCTACGCGGCGATCGCCGCCGTCGACGTCGCCTGCTGGGACGCGATGGGCAAGGCCACCGGCCAGTCCGTCACCGACCTGCTGGGCGGTGCCGTGCGCGACGAGGTCCCGATCACCGCGCTGATCACCCGCGCCGACGCGCCGGGGACGGCCCCGGCCGACCTGCCCAGGGCCATGGCCGAGCACGCGGTGCGCGTCGTCGAGGAGGGCGGCTTCGACGCCGTCAAGCTCAAGGGCACCAAGGACTGCGCGGGCGACGTGGCCATCCTGCGCGCGGTCCGCGAGGCGCTGCCCCGGGTCGACCTGCGCGTCGACCCGAACGCGGCCTGGTCCGTCCCCGACTCGGTGCGCGCCGGCATCGCCCTGGAGGAACTCGACCTGGAGTACCTGGAGGACCCCTGCGTCGGCATCGAGGGCATGGCCCAGGTCAAGGCCAAGGTACGCATCCCGCTGTGCACCAACATGTGTGTCGTCCGCTTCGAGGACTTCGCCCCCGCCATGCGGCTGAACGCGGTCGACGTCATCCACGGCGACGTGTACAAGTGGGGCGGCATCGCCGCGACCAAGGCGCTCGCCGCGCACTGCGAGACCTTCGGCCTGGGCATGAACCTGCACAGCGGTGGCGAACTCGGCATCGCCACGGCCGCGCACCTGGCCGTGGTGTCGAGCACCCCCGTCCTCTCGCGGGCCATCGACAGCATGTACTACCTGCACGCGGACGACATCATCGAGCCGCTGCACCTGGAGAACGGCCGGCTGCGAGTGCCGTCGGGACCCGGGCTGGGCGTGAGCGTGGACGAGGACAAACTCCGCCACTACGCGGGCGTCAACGAGCGGGACGGTGACCTGACCGGATGAGCGAGCCGACCGGCAAGCGAGCCGTGCACACGCCCGGGGCGCCCCGCCCGGCGGGCGCCTACTCCCAGGGTGTGGTGGCGGGCGGGTTCCTGTTCACGGCCGGATTCGGCCCGCAGGACCCCGTCACCGGCGCCGTGCCGGAGGGCGTCGCGGCGCAGACCGTGCAGGTGCTGAGCAACGTGGAGGCGGTCCTCGCCGCGCGGGGCCTGTCCCTGCGGGACGTCGTGAAGGTCACGGCGCACCTGCAACACCTCAGGCGGGACTTCGCCGCGTACGACGCGGCCTACCGCGAGTTCTTCGAGGAACCCTGCCCGGTGCGCACCACGGTCGGGTCCGATCTGATGGACATCCTCGTGGAGATCGACGTGGTCGCCCTCCTGCCCGGCCCGGACCTGCCCGGGTGAACCGCTCGGGCTCGCCGGCCCGCCTGGGCCGGCGAGCCCGGCGGTCGTACGCTGATCAGCACCGATCGAAACCGTGGGAGTCGAACGTCATGCCCCTGCTGGAGCCCAGGCCGGAAAGCCTCCGTCCCGGTACGGCCCGCGTCGCGGCCGCCGACCGGGTGCCCGACGCGGGGGCCACGGGCACCCCCGGACCGCTGCGGGCCGGCCTGACCGCGCTGCTGGGCCCGGACAAGGTCCTCGGGAAGATCTCCGACCTCGTGAAGTACGCCTCCGACGCCAGCCCCTACCGGTTCGTCCCGCAGGCCGTCGTCCTCCCCGAGACCGTCGACGAGGTGGCCGCGGTGCTGGCGTACGCCCGCGACCACGGCCGCCAGGTCGTCTTCCGCGCCGCCGGCACCAGCCTGAACGGCCAGGCCCAGGGCGAGGACATCCTCGTCGACGTACGCCGCCACTTCACCGGCGTCGAGGTCCTGGACGACGGCGCGCGGGCCCGCATCCGCCCCGGCACCACGGTCATGCGGGCCAACGCGACCCTCGCCCGGTACGGCAGGGTCCTGGGGCCCGACCCGGCCAGCGCGATCGCCTGCACCGTCGGCGGGGTCGTCGCCAACAACGCCTCCGGCATGACCGCGGGCACCACCCGCAACTCGTACCGGACCCTCGCCGCACTGACCTTCGTGCTGCCCAGCGGCACCGTCGTCGACACGGCCGACCCTCACGCGGACGAGACGCTGGCGCGGACCGAGCCGGAGCTGTGCGCGGGGCTGCTGGCGCTCAAGGCGGAGATCGAGGCGGACCGGGAACTCACCGCCCGCATCCGGGCCAAGTACGAGATCAAGAACACCAACGGCTACCGGCTGGACGCCTTCCTGGACGGCACCACACCCGTCCAGATCCTGCGCGGGCTCATGGTCGGCTCCGAGGGCACCTTCGGGTTCATCTCCGACGTCGTCTTCGACACCCTGCCGCTGGACCGCAAGGTCACCAGCGGACTGCTCTTCTTCCCCTCGCTGACCGCCGCGGCGGCCGCCGTACCCCTCTTCAACGAGGCCGGGGCGATCGCCGTCGAGCTGATGGACGGCAACACGCTGCGCGCCTCGGTGAGCGTGCGGGGCGTACCGGCCGACTGGGCCGGTCTGCCACGTGGGACGACGGCGCTGCTGGTGGAGTTCCGGGCACCCGACGAAGCGGGGCAGGAGGCCTTCGAGCGGGCGGCGGCCGAGGTCGTCGAACGGCTGGATCTGGTCGCGCCGGTCCCCTCGGTGACCAACGAGTTCACCCGCGACAGCAAGGTCGTCTCCGGCTACTGGAAGGCCCGCAAGGCCTTCGTCACCGCGGTCGGCGGCTCCCGCCCGGCCGGCACCACCCTGATCACGGAGGACTTCGCGGTCCCGCCGTCCCGGCTGGCCGACGCCTGCGAGGAGTTGCTCGCACTCCAGGCGGAGCACGGCTTCGACGCCGCCGTCGCCGGTCACGCCGCCCACGGCAACCTGCACTTCCTGCTCGCCTTCGACGCGTCGAAGCCCTCCGACGTCGACCGGTACGCCGCGTTCATGGACGACTTCTGCCGGATGACCGTGGAGCGTTTCGACGGGTCCCTGAAGGCGGAGCACGCCACCGGACGCAACATCGCCCCGTTCCTGGAGCGGGAATGGGGGCCCCGGGCCACCGAGTTGATGTGGCGCGTCAAGCGGCTGATCGACCCCGAGGGCGTGCTGGCGCCCCGGGTCGTCCTCGACCGCGACCCGAAGGCCCATCTGCGCGGGCTCAAGACGATCCCCGGGATCGAACCGCTCGCCGACCCCTGCATCGAGTGCGGCTTCTGCGAACCCACCTGTCCCAGCCACGACCTGACGACCACCCCGCGCCAACGCATCGTGCTGCGCAGGGAGATGCTGCGCCAGCCGGACGGTTCACCCGTGGAGGAACAACTCCTCGCCTCCTACGGCTACGACGCCGTCGACACCTGCGCGGGCGACTCCACCTGCGCGATCGCCTGCCCGGTCGGCATCGACACCGGCGCCATGATGAAGGACTTCCGCCACCGCAGGCACTCGCCGCGCGAGGAGCGGATCGCCGCGCTCACCGCACGGCGCTTCCGGGCCGTGGAGGCGTCGGCACGTCTCGCGGTCGGTGCGGCGGACAAGATCAGTGACCGGTTGCTGGAGGCCGCGACCGGCCTCGCCCGCAGGGCCGTACGACCCGATCTGATGCCCGAGTGGCTGCCCGAGATCCCGGGCGCCGCCGCCCGCACCGCGCCGCCCACCTCCCGCACGGGAGCAAGCGCCGTCTACTACCCGGCCTGTGTCAACCGGATCTTCGCCGGGCCGGAGGACGACGACACCCCCTCGCTCCAGCAGGCCGTGGTCGACGTCTCGGCCCGCGCCGGCCGGCCCGTCTGGATCCCCGACGACGTGGCGGGCACCTGCTGCTCGACGATCTGGCACTCCAAGGGGTACGAGGACGGCAACACCGTGATGGCCAACCGCATCGTCGAGGCCGCCTGGGCCTGGACCGACGGCGGCAGGATCCCCCTCGTCGTCGACGCCTCGTCCTGCACGCTCGGCATCCGGCACGAGGTCGTCCCCTACCTTACCCACGCCAACCGGGAACTGCACCGGCGCCTGGAGGTGATCGACTCCGTCGTGTGGGCCGCGGAGGAGCTCCTGCCGCGGCTGACGATCCGCCGTACGACCGGTTCGGCGGTGCTGCACCCGACCTGCTCGATGCAGCACCTCGGCGACGTGGACCAGCTGCGCGCGGTCGCCGGCGCGGTCGCCGACGAGGTCGTCGTCCCGGACGACGCCGGATGCTGTGCCTTCGCCGGCGACCGCGGCATGCTGCACAAGGAGCTGACGGCCTCGGCGACGGCGAAGGAGGCCGCCGAGGTGACCTCGCGCCCGTACGACGCCCACCTGTCCGCCAACCGCATGTGCGAGATCGGCATGGACCGGGCGACCGGCCGTGCCTACTACTCGGTCCTGATCGAACTGGACCGGGCGACCCGGCCCTGAACGGGGTCACCCGGTCACTCCCGCTGGGTGAGGGTCTGGGGGTAGTCGGTGATGATGCCGTCGACGCCGAGGCCGGTCATTTTGCGGATGGCGCCGGGTTCGTCGACGGTCCAGACGTTGATGTCCATGCCGAGTTGGTGGACGCGGTCGACGAGGGTCTGGTCGGTGACGGTGTGCTGGGGGTTGATCTGGTCGGCCCATTGGCTGAGTTCGGTCAGTTCGGTGTCGGTGGGGCGGTCGGCGTCGAGGATGCCGATGGGGATGTCGGGCTGGGTGGTGTGGAAGGTGCGGGCGTCGTCGGTCTGGAAGGACTGGACGGCCAGTTTTTTGCGGGCGAGGGCGGTGCGGAGGTAGTGGGGTTTGCTCCGCAATGTGTCGGCGAGGTCGGTGGCGATGGTGGTGCCGTATTGGCTGCAGGGGCTGATGTCGGCGAGGAGTCCGGTGGGGGTGTGCTGGATGTGGTGGATGACGTCGTCGAGGGTGATGAGGGGTTCGCCGGTGTAGTTGTCGTGGAACCAGGTTCCGGCGTCGAGGCGGCGGAGTTCGTTCCAGGTGAAGTCGGAGACGCGGTAGCGGGGGCGTCCGGGGTAGAGGTCTTCGATGTCGGTGGTGCGTTCCATGGTGCAGTCGTGGAAGTTGATGAGTTTGCCGTCCTTGGTGCGCTGGACGTCGATTTCGACGTAGTCGGCGCGTTGGCGGACGGCGAGGTCGATGGCGGCGGCGGTGTTCTCGGGTGCCATGCCGGAGGAGCCGCGGTGGGCGATGACGTCGGGTCCGGTCGCGGCCTGCGCGGTCGTCGACGTCGCCGCCAGTGCCAGACCACCCAGCACGGCCACGACCACACCGGCAGCCCTGCCGCTCGCGCGCCTCACCGCGCAGCCCCGGACGCGGCCGGCACCGGCGGTACCGGTGCGGGCAGGGCGTCGAGCACCTCGGCGGCCGTCGCCACGGGGTCGCCCGAGGGGTCGACGGGATAGCGGTCGTGCCGCTGGTTCCAGGCGTTCTCGAGCGCGAACCAGTCGATGGCGGCCGGTGGCTGCCCGGTGACCAGCGCGGTGTCGAGGGAGTCGAGGTACGTCGTCCAGCGCATCGCGTAGAAGTCGGCGACCAGCCCGGACCACTCCCGGTTGGCGTAGTCCCGCAGGCCGCCCGAGTCGCTGCCGGAGCGGTGGCCCCAGGTGGTGAGGATCGAACGGGCGTCGAACTCGGCGGCGTCGCGCTCCGCCTCGGTGCGGCCCCAGGACCTGGCCTGCGCCAGCCACGGGCCGAGCAGGAAGCGGGTGTCGGTGGCGAGCAGTCGGTCCAGCAGGGCCATGTCGTCCCTCCACTCGGCCGCCCCCGCACGGAAACCGGACAGGTCACCGGCGTCGTATGCGGCCTTGATCCTGGGGAGCAGCGTGCGGCTGCGGTTGGCCAGCGCCTGGCGGGCGACGTCGACCAGGTCGAAGCGGTAGGCGTCGGTCGTCCGCAGGGCCGGTGCGACCTTCAGCAGCTCGGCCAGCGCCTCGCGCACCGTGCCGGGGTCGTAGCGCATGGCGCCGGGGCTCCAGCTGGCCGCCGAGGTGGCCGTCAGCCGCGGCCGGGCGGTGAAGAGACTGTCCTGCGCCTCGCTCCAGGTGCCGGACGGCATGCTGTACGGGCCCGTGCGCAGCAGCTCCCAGGCCCGGGCCGCGTGCGGATCGGGTCGGCCGTAGCGGCGTTCGGCGTACGCGGCGAACCAGGCCGCGTGGTCCACCGGGCCGGTGCGCCAGGCCAGTTCGGTGAACAGTTCGTAGGCGACCGGATTGCCGCCCGTGCCTTCCGGCAGGTACGCGATGCCGGCCAGCGCGCTGCCGGGTTCGGTGCGCCACCGGTCGAAACGCTCGGCCCACACGGCGGTGTTGGCGCCGGCGGTGGTGTGACCGCCGAAGTTGGGGATGGTGCCGAAGGCGTACGGCGCACCGTGCCAGGTGGTCTCGCGGTCGAGGCCGTCGTAGCGGTCGGAGAGCCCGTCGACGACGAGCAGTCTGCCCTTGTCGACGGCGTCGATGATCTGTGTCGACGGGTTGTTCTGCCAGCCGAGCAGCGTCCAGACGGCACCGGGACGCGCGGTCTGCAACGCCTTCATCACGGCCTGGGCGGCCTCGCCGATGGGGACGTCGCCTGGCCGGCCGCCCTCGTGCAGCAGATCCATCTTGTACATCGTGGAGTCGCCGAACAGCTCACGCTGATGGCGGTAGAACGCGGCGGCGACCCTGGGGAACACATCGGTGCGCGGGTCCAGCCAGTCGGGCCGCTGGAAGCCGACCCACTGGCCCTGCGGGACGACCGTGCCGCCGGGGTTGCGGTCGGTGAAGCCCGGCGGCACGGTGCCGTAGTAGCCGGGCAGTACGGGGGTCATGCCCAGCTCGCGCAACCGGTGCGCGATCCTGCGGCCGAGTGCGGCGCGGTCCTCGATCAGCCGCTCGGAGACGGGACCGGCGAAGCCGGACATGTTCTGCATCAGCCACCACGGCTGGTGCGCCGGACCCGGGATCCAGGACCTCAGCTCCTGCTTCGAATACCCGAACTCCTGGAGCGTCTCGTAGTAGACGGCGTCGGCACCCGTCTGGACGAAGACCTCGTTCGCCCCGTGCAGGGCGAGGAGGTCGATCTGCTTCTCGTAGGAGGCCCAGTCGCGGTAGGCGCCGGAGTAGCCGTCGTCCGTGTCGTTCAGCGCGAAGCGGTGCGGCACCGAGGCCTGCCGGCGGACGGTACCGTCGGGAGCGGGCAGGGTGCGCGGCAGCTTGGCCGTGCTGCGCCCGGGCCAGCCGATGTCCACCTTGGCCGTGTACTTGAGGTACCAGTTGACGCCGCTGAGGATCACCGCGGGACTGGTGCCCCGCACCCGGACGTGGCCGGCGCGGCCGGAGACGCTGAACCAGTCTCCGGAGGCGGGGCGGCTCGCCGGAATCAGGGTGAACTGCGAGACGTGCCGCGGCAGCAGCCGGGCGAGCGCCGCCCTGGCGGAGTACGTGGCGAAGGCCCCTCCGCCCGGCGGGGACGCCGCCGCGGGGGAGGAGGAGGGGGTGAGCGTGGTGGTGAGAAGGGCGAGGGCGACGGCTGCGCAGAGGGCAGCCCAGGGTCTGAGGCTTCTCACGGTCACCTCTGGGGAGTTGTTGACGGGGTGTTGGTGAATATGGGGGCGGGCGAGCACCCCGTCAAGGGCGCCTCGCCGTGCGCTCGTGGCTAGGAGGTTCGTCGCGCCTGGTAGACGGAGTCGTAGATGGGGAAGACGTGTCGCAGGCCGGTCAGGGCGAAGAGCTGCTTGGTATTGGCGTCCGTGATGACCAGTTTCAGTTCGCCGCGCACCGACTGGACCCGTTTGAGGGCGCCGACCAGCACGCCCAGGCCCATGGAGTCGATGAACGCCACCGCGCGCAGGTCGACGACGAACCGGCGGTGACCGTCCGCGAGCCGCTCGATCATGTACTGCTTGATCGTCGGCACGGTGTACACGTCCACCTCGCCGCGGATCTCCACGACGGTCCAGTCCCCGACGTCACTGTGGTTGATCTCGATGGGAGGTTCCATACGTACTCAACGGCATGCCCTGGGCAGAGGTGGTTCCGCACATTCGTTCTGCATATGCGTGAACGACTGGCCAAAGGATCACGAGAGGTAGCACCCGTGGCTCACACTGAGCGCATGGAATTCTTCTGCTACCACCGCGACCGCACCGGTTCCCTGGCCCTGCGGGAGGAACTGGTCGAAGCGCACTGGTCCTACATGGACGGGTACGCCGCGGAGATGATCGCGCGCGGCCCGACCCTCACCGGGGACCGCGAGGTGCCCACGGGCAGCGTGCACGTGCTCGACCTGCCCGGTCCCGCCGCCGCCCGGGCGTTCGCCTTCGACGAGCCCGGCTACCAGGCCGGCGTCTACCGCGACGTGCTGCTGCGCCGGTGGCGCAACACGCTGGGGCGCACCATGTGGGACTTCCCCGGTGGCCGGACCGGGGACGACAGGTTCCTGGTGCTCGGCCTGGGCGCCGGTGAGGCGGCCGACCTGGACGTACCGGCCGGAGGGGACGACCTGATCGCGTACGGTCCCCTGCTGTCCGACGACGGCGACAGCTGGCTGGGTACGGCGGCGCTGGTGCGGGCACCGGACCCGGACACGGCGCGGGCCCTGCTGAGCGCGGACCGTTACACCGAGATCGAGGTGCACCCCTGGCAGTTCGGCGGACGCGAGTCCTGAACCGGGAGGCGGCGGCCCCCGGCGTGTTTCGAGCCTCGGCAAAGGGGTAGAGCCCGCTCCCGCCGTGCGGGTTCCGCCATTCGGGCGCATCCTTGAAGCCGGGCCACGAAGCCCACAGACCGACCCGTCGGGAGGTCCTGTGATTCTGCTCGCGCTGCTCCTACCAGTCGTGATGATGGCCTTCCTCTTCGCCGCGGACGCGCTCGAAGACCTGATCTTCCCGCCCCCGGCGGCCCCGGACGAGGACGCCGCGGCCGGGGACGTCGCCCGGACGACATCCCCCTGAGCCGGAGCGCGGCTCCAGGACCCGGCTCGCGGCCGAACGGGGAAGCGGGCCGCCACCTCGGGAAGGCGGCGGCCCGCTTCGGGCTCCGGATGCGGCGCGGGGCCCGGGGCCGTCAGCCGTCGCTCGTGGTCACCTTCACCTCGTCGACCACCAGTTGCTGCGGGAAGGTGGTCGAGCCGTCGGGGTCGCCCGGCCAGTAGCCGCCGACCGCGAGGTTCAGGATGAGGAAGAACGGCTTGTCGAAGACCCACTCCTTGCCGCCCAGGTCGGCCGGCGTGCGGGTCTGGTAGACGGTGCCGTCGACCGACCAGGTGATCTTGTCCGGCGCCCAGTCCACGGCGAAGGTGTGGAAGGCGTCCGCGAACGCCTCGCCGTTCGGCAGTGTGTAGGCCGCGCCGATGCCGCCCGAGCCGGAGTAGCCGGGGCCGTGGAGGGTGCCGTGCACGGTGGACGGCTCGAAGCCGACGTTCTCCATGACGTCGATCTCGCCCGAGTTGGGCCAGCCGACCTCGCCGATGTCCTGGCCGAGCATCCAGAACGCGGGCCAGATGCCCTGCCCGCGCGGGATCTTCATCCGGGCCTCGACGTGGCCGTAGGTCGCGGTGAACCTGCCGGAGGTGTTCAGGCGCGCGGAGGTGTACTCGCACGTGCCGTACCAGCACTGGTAGTTGCCCGGGTTCTCGCGGCGGGCCTCGATCACCAGGTTGCCCTGGCCGTCGAGCTTCGCGTTGTCGGTGCCGGGCGTGTAGTACTGCCGCTCATGGTTGCTGACGTTGTCACCGGTCTCGAGCTGCCACTTGGCGGCGTCGACGCCGGATCCGGCGGGTCCGTCGAAGGTGTCGGAGAACGTCACCGCCGCGGCGGACGCCGGCCGGTGCTTCGCCTGGGCGGGGGTCACCGCGGCGGCCGCGACGAGAGTGGCGGACAGGGTGGCGAGGAGGCAACTGCGGAGCAGTCGTGGGGAGGCCATGTCTCTCCCTTTCGTGGGCCCGCTCCCACGAGCGGGGAGCGGGCACGGGTGGTGGGGGGAAGGTGGTGCGTCGGTTCGGGCGCGGGTGGGGCCGGCCCGGTCAGTCGAAGGACTCCAGCGTGATCGCCGCGTCCTTGGGATCGCCGTCGTGCACCAGCGACTCGTGGTTGCCGACGTCGTCGAAGGCGAACGCGTACGCCTGGCCGTCCCGCATCTGCTCGTGGACGAGGCGGGCGTAGTGGTTGGTGACGTCGTCCTGGTAGAAGCCGGAGGCGTCGGCGTCGGGCTGCTCGGCGTTGGTGAGCAGCGTGGAGCGGTTGTACGCGGCGCACAGGGTCCGCGAGATGGGGCCGCGCACCTGGTCGTTGGGGGCGTCGAGCTTGTTGTAGCAGCCGAAGACCGAGTCGGAGTCCGGCTTCTCGAAGGAGGTCACCACCGCGCCGCTACCGTCGGTGAAGTCCATCCTGTCGCCGTTGACCCTGCCGTGGAACTTGGTGTCCGGCTGCTCCTTGAACGGCGTCACCGTCAGCGTCTCGGTGGCGTACTTGCTCCAGACGCGGTTGATGTAGTCGTCCATCACGTCGGCGGGTATGTCGCCGGAGCCGATGCCGTGCCCGGGGGCCAGGACGCGCAGCGGTGAGCCGTCGCCCCGCGTCTGGACCAGACCCTCCCAGCCGCCGCCCTGCCGGGTGAGGCCGTCGGCGACCGCCCGGTACCCGCCGGGCTTCAGCGAACCGGTCTGCTTCGTGGAGCCGTCACCCGCCGTCAGGCCGACGGAGTACGGAGCAGAGAACATGTCCACCTGGGTGGAGTTGATCCACAGCCCGGAGTCGTTGAGCGTGTACTCGGTCCAGTTGAACAGCGTGTCGTGGTTGGGGTCGTCGGCGTTCTGGACGGCGGGCTGGACCAGGCCGCCCTCGGCGAGCCGGAAATCGAGCTTCTTGCCGTACGAGAAGTAGACCCGGCCCGAGAACTTCGGAAGCTGAACGGTCTTTGACCCGCCGTTTGCGGGGCCCTCGAACGAGGCGTCGGGGGCGGGGACCGGCGGGGCGCCGCCGGCCGGCCAGGCGTGGAAGGCGCCGCTCTCGTCGGCGTACCCCTGCTTCCCGGAAGCGAGTTCGGTGCCGATCACGTAGACGTAGACCTGCTCGGCGTTGCCCGAGTCGTTCTTCAGGGTGAGCGGGATGGTGTCCGGTACCGCCGATGCCGGTTCGGCCGGCCCGACGACGACGGCGAGGGCGCCGATCGACGCCGCGACGGCCAGGGACGCCGTCAGCTTGCGTGGGGAAAGCACACGGTCCTCCTTGGTGTGGGGGGACTTGCAGGGTTGTAGCCCTTCCCTGTGCATGTCAACTAGGTGAACGAAATCAATCGGAAGAAGCCCCTCCAGGTTCGGAAGGTGAAGCAGGGGAAGGGCCGGTACGTCCGGATGTCGTGCGCGCAGGGGGCGTCGCGATGCGGTTATTGACATGTCCGCTGTCAATTACGATCCTGGACCCGCTGCCTACTTCCATCGATGTACATCACGGCCCGTGGAAGCGGAGGGACATGCCGCCCCTGACCGGAAGCCCAGCCAGCGGGACCGGGAAACTTCCCCGCCGCCTTCACGGTGCCGTCGCCGCCCTGCTGTCCGGCGCCCTCGTCGCCCTCCTGCTCGTGGTGTCCTCCGCCGGGCCCGCGCGGGCGGACCGGACCGGTCTGCGGGCCGCCGACCCGAGCGTGATCCGGGTCGGCGCCACCTACGTCTCGGTGCAGTCCACCGGGGGCGGCATCGCCGTACGGCAGGCCGCGTCCACGGCCGCGCTGGCGGCGGCGCCCGCCCGGCAGGTCTGGTCGGACTCCCGCGGCCGGGGCGAGGTGTGGGCCCCCGAGATCGTGCGGGACGGCGGCCGCTACTACATCTACTTCTCGGCCGGCCGCGGTGCGGCCCACCGGATGTACGTGATCAGCTCCACCGCCGCCGACAGCGGGTACGCGGCCGAGACGAAACTGGCGCTGCCGGACGACAAGTGGGCCATCGACGGCACCCTGTTCACCTTCGAGGGGCAGCGGTGGTTCGTCTGGTCGGGCTGGGCCGGTGACACCAACGTCGAGCAGAACCTCTACATCGCGCGGATGAGCAGCCCGACCGCGCCGACCGGCGCGCGGTACGTCATCTCGCAGCCGCGCGAGAGCTGGGAGCGGGTGGTGGGCGACCCGTTCATCAACGAGGGCCCCGAGCCGGTGAAGGACCCGAACGGGCAGCTGCACATCGCCTACTCCGCCAACGGCAGCTGGAGCGACCAGTACTGCCTGGCCGACCTGAGGCTGCGGGCCGGCGGCGACCCCACGTACGTGTGGGACTGGTACAAGTCCAACGGCTGCCTCTTCGGGTCCCACCGCGCCACGATGATGGCCGGCTGGGACCCCACCCTGTACGTCGACGGGCCGGGGCACCACAGCTTCGTGCTGCTCGACGGCGACATCGCCACGAGCCCGCCGGCCGGTCCCAGGTTCCCGCTGATGTTCCACGCGGTCGCCAAGGGGACGCCGTACGCGTGGGAGAACCGGTACTGGTACACCGGCACCTTCTGCTGGTGGGGCGGGACCACCTACAGCCGCGCCAACGTCCCGGGTCCCACCAGCGACACCGGCTGGAGCCTCAAGTTCTTCGAGTAGCGCGCTCGCGCCGCCGTCCGCTCAGGGTGCCAGGGACCAGCGCGGCGGCACACCGGCGAGGCGGCAGACGAGGAAGTACAAGGGGATGGGCGCGGTGTAGGGCGAGTCGCCGTCGGGGCCGTGGACCAGACGCGGACCGGTCGCCATCGCGCCCGGCCGCGCCCGGGTCCAGGACGGGTCGCCGACGACGTACTGGGCGCTCGACGGCCACGCGACTCCGATGTCGGATCCGGAGGGGACGATCCACCACCAGCGTCCCTCGTCGGCGAACACGCAGCCCGCACGGGGAAGGCGGGCCAGAATGCGTTCGCCGTGGGACGCGGAGGTGCCCACGGCGTCGTGCCCCAGGCCGGAGTGGAGTCCGGCGGGGAGGCTGAGCGGGGCGGTGTCCGGAGGGCGCCGGCGGGACGGGCGGACGGTGCCGGACAAGCACGGGCGGTCACGAACGATGGCCGCGGACGGACGTGGATCACGGGTGTGCTGCAGGTCCATGGGGGGTGGGTCCTTTGGCCGCGACGGACGTCAGGAGAACGTTGTCGTGCGAGACCGTCCCGTGAGGGTGGGGGACGTGTCGCCAACAGGACGGTCCTGGTCATCGGCTGCGAAATGGGGTGGAGAGACGCGACAGGGGGGCTGCGGGTGGAGAAGCACGGATCGAGAAGGACAGGGGGCGGTGAAGTCACTGTGTCACCCGTGAACAACCGTGCGCAACCGGCAAGTTGAAAATTGCAGCTGCCAGGACGCATCCTCCTGCGGCGGGCCGGTGCCCGTGACAGACTGGCGTGTCCGGGCCCGGGCGCGGGACGGCGAAGAGGAGACGGTGTGACCGCGGAGACCGACTGGGGCGGTGCCCCCTCCGTGCTGCGGATGATCCTCGGCAGACAGCTGGAGGAGTTGCGCACCCGCGCGGGTCTCACGTTCGAGCAGGCCGGAGAGGCGATCGGGGTGAGCCACTCCACGATCCGCCGGCTGGAGGCGGCCAAGGTGGCCCGGCTGCGCCTCCCGGACGTGGAGAAGCTGCTCCAGGTCTACGGCGTCCGCGACCAGCAGGAGATCGACACCTTCCTGAAGTCGGCGCGCGAGGCGAACAAGCGCGGCTGGTGGCACACCTACCGCGACGTCATGCCGGACTGGTTCGCCGCGTACCTGAGCCTGGAGCAGGCGGCCCTGCACATCCGCGCCTACGAGACCGGGTTCGTGCACGGACTGCTGCAGACCCCGGCCTACGCGCGGGCCCTGCTGAGCGCCGGCAACCCGCACGCGTCCTGCGCGGACACCGAGCGGCGGGTGGACCTGCGCATGCGGCGCCAGGAGATCCTCACCCGCCCCTCCCCGCCCCGCCTGTGGGTGGTGATGGACGAAACGGTCCTGCGCTGGCCCGTCGGTGGCACCGACGTGATGCGGCAGCAGGTGGACCATCTGATCGAGGTGGGCCGGCTGCCGCACGTGACCCTCCAGATCATGCCGTTCGCCGGGGGGCCGCACCCCGCCATGCGCGCCGGTGCCTTCGACCTCTTCCGCTTCCGGGCCCCCGAACTCCCCGACATCGTCTACCTCGGCGGACTCGTGGGCGCCGTCTACCTGGACAAGCGCGACGACGTGGTGGTCTACCGCGAGGCCCTGGACCGCCTGGGCGCCCAGGCGGTGCCCGCCCGCGGCACCGAGGAACTCCTCGGCGCGCTGCGCAAGGAGCTGTGAGGCTCTGGCGACCGAGAGTTGACCCGTACCGCACGACCCGACGGAGAGGGCGAACGATGTCCGACAGCGGATGGCCGGCCGACCGAATCGACACCGAGCACGCGCACTCGGCCCGGATCTACGACTACATCCTGGGAGGGAAGGACTACTACCCCGCCGACCGGGAAGCGGGTGACGCGATGGCCCGGGAATGGCCCGCGCTGCCCGTCCACATGCGCGCCAACCGGGACTGGATGAACCGCGCGGTGCGCTGGCTGGCCGAGGAGGCGGGCATCCGCCAGTTCCTCGACATCGGCACCGGCATCCCCACCTCGCCCAACCTGCACGAGATAGCCCAGTCGGTGGCACCCGACTCACGGGTCGTCTACGTGGACAACGACCCGATCGTCCTCACCCTCTCGCAGGGGCTGCTGTCCAGCACGCCCGAGGGCCGCACGACGTACATCGAGGCGGACTTCCAGCACCCCGAAGCCGTCCTCGAATCCGACGAGTTCCGCAAGGCGCTGGACCTGACCGAGCCCGTCGCGCTCACCGTGATCGCGATCGTCCACTTCGTCCTGGACGAGGACGACGCTGTCGGCATCGTCCGCCGCCTCCTGGAGCCCCTGCCCGCGGGCAGCTACCTGGCCATGACCATCGGCACCGCCGAGTTCGCCCCCGAGGAGGTGGGCCGGGTCGCACGCGAGTACGCGGCCCGCGACATGCCGATGCGGCTGCGGACCATCGACGAGGCCCACGAGTTCTTCGAGGGGCTGGAGCTGACCGAGCCGGGCATCGTCCAGGTCCACAAGTGGCGTCCGGACGGCACTGGGGAACAGGGCATCCGGGACGAGGACATCGCGATGTACGGGGCGGTGGCCCGCAAGCCCTGACGGCCCGCGCGCGGTGCCGGGCGGCCGGGTCAGATCACGCGGAACAGATCCGCGGCGGCATGGACGTCGGTGAAGTCCTCGACGGAACGGAGGTTGTCGCACAGTGCCGCGAGGACCGATCCGGCCGCCGCGGCGCGCGGGGCGCCGATGGCCACGCCGAAGACCCGGAAGCCCAGCCGGCGCTTGGCGTCGTTCCAGTTCCGCATCCACGCCTCGGTGACGCCGCAGTCGTCGTCGGTGAGCATCACGATGTCGCCGCGGGTGCGGGCGGCGTCGTTGAACTCCTCCTCGAGCAGTTCGCCCGCCGCCGACAGGGGCCGCTGGTAGCTGGTGCCGCCGCCGAGGAAGGTCTCCGCGAAGTCGAGGGTGCGGGCCAGACCGGCGGGCCGGTCGGCCGGGAAGCGGAAGACACGGAGCTTGTCGGCGGCGGAGAACACGATGCCGACGAAGTCCCGCCCCGCGTGGCGGGCCTGGTCCAGCAGGGCCAGCGCGCACGCCTTCGCCCACGCCTCCCGGGTGATGCCGCCGGGCCCCGCCTCGTACATGGAGTGCGAGGTGTCCACGCACGCGATGACGGCGCCCCGGCCGGTGGCCTGCTCCCCCTGGCTGTCGTAGAGCATCAGCTCCCCGGCGGCGTAGCGCGCGGCGAACACCGCGCGCAGACCGGGCAGTCCGAGGTTCGCCAGCTCGGACGGGACGACCCGGGAGAGGTCGTCGCCCAGCGTGACCCCGACCGGCTCCCCGGTGGCGTTCTCCACCCTGCGGGCCCGCTCCCCGGCCGCCATCTGCCGGAAACGGCCGATCAGTTCGGCCCACTCGGCGAGCCGGCCGGTGCGCAGGCGCTCGGCCAGCCGGGCGCGCTCGTCGAAGGGCATCCGCTCCAGCTCGCCGGAACCGACGCCCCAGGCCCGCATCAGGGCCGCCTCCTGCCGTGCGGCCGACGCCGCCGACGCCACCGCACCGCGTGCGGCGGCCCGGACGCCGGGCACGGCCATCGCGAACGACCGGGCGGCCTCGGAAGCGGCTCGTCTCGCGGCGTCCTCCGCGTCCTCGACCGCCCGTCGTACGGCGTCGGCCGCCGGTCTCGGCACGGTGCCGTCCTCGTCGGCCTCGTCGGCGGCCTGGCGGAGTGTCCCGGCGACGGCGTCCGCCGCGTCCTCCGCTGCCCGCCGGGCCCGCTCCGCCCGCTCGTCCCGGTCCCGGGCGGGCCGGGAGTCGTCCAGCATCCGGCGCAGCGCGGTGCCCTGGGCCAGCACGGCCATGGCGGCGGCGTACGGGTCGCCGGCCGTCTCCCGGTGCAGCTCGGCGAAGTCCGGTGACTCCAGCAGGGCGGTCACGATGCGGTGGTTGACCAGGTGGGAGGGGGCCATCCCGGTGGGCTCGCGCAGGCGCGGAGCGGCTTTGTACGCGGCCAGGAAGGCGTCGGTGAGGAGGTCGTCGGTGTGCGCGTGGCGCTCGGCCAGCTCCCCGGCCAACTCGCGCAGCGCGGGCGACTGTTCGTAGGTGTCGCGCCAGGCGATGCGGTCGAAGCGGTCCGCGACCACGGCTCCGGTGTGCCGCACGGTGGCGGCGGCCGACCGGGCCAGCCACGTCCCGGCCAGGTCCGCCAGCACGCCGAGCCGGCGCGCCGCCCCGTCCTCGCCCACGTCGCCGTCCACGTCCGTGTCCTCGTTCACGCTGCCGTCCTGCCCGGTGCTCAGAGCTGGGCCTGCACGGTGCTCGCGTCCACGCCCAGGGCCTCGGTGAGCACCCGGGCGCGCACGGCGCGCTGGCGGCCGGTGACCCGGTCGATCGCCGTGGTGGAGCGGCCCGCGACCACCGCCTCCTCGCGCAGTCTCTCCAGCCGCTTGCCCGCCATGGCCAGCTGGTTGTGGGCCTTCTTGATGACCCACTCGCTGAGTGCCTCGCGGGACTGCCCGGCCATCGCGTCCAGTTGGGTCTCCAGCTCCTCGATGGTGTCGGCGAGGTCGAGGGCCTCCTTGGCGTCGGGATTGACCAGGTGCAGCACCTCGCGTTCGACGGTCGGGCGCTGGGCGGGGGAGTCCCACAGCACATGGGTCAGCACCGACAGATCGCTCTCACCGACCGAGGGGCGCCCGTCCAGGTACGCGGAGGCCTGGAGCAGACCCACCGCCTGCCGCCAGCGGCGGTCGGAGGCGATCAGCTCCTTGCGGCGCAGGGCGGCCCGCAGCGTGCACACCGCGTCCACGATCGGGTCGGGCACCTCCACGGCGGGCACGGCCTCGGCCACGGCGTGCCGCAACGCCGCCAGGTCCACGGTGGTCCGCTTCGGCGCCGCCGGACGGCTGACGGCGGAGCGGACGAGAGCGGCGAAGTTCGAGGGGTCCTCCAGGTACTTGACCTCGATCCGCACCAGCAGCCGGTCGTAGATCGCGGCCGAGTCCTCCCCGTCGGGCAGCTCGTTGCTCGCCGTGATCGCGCCGATGAGGGGACAGTGGACGGGCTCGCCGCCACTCTCAGGGTGGTAGATCCGCTCGTTGAGATATCCCAGCGTCTCGTTGAGCGCCGCCGTGGAACACTTGAAGATCTCGTCGATGAACGCGACGTGCGCGGTGGTGGCGCGCCCCTCGAAGACCTGGCGGTACTCCCCGCGTGCCAGCGCGGCGACGTCGATGGGCCCGAACATCCTCGTCGGCGCGGTGAACTTGGACAGCAGGATCTCCCAGTAGGACGCCCCCGTGATCCGGCCGGTGAGTTCCCGGGCCAGCTCGGACTTGGCCGTTCCCGGCGGGCCGAGGACCAGCGAGTGCTGACCGGCGAGCAGCGTCACCAGCAGGGTCCGCACGACGTCGGCCCGCTCGTAGAAGCGGTCCGACAACTCGTCGCCGATCGCCCGGAGTCGCTCGGCCGTGTCCGGTGCGACCGATGCCTGCTGCGGGTCCTGTGGGCCCATGGCCGACTCCTCCTGTGGCGGTCCTGGCGGGCTGGCGGATCAGAGCCTATCCCGCACAAACGTCCGCTTCGTCGTTCCTCCTTCCACCGGCACCTCGGCCCGCGGCACGGTGGTGGCATCGAGGAGACTGTCCACCATGAACCACTTCCGCTCGCCGTCGGCCCGCACCGTGTCGGCCGCGACCGCTTCCGTCCTGGCGGCCTGCTGCCTCACCGCGTGCTCCGCGGGCCGGGACGAGGCGCCGGCGGCCATCCGCGTCAACCAGGTCGGGTACGTGTCCGGCGAGAAGAAGTTCGCCTATGTCATGGGGGACCGGGACACGCTGGCCGACGCCGAGTTCGAGGTGCTCGACGAGCACGGCGACACGGCCGAGCACGGCAGCCTCGGTCCTTCCCTCGGCGACTGGAACAGCACGTACACCGCCGTGCGCACGATCGACCTCTCCTCGCTGCACCGCACCGGCACCTACCGGCTGCGCCTGGCCGGTGCGGCCGGGGACCCGGAGGTCCGCTTCCGGGTGGCACCGGCCCGGCAGCTGCTGGACCCGCTGCGCGCGGACACCGTGCGCTTCTTCGGCACCCAGCGGGACGGGGAGGACGTACTGGCCGACGCGACCGGGCGGGTGCCCTCACACCTGACCGACGACCGGGCCCACGTCTACGCGCCGGCCCGCACCGGCTCGGCCGCCGAGGGGTCGTCGGCGGAGGGGACGTCGGCCGACCCGGAACTGACCGAGGTCGGCGGTCCCGTGGACGTCTCGGGCGGGTGGTTCGACGCGGGTGACTTCCTGAAGTTCACGCACACGGCCTCCTACGTGGTCGCACAGATGCTGAGCACCGTCCGCGACACCCCCTCGGTGCCCGGGCTGCGGGAGGAGGCACGGCACGGTCTGCGCTGGCTGGACCGGATGTGGGACGGGGAGACGGGCACGCTCTACGCACAGGTGGGTCTGGGGTCCG
The DNA here is from genome assembly GCF_055581985.1 of Streptomyces sp. NPDC042336. NCBI lineage: Bacteria > Bacillati > Actinomycetota > Actinomycetes > Kitasatosporales > Streptomycetaceae > Streptomyces > Streptomyces sp. NPDC042336. The sequence goes on along the minus strand of NZ_JBVJEA010000007.1, from coordinate 131,306 downwards.
GCGGCAAGGAGGTCCGCGGCGACCACGACGTGTGGCGGCTGCCGGAGGAGGACGACCGGCTCACCGTGCGACCGGGGGACGCCGACTACCTGATCAAGTACCGGCCCGTCTTCCGCGCCAACCAACCCGGGGACCCCATCAGCCCCAATCTCGCGGGCCGGGTGAGCGCGGCCTTCGCCCTCGCCGCGCAGACCGACGCCGAGGACCACCCGGAACAGGCCCGCCGGTGGCTGGACAAGGCGGCCGCCGTCTACGCGCGGGCGGACACGCGGCCCGACGTGGGGGCCCTGGTCACCACCACGCCCGCGGACTACTACCAGGAGCACTCCTGGCGCGACGACATGGAATGGGCGGCCGTCGAACTCTCCCGCGGCGCTCAGGCCCTGGGCGACTCGCGTGCCTCGGGGTGGGGCGACGAGGCGGCCACCTGGGCCCGCGCGGCTCTGCGCGAGGAGCGCGGGGGCACCCTGGGCCCCGCCGACGTCAGCGCCCTCGCCCACGCCGACGTGCTCACCTCGGCGGACCCCGACGCGGACCTCGCGAGCGCCCTCGAGGCGGAACTGAGGCGGCAGGTGGAGACGGGGCGCAAGCGCGCGGCCGAGGACCCCTTCCGGTCGGGCGTCATACCCAGCGACTTCGACGCGGTGCCCCACACCTTCGGCCTGCTCGCGACCGCCGAACTGTACGCCCGTGTCACCGGCGACCACCGGTACGACGACTTCGCCGCGCAGCAACGGGCCTGGGCCCTCGGGGCGAACGCCTGGGGCACCAGCTTCGTCGTGGGCGCGGGCGACCTCTATCCGCACTGCCCCCAGCACCAGGTCGCCAACCTGGCCATGAGCCGCACCGGCCACGGCGACATCCTGCGCGGCGCCGTCGTCAACGGGCCCAACGACGCGGACCTGCTGAAGGAACCGGACACCTTCGACGGGAGCCGCCCCTGCTCCTTCGCCCCGGACGGCGAGGAGTGGTCGCGGTTCGACGGCCACGGCGCCGGTTACGTCGACGACGTGCGGGCCTGGCAGACGGTCGAACCGGCCGACGACTTCACCTCGACGGCCCTGTACGCGCTCTCCCTCACCGTCGGCGGGGCCTGAGCCGCGCGGGGACGCCGCCACGGCGCTCCGGGTTCGCGTCAGGGCGTGGTCGGCCAGGTCCGCAGCAGGACGTCCAGCGCGTCGAGGATCTCCGTCCAGCTCTCCTGCGAGTCGGGGGCACTGTGACTGAACCCCCCGGCGGCCTCCAGACTGACGTAGCCGCTGAAGACGCTGCCCAGCAGCCGCACCGCATGGGTCTGGTGGGGTTCCGCCAGGTGGTATCCGCGCAGGATCGCCCGCGACATCTGGGAGTGGCGCACCCCTGCACCGGAGGCCGCCGCCTCCGCGTCGAGGGGGAACTGCGTGGCGGCGAAACGTCCCGGGTGTTCACGGGCGTAGTCGCGGTAGACGTTCGCGAACGCGGTCAGCGCGTCCTTGCCCGCCCGGCCGGCCACCGCCTCGGAGGCCCGGTCGGCCAGCTCCTCCAGGGCGAACAGGGCGATCCCGGTCTTGAGGTCGTGGGCGTTCTTCACGTGCGAGTACAGGCTCGCCGTGCGGACGCCGAACCGCCGGGCCAGTTCCGTCGGAGTGGTGCGCTCGAAGCCGATCTCGTCGGCCGTCTCGGCCCCGGCCCTGATCAGACCCGCGGTCGTCAGTCCTACCCGAGCCACGTCCGTCCTCCGCATCGCTCGTCCGGCAGCCGGGGATGATTATGAGCTTGCCTAAGATGATTAGGCAAACTGGGTGTCCCGGTACTCGCGGGCCGCCGTCATCAGGGCGTTGAGCGCGTCCCTGGTGCGGATGAGCTCGGCGATGTGCTCGGTCAGCCGGTCCCGCTCCTGAGCCATGCGCTCCAGCGCGGCGTCGGAATGGGTCTCGCTGGGTGCGTCCACGCAGGGCAGCAGTTCGGCGATGGTGCGGCTGGAGAGGCCCGCGGCGTAGAGCCGCTGGAGGAACCTGACCCGCTCGACCTCGTGCTCCGTGTACTGGCGCTGGCCCCCGGCGCTGCGTGTGCTGGCCAGCAGCCCCTGGTCCTCGTAGTAGCGCACCGACCGGACGCTGACCCCGGCCCGCGACGCCACTTCCCCGATGCGCATGCGCTGCTCCCTGCTGTGATCCGCGGCACACTTACTTGCCTCTGACGTCAGTGTCAGGTTCTAGCGTAGCCGTCGTGCCCGAGATCCGGGCCCGCGGACCACGAAGGAGTCCTGACATGGCGTCCCTCTTCGACAGTTACCGGCTCGGCGGCCTGACGCTGCCCAACCGGATGGTCATGGCCCCGATGTCGCGTGTGCGTGCCGCCGAGGGCGGCCTGGCCACGCCGTCGATGGCCACGTACTACGCCCAGCGCGCCACCGCCGGACTCATCGTCTCCGAGGGAGTGCAGCCGAGCCTGGTCGGGCAGTCCAACCCGGGTACGCCCGGGCTGCACACCGACGAGCAGGTGGCCGCGTGGCGCCCCGTCACCACCGCGGTGCACGCCAACGGCGGACGGATCTTCGCCCAGATCATGCACGGCGGCCGCGTCTCGCACCCCGACACCACCGGCATGCAGCCGGTCGGGCCCTCGGCCGTGGCCGCCGTCGGGGACGTGTTCACTCCGACCAGGCCGCAGCCGGCGCCGGTTCCCCGTGCCCTGGAGACCGCCGAAGTGCCCGAGCACGCGCACTCCTACGCGCTGGCCGCGCGCCGCGCCGTCGACGCGGGCTTCGACGGAGTCGAGCTGCACGGCGCCAACGGCTACCTCATCTCGCAGTTCCTCTCCTCGAACGCGAACCTGCGCACCGACCGCTACGGCGGCCCGGTGGCCAACCGGATCCGCTTCGCCGTCGAGGCCGTCTCCGCTACCGCCGAGGCCGTCGGCGCCGACCGGACCGGCATCCGCCTCTCCCCGGCGGGGACGTTCTGGGGCGTCGAGGAGAGCGACGTGCTCGACCTCTACACCGAGCTGCTGACCGAGCTGTCGCGCCTCGGGATCGCGTACGTCCACGTCGAGGCGACCGCCGACGAGGACCTGCTCATCGCTCTGCGCCGCCTGTGGCCGGGCACGCTCGTCATGAACCCGGTGCTCCCGATGGGTCCCAAGCAGACCGGGCGCGAGGACGCCGACCACTGGCTCGGACTCGGGGCGGAGCTCATCAGCTTCGGCCGCGGCTTCATCGCCAACCCCGACCTCGTCGAGCGCCTGCGCACGGGTCTGCCGGTGGCGCCGGTGGACGAGGCCACGTACTACCAGGGCGGTGACGCGGGCTACCTGACCTACCCGGCGTACCAGCACACGGCCTGACGGCGGCCCGGGGGTCGGTCGAGCGGTGCCGTTAGCATGTTCGAACTCGTGACGATCCGTACGAGCGACCTATTTGTCCGACCCCTAGCAAACGGGCCAAACAAGTGAAAACCACCCAAAAACGAATACCCGGGCGAAGCGACCTCGGCTCCCCGCTCGCCGCGTCGCGCCGGCCGAGGGCCGTGCTGTGGACCGCGGCGGGTGTGGTGACCCTCGGTTTCCTCGTCGGCCTGGAATTCGCCGCGCGCCACTACGGCGTGCGGGGCCCGATCACCGAGCAGGCGCGAGAAGTGGTCTTCGCGCCCGACTCGGGGCCGCTGCTGTACGCCGGCCTCGCCCTGACGATGGTGGTCCTGACCTGGCGGCAGCGCCTGGTCGCGGCCGGTGCCGCGATCGGCGTCGACCTCGTCTTCCTGCTGGTGCGCTGGGCGGTCGGCGCCGACATGAACTTCGGCAACGGCGCGCTGTGGGTGGTCCTGGGCTGCGCGGTCGTCGCCGTGACGCGGCGCAGGGGCGGTGAGCGTGCCCTGCTGCTCAAGGGTGTCGGCCTCGGGCTGCTCCTGGTGGCCGGGCACAAGACGGGCGACACCTGGCTGCTCATCACGTCGAAGACACGCAAGGCGGTGCTCGACCCGTACGTGGCCACCGCCGACCAGGCGCTGGGCAACCCCTCGTGGCTGGTCGGCCGGTTCGTCGAGGCCACCGAGCCGGTGGGTGACCACGTCCTCCACCTCGTCTACGGCCAGCTGCCCCTGGCCGCCGCCCTCGTCGGGCTGTACCAGCTGCGTCACGTGGCGGTCGAGCGCCGGTTCCCGAGCCACCACCTCGTGCGCACCTTCCTCGTCATCGGCCTGCTCGGGCCCGCCGTCTACATGATCTTCCCGGTCGTCGGGCCGGTCTTCGCCTACGGCGCCGACGGCGGCCAGTGGGCGGTGGCCAACCTGTGGCCGGACACCCTGCCGCCGGGCGGCGCCCCGCACACGATCCCGTTCGACGGCATCACTCCGCGCAACTGCATGCCCAGCCTGCACACGGCGTGGGCCACGACGCTCTTCCTCCACTCCCGCAAGGGGTCCCGGGCCATGCGGTTCGCAGGCGCGTTCTGGCTGGTCGCCACCCTCACCGCGACCCTCGGCTTCGGCTACCACTACGGCGCCGACCTCGTCGCCGGAGTGGTGTTCGCGCTCACCGTCGAGGCCGCGATGCGCGCCTTCGCGCGGGGCTGGGACCGCGCGGCCGTCGGGCTGGTCGCCCACGGCACGGCGGTGTTCGCCGTGCTGTTGGTGGCGTACCGGTTCCTGCCGGTGGAGATGGCCGGGCACCCGTGGGCCGCCGGGCCGCTGCTGCTCCTCGCGATGGTCTCCGTGATCCTCGGCTATGCGCGGACCACCCGGCGGTGGGAGACGAAGACCGCGCCGGCGCGGCGGCCGCAGCCGCCGCGCCCCGCGGAACCGCAGCCCGAACTGGTCTGACGCCCGGGCCGGGGCTACTTGAAGTAGTGCCCCTGCTCGAGATCCTCCACGAGCCCCGGCTGGACGGGCTCCCATCCCAGCAGCTCGCGGGTCAGGGCGCTGGAGGCCGCGCGGTTGTCGGCGAGGGGGCCCGCCAGCCAGCTGAAGTGGCCGCCCGCGTCCGAGGCGGGGACCGAGACCACCGGCAGGCCGAGCTGCCGGCCGATCACCTCGGCGATGTCCCGCACGGGCAGTCCCTCCTCCGCGACGGCGTGCAGGGTGGAGCCCGCGGGGGCCTTCTCCAGCGCGAGGCGGAACAGGTGCGCGGAGTCCAGACGGTGCGCGGCCGACCAGCGGTTGGAGCCGTCCGCGATGTAACCGGATACACCCTTCTCGCGGGCGACTGCGATGAGGGCCGGGACGAACCCGTTGTCCCCCTCGCCGTGATTGGTCGGCGCCAGCCGCACCACGGAGGAGCGGACCCCGCGGGCCGCCAGGGAGAGGGCGAGTTCGGCGGTGGCGCCCCGCACGTGCTGGGCTTCGCCCCGGGCCGCCGCGGCCGGGTCCGGGTCGTGGCCGTCGCGTTCGGTCGCCACGTGCCCGGGGATCGCGGGGGTCCCGGACGCGATCGTGAACGGCCGGTCGGAGCCCGCGAGCGCCTCGCCGATCACCTCGACCGCCCGCCGGTCGGCCTCGCCGGCGCCCTTGAAGTCGCCCGAGAACGCGATGTCGTGCTTGAAGGCCAGGTGCACGACCCCGTCCGAACCGGCTGCCGCGCTCCGCAGCACGTCGAGGTCGTCCAGGGTGCCGCGGACCACGTCGGCCCCGGCCGCGGTGAGCGCCTCGGCCGAGGCGTCCGAACGCGCGAGTCCCACGACCTGATGTCCCGCTCCGATGAGTTCGGGAACGACGGCTGAGCCGATCCAGCCGGAGGCGCCGGTGACGAAAACACGCATGAGAATCCTCCAGAGATGTCCGTACCTGGCGACTGCCGGCCCCACCGGGTGTGGGAGCGGCGCGGTGGACGCAGGGCGCCGGAACCATCGATGACAGCCGCTGTCATCGACAGTAGCACGCGATGTCAGTCACTGCCGTCACTCCACCGTCGCCGCGCGCCCGCGGTGTGTCGGGCTGCCGGACGCATCAGCCGGAGGTCGTCGCCCCAGGCGTCCAGCGTCGCCGCGTGTCCCGCCGCGCGCGCCACGGTCTCGACCCGGCCGAACAGCTCACGCTGCGCCTCCACGTCACCGGACCCGGTGATCCGTCCGAGCGTCGCGAGCAGGTCGCGCGTGTCCCAGCCTGGGAGGGGGAACCGGTCCAGCTCCCACGCCAGGTACTTGTTGTAGGGGCGCGGACGGCGGTCGAGGGCGAACAGCAGCTCCAGCAGGAAGCCGAGGCTGTCCGCCGCGTCGAGCCGCGCGGCGAGCGGATGCCCGTCCCGGGCGTTCTTGAGCGACCGGTAGTGGGAGTTGGCGTAGGCGTCGAGCCGGGCGGCCGCCGTCCGTGAGGCCTGCGCCGCACCGAGCCGCCCTTTGGCGGCCACCATCTTCGTGACGCGACCGCCGAGCCGGTCGAGCAGGACCCGGGCCCGCGCGATCGCGTAGCGCTCCCAGCCGCCGAGCCGGTCGAACTCCGCCACCGTCACGACGACCAGATCCAGCCGGGCGGAGCGGAAGCCGTCGAGGGCGGCCAGGCCGGTCTCCGCCTCGTCGGCGACCACGACGTACAGGTCGTGGTCGGAGTACCGGGTGACCATGCCCTCGTGGGCGCGGGACCCCTTGAGGACGAGACCGACGACGCCGGGGTCGGCGGTGGCGCGGGCGACGAACGCCTCGTAGGACATCGGGTGGGGTGCGGACACGTGCGGGCCTCCGGACTGTTTGACGGGGAACATGCCGAGCCGCCCTCGAAGTCCCATCGACAGGAGGGCGGTCATTCCGTCCGCGGCGGCCGGGGCCGCCGCACAGCGGCTCAACGCACGGTCCGGACGCTAGCAGCGGGTGCCGGCGCCCCGCGACGGGTTTGTCCGCCGCCTCCGCCCGGCGCTCACCCCGTCGACGCGAGTGCGGTCCTGGTGCCGGCCAGGGCCGTCGAGAACTGGTCCGTTGCCTGGGCCAGGGCTTCGGCGGCGGCGGGTGCGATGACCGTCGCCCCGTCTTCGCCGACGGTGATGTCCGTGTCCAGCGTGAACCAGCCGGGGACGATGTGCAGCGCGCCCATCGAGCTGAGCACGGGGCGCAACGCGTAGTCGATGGCCAGGACATGAGCCGTGCTGCCACCGGTGGCCAGCGGGAACACCGTCTTGCCGGCCAGCGCGTACTGCGGGAGCAGGTCGAGCAGCGACTTGAGCAGCCCCGAGTAGGCGGCCTTGTACACCGGGGTCCCGATCACCACCCCGTCCGCCCGCTCGAACAGGGCGGCGGCGCCGGTGATCGCCGGGTGCCGGAAGTCGGCGCCCAGCAGCGCCTGCGCGGGCAGGGTGCGGACGTCCAGCGGTGTGACGTCGTGGCCGTGCAGCCGCAGCCGGTCGTCCAGGTGGCGCAGCAGGCGTGCGGTGCGTGAGGTGGGGGAGGGGCTTCCGGAAACGGACAGGACGGCGGCCATGCGGTCACCCTTTCGCGGTCGGGGTTCGGGAGGGGACGGTCGTGGTGCTCACCAGGCGCTCGTCTCCACGGCGACCACCGGCACCAGTTCGTTGCGCAGGGTCTCCAGGAACGTCACGATCTCGGCGGCCACGGACCGGTGCTGCACGTCGTTGAGGACGTCGTGATGGGCGCCCCGGACCACCGACAGACGGGCCCGGGGCAGGGACTTGGCCGTGTGGGCGAGGGCGTTGCGGTCCGCGAGCGGGTCCGCGTCGCCGACCAGGAAGAGCGCGGGCAGGTCGAGTTCCGCGTCGTAGGCGGCCGTGAGCAGCGGGTCGGGGAGTGCCTCGCCCAGCGATCCGCGCCGCACCGCGGTGTCGGCGCTCAGCGTGCCGCGGTGCGTGGGGCAGGAGGTGCGTACGTCGAGTTCCTCCTCCCAGGTGCCCACGCCGGGTGCCGTACGGCCCGGCAGCCCGGCGAGGACGATGGCGTCGGGCCGCCGGCCGCCGGGCAACCGCCCGGTCCGCCCGAGGTGTGCGGCGAGCGCGGCGGCACCCGCGTCCGCGCCCAGCAGCACCACGGGCTCCGTGACACCCTCGGGTCCCGCCGTGCCGTCGACCGCCGTCGCCAGCAGGGCGCCGAAGCGGGTGAGCGCGGCGTCAGTGCCGTAGGGCGCCCCGGGACCCCCCGCCTCCAGGTCCGGTGCGTCGACGACGCGGACGCGGTAGGCGTCGGCCGCGAGGCGGGCCGCGAGCCGTCCGTAGGTCGCCCGGGTCTCCCCGCGGCCGGGCACCACGACGATCGTGCCGCGGGTGCGCAGGCCCTCGGGGGCGTGGTGGTCGGTGTGATCGGTCATGGTCAGACTCCTGCGGAGGCGGATGCGGGCTGGTCGCGGGGCGCGGGGCTCCAGCCGAGGGCGGGTGCCACCTCGGTCGCGATGAGCTCCAGCGCGCGGACCGTGGCGTCGTGGTCGGGCACTGCGGGGTTGAACTGGGTGATCAGATCGGTCGCGAGGGGGAGGACCCGCTCCCGCCGGAACGCCGTGACGATCTCCTCGGGGGAGCCGTGGAAGGCGTGGAAGCGCCGCAGCGCCTCGTCCGCGTCGAGCCCCTTGGGGAACGCGCCGTGCTCCGCCATGCGCAGCGCCGCACGGTGCACGTCCTGACCGATGTGCCGCAGCGCCGTACGGCGGTCCTTCGCCGGGAAGACCAGCCGGGACAGACCGATGCGCGGCCTGCGCGGCCGGTCCCAGGCGGCGAGGAAGGCGTCCGCCCAGGGACGCTGCACCTCGTCGGTGGGCGCGTCGTGGCCGTAGGCGGCCCGGTTGAGCAGCAGGTGGGAGCCGCCGCCCGCCGCGTACACCGCTCCGTCCCGGCTGAAGACGCCCTGCCAGATCCGGTCGGTGAAGTCGCCGGCCGCGGGCTGGACGCGGAAGCCGGGAGCGCCGATCTCCTCGTTGTTCAGGGCGCGTCGCAGGACGTCCAGGTGCTCGCTGGTCAGTTCGCGCTTGCGGGACACGTCGCGTCCGAAGGCGGCGTACTCCAGGTCGCCGGAGCCGCTGCCGACGCCGAGTTCCACCCGGCCGCCGCTGAGCGCGTCGACGGTCGCGACGTCCTCGGCGAGACGGACCGGGTCCTCCAGCGGGAGTACCGTGACGGCCGTGCCGAGCCGGATCCGGGTGGTGCGCGCGGCGGCGTGCGCGAGGAAGGTCCACGGCGAGGACAGTCCGCCGCCACCGAGGGGAACGTGGTGCTGGGCCACCCAGCCGACGTCGAAGCCGAGTTCGTCGGCGACCACGAAGAGATCCTGGGCGTTGCGGTAGGTCCGGGCGAGGCCGGTGCCGCGGCCCTGGACGTGGGTGAGGAAACCGAGCCTGAAGCGAGGCCGCTCACTGGTCATGACGGGCCCCTCGGCCTTGTGCGGCGGAGCGTTCGAGGGTGTGCCGGTTGGCCGGGACGGGCAGTCCCAGGTTGCCGCGCAGCGTGTCGGCCTCGTACTCGGTGCGGAACAGGTCCCGCTTCTGCAGGATCGGCACCACACCGTCGACGAAGAGGTCCAGCTCGTCCTGGGTGCGGAAGGCGAGGTTGATCCCGTCGAAGGCGCCGGCGTCGAACCAGCGCTCGATGGTGTCGGCCACGGTCTCGGGCGCGCCGACGAAGGGTGAGCGGCGGAACTCCGCGACGGACTGCGCGACCTGGCGCAGCGTCAGGTTCTCCTCCCGCGCCCGCTCGATGATCTTCGCGGCGCCCGTGCGGCCCCCCTTCTCGGCGAGATGGGCGACGTCCGGGAACGGCGCGTCCAGGTCGTGCACACTGAAGTCGTAGGCGCCGAACGAGCGGCCGAGCAGCGCCAGGTGGCGCTCGAAGTCGTTGTCCTCCTCGAAGATCTCCCGCTCCCGGCGCCGGGCCGCCTCGTCGGTGGCGGCGACGACCGGACCGCCGTGGATGAAGATCTTGATGTGCTCTGGGTCCCGGCCGTACGCGGCGGTCCGCTTCTTGATGTCGGCGTAGTACTCCCGCGCCTGCTCAAGCGATCCGCCCGGCGCGTAGATGCCCTCGGCCACCCGCGCGGCCAGGTCGCGTCCCTCCTCGGACACGCCCGCCTGGAAGACGACCGGCTGCCCCTGCGCGGAGCGCGAGACGTTCAGCGGCCCGGCGACCTTGAAGTGCTCGCCCTCGTGGTTCAGTTCGTGCAGCCGGGACGGATCGAGGAAGACGTTGCGCGCCACGTCCGCCGGGAAGGCGTCGTCCTCGTAGGAGTCCCACAGTCCGCGGGCGACCTCCACGAACTCCAGGGCACGGCCGTAGCGGGTGGTGTAGTCGAGGTGCTCGTCCAGCCCGTAGTTGCGCGAGGTGCCGGTGTCGAAGCTGGTCACGACGTTCCAGCCGGCCCGGCCGCCGCTGATGAGGTCGAGCGAGGCGAAGCGGCGGGCGAGGTTGAAGGGCGAGTTGTACGTCGAACTGGCCGTGCCCACCAGGCCGATGTGCCGGGTGTGGGTGGCGACGGCCGACAGCAGGGTGAGCGGCTCCAGCCGGTTGAGGTAGTGCGCCGGGTAGGTGGCGTTGATGAACTGGCTGTCGACGATGAACAGTGCGTCGAACAGGGCATGTTCGGCCGCCTGGGCCTGCTTGATGTAGTAGTTGATGTCGATGCTGGCGTTCTTGGCGACGCGCGGGTCCTTCCACAGGCCGTGCTGGCCGGGACCGCCGACGCCGTAGGGGTGCAGGGCGAGATGGATCCTTCGGGGCATGACTGATTCCTGTCTGTCGTGACGTGGCATCGGTGACTTGGGATGCACCGGGATGCACCGGGATGCCCCTGGGGCATCGGGGGTGCATCGGGGCGCACGGGCGTCAGGCGGGCAGCAGCGCGCGCAGGGCCGCGCGTTCGGCCCGGTCGGCCGGGGCACCGCGCAGTGTCGGCGCCGAGCCGACCAGCAGCCGCGTGTACGGGTGCTCCGGACGGCCCACGACGTCGCGGGCGGCACCGACCTCGACCAGCTCCCCCCGGTACAGCACGGCGATGCGGTCGGCGATCCCCGCCACGGAGCCGAGGTCGTGGGAGATGAAGACGAGGGCCACACCGCTCGCCCGCAGCTCCTTCAGGATCTCCAGGACCTGGACCCGGTTGGCGGAGTCGAGGGCGCTCACCGGCTCGTCGAGGATGACCAGCCGCGGTTCGGTGACCAGGGCGCGGGCCACCGCGATCCGCTGCCGCTGACCGCCGGACAGCTCGCCCGGCAGCCGGCCGAGCAGGTCCTCGGTCAGCCGCACGCGGGGCAGGAAGGCCCGTACCCGCGCCGCCGCCTCCTCACGGGCCGTGCCCCGCACGAGCAGCGGTTCGGCCAGCGACGCCTCGACGGTGAGGTCCGGGTCGAGGCTGCGCAGCGGATCCTGGAAGACGTACTGGATCACCCCGCGGCGGCGCAGCTCGCGCCACTGGCGGGGGCCGTGGGCGGTGACGTCCTCGCCGTCGACGACCACGGACCCGGCGGTGGGCCGCACCAGACCGAGCACGCTGCGGGCGAGGGTGGACTTGCCCGAGCCCGTCTCGCCGATGAGGCCGACCGTCTCACCCGGAGCGACGCTCAGCGAGACGCCGCGCAGGACCGGGCGGCGCTTGCGCCGCGCACCGTAGTGCACGTCGAGCCCGGTGACGTCCAGGACGGGGCGGGTCTCGGTGGTCACGCCGTCTCCTTCGGTGCGGTCGGTCCGAGGAACTTCTCGAGCCCGTACTGCTCGTGCTCGCTGATCAGCAGCCGTGTGTACGCATGCCGGGGGTCGTCCAGGACCGTGCGGGTCGGTCCCTGCTCGACCACCTCGCCCTGCCGCATGACCAGCACCTCGTCGCACAACCGGGCCACCACCGCCAGGTCGTGGGAGACGACGACGAGGGCGAGTCCCGCGCGGTCGCGCAGGTCGGCGAGGAGGTCGAGGATCTCCGCCTGCACGGTGACGTCCAGCGCCGTGGTGGCCTCGTCGGCGATGAGGATCAGCGGGTCGGCGGCGATGGCGGCCGCGATGAGCACGCGCTGGAGCATGCCCCCGGACAACTCGTGGGGGTACTGGTCGTGGACCAGTTCCGGGTCCCGCAGGTGCACCGCCCGCAGCAGGGCGAGGACCCGCTCCCGCGCCGCCCGGCGCCCGAGGCCCTTCTTGACCCGGACGACCTCCGCGATCTGCCTGCCGACGCGCAGCGACGGGTTGAGGTAGGACGCCGGGTCCTGGAAGACCGCGCCGATGGTGGCCCCGCGCAGCGCGGTCCACCGCGCGGGCGTGAGAGCCGAGATGTCGGTGCCGCCGATCTCGACCGCGCCGCCGGTGACCGCGAAATGGGCGGGCAGGATGCCCAGTGCGGCCCGGCAGGTGAGGGTCTTGCCGCTGCCGGACTCGCCGACGATGCCGACCACCTTGCCGGGGGTGAGGTCGAAGCTCACGCCGTGCACGATCTCGCGCCCGTCGCTGCCGTCGGCGATCCGCACGTCGCGCAGGGAGAGCAGAGGCCCGGCGGGGTCGGGTGGATCTGCGGGGGGCAGGGCGCCGGTCTCCTCGGCCCGGGTCAGGAGCTTCTCGGACACCGTCGTCATCGCGCACCTCCGGCGGGAGCGGGTTCGTTGGGTTCGGTCCGGTCGGTGCGGGCCCTACGGCCCTTGAGCAGGGCGCGCCCCGCCTCGCCGGACACATCGCGGATCGCGTCCGCGAGCAGGTTGCCGGCCCAGACGGTGATCATGATCAGCAGCGCCGGGGTCAGCGGTGCCCACGGCCGGTGGCTGAGATAGCCGAGGTCGGAGGCGAGCAGCCCGCCCCAGGTCGGCTCCGGCGGCCGCACGCCGATGCCCAGGAAGGTCAGGCTCGACACGATGACGAAGCCGGTGCCGATGGTCTGGGCGAAGGCCACCGCGATCGGCGGCAGCACCTTGGCCCAGACGTGGCGCCGCACGACCCAGCCGATCGAGGCGCCGGAGATCAGCGCCGCCTCGACGTACTGCGAACGGGCCACGGCCAGGGTGGCGGCGCGGGACACCCGGTAGAACAGGGGCGACACCAGCACGCCGGTCACCAGCATCGCCTGCGTCAGCCCGTTGCCGAGCAACGCGATCACGGCGACGGCGAACAGCAGGAACGGCAGGGCCACCAGCGTGTCGGCCAGGCGCAGGGTGATCCACTCGAAGACCCGGCCCAGGTACACCGACAGGATCCCGGGAACCGCCCCTGCGACCAGTGCGGTGAGCGCGACCTGGAGGGCGCCGAGCACACTGACCCGGGAGCCGTCGAGGAGCCTGCTCAGCACGTCCCGGCCGAGGTAGTCCGTGCCCAGCCAGTGGCCGCCGGACGCGGCGGCGAGCGTGTGGTCGCTGGTGGCCAGCGGGTCCTGGGGTGCGAGCAGCGGACCGAGGATCGCGAGCAGTGCCACCGCCGTCAGGATGGCGACGGCGATACGGCCGGAGGTGAGCGCGAGGACGCGGCGCACCATGGTTCACACCCCCCTCTGCGAGGCCGGCGTGACGCGCGCCAGCACCAGGTTGACGACGAGGTTGAAGGCGACGACCAGCGCGATCGACACCACCAGGACCCCCTGCACGGCCGGTACGTCGCCGGCCTGGGCGGAGTCGTTGGCGAACCGCCCGAAGCCCTGCAGCCCGAAGATCCACTCGGTGACCACGGACGCGCCGACCAGGGAAGGGAACTTCAGGCCGAGGGTGGCGAGCGTCGGTCCCAGGCCGTTGCGCAGCACGTGCACGAAGAAGATCCGCCGCGGACTCAGCCCCCGGACGACCGCGCCCGTCACGTAGTTCTCCTGATGGGCGGCGACGAGACTGGAACGCAGTTGGCGCGCGACATCCGCGACGACGTCGAGGCTCAGCGCCAGGGCCGGCAGCGTGATGTGCGCGAGCCACGGCCCGAGTCCCTGCTCCGCCGGGACGTACCCGGCAGAGGGGAACAGGTGCAACTGCACGGCGAGCACGGCGACCAGCACGATGCCGACCACGAAGGCGGGCATCACCGAGATCACCGTGACGAACCCGGTGACGGCCCGGTCCACCCACGTGGTGCGGTGCAGCGCCGCGAGCGTGCCGAGCGCGAAGCCCACCACCACACCGATCACGAGCGCGAACGTCGCGACGGAGAGACTGACGCCGAGACCCAGACCGATGAGCGTGGAGATGTCCGCACCGTTGGTCCAGCTCGCACCGAGCTGCCCGTGCAGGACGCCGCCGATCCAGTCGCCGTACTGGACCAGGAACGGGCGGTCCAGGCCCCACTGCGCCTCGACCCGGGCGATCGCCTCGGGCGTGGCCTCCTCGCCCAGCTGGATCCGGGCGGGACTGAGGCCGCTCATCGAGCGCAGCGCGAAGGTCACGAACGTCGCCACCAGGAACACGGGCACGAAGATCGCCACCGATCGGGCGAGGGTGACCAGGACCCGGCCCAGCGTCCGGCCGGCCGTCACGGGGTCGCTCCCTTGCCGCCGATGGTCACGCCGGTCCAGTCGATGTGGGCGGGGTTCTTCGGCAGGTCGGAGACGGACTTGCTCTTGGCGATGAGGTTGGGGGAGGAGTAGGTGAAGACCAGGGCCTTGCTCTCCAGCCCGGCCCGCGTCGCCGCCCGCAGCACCTCGGGGTACTCGGGTGCGTCCAGCGGGGTCTGCCGCACCTTGGCGACCGCCGCCTCGAAGCCCTCCGGCACGTAGGGGGAGCTGAGGTTGAGCGGACCGTCGGGTCCGAAGTGGGCGGTGAGCGTCTGGGCCGCGGAGTCCCGGCCGGTGGTGCCGTAGAGCGAGAAGGCGAGGTCCTTGGCGAAGAACGGCGTGGCCCAGTTCTTGTCGATCCTGATGGCGACGGTGATGCCCACCTTCGCCAGCTGCGACTGCACGATCTCGGCCTGCGGGTCCTCCTCCGGGACGACCAGGTCGAGCTTGATGTCACCGGCCCGGTAACCGGCCTCGGCGAGCAGCTTCTTCGACTTGGCGGGGTCGTAGGGGTAGGCGTCCTCGGACTCGGGGTCGTAGGCCACGTAGCCCTTGGGGAACGGCTGGTTGGTCGCCTCGCCGTAGCCGAAGGTCAGCTTGTCGACGAACTCCTGGCGGTTGACGGCGTGCCGTACGGCGTCGACGACCTTGTCGTCGTCGAACGGCGCCTTGTTGATGTTCAGGTTGATGTTGGAGGCGTTGAAACCGGGCTGGACGAAGACGTCGAGGCCGGCCTTCTTCGCGGCGTCCGCCTGACTGGGAGCGATGTCCGCGAAGTTGTACACGCCGGTCTGCAGTCCGGAGACGACCGTGGAGGCGTCGGGCGCGGAGGTGAGTTCGACGTTGTCGATGTGGATGTTCTCCGCGTCCCAGTAGTCCGGGTTCTTCTTGAGCACCGCCTTGGTGCCGGGGACGATCTGGGTGACGGTGAACGGACCGGCGCCGACCGGGTTCTGGTCCAGCTTCTCCGGTGCGGCGGCGGCCTTGGGGCTGGCGATCTGGAGGACGCGCTGGCCCAGCAACTGGGGTATCTGGTAGTCGACTTGATTGAGATTGATGGTGGCGTCGAGTCCCTTGGCGTCCACCGACTCGATCGAGGTGAGGTCGCCGAAGAGCGCCGAGTTCTTCTGCTTCTGGGCCCGTTCGACGGCCGCCTTGACGGCCGCGCCGTCCACCGGTTCGCCGTCGCTGAACTTCAGCCCCGGGCGCAGGTGGAAGGTGATCCGGTCGCCCTTGTCGTTGTACTCCCAGCTCTCCGCGAGGTCGGGGACGGCCTTGCCGGCGGCGTCCGTGCGCGTCAAGGAGGCGTACACCAGGGAGAGTTCACGGAACTGGGCGCCACTTCCCCCGACCACGGGGTCCCAGTGCGCGGGGAAATAGGTGGAGGTCCACTTGAGGGTGGCGTCACCGCTCGCGGAGGCCGCGTCACCGCCGCACGCGCTGAGGGCGGGGACGAACACGGTGGCGAGGGCGGCGCCGAGTGCGGTGGCACGCAGTCGGCCGGACCGGCGCTGCGGTCCTGGGCGGCGGGGCGTGGGTCGTCCGGGCATCTCGTACTTTCTGTGACGGACCCCGGCCGGGTCCAGGCAGGCCGGGGCGTGGCTACGGGGCAAGGTGAGGCCGCCCGGGCACACTTGACGTCGGATCGGACGCGCCGAGGCTGACGGGCAGGGCGGGGCGCGGCGGGACGCACTGCGGGCGGCGTCCCGGGCGAGGGGGAGGAGGGAGGGGACGGCGAAGGGCCGAGAGGCGAATGGCGCGGGCGGCGGGCGGGCTGCGCCCAGCGGCGGCGGGCCGTGCCGGACGGGAAGGTCAGGCGCCGCCGGGCCGATCGCGGCGGTCGGTCAGCGACAGAGAGCGCTGCAGGTGCGCCGCAGGTCCACGTAGCGGCACACCACGGCGGGGTGCGTCGTGAGCATGGTGCACATCCTGGGGGCAGTCATGAGCGCCTGTCAATGGACACCAATTGGTGTCTCATTGGGCGGGACGGGCTCCCCTCGCAGATCAGAGCGTTGTCACCGCAGGGCGGGGGAGCCGGGCCGCGTCGCCGGATGGGTCGCCGCCTCCTCCGGGTGCAGCCACAGCGGCCCGTTGCCCGTCTCGATGCGGACCGCCCGTACCGGGGGCTTCCGGTCGTCCGTCAGCAACTCCAACTCGGGTCCGGTCAGGGTCCGGTGACGCAGCAGGGCCTCGTCCGGCGACAGCCGCACGGCCGTCAGCGGCGCCCCCGCGCACATCTCGCCCACGGCGGTCTCGTACGCCTCACAGGGGCGCAGTCCCGGAACGACGCGGTGGCCTCCCGGCGCCCGCACCAGCACCGTCGGCAGCGCGTACCGGTAGCCGCCGTCCCCGGTCTCCTTGGCGGCGCCGGGGTGCGGCGAGCCGCCCGGTGCCGACCTGGCCTCGGGCACCGGCCGCCGCGCCTCGTCCCGGTCGGCCCGCACCCGCTCCCGTACGGCGTCGGACAGCGCGTCCCCGGCCAGCCGGGCCGGGTCCAGGCCCGGGACCCCCTGTACCGCGGCGAGTGCCAGTTCATGGGTGTCGGCCGGTTCGCCGAGGACGAAGACCGTCTCCCGCAGCCGGCGCAGCACCCGCTCGGCGACGTCCGCCCCCTGGGCCTGCGCGGCCTTGGCGACGAGCGAGGCCGGCCACGAACTCGCCGCCACCCGGCGCAGCCGAGCCGCCCGGGGGGCGCCGGTGTGGCGGGCGACGTCCTCGACGTACCGCGCGTACCAGGCCGTCTCCGCGGCGGGATCGGGGGCGGGGTCGTCGTCCTCGTCGAAGAGGATGCAGAACACGCGCCGCCACCGGACCCCGGCGGGCACAGTGGCGCGCAGCCGCCGGAAGACGGGCTCGGAGCCCCACGCCCACGGGCACAGCGGATCGGTGTACTCGACCACCTCCGTCGTCCCCGGCGTCGCCGCCGGCGGCCCGTCGGGCACCGCCGTCACGCGGCCCCCTTCCCGGCCGGCGCCTCGCCCGCCACGGCCAGGGCGTCGCCCGCCGGCAGCAGGGAGGCCACCGTCACGCCGCCGAGAACGGCCGCCGCGTCCGCCTCGACCCGGCGCCACACGTCGGGCAGCCGTGACGCGGCACCGGGATAGTCCAGCGCGGCGACGGCCTCGCCCCGAAGGGTGAGCAACTCGCCGTCCACGACACGGGAGACGTCCAGCAGAGTGATCTCGTCGGCGGGCCGGCCGAGCCAGTAACCGCCCTCGCAGCCGCGCTGGCTGCGGACCAGACCGGCCCGGCGCAACTCGCCCACGACGGACTTCAGGAAACGGAACGGGATGTGCTGCGAGGAGGCGATGGCCTCACAGGTCAGCGGGCGGGCGGGTTCACGGGCTAGCTCCAGGAGGGCCCGCGTGGCGTAGTCCGCCTTCGCGGAGATATGCATGCGCCCATGATGCCCGACACGGCCGCCGTGCCCAGGGCCTTCACCGCCTGCGCACCTTCATTGCGGCAACATTGCCGCAGGTGAAAGGCAATGGACACCTCTTGACATCCTTTTCGGCGCCCTTCTAGCGTCCCCGCCATGAGCGAGTCGTTGACAGCCCCCGGCGAGGGCTTCCACCCCCGTCTGCCCCACGCCCACGGGCCTGCCGTCACCCCCCTGCGCAGCCGCCTGCACCACATCCGTGCCGACGCCCTGGACGGCGGCACCGCGCAGACCGGCGGCATGCGCAGGTTCGCGGCCGTCAGCGGGCGCGCGGTGGGCTCCGAGAAGCTGTGGATGGGCCAGACCCACGTCGCCCCGTCGACCTCCTCCTCCGACCATCACCACGGCGAGTCGGAGACCGCCATCTACGTGGTCAGCGGCCATCCCGAGTTCGTGTTCCTGGACGACTCGGGAGACCGGCCCGAGGAGGTACGGCTGCGCACCTCCCCCGGCGACTACGTCTTCGTCCCCCCGTTCGTCCCGCACCGGGAGGAGAATCCCGACCCCGCCGACGAGGCGGTGGTCGTCATCGCCCGCAGTACGCAGGAGGCGATCGTGGTCAACCTGCCCGGCCTGTACGCGCTTCCGGTGGCGGAGGCCTGACCGGCCGGGTCCGCAGGAGCGGTCAGGCCTTGCCCTGCATGGACTCCCGGGCCGGGTTGCGCTGCTCGGCGGCCTTGAAGTCCTTCTCGCCAGCCTTCGCCCGCACCCCCTTGGCGATGCGCTCACCGATGGTCCGGTCGATGTTCGACCAGTACTCGAAGGCCCGCTGGAGCACGGGTTCGGTCACCTCGTTGAGGAGGTGGTCCACCACGTTGTCGACCAGCCGGTCCCGGGCCGCGTCGTCCATCACCTCGCGCACCAGGGTGCCCGGCTGCCCCCAGTCGTCGTCCTCGGCGTGGCTGACGTAGGCCGTGCGGGTGATGGCCCCGTCCGTCTCCCAGCTGGGCGGCGTGCCGAAGTGCGCGGTGTCGGCGGCCGGGCCCCCCTTGGAGTTCGGCGCGTAGACCGGGTCGGTCGTCTTGCGGTAGGCCATCGCACCGTCCTTGGAGTAGGTGCGGACGTCGACCACCGGGGCGTTCACGGGAAGCTGCTGGTAGTTCGCGCCGATCCGGTAGCGGTGGGCGTCGGCGTACGAGAAGAGCCGGGCCAGCAGCATGCGGTCCGGGCTCGGGCCGATGCCGGGGACCAGGTTGTTGGGCTGGAAGGCCGCCTGCTCGATCTCGGCGTGGTTGTCCGTCGGGTTGCGGTCCAGCGTCATGCGGCCGACCGGGATGAGGGGGTAGTCGCCGTGCGGCCACACCTTCGTCAGGTCGAACGGGTTGAACCGGTAGCCCGCGGCCTCCTCGTACGGCATGACCTGCACGTGCAGCGTCCAGCTCGGGAAGTCGCCGTCGCGGATGTGCTCGAAGAGGTCCCGCATGTGGTAGTCGGTGTCGGCCGCGGCCATCTGGTCGGCCTCGTGCTGGGTGAAGAACTCGATGCCCTGGTCCGTCTTGAAGTGGTACTTCACCCAGTAGCGCTCGCCCGAGGCGTTGATCCACATGTAGGTGTGGGAGGTGTAGCCGTTCATGTGGCGCCAGGTGCGCGGGATGCCGCGGTCCCCCATGAGCCAGGTGACCTGGTGCGCGGACTCCGGCGAGAGGGTCCAGAAGTCCCACTGCATGTCGTGGTCGCGCAGGTTGCTGTCCGCCCGGCGCTTCTGCGACCGGATGAAGTGCTGGAACTTCATCGGGTCCTTGACGAAGAACACCGGCGTGTTGTTGCCGACCATGTCGTAGTTGCCCTGGCTGGTGTAGAACTTCACCGCGAAGCCGCGCGGGTCGCGCCAGGTGTCCGGGCTGCCGCGCTCACCGGCGACGGTCGAGAAGCGGGCGACCAGCTCGGTGCGGGTGCCCGGCTGGAAGACGGCCGCCTTGGTGTACGCGCTCACGTCGTGCGTCACCTCGAAGTGGCCGAACGCGCCACTGCCCTTCGCGTGCGGCTGGCGCTCGGGGATGCGCTCCCGGTTGAACTGCGCCATCTGTTCGATGAGGTAGGCGTCCTGGAGGAGGACCGGACCGGCCGGGCCCGCGGTGAGCGAGTGTTCGTCGCTCTCCGCCGGTGCGCCGGAGTCCGTGGTGGTGGCAGGCGGGGTGTCCGTCATGGAACTGCCTTTCGTCGGGGAGTGGCTGACGCCCAGGGACCGCGCGACACGAACACGGGGCACGGGACCCGCTCCGACCTGCCCGGCGGAACGGTCCCGCCGACGCCCGGGCCGTGCCCGGAGCCCCGGTCCACTAGGTCCCCGCAGCACGCGTGCCCAGGAGCGGCCACGCCATTCCGGCCCGTGTGGGGCCGCCGGCCCGGCAGGGCGGACGCGGGTCGGTGCCCGTCGGCCCCTCGGCCGTGCCGCGCTCCGGCGCCGGGACGCACCGCGTGCTCGCCCATCCGTCCAGGACCCTCCGGAGTGCCGTCGTCCGTATCAGTCTCCGCCGCCGCCCGGCCCTCGCAAGCGGAGCGGGCGGCGGGAGCGACCGGGCCGGCCGGAGCGACCGGGGACGGCTCGGCGGTGCGCCGGGGTGCCAGGCCATGCCGACGGTCACCGGCGGCAGCGGCAGCGGGATGCGGAGGAGGCGTGCCACCCTCGTCGGCCACGGCCTCGACATCCCGGCCCGCACCTACGGAGTCGAGGCCGTCACCACCGTCTCGGCCGAGCGCGGTCGGTCCCCGGGCAGCGACCCTGGCGGCCTTCGGCGAGTCGGCGGTGGTTCAGTGCGCCGGCTCCCAGTAGGTGCCGTACTTCCGGGCCAGCGCGGTCGCCTCGGCCGGGGTGAGATGGCGTACCGGCCGGTCACCCAGGAGCAGATGGAGCGCGGAGGCCTCCTCCACCTCGACTGCGGCCTCCGTCGCCGCGCGCAGGGACGTGCCCGCCACGACCGGGCCGTGGTTCTGCAACAGCGCGGCGCGGCAGGGGAAGGCGAGCTGCTCCAGGACCGCGGCCTGCGCGGGGTCGCCGGGCGGGGCGTAGGGGAGCAGCGGTATCTGTCCGACCCGCATGACGAAGTACGGCGTCAGCGGCGGCAGCGCGCTGCGCTCGGACCAGGGCGCGCGGCAGGAGGCCGCTGCGGCGTGCCTCGAGTGCAGGTGGACGACGGCGCGGGTGGCGCGCTCGCGCCGGTAGAAGGCCAGGTGGAGCGGGTATTCCTTCGACGGCGCCGGGCCGTCGAGACGGTTGCCGTCCAGGTCGAGCACCGACAGGTTCCGGGGATCCAGCGCGGCGAGGTCCGTACCGGTCGGGGTGACCAGGACGCGGTCGCCGTCCCGGGCGCTGACGTTGCCCGAGGAGCCCGGGCTCAGTCCGAGCTCGGACAAGTGGGCTGCCGCCGCGACGAGTTCGTGTGCGAGGGCGGTCATACGAGCTGCTCCCATGCCTGCGTGAAGATGTCGGTGCCGCCGAAGTTCCCCGACTTGAGGGCGAGGTCGACGGTGTGGGTGGCCCCGGTCGGGCACACCTCGGTGCGCGCCCAGGCGACTCCCGGGGCGATGGGAGCCCCGATGGAGAGCGTGCGGGCGCGCAGTGCCGTGACGACGGCTCCCGACGTCTCGCCGCCCGCCACCAGCAGCCGTCGTGCCCCGGCGTCCACGAGCGCCCCCGCGCAGGCGGCGAGGGCTCTCTCCACCAGGCTCGACGGTGGCTCCGCGCCGGCCGGGGTGTCGGTCTCGACGTCCTCGGGTGCTGCGACGGCATAGATCAGGGGCGGCCGGGCGGGGTCGTTCGCCCACCTGTCGCGCACGAAGGCGGTGAGACCGGCCACCGCGGTGTCGAAGTCGGCGCGGAGCCCGGCCAGGTCGAGCCGCCGGTGCGGCAGCCGTCCCAGGGCGTGGGCGACCTGGGCCCGGGTCGCGGCCGAGGCGCTGCCCGCGAGGACGACCCCGGGGTCGCGCGGGCGTGAGGCGGCACGTGCGCGCGCCTGGTCCGGGTGCGGGCCGGTCAGTCCTACGGCGAGTCCGGCGGCGCCGGTCACCAGGCCGAAGTCCTCGGTGGCGGCGGCGATGGTGCGCAGGTCCTCGTCGTCGACCGCGTCCACGACCGTCAGCGCCCCGGAGTGGGCCTCGTCGTCCAGGGCCGCGCGGAGACGGGCCGCACCGGCCCGGACCGTGTCCAGGCCGATACGGGCGACCGGGTGGTCCGTCTGCGGCCGCAGCAGCCGGTCGACACGGGAGTCGAGCATCGGGGTGAGCGGGTGGTGGCGCATGGGGCTCTCGTCGAGCAGGTCGTCGTGGACGAAGAGCCGCCCCCGGTACACGGTCCGCCCGGTCGCGGGGAACGAAGGGACCACCACCGTGCGCCGCTCGCCGGTCTCCGCCAGCAGCGCGTCCGCCACAGGTCCGATGTTGCCGCGAGGCGTGGAGTCGAACGTCGAGCAGTACTTGAAATAGAAGCGCCGGCAGCCGATCGCCCGCAGCGCGCGCAGTGCCCGGAGCGAGTCCTCCACCGCCTCCGCCACGGGAGCCGTTCTCGACTTCAGCGCCACCACGACGGCGTCCGCGTCGGCCCACCGGTCCGGCTCCGCCGGAGAGGTGACCGCGTCGGCGCCGACGGCGACCACGGTCCGGAAACCGCGGGCGACCAGCATCGTCGCAAGATCGGTCGCGCCGGTGAAATCGTCTGCGATGGCCCCGAGGGTCGGCATCAAGTGCTCCTGCGTTGCTGTCCGGGTTCCTGGTGCGGCCGACGGCCACCCCCGTGATGGTCTGTGAAATTATGTTACCAAACTTTACGCAGATGGGATCTGGTGATACACGTTGTTCATTCGCTGCTTCTGGAACGCGCGTCCCACGGCACCCCGTCGCCCCGCCGACCGCGCGAGAAGCCCTGCCACCACCTCGCGCGCTCATTCAGGAGGGCCTCATGAACCTGCATCACTTGTTCGCCGACAGCGGCGGCCGGACGGTGCGGTACGCACTGACCGGGGCCGGCGGCGGATTCGCGCGCACCCTCCTGGCCCAGAGCCGCCGCCTGCCCGGCCTCGTCCCGGCCGTCCTGTGCGACCGCGACCTGCCCGGCCTGCGCGCGACGCTGGACGAACTCGGATACGACACCACGCAGCCGGCCGAGTGCCACGACGCGGCGGCCGTGGCGGACACGGTCTCGCGCGGCGGCATCGCCCTCGTCGCCGACGCGGCGCTGACGACCGCGGCCCCGTGGGACATCCTCGTGGAAGCGACCGGCAGCCCCGCGGACGGCCTGGCCATGGCCGAAGCGGCCCTCGCCGCCGACCGCCACGTGGCGATGGTCAGCAAGGAGGTCGACTCCGTCGCCGGACTCCACCTCGCCGACCTCGCCGCCGCCCGGAACCTCGTCTACACCACCGCCGACGGCGACCAGCCCGCCAACCTGATCGGCCTGGTGACCTGGGCCGAGCTGCTCGGCCTCGACATCGTGGCGATCGGCAAGTCCACCGAGTACGACCTCGTCCTCGATCCCGAGGCCGGCACCGTCACGCAGTTGGACACCACGGTGCCCGCACCGGAACTCTCCGGGCTCCTCGACCTCGGCGACGACGTGCACGCCACCCTCGAAGCCCGCGCGGCGGCCGTGGCCGACCTGCCCACCGGCGCCACCGCCGACTACTGCGAGATGGCCGTTGTCGCGAACAACACGGGTTTCCGGCCGGACACGGAACGCCTGCACTACCCGGTCGCCCGCATCGCCGAACTCGCCGACGTCTACCGCCCTCGCGAGGACGGCGGCCTGCTGGCCCGCGACGGAGCCGTGGACGTCTTCAGCGCGCTGCGCCTGCCCGGCGAGGCGTCCTTCGCGGGCGGTGTCTTCGTCGTCGTCCGCACCGACGACCCGGTGACCTGGGAGACGCTGCGGGACAAGGGCCATGTCCTCAGCAAGGACGGCCGGTACGCCGCGATCTACCTGCCGTACCACCTCATGGGCGTCGAGACCCCGGTGAGCCTGCTCTCGGCAGTGCTGCACCACCGCCCCTCCGGCGGCACCGACCCCCGCTCGTACGCCGTGCTCGCCGGCCGCGCCCGCACGGACCTGCCCGCCGGGACCGCACTCGCCATGGGCGGCCACCACCACGACGTCACCGGTGTCCGGGCCGTGCTGCTGCGCGGCGAGGACGCACCCGACGACGTCGCGCCCCTCTACCTCGCCGCCCACGCCACCCTGGCCCGGCCCGTGCCCGCCGGTGAACTGCTCCGCGTGGCCGACCTGGCCGACCCGGACCCCGGCCTGCTGCGCGCCTGGCGTGCCGGACGCGCCTCGCGCGGCTGCCCCGACGGCACGGAAGGACAGCCCGCCGCATGAGCACCGACCTCCAGCACCTCCTCCTCGGTGCCGCCGCCGTCGTCGTCCTGGTCCTGCTGATCACGAAGACCAAGCTGCACCCGTTCCTGGCACTCACCCTGTCCGCCCTCGGGCTCGGCATCGCGTCCGGCATCGCCCCGGTGCGTGCCGTCGAGGCGTTCCAGGACGGGTTCGGGGACACCCTCGGCGGCAGCGGTCCCACCATCGGCCTCGGCACGCTGCTGGGCGGCATCCTGCTCGGCTCCGGCGGCGCCGACCGCATCGCCACCGTGTTCATCGGCTCCCGGCCCGTGAAGTGGATCCCGGCGTCCATCACGGCCGCCGCGCTGCTGATCGGCATGCCGCACCTGTTCGACGTCAGCTTCGTCATGCTGGTGCCGCTGGTCTACACCGTCGCCAAGCGCAGCAACACCCACCTGCTGTGGGTCGGACTGCCGATGGCCGCCGGCCTCTACGTGTCGCACGGCCTGCTGCCGCCGCACCCCTCGCCGACCCTGGCCGTCTCCGCCTACGGCGCCAACACCGGCCTCACCATCCTGTGGGGCCTGATCATCGGCATCCCGATGGCCGTGCTCACCGGCCCCGTCCTGACCCGGATCATCAGCCGCTGGTTCGGCCCCGCCCCCGACCTCGACCGCGGCCCGGTCCAGTCCGTCAGCACCGAGCCCGAGCACCGCCGCAAGCCGGCCTCGTTCACCCTCGCGCTCATCACCGTGCTGCTCCCGCCGGGCCTCATGCTCATCGGCACCCTGGGCACGGCCAACACGGCCGAGGGCACGCTGCCCTACCAGTTCTTCGACGCCTGCAACTCCTCCGTGCTGTCCCTGCTGGCAGCCGTGATCTTCGCCTTCTTCGCCCTCGGCGTCCGGTCCGGGTTCGGCCTCGGCCAGCTGCAGAAGATGGCGTCCAAGGGACTCTCCCCGGTCGGCGCGATCATTCTGATCCTGGGCGCGGGCGGCGGTTTCAAGGCGATGCTGACGGAGACCGGGATCGACCAGCTCATCTCCGACTACGCCGTGGACTGGGCGATACCCCCGCTGCTGCTGGGCTGGCTGGTCGCCGCCCTGCTGCGGGTCTGCCTCGGTTCGGCGACGGTAGCCACCGCCGCGGCGACCGCCATCGTCGCGCCGCTGCTCAGCGCCTCGCCCGGCACCTCACCGGAACTGATGGTGCTGGCCACCGCATCGGGAGCGGTGATGCTCTCCCACGTCAACGACTCCGGGTTCTGGCTGTTCAAGGAGTACTTCCAGCTGTCGGTGGCGCAGACCTTCCGCACCTGGACCCTGATGCTGTCCCTCCAGTCGCTCCTCAGCCTCGGCGGCGTGCTGCTGCTCAGCACCGTCGTGCACGGCTGAGCACACCCGCCGGTGACGGTCCCGGCCGTCACCGGCATGATCATCGGCTAACGTCAGCACGGTCGAAGGGAGACCAGACCATGACCTCGGACGGCGAGCAGCCTCCGCTCATCCCCGACCAGCGCCGCGAGCAACTGCTGAAGCACCTGAGGCGTGACGGGGTGCTCAGCGTGCAGCAGATCACCCGCCTGCTCGGCGTCTCCCACATGACCGTCCGGCGCGACATCGCCGAACTCGAACGGGGCGGTCTGGTCTTCTCCGTCCCGGGCGGGGTGCGCATCGCCAGCACCATCAGCACCGAACCCGGCTTCCTCGACAAGTCCGAGGTCGAGCAGCCGCAGAAACGGGCGATGGCCGCCGAGGCCGCCCGCCTCGTCCAGGACGGCATGACCGTCTACCTCGACGCGGGCACCACCCTGCTCGCCATGGCCCCCGCCCTCGCCGGGCTGCCCCACCTCACCGTGGTCACCAACGACTTCACCACCATCGGCCGGCTGATGGACGCGGAGAACCTGGAACTGGTGCACGTCGGCGGCCGTGTCGACGTCTCCAACCGCTCCAGCGTCGGCCGCCTCGCCGCGGACACCCTGCGGCAACTCGCCCTGGACATCGCCTTCATCAGCACCAGCTCCTGGGACCTGCTCCGCGGCACCACCACCCCCTCGGAGCCCAAGGTGGACGTCAAGCAGGCGGCCATGGCCTCGGCCGCGCACTCCGTCCTGGTGGCCGGCTCGTCCAAGTACGGCACCTTCGGCCGGTACCGCGTGGCACCGCTGACGGCCTTCGACACCATCGTCACGGACACCGACCTGACCGACGCCGCGGCCGAGGGCATCCGGGCCGGCGGCTCCTCCCTCGTCCTGGCCCGCCCATGACCCGGGCGGTGCCGGAGCACGAAATACGGCAGGGGAAACACGCTCCTCCTGCCACTGTCAACCTATAGCGCACGGGGGGCCTTGCGGCAAGGGCCCCCACCTGGCGCAGAATCGTCGCCCTCGCCCGCCGCTCGCCTGCGGCGGGCGGCCTCACCAGACGATTTCGCTCCATGGGGGACTCATGATCGACGTGCTCGTCGTCGGCGGCGGACCGACCGGCCTGATGCTCGCCGCCGAACTGCGCCTGCACGGCGTACAGGTACGGGTGCTGGACAAGGAGAGCGAGCCGACCCGGGTGGTGCGCTCCCTCGGCCTGCACGTGCGCAGCATCGAGGTGATGGACCAGCGGGGCCTGCTGGAGCGCTTCCTCGAACACGGCCGGCGGTACCCGGTCGGCGGCTCCTTCGCCGCCATCGACAAGCCTGCGCCGACGCTGGACACCGCACACGGCTACACCCTCGGCATCCCGCAGCCCGTCACCGACCGCCTGCTGGCCGAGCGCGCCGCCGAACTCGGCGCCGAGGTCTGCCGCGGCCGCGAACTGGTCGGGCTGAGCCAGGACGAACACGGGGTGAGCGCGGAGCTGGCCGACGGCACGCGACTGCGCTCCCACTACCTCGTGGGCTGCGACGGCGGCCGCAGCACGGTGCGCGGACTGCTCGGCGTCGGCTTCCCCGGCGAGCCCGCCGGCACCGAGACGCTGATCGGCGAGATGCGGGTGAGCGCGGAGCCGGAGACGGTCGCCGCCCGCGTGGGCGAGGTCCGCCGGACCCAGAAGCGGTTCGGCCTCGGGCCCGTCGGGGACGGGATCTACCGCGTCGTCGTACCCGCCGCGGGCCTCGCCGAGGACCGGTCGGTCCCGCCGGACCTGGAGGAGTTCAAGCGGCGGCTGCGGGAGTGCGCGGGCACCGACTTCGGTGTGCACTCACCGCGCTGGCTGTCCCGTTTCGGCGACGGCACCCGCCTGGCCGAGCGCTACCGGACCGGCCGGGTCCTGCTGGCCGGCGACGCGGCGCACATCCACCCGCCGGTCGGCGGGCAGGGCCTCAACCTCGGCATCCAGGACGCCTTCAACCTCGGCTGGAAGCTGGCCGCCGAGGTGAACGGCTGGGCGCCCGACGGGCTGCTGGACAGCTACCACACGGAACGCCACCCCGTGGCCGCCGGCGCGCTGGACAACACCCGCGCCCAGATGGCCCTGCTGTCCACCGAGCCCGGGGCCCTCGCACTGCGCCGGCTCCTGGCGGAACTGATGCGCTTCGAGGACGTCAGCCGCCACCTGACCGAGAAGATCACCGCACTCGACGTCCGCTACGACTTCGGTCCGGGACACGAACTGCTGGGCCGCAGGATGCCGGACCTCGAACTGGGACAGGGGCGGCTGTACGAGCGGATGCGCTCCGGCCGCGGGCTGCTCCTCGACCGCACCGGCCGGCTGTCGGTGCGGGGCTGGTCGGACCGGGTGGACCACGTCGTCGACGACGGTGAGAAACTGACGGCGCCCGCGATGCTGCTGCGGCCGGACGGTCACGTGGCATGGGCCGGTGACGACCAGCAGGAGCTGTACGACCGGTTGCCCCGGTGGTTCGGCGCCGCCACCGGCTGACCTCCCCGTCACGGGCCGCCCGACCCGCGGACACCGTGCGCCGGCCGCGCGCCCTGAACGGCATCGCCGCCCGCCGGGGCCAGGGCCTGGCGCGGATGGCGCTCGCCCGGGCGCTGCGCGACCCGCGCGTCACCTCCCTGGTGACCGGCGCCTCCTGCCCCCGGCAACTGGAGGAGAACGTGGCGGACCCGGCCAACCTCTCCTTCGGCGACGACGAACTCGCCGAGATCGACGAGTACGCGGCCGTCGAGGGCGACGACGGCCTGTGGCGGCAGGCCCGCACCGGCGACCTCGGCCGAGCCGTCCCCGGGCCGGGAGGCGCTCAGTGTCCGCCGGTGACGCGCAGCACCCGGGGCGGCCGGTCGGCCGGCTCGGGCAGCCGCAGGGGCTCCCGCCCGGGTGTGATGCTGCCGAGCAGTGCCGCGCGGCGCGCCCCCGTGCCCGAAGGGACGGCGCCGGGCAGGCCGTTGACGGTCAGGAAGCCCAACAGGGCGAAGGCCAGCGCCTCCTTGGCGTCGGACGGCAGCCCGAGCGCGTCGCTGGAACCGAGGGTCACCCCGGGCAGCTCCTCGGCGATCATGCCCATCAGCACGGGGTTGTGCGCGCCCCCGCCGGACACGACGAGCCGCGTGACACCGTGCGCGCGGCAGGCGTCGGCCACCGTGACGGCGGTGAGCCTGGCCAGTGTCGCCAGGACGTCGTCGGGTTCCGCGACGGGCGCCGCCGCCAGCGCCCGCAGCAGGTACGGCAGGTGGAACCGCTCCTTGCCGGTGCTCTTGGGCGCCGGCCTGCCGTAGTAGGGGTCGTCCAGCAGCACCCGCAGCAGCGCCGGATCGGCCCGGCCTGCCCCGGCCCGGCGCCCGCCCTCGTCGTACTGGGCCGCGCCGCCGGTGAAGTGCCGTACGGCGGCGTCCATCAGGGCATTGGCGGGCCCGGTGTCGAAGGCGAGCGGCTCGGCGCCGGGGGCGACGACGGTGACGTTGGCGATCCCGCCCAGGTTGAGGGCGGCGGGGACGCCGGGCAGCGCCGCCATGGCCAGGGCGTCGGTCATGGCCACCAGTGGCGCTCCCTGACCGCCCGCCGCCACATCCCGGCTGCGCAGGTCGGAGACGACGGGCAGACCGGTCGCCTCGGCGATCCAGGCGGGCTGGCCGAGCTGGAGGGTGCCGCGCACGGCGCCGTCCTCCACCCAGTGGTACATGGTCTGCCCGTGCGAGACCACCAGATCGGCGCCGCCCCCGCACAGCTCGCGCACGGCCCGCACGGCCGCGTCGGCGAACGCCTGCCCGATGCCGGTGTCGAGCCGGGCGACGGCCTCGACCGTCGCCGCCGACGGCGGCAGGCTGCTCGCGATCAGGTCGCGCAGCGCGTTCGGGTAGGGCGCGGAGAGATGGCCGAGCGGGCGCATCACCAGGGCCTCACCTTGTAGTTCGAGGTCGGCGGCGGCCGCCTCGATGGCGTCGTAGGACGTGCCTGACATCAGGCCGATCACACGCACGATGCACTCCTGCGAGGGGTTGAGCGGGCCGGGGCGGGGTTCAGTTCCGCCCGGCCGTGGTGGTCAGCTGGTCGGGTCCGCCGCCCGGCTCCTCGTCGACGGCCGCGCCCTCGGCTGCCTCCGGCGCCCGGTGGAACAGGCTCAGCACACCGCCGACCAGCAGGGTGATCAGTACGCCGATCGGCACGAGCCACTGGGCCGCGATCGCCTGGGAGACCGTGGTCCCGCCCGTGGTGACGTCGATCTTCACCTCGCGCACGATGTACGTCATCACCCCGATGGTGACCAGGAAGGCCACGATGGAGTCGGCCTCGCCCGCGCGTTTGACCAGCCGCCCCAGCAGGAACGCGCCGAGCAGCGCGCCGTAGGTGTAGCCCGCGATGGTCAGACCGGTCAGGTACACGTTGCCGGTGCTCGCGCTGAACGCGCAGGCGAAGACCGCCATGAGCGTCGCCCACACCAGCGTCATCCAGCGGGCGAGCCTGAGCAGCGCCTCCTCGGACGGGGTGGTCCGGAAGAAGCTGTGGATGATGTCGGCGACCGTCGAGTTGGACATGGAGTTCAGCGCCGAGGACAGCGAGCCCATCGCGGCGCCCAGGATGCCGGCCACGAGCAGCCCCGAGACCACCACGGGCAGCCCGTGCAGGATGAACTCGGGGTAGAGGTTGTCCGAGCTGGACAGGCCCAGCTCCGAGAAGGACCTGCCCTCGTTGTACGACCACAGCAGCGCGCCGACGAGGGAGAAGGCGGCGAACTGGACGGTGACGAAGACACCCGAGGCGATCATGGCCTTCTGGCCCTCGCGCAGGGTCTTCGTCGCCAGCACGCGCTGGACGATCAGCTGGTCGGAGCCGTGCGAGGCCATGGCGAAGATCGCGCCGCCGATGATGGCCGTGGGCAGGGCGAACGGGCTGGTGAGGATGTGGGCCAGGCCGAAGTCGGTGTCGAAGAGCGTGAACTTGCCGGCATCCATGGCCCGCGCGTAGCCGTCACCGCCGACGTGGGCGGAGAGCACCGCGACGGCGAGGACGGCGCCACCGAGGTAGAGGACCATCTGGATGGCGTCGGTCCAGATGACCGCCTTGATGCCGCCCAGGTAGGTGTAGACGACGGTGATCAGCGTGATCACGATGATGATCACGCGGTAGCTCGCGTGCACACCGAACTCGTCGAGCAGCAGCTTGATCGGGATGGCGGAGGCGAACAGCCGCACCCCTTCGGCCAGGAGCCGGGTGAAGACGAAGGTCACCGAGGCGAGCCCCTGAAGCTTCAGCCCGAACCGGTCGCCCAGGTACTGGTAGGCGCTGACGAAGCCGCCGCGCTTGTAGAGGGGGATCAGTACGGTGGCGACGACGACGCGTCCGATGACGTAGCCCAGGGCGAGTTCGACGTTGCCGAAGCCCTGGCCGCTGTAGGCACCGCCCGGAACGCTGATCACCGTCAGCACACTGGTCTCCGTGGCGACCACGGAGAAGGAGACGGTCCACCACGGCATGTGGCCTTCACCGACGAAGTAGTCCTTCGCCGACTTCTGCCGGCCTGCCTTCCGCAGGCCGATCCAGGCGATCCCGATCAGATAGACCACGATCACCACGAGGTCGAGCTGGCGCACGCTTGCTCCTAGGCACTGGCCGGTGGGGTTGCCGGCGTCGGGGGAGGGGGACTGGCGGTCGTCCGGCGGACACGGACGACGAGGGAGGCATGAGGGGTGGCGCGGTCCAGCGCCAGCAGACGGGCCCCGTCAAGGGGGTCGCCGAGCGGGGAGATGAGCCGCAGGGGGAGCCCGGAGCCGGTGACGTGTTCGGTCAGCGGTGTCATCAGGGCGGGGCCGAGCGCCGTGAGACCACCGGTGACGGCCATCGGCAGCGGGTCGCCGCCCGCGCCGATCCGGCCGGCCGCCGCGAGGGCGGTCCCGGCCAGGTCGGCGGCCGCGTCCCGGACGATCGCCGCCGCCACGGCGTCCCCCGCGTCGGCGGCGCGGGCCACCTCGGGGGCGAACGAGGCGGCCGTACGGGCGGGATTGCCGTCCCCTCCGACGGTCGCCGGGAGCCGTTCGAGGTCACCGAAGAGGCCGACGGCCGCGTCCAGCAGGACGGTGGCCGGGCCCCGCCCGTCGTGGGCCCGCAGGGCGGCGCGCAACCCGGCCGTGCCGATCCGGGCGCCGCTGCCGTCGTCGCCGAGCAGGGGACCCCACCCGTCGACGCGCGCGTACGTCCCGTCGGCGCCGATGCCGACCGCGACCGCCCCGGTGCCGATCGCCAGTACCACCCCCGCCCGGCCGCCGAGCGCGCCGGCGTGGGCGGTGACGGCGTCACTGGTGACGGCGGCCTCCTGCACGGGCAGGTCCGCCAGGAGGGCAGCCACCAGGGAGCGGGCCGCGGCGGGGGCCGAAGCCGCCCCGGCGGCGCCCACGAGGACGGACTCCGGCCGGGCGGCGCCCGGTTCCCGAAGGAGCGGCTCGACGGCGGCGCGCACGGCCGCGCGGGCCGCCGCCACCCCGTCGGGTGCCGCCAGACCGGGGGCACCGGCCACGGAACTGACGGCCCGTGGCGAACCGGGGCGGTGCCACAGCATGGCGCGGCAACCGGTCTTCCCGAGATCTACCGCCACTACTGAAGTCATACGGCCTGCCCTTTGCCCGAGGGACCCGGCACGTCGAGAGTCACCGGGGCGTCGGTGACCGGTGCGGATCGCCGTCCGAGTATGGGAACGCCGCCCTCCGGATGTCAATAAGTAACGTCGTGTTGCTCACCGCGTAACTTTTTGACCTCCTCGGGGCGCCCCTTTACCCTGTGTTCACCACATCCAGGAGGGGTCATGGTCCGCCAGTCCTCGTCCCGCGTGCCGGAGCCGTCCGCCCAGGACGCCCCGCTCGCCGACGTCCTCACGCGCGTCCGCGCTGCCCGAGCCTCCCTGGCCCCGTCGGAACGGCGGGTGGCCGACGTGGTCCTCGCCGACCCGGGACAGGTCGCGGAGCTGTCCATCCACGCGCTGGCGGAGCGGGCGAGCACCTCGGCGGCCACCGTGATGCGGTTCTGCCGCACCGTCGGCACCGGCAACTACCCCCAGCTGCGCCTGGCCCTGGCCGCCGCCGCGGCGCGGGAGCACGCGCTGGGCGGCGAGCGGGCGGCGCAGGGCGGCACCGACATCAGCCCGACGGACTCGCTGGACCGGATAGTCAGCAAGATCATCTACAACGAGGTCCGGGCCCTGGAGGATTCGGGCGCCGAACTCGACGTGGACGCGCTGGGCCGGGCGGTCGACGCGGTGGCCGACGCCCGCAGGGTCGACATCTTCGGTGTGGGCGCCAGCGCGTTCGTCGGCCAGGACCTGCACCAGAAGCTTCACCGCATAGGCCGGATGGCCTTCATCTGGAGCGACCGGCACGCGGCGCTCACCGCCACGGCCCTGCTGGGGCCAGGCGACGTCGCCCTGGCCGTCTCCCACTCGGGCGAGACCGAGGACACCACCGAGCCCCTCCAGGCCGCGGCCGAACGCGGGGCCACCACCATCGCCCTGACCAACGACCCGGGCTCCACGCTCGCGACCAGTGCCGACCTCGTGCTGACGACCTGCGTGCGGGAAACGCCGTTCCGCTCCGGTGCCACCGTCAGCCGCATCGCCCAACTGGCCGTCATCGACTGCCTCTTCGTCGGCGTCGCCCAGCGCTCCTACGACGCGGCGACCACCGCCCTGGAAGCGACCTACGGCGCCGTCCAGCGTCGTCGGCGCCCCGCGCGCCGCACCGGCTGACGGTCCGTCACGACAGCACGGCGTTCCCCGCGTTCCCCGTTCACCAGGGGCCGCCCTCGCGCAGGCTCGTCACCAGGTCGCGCGGCAGTCCGTGGGTGTCGTGGAGGTAGTCGAAGTCCTCCTGCCCCAGTGGGCCCCGGAAGCGGGGCCGGGCGAGCACGTTCCTGCCGCGCTCCAGGAGCCGCCGGAACCGGCGCTCCTCCTCCACCAGCAGTCGTCGCACGAGGCCGGGGAGACCGGGGTCGCCGTCCTGCCGGAAGTGATTCAGGGTGTGCGTGATCAACTCGTCCGGCAGGTCCCCGAGCCCGCGCGAGGGGTCGTCCCGCCACAGCACGGTGAGCAGCCGTCGCACCAGGCGGCGCAGCACATAACCCTGGCCGGTGTTGGACGGCCGCACCCCGTCGCCGACGACCACGACGGCCGACCGCAGGTGGTCGCAGACCACCCGGAACGACGGTTCGTCCAGCGGCCACAGGCCGGGCACCAGCCGCCGCCACGGCTCGAAGACGTCGCATTCGAAGACCGACGACTTCCCCTGCAGGAGCGAGGCGAGGCGCTCCAGGCCCAGGCCGGTGTCGACGTTGCGCTGCGGCAGCGGCACGAGGCGGCCGTCGTCGAGCCGGCGGTGGCGCATCATCACGTGGTTCCACACCTCCACCCAGCGGTCGTCGCCCGTGGGTGTGGACCGGGGCGGCGTGTCACCGCTCCACAGGAAGATCTCCGAATCGGGTCCGCACGGGCCGACCGGCCCGTTGGACCACCAGTTGTCGTCCACCGTGTGCTCCACGGGGACGCCGCGCTCCCGCCACAGCCGCAGTGACTCGGTGTCCGGCCCGACCTGCTCGTCGCCCCCGTACACGGTGGCGTGCAGCAGGCCCGGATCGACCCCGAGCCCCTCGGTGAGCAGCCGGTGGGCCCAGTCGAGGCTCCGCGTGCCCTCGTAGTCGCCCAGCGACCAGGTGCCGAGCATCTCGAAGACCGTCAGATGGGTGCTGTCACCGACCTCGTCCAGGTCCGTGGTGCGCAGACAGCGCTGCACGTTGACCAGCCGCCGGCCCAGTGGATGCGGGCGGCCCTCCAGGTACGGGGTGAGCGGGTGCATGCCGGCGCTGGTGAACAGCACCGGATCGCCCGGCTCGGGCAGCAGCGTCGAGCCGGTGATCCGGCGGTGACCCTGATCCTCGTAGTACTCGACGAACGTGCGGACGATCTGCTCGGTGTCCATGGGGGTGACTCCTTCGCTGCGGGGCGGGAGGGCACCGGAGAACGAACCGTGCGGTCCTCGCACCGAGGCGAGGGCGGCGGAGCGCCGCGCGGGAACCACCGACGGGCCGTTTCCGGTCGCCGGTGGAAGAGGAGAAGGTCAGACGGCGGCAACCGGCGAGCTGGTCGCTCGCGCGGTCGCGAAGGTGCTGGTGCCGATGACGTTCATGTCCCGAAGATAACGCTCCGGGGACCCGCGGGCACCCGGATTTTCCGCGTCACCGCCGCCGGCCCACGGCAGGCGCCCGCACGGTGCCCGCCGGTGGCCCCGCCCCGTCGACGACCTGCTCAGGACGTCACCGGAACAGGAGGGTTTCCCGCCCACACGGCAGGGGTCCGGTCCGACCACGGTTGCGCCT
The DNA here is from genome assembly GCF_055581985.1 of Streptomyces sp. NPDC042336. Classification (NCBI taxonomy): domain Bacteria; kingdom Bacillati; phylum Actinomycetota; class Actinomycetes; order Kitasatosporales; family Streptomycetaceae; genus Streptomyces; species Streptomyces sp. NPDC042336. The sequence continues at coordinate 96,522 of NZ_JBVJEA010000007.1, read as the reverse complement.
GTTCGAGCTGTCCGGCGAGGCGGAAGAGGAGGTCTTCGCGCCCGTAACCGGCGGCGAACTGCATGCCGATCGGGAGCCCCGTGCCGGGGTCGGCCGCCAGCGGCACGGACATGGCGGGTGTGCCCGCCACGTTGAACGCCATGGTGAACGGCGAGCGGTCGTTGAGCCGGTCGATCCAGCCGAGGCCGTCGAGCGCCTGGGCACCCTCGCCGTAGGCACCCAGCCGCGGGGGCGGCTCCGGCAGGGTGGGGGTGAGCAGCAGATCGTGGGTGGTGAAGTACTGGCCCAGGCTGCGGGCGACGCGGTTGCGGATCGTGAGGGCGGCGACGAACTGGGGGCCGCTGACCCGCTGCCCGTAGCGATGGGCGGCCAGCGTCGCCGGTTCGAGGGTCGAGGAGTCGGCGGGCCGGCCGAGGGCGGCGGCCAGGTCGTCGACCGAGGCCGCCAGATTCGCGGTCGACAGCCGGGCGTTGGCCAGCACGAAGTCCTCCCAGTCGGCACCGAGGCCGACGGTGGCCTCCTCCGTGCGGTGGCCCAGGGATTCGAGCAGACGCACGGTCCTCGCCAGCGCCTCGGCCACCGGTGCGGCGGTGCGGCGTCCGCCCCACGCCTGGACGAGGACCCCGATGCGCAACGAGTCGGGCGGGCGCGTGACTTCCTCCGCGTAGGGGCGGGACGGCTGCTCGGCGAAGTAGGGGTCGCCCGGCTCCGGGCCGCGTATCAGGTCGAGCAGCGCCGCGCTGTCCCGCACGGTGCGGCTGACGCCGCCCTGGACGGCCAGGCCGTTGAAGCCCTCGTCGAGGGCGGGGCCCAGGGAGACCCGGCCGCGCGTGGGCTTCAGCCCGAAGAGGCCGTTGTACGCGGCGGGGATGCGCAGCGAGCCCGCGGCGTCGGTGGCGTGAGCGAGGGGGACCGCTCCGGCGGCGACGGCCGCGCCCGCGCCGCCGCTGGATCCGCCGGCGCCCCGCCCCGGGTCCCACGGATTGCGGGTCGGGCCGTACAGCACCGGTTCCGTGGTGATGCTGTAGGCCAGCTCCGGTGTCGCGGTACGCCCGATGGTCACCAGCCCCGCGCGGCGGAAGCGCCGCATCAGGAAGGAGTCGGAGCGGGCGACGTGCCCGGCCGCGAGCCGGCTGCCCAGCTCCGTGCGCCGGCCCGCCATGGCGACTCCGAAGTCCTTGATCAGGAAGGGTGCGCCGGCCAGCGGGGTGCTGCCGGGGACCGGGAGGTCGTCGGCCGGCCAGGTCTCCACCACGGCGTTGAGCCGCGCGTCGACCCTTCGCACCGCCTCGCGCGCGGCGGCTTCCACCTCGGCGGGAGTCACCTCGCCCTTGGCCACCAGCTCCGCGAGCCCCACCGCGTCGTGGCGCACGTACTCGGAAACTCTCACTGCCACTCTCCCCAGAACACGAACGATACCTGTGAGTCCCGGACGATACCGATCGGTATCGAGTGGGACGGACTGGTACCGTAGCAGGGAGTACTGGGCACCATCGACCGGACGCCACGGAGCACGCATGACATCGACCGCCGCCAGGCCGGGCAGAGTGGCGAAGCTGCCGCCTCGTGAGCGCATCCTCGACGCGGCCGAGGAGCTCTTCCAGAGCGAGGGCATCGGGCGTGTGGGTGTGCAGGCGATCGCCGAGAAGGCCGAGACCACCAAGATGGCGATCTACCGGCACTTCGAGACCAAGGACGCCCTGGTCGCCGAGTGGCTGCGGATCCTGGCCGCCGACTACCAGGCGGCCTTCGACCGCGTCGAGGCCGAACATCCCGGCCGGCCCCGGGAGCAGATCCTGGGCCTGGCCCGCTTCATCGCCGACGGGCTGCCGACGCTCTCGTACCGGGGCTGCCCCTTCATCAACTCCCTCGCCGAACTCCCCGACCGGTCCCACCCCGCTCGACAGGTGATCGAGGAGCACAAGGCCCGTCAGACCCGCCGACTGGTCGGCATGTGCGCCGAGGCGGGGCTGCCCGACCCGGAGCAGGTCGCGGCCCAGATCACCTTCGTGCTCGAAGGAGCACAGGTCAGCACGCAGAACGGCAGCATCGACCGGGCGGGGGAGCGGTTGATGCGCATCGTGGAGACGATCGTGGACCAGGAGCACCACGCGTCGGGCGCGTGACACCGCCTCTCCGGAGACCTCGCGACGTCAGCGCGAGTCGTGACCGCCGTCGCCGTCGCCGTCGTCGCGGTGCGGTGCCGTTGCCCAGGACGGCAGCCAGGTGTCCTCGGGCAACGGGGCAAGGCCCGCGAAGTGGTTGACGACCGCCCGCAGGCCCGGGTGCGGATTCTCGCGGGGGAGGATGAGCGAGAGCGGGTAGGCGAGCGCCGGCTCCGCGATCGGGATGCGGCGCAGGTCGTGGCCGGTCGGCCAGACGTACCGGTCGCGCGAGCCCACGAGGGTGGCCACGTCGTCGGAGTCGGCCAGGATGTCGAGGAGCACCTCGTTGCCGAAGTTCGGGCCCGCGGCGTCCACGCGCAGGTCGAGCGCCGTGGTGAGTTCCTCGTAGAACTCCGCCCATTCGCTGCCCGGCGCGATGCCGGGCACCCAGATCCGGTGTCCGCGCAACTGGGCCGGTGTCACGGTGCGTGCGGAGGCGAGCGGGTGTCCCGGGCCGACGACGAGTTCCAGCGGGGAGTGGAACGCGTGGATCATCCGCAGCTCGCGCGGCAGATCGGCCGGGTCGGTGACCGAGCGGAAGGAGGCGTCGACTTCGCCCGCCTGCACGGCGGCCACCGCCAGCCGCGGGTCGTCGACCTTGAGCGTCACCACGTCGAGCGTGGTCTCGGGGTGCGAGCGCCAGTAGTCGTGCAGGATGACGGCCTGCGCGCTCCGCAGGCCGAGAACGTCGATCCGCAGCGCCCGCGAGCCCCGTCGGATCGCGGCGACGGCGCGATCTGCATGCGCGACCACGTTGCGCGCGTGCGCGAGGAAGGCCTGCCCGTCGAGGGTCAGCTCGACCCCTCGGGCGGTGCGGGTGAACAACCGGACGTCGAGTGCGCGCTCAAGGGCCGCGATCCGCTTCGAGACGGCCTGCTGCGTCACACCGAGCTCGTCGGCCGCGTGCCGCAGTTGTCCCAGCTCGGCCGCGCGGACGAACGAGCGCACCGCCTCGGTATCCATGGCAGCGAGCATAAGGCGTGCCCAACCGACGGTTGTGGCTCACGCGCGCGCGGCGGCAGCTGACCGACCTGCCCGCGAGCCGTCGCCGCGACGCGGGCCGGCCGGGGTGCGGGAACGGCACCGCGGCTCCAGGGCCGCGCACCGGTGCCATAACCTCGTACGGGGAAACGTCGGTTGCCATGTGTGTCCACACCGAGGAGGCGACGGTGCTCAACAGGAGCGGCTCGCGATTGCTCGTATGCGCCGTGGCGCTGGCCTGCCTGGCGCTGGTGGGACCCAGCGCCCCCGGCGGCGCCCTGTCCGGCAGGTCGCTGCCCGTCGAGGCCGTCAAGGACGTCGTACCGAACCGGGTCATGACGTGGAACCTGTGCAACCCCTGCGACGCGAGCAACCTCGACCGGGCCGCCGAGATGGCCGCGCACGCGCCCCAGGTCATCGGCGTGCAGGAGGCCTGCGCACGTGACGTCGAGCGGATCCGGGACTACCTGGAGGCCTACCACGGGCTGGTCTACCACGTCGCGTACGGGACGGTCCTGGAGAACTGGGGCCGCTGCGGGGGAGCACCGTGGAACCCGGGAGGCTTCGGCCAGGCCATCCTGTCGGCGGCGCCGGTGACGGACCGGGTCAACGTCGAATACCCCGACGGCGGATCCGAGGACCGCGGGTATCTCGCGGTCACCACCGAGGTGGGCGGCCGGTCCGTCCGGGTCTTCAACACGCACCTCGCCCAGCGGCGTCAGGAGGAGTTCAGGAAGGACCAGGTCCGCGTCCTCGCCACCGAAGTCGCCCGGCAGGACCGCGCCATAGTCCTCGGCGACTTCAACGCCGTGCCGGACGCCCCCGAACTCGGCCCGATGTGGGCGCTGGCCAACGACACCGACCCGCAGTGCCATCCCTCGCCCGTCGGCACCTGTGAGCCGACGACCGACTGGCAGAGCAAGTTCGACTACGTCTTCCTGCGCGGCGTCGCCCCCGTCGAGCACCGGGTGGTCCACACCACGCACTCGGACCACGACATGCTGTTCACCGACCTGGACGTGACCTGAACCGCCGTCACCTGATGCGGTGGCTCTCCCAGAAGGGACCGAGATCCTGGTCGGTCATGGACTGGGCGGCGCGCTTGAAGTCCCCGGTGGTGGAGACGCCGTACCAGTGCTCCCGCGCGTAGCCCTTGAGGAGCCGCGCCATGGTGTCGGAGCCGAGGGTGCGTTCCAGGTCGGCCAGGGCGCACGGCCCGGCCGTGTAGACCAGGTGGTACTCGCCGCGGTGCCGCGACCAGTAGTCCATGGAGGCGGTCAGCGCCGTGCCGTCGTCGGGCCAGTAGACGTCCGACCAGCAGTCGCGGGTGTCCAGGCCGTAGAAGCGGAAGTTGGCGTACTGGGCGAAGCTCTCGTCCAGCCACGGCGAGGCGTACTCGTCGTTGCCGACGATGCCGTACCACCACTGGTGCGCCAGCTCGTGGACGACGGCGCCGCCCTCCTCCGTGGTGCCCAGCAGGACGAGGCCCGGGTACTCCATGCCGCCGCCGAACCCGCTGGTCATCACGAGATCCATCTCGCCGTAGGGGTAGCGTCCGAACTCCCGGCCGAACCGGTCGACCGCGGCCACGGCTTCCGCGCGGCTGAGGCGGACGCCCGCGGCCGGAGTCCCGGGCGCCCAGTACGACCTGACGCGCACGCCCCCGGGCGTGGTCTGCGTGGCGGTGCGGAACGGCCCCGCCGCCCAGGCGAAGTCCCGCACGCGCTCCGCGACGGAGACGGTCACCGTACGGCCCGGGCCTGCCGGGCGGGCCACGGTGCGGCCGGTCGCCGGTACCTCCAGGTGCGACGGGTGGTCGAGACGCACCCGGAAGTCACCGGTGAGGGCGTAGAAGCTCTCGCCGACGGCCACGTACGGGTCGAGGTGCCACCCCTTCGCGTCGTGCACGGCGAGCACGGGCAGCGCGTTGCCGAGGAAGCGGAAGGCGCCCTCGCGGCCGAAGCGGGCGTTGCGGCCGGGCACCGTGATCGAGAAGTCGAAGGCGACGGACGCCCGCTTCCCGTGGGCGAGGGGTTCGGGCAGGGCGATGCGCAGAGCCGTGCAGTTCCCCGTGAGCGGGTCCGCCGTGCCGCCGCGCACGCCCGACACGACGACGGGGGAGGGGACGCCCGGCGCGCCGGGCCCGTCGGGCGTGCCGCACCCGTCCTCGCCGTTGCCCCACAGACGCAGGTACACCTCGCGCAGCGGCCGGCCGGACGCGTTGCGGAAGGACACCCGCTGCCGTCCCGTCCAGTGGCTGCCGTCGGCGTCGGAGCGGAGGTCCACGTCGTAGCGGGCGCGGTCGGGCGTCGCCGGGGCCCCGGACCCGCCGGGTCCGGCCGCCGCGACGGCGTCGCGCACCAGGAGACCGACGGACAGGAGCAGCACGAGCAGCACCACGAACAGACGACGACCGGACCCGTGCGGCCACGGGCCGGACGGTGACGTGCCGAGCGGCGACATGACAGCGGATCCTGCCACAACTCACCTGCGACCGACTCCCCTTGAGCGAGACTCGGTGTCGACGGGACGCATAATCGGTTGCCCCCGGCACCGGTGGCGGATGCAATGTCGAGCATGATCACCGAGGTGCCTCCACCGGGGCGGGACGAGACGGACACGCGCGTACGGATCGGCGCTCTCGCGCCGCTGACCCGGCCCGGCTGGGACGAGGCGGGCCGGCACCTGCTCGCCGGGATGGAACTGGCCGTACGCGACATCAACGACGCCGGCGGCATCGGCGGCACACCACTCGAACTGGTGGTCCGGGACACGGCGGCCGATCCGGACCGGGCCGCGGCGGCCGTGGACGAGCTGGCCCGGCTGGGTGTAGCCGCCCTGGCGGGGGAGTACCACAGCGTCGTCGCACGCGCCGCCGCCGCCAGGGCCGATGCCGTCGGACTGCCCTTCCTGTGCTCGTCGGCCGTGCTCGACACGCTCACCGAACAGCCGACGCCCTGGGTCGCGCGTCTCGCCCCGGCGCAGTCCCACGGCTGGCGGACCTTCGCGGACTTCCTCCTCGCCGCCGGCCACCGCCGCGTCGCCGTCGCCACCGAGCCGAGCCTCTACTGGGCGTCCGGCGCCCGCATCCTGCGCGACCGCCTCGCTCCACGCGGCGGCACCGTCATCGACGTCGACATGCGGGAGTCGACCCCCTCGTCCCTGTGCGACGCACTCGTCGACGGACGCGCGACCGCCCTGCTCGTGCTGGCCGGCCTGCCCGAGCCGGCCGTGTCGATCGTGCGGTCCGTGCGCCGCGACCGGCGCCTGGCCGACATCCTGATCGGCGCCCCGGCCGGGCAACCGGAGTTCGCCGCATGGGCCACGTCGCTGGGTGACGACGGCGCCGCGGTGCCGTTCCTCCGCTACCTTCCCGAGCACCTCGGTCCACTCGGCGCGCGCGTCGGGACGGCCCTGCGCGAGCGGCTGGGCGGGGCGCCCTCCTTCGTCGCCTTCGAGGGCTACGACACGGTGGCGGTCCTCGCCGACATGCTGCGTTCGCGCGGCACCGACCGGGCGACGACGGCCGAGTCCTGGGCGAGCGTCTCGGTCGAGGGAACCCGGGGCCCGATCCGGTTCTCCCGTACGCCGGACATCGGCGTGTGGCAATGGGTCTGGGCACCGGTCCAGGTCGTCGACCGGGATCCGGCCCGACCCGGCCGGTTCCGCGTCCTGCACACCGCCGACGCGCCGACCCGCTGACCCGCGGGAGGACTTCGGGGCTCCGCGGTCCGGTCAGCCGTACATCGCCACCCGCTGGAAGGCCCCGAGGGCCTCGTCGATGGGATGGGGCCGCGGCCGGCCCGTGGAGTCGAGCGCGTTCCACCTCTGCAGGTTCACCGCGAGGGCCATGCGCCGTCTGCCGTCGGCGCTGATCAGGGCCAGGGCACCGGCGCCCCAGGCCGTCCCGCCGTGGCCCCAGAAGGTGTCCTGGCCAGGTGCCTCGACCGGGTGCAGGCCGAGTCCGTACTCGATCGTCCGGCCCTCCTGGGAGACCACCGGCACGGTGCGCCGCATCTGCGCGAGCGACGACGGGCTGACGATCTCACCGGCCAGCAGCATCCCGAAGAAGCGGTTGAGGTCAGCGACGGTGGATATCAGCGAGGCCGCCGGCCCCACCCACGACATGTCGTAGACGCTGTAGTCGCGCGGCGGGTCGATCATGCCGAACCAGGCTTCGTACAGGCGCGAGTGGGGCTCGCCCACGTACGGTCCGGTGGGCAGTTCGGTGTCCTGGAGCCCGGCGCGCTCGATGACGTTCCGGGTGATGTACCGCTCGGCGGTGGTGCCGGTCACCCGCTCCAGGAGCACGCCCAGGATCAGGTAGTTGGTGTTCGAGTACAGGCCCGGCGTGCCGCCCGGGGGGCCGACGGCGGGAGCGGCGACGCCCAGCTCGATCAGTTCGCCGGGCGCGAACCGGGTGAACCGGTGGTCGTCCAGGCTCTGGGGCCCGGTGTCCGCGAGGACGGGGAACGCCTTGAGCGAGGCGTAGGCATGGGGCAGGTACTCGGCGAGACCGCTGGTGTGGTTCAGCAGCATCCGGACCGTGACGGTGTCACCGCGTTCGCCCGGAATCAGTCCCGGAAGGTATCGGCCGATCGGCGTGTCGAGACCGATCCGGCCCCGCTCGACCTGCTGCAGGACCGCGGCGGCGGTGAAGGTCTTGGTGAGGCTGCCGACCCGGTGGCGCATGTCGGCCCCGACCGGGCGGCCGGTGTCGACGTCGGCGACCCCGGCGGCGCCCCGCCAGACCTGGTCGCCGTCCCGCACCTCGGCGAACAGGCCCGGCATTCCGGCGCGGTGGACGTTCTCGATGGCCGCGTCCAGCACCTCGGGGTCCAGTGAGTCACTCATGACACGTGTCCTTTCCCAAGCTCTGCGACATGCTTCTGAACCCATTATGCACGCACCGCGTGCAACGCCAAGTGCAATGGTCGTAGGGGGTGCCCGACCAGCCCTGCCGTCGTGCATGCCCGCCACCGCCCCGGGTAGGACCCTCGGGTAGTAGGGCGTGACGCGAGGGTTCTGAGAGCGAGGAGTGTCGGACGTGATTCGAAAGCTGCAAGCGGTCGCGCTGGACTGCGCCGATCCGGTACGGCTCGCGGAGTTCTACGCGGAACTGCTCGACGGGCGGGTGGTCGCGGATCCGGACGACTCCGACTGGATCGAGGTGCACGGCTTCGAGGGAACACCGCTGGCCTGCCAGCGCGTGGACGGCTACCGGGCGCCCGAATGGCCCGGCCAGGACCGCCCCCAGCAGCTCCACCTGGACTTCGACGTCGACGACCTCGAAGGCGAGGAGAGGCGGGCACTCGCACTCGGCGCGACGGTCCTGGAACGGACGGACCAGCTCCGCCCGGGCGCCAACTGGCGGGTCTACGCGGACCCGGCCGGCCATCCGTTCTGCCTCTGCCTCCACTGACCCCACCGGGCGGTGCGGCGCCCGAAAGCCGCTGGAGCGGCGCCGTCGCGCGCCGTTGGCGGTGCGGCGCCGCAACCGCGTCGCCCTCGGCCGGGACGGCACCCGGCGTCGCGACACCGGGGGACCGGACCGGCGCCCGCCGGCCCCCCTGAACCGGGGTCGGGACCTGTCCGGCGGAACTCGTCGGGAGGCCCCGGGTGTCCTTGCCGTGCGAGCCCCGCCGAGGTGGTAGAAGGTGCCTCGTGACCGCCACCTACACCTTCGACGTCTTCTCCAGTCTCGACGGCTTCGGCGCCGCCGGCGGCGACTGGACCGGCTACTGGGGAAAGCAGGGCCCCGAGCTGCTCGACCATCGCCTCGCCCTGTACGGCGAGGAGCAGCGGATGGTCTTCGGCGCCCGCACCTATCGGCTGTTCGCGCAGATGCTGGCCGCCGGCACCGAGGGGGCCGACGTACGCGACCCCTGGGTCACCCGGATGCGGAGCCTGCCGGCCACGGTGGTGTCGACCACGCTGGAAGGACCCCTCGACTGGCCGGAGGCGAGCCTCGCGAACGGCGACGCCGTCGACGTCGTCACCCGGCTCAAGGAGGAGTCCGCGGTGCCGTTGCGTTCACACGGAAGCCTGTCGATGAACCGGGCGCTGCTGGCCGCCGGCCTCGTCGACCGCGTCCAGGTGACCCTGTTCCCGGTGATCACCGGCCGGACCGGGCTGGACCCGGTGTTCAAGGGCGCGGCCGACTTCGACCTCGAATTGATCGAGTCCCGCACGCTCGACGGCCGCATCCAGGAACTCGTCTACCGGCCCACCCCGCACGCCTGACCCCTGCCCGCACCCCGCTCAGGCACGGTACGGCGCCCGTCAGCCCGCCTCGGCCGCCGCCGCCAGGACCCGGGCCAGCTCGTCAGGCCTGGAGATCATGGGCCAGTGGCCCGAGTCGATGTCGGCGAAGTCGACGCGCCCGGCCCGGGCGAGCTCCGGAACATCGCCCGCGTCGATCCACTTCCGCGCCTGCGCGGGCGTGAACTCGGGGCACACGAGAACGACCGGCACGTCGAACCGGCGCTCGTCGGTCAGCCGCACCACCCCCCTGGCCACGCCTTCGGGCACCGGAATCGCGGCCGCCGCCAGCTCACGCCTGGCCGCCTCGTCGAGATCGGCGGCATCGGGCCCCTGGAAGGGCTCCCAGCCGGGAAAGGGCATCGCCCCGTCCTTCACCTCGAAGAAGTCGGCGTACGGCCGGCCGTCCGGGGTCGGGATGCCGCCGATGAGCGCGACCTTGGCCAGTCGCTCCGGGCGCCGGTCGGCGGCCAGCCAGGCCAGTGAACAGGCCGCGGAATGCCCCACCACCATGGGCTCGCCGGGCGCCGCGTCCACCGCGGCCAGCACGGCCGCCAACTGATCGTCGAGCGTTGCGGTCGTCGCGCCGTCCCCCTGCCCCGGGAGGGTGAGCGGCACCGGACGGTGGCCGAGCGACTCCAGCGTGGACGCGACGCGGTCCCACACGGAACCGTCCAGCCACAGGCCGCCGACGAGCAGAATGTCCATGATCGAATCCCTTCGTTGCCTGGCCACACCGTAGGACGAGATCCGGACGATCCGCTGCCGGTATGTTCACCGGTGTCCTCTCCCGGCGCCCGCCGCGCGCACTAGCCTGCTCCCGTGCCCAACGACCCGAGCCCCACCGCGCGAGCGCTGCGCGCCCTGGAGATCCTCCGGACCCGGCCCACCACGACGGCCGGCGAACTCGCCGAGCGGCTCGGCGTGACGGAGCGGGCGGCGCGCCGGTACGTCGGGATCCTCAGGGAGGCGGGCATCCCGGTGGAGTCGGCCCGGGGACCGCACGGCGGGTACCGGCTCGGACGCGGGACGAGACTGCCGCCCGTGCACTTCACGCAGGCCGAGGCCCTCGGCCTCGTCATGGCGGCGCTCAGCGGCCGGCCCGCCGTGACCGACGCCGACGACCTCGTCGGTGCCGCCCTGGGAAAGGTCGTCATGGCGCTGCCGGAGAGCGTCGGACGGCAGGCGGCGCTGCTGCGGGAGTACGCGGCCGCCGCCCCCGACCCGTACGCGGCCCACCCGGACCCCGCCGTCACCAGCTTGCTCGTCGAGGCCGTCGCCCACCGGCGGCGGGTGCTGCTCACCTACCGCAGCGAGGCCGGCAACGCCTGGGAGGAGGCGGCGGACCCCTGGTCACTCGTCGTCCGTCACGGGCGCTGGTACCTGCTGTGCCACTCCCACCGCGCCGACGCCGTCCGCACCTACCGGGTGGACCGGATCGGCGGGGTCCGGAGCACCGAGGAGGGGTTCGACCCGCCCGTCGGCTTCGACCCCGTGGCGGTGCTGGAGGAGAACCTGGGCACCGGTTGGGAGTTCGCCACCCGCGTGGTCTTCGACGCCCCGCCGGCCGAGGTCGCCCCCTGGATCCGCCCGCCCATGGGCCGGCTCGAACCCCTGAAGGACGGCTGCGTCCTGGTCGGCAGCACCCGGAACCCGGACATGTACGCGCAGGAATGGCTGGCGAGGGTGCCACTCGCCTTCCGTGTCGAGGGCGGAGCGGAACTGCGTGCCGCGGCCGCCGCACTCGCGGCGCGCTTCACCGCCGCGGTGCCGGACCTCCTGCCCGGCACCCGGCCTGCGACGGGCTGAGGACGTTTCCGGTCGCCGGGCCGGACGGGGGCTGAACCGCTGGTTGCCCACGGTTGAACCTTCGCGGCCGAGGCCAAGTCGGGCGCCGGGAAGGGAACTTCGGGACGGGGCGAGCTGATCTTGTCGGGTGCAGTGTGTCCGTCGCCCCGAGGAGCCAGCCCCTGATGACCAGCACCATGCCCACCGCGGCACCCACCGTCCCGGCCGCCGGTGGACCCGGGCCGCGTCACCGCGACCCCCTGCGGCTGGACATCCAAGGGCTGCGCGCGGTGGCCGTCGCACTGGTGGTGCTCTCCCATGCCGGCGTGTCGCGGGTCGCCGGCGGCTACATCGGCGTCGACGTCTTCTTCGTGATCTCCGGCTTCCTCATCACCTCGCTGCTGCTGCGCGAACTCGCCGCCACCGGCCGGGTGTCGCTGCGCTCCTTCTACGCCCGCCGGGCACTGCGGCTGCTCCCCGCGTCGTCCCTCGTCATCGCCGTCACGCTGGGCGGCGCATGGCTGTTCCTGTCGAAGGCGCGGCTCGCCGAGTACGCGGGCGACGCCCTCGCCGGGACGCTGTACGTGGTCAACTTCCGGCTGGCGGCGGCCGGTACCGACTACCTCGCCCAGAACAGCCCGCCGTCACCGTTCCAGCACGTCTGGTCGCTCGCCGTGGAGGAGCAGTTCTACCTGGTGTGGCCGGTGCTCCTGCTGCTCACGTGGCGGATCGCCCGCGGGCGGCGCGGACCGGTGGCGGTGCCGCTCGCCGCCCTGTGCGCGGTCTCCTTCGCGGCGGGCGTCCTCATGACGAACGCCTCGGCGCCCTGGGCGTACTTCGGCTCCCTCACCCGGGCCTGGGAGTTGGGCGCAGGTGCGCTGCTGGCGCTGGCCGCCACCCGGCTGAACCGCCTGCCGGCGGCCCTGGCCGCCCCGCTGAGCTGGCTCGGCCTGGCCTGCGTCGCGCTGGCGGCGCTCCGGTACGACGACGAGACCCCCTTCCCCGGCCACCACGCACTCCTGCCGGTCGCCGGCGCCGTACTCGTCCTGGCGGGCGGCTGCGTGCCCACGGCGTACGGCGCGGGTCGGCTGCTGGAGCGACGGCCGCTCGTGTGGCTCGGCGGACTCTCGTACGGCTGGTACCTGTGGCACTGGCCGCTGCTGGTCGTAGCCCCGGCGGCACTCGGCAGCGCCGACGGCACCGCCGAAGTGCCGCTGGCGCTCGCGCTGTCGGCCGTGGCGCTGGCCCTGGCCTGGCTCACCCTGCGCCTCGTCGAGAACCCGGTCCGCTTCCACCGGGCCTTCCGCGGCCGCCCACGCCGCGCCCTGGTGCTCGGGGCCGCGCTGACCGCGAGCGCCTCGGCGCTGTCCCTGACGGCGGCGGCGGTGCCGCCGGCCATCGAGGTGGGCGGCCCCGCGCCCGCCCTGGCACGGGCCCTCTCCGAGGCCCCCGACCCGGGGACACGCCTCGCCGAACTCCTGGCCTCGTCCCCCACCGCCCTGCCGAGCAACCTCGCGCCGCCCCTGCCCCGGGTCAAGTCCTCCCGCTCCGCGCTCTACCGGGACGGCTGCCACGTCGACCGCGCCGCCACGGGGCCGCGGCCCTGCGTCTACGGTGACCGGACCTCCTCCCGTACGGTCGTCCTCTTCGGCGACTCGCACGCCGCGCAGTGGTTCCCGGCCCTGCAACGGCTCGCGGTCGCTCGCGGCTGGCGACTGGTGCCGTTCACGAAGGCCTCCTGCAAGGTCGCCGACGTGACGATCGTCAGCCTCCACAAGCCGTACACCGCCTGCGACACCTGGCGCTCCAGCGCCCTGGAGAGGATCAGGGCGCTGCGCCCGGCCCTCGTGGTCGCCTCCTCCTCGGACGCCGGCGACCCGGCCCGGCCCGCCGCCGACCCCCTGCACCAGTGGACCACCGGCTTCGAGCACACCTTCCGTGACCTGCGCGGCTCCGGCGCCCGGGTCGCCGCTCTGCTCGACACCCCGTGGCCCACGGGTGATCCGATCGACTGCGCCGCGAGGAACTCCCTGCAGCTGCGGGCGTGCGCGAACCACCTGCCGGAGGCGACCCGGGACGCCACGCGCGGCCTCGCCGTCCGGGCCGCCGCCTCCGCCACGGGCACCACGGTCATCGACCCCACCCCCTGGGTCTGCGCCCCACGCACCGGAGTATGCCCCGTGGTCGTCGCCGACACCGCGGTCCACCGCGACGACAGCCACCTCTCGGAGGCGTACGCCGAGGCACTCGCCCCGCTCCTGGCGGCGCCGCTGGACCGTCTCGTGGGCACGCCCTGAGACCGGGAGCACCCGAGAGGGTGGCCATGGCGAAGGGCGTACGCGATCATGAGCGCGATGGACACTCGCTTCGTAGGCATTCCCGAGGTGGTCGAGACCCCGTCCGTGGCGGTCGTCGTCGACGTCATGCGCGCGTTCACCGTGGCCGCGTGGGTCTTCGCCCAAGGGGCGGAAAAGATCGTCCTCGCCGGGTCGCTGGACGAGGCCCTGGCTCTCAAGGCCCGCCACCCGGACCGCGTGGCCCTCAAGGACGGTCCGCCCGCGCCCGGCTTCGACCTGGTCAACTCGCCCGGCCTGATCCGCTCCGCCGACCTCGGCGGACGGACCGTCGTGCAGAAGACCACGGCGGGGACGGTCGGTGCCCTCGCGGTCAAGGACGCGTCGCTGGTGCTGTGCGCCGGCTTCGTGGTCGCGGAGGCGACGGCCCGGCTCCTGCGGGAACGCGCCGCCGAGCACGTCACGTTCGTGGTCACCGGCGAGGACGGACGGGCCGACGAAGACCTGGCGTGCGCCCAGTACATCGCGGGCAGAGCCGGCGGGGCCGGTACGGACGCCGCCGGGTTCCTCCGCCGCGCGGCCGCGTCGCGTGCCGCCACCGAGCTGGCGGAGGGCGTGCGTCAGGGCGTCCATCCCGACGACGTCGCGCTCTGTCTCGAAGTCGACCGGTTTCCCTTCGCCATGGTCGCGGCCCGGGAGGACTCGCTCATGGTGCTGCGTCCGTACCCCGTGCCTCAGCCGCTGTAGCCGTGGCGGGCGAGTGCCGTCACGGTGGGACTCAGGAGGAGCGGATCGCGGAGATGTCGAACTGGAGGCGGACCTTCTCGCTCACCATGCTGCCGCCCGCCTCGAGCCGCTGGTTGTAGACCAGGCCCCAGTCCCTGCGGTCGATGGTGGTGGTCCCGTCGAAACCGGCCCGCTCGTAGCCGAACGGGTCCACGACCGAGCCAAGGTAGTCCAGTTGGAGTTCGACGGGCCGGGTCGTCTCGCGGATGGTGAGGTCTCCCGTCATGCGGAAGCTCTCCGCGGACTCCTGGGTGGTGGAGGTACTGCGGAAGATCATCTCGGGGTGGCGCCGCGCGTCGAAGAAGTCCTTGCCGACGAGATGGGCGTCCCGCTGCTCGACGCCCGTGTCGACGCTGGCGACGCGGATCACGAGGTCCGCCCGGGACTCGGAGGGGCAGGCCCCGTCGAAGTAGAGCCGGCTGTCGTAGTCGGTGAAGGCCCCGCGGACCGTGGTGACCATGGCGTGCCGCACGGAGAAACCGATCCGGCTGTGCGGGCGGTCGATGGTCCAATGCCCGGTGAGCGCGCGAAGGGCCGGGTCGAGCGTGGCCGCCGCCGTCGCGGACGGCGCGGCGAACCGGTCGGGTCCGGCGGCCGCCGGCTGCTCGACGGTGGCGGTCTGGCGACGGCTGAAGATACCCATGAGTCGGCCCTTTCGAATTGATCACTTCGTGTTACCACGAAGCCGATCAGCGGCCCACGGCAAGATGGGCGACCTCGTCCGGGTTCCATGACCCCGACCGCAAAACTGCACGGCATCGCCACCAGGCCCCTCACTTGTGACGGCGCGATCCCTACCGGAGGCGCCCCAGTGCCGCTCTCAGCCGCCGGGCGTCCCGCAGCCGCTGTTCGTAGGTGGCGCCTAGGACGAGCAGCACGAGACCGGCGAGGGCCGGAGGTGCCCAGCGGGGGAGCGCGCCGACGACCTGGGTGAGGTACGGGGCCAGCTCGTGCAGCGCCACCAGCGCGAGGACGCCCGCGCCGAGGACCAGCGGCGCCTGGAGCCGCTGCCGGGCGCCCACCAGCGTCACGGCCAGCGCGGCGACGCCGAGCAGCAGGGGCCGCAGCCAGTGCTGGTCGTCCCAGGCGGCGAGCAGACTCGGCACCAGGGTGGCGGCCAAGCCGGCACCGTAGGCCGTCCACGAGGAGACCGCCGTGTCGCGGCGCCGACGCAGGAACCCGACGACCAGCGCGGGCACGGTCACCGGCAGGGTGTAGGCCTCCGGCGTGCCGACGTCCCATGCAGCCAGGCGCACCCAGGCGGCCAGCAGGAACAGCACGGCCGCCGCCCAGCCGGCCGCCCGCCGCTCCGGGCGCAGCGCGGAGGCGGCCGTGACGACACCGCACAGCGAGAGCACCAGGGCGAGCATCGGCGGGTCCGGCAGGGAGAGCGCGAGCGCGAGCAGTGCCGCCGCCGCACCCGCGGCCTCGACCGGTACGGTCGTGCGCGACCCGGCCGGCCGCGACGCGACCAGGGCGGCGACGGCGGGTACGACGAGCACCAGCAGCGCCGTGTGGTGCGGTGCGAAGCCGGCCGACGCACCGATCGCGCAGGCCAGCGCCGTGGCGTGACCGAGGGCGGCGGGCACGGTGAACGGGGCGGTCTTCGGGCGGTGGCCGGCCGCACCGAACAGGACCGTGAGAGCCGCGAGTACACCGATCGTCGCGGACTGCGAGGCCAGGGAGAGGAGGGCGAGGTCGACCGAGGTGACCAGAGCCAGCAGCAGGGCCGTCAGGGCCAGTGGCGACGGCCCCTCGCGCTTCTCGCCGGCGCGGTCGGCCGGCACCGCGAAGCCCAGGACCGCCACGACCACGGCCGCCTGGGCCACCAGCCCCGCCGGGTAGGGCAGCCGGAGCGCCACCGGGAGGACGAAGACGGCCGCCCAGCCGAGGACGAGGGCCGCCACCATGACGGCCGGACGCCTGGTGGTGCGGCGTCCGGCCACCACCAGCGCCGCGGCCACCACGGCGAGGACCAGCGGTACGGTGCTCGCGTACGGAGGCGGGGGCACGTCCGTGAACACGGCGTCCCGGATGTCCCGCGGCGCGCCGGACCAGGGCCTCGCCGCGCGGGCCGCCGGACCGAGGACGCCCCCCACGACCAGCGGGAGCGCCCACAGCACCGCGAAGCCCTGGACCGCTGCCGAAGCACGCACCAGCCCCTGACGCAGAGGCAGGGGAAGCGGCGTTCGTTCCGCCGCCGGCAGCGCGATGGCGCAGACCAGACACCCCGGCACCGTCCACTCGCCCGGCACCGAGACCCACAGCACCCCTCCGACCGCGGCGACCAGGCACAGACCCGCGGCGAGGGCGGTGCCGATGGCGGCCTCCCGGTTCGGGACGAAGCGGCCGGCCGCCAGGGCGGCGGCCGCCGCCACGACCAGGAGCGCCGCCGCCCGTGCGGCCGTGCCGGGGTCGGACGCGCTCCAGCAGAGCCACCCGGCCGACAGCACACCGGCGGCGCCCGTGGCCGGCGCGCCGACGACGGCGACCACACGCACCGGCGTCGAGGAGGTGCGCAGCGCGACCGCGGTGCCGCCGGCGGCGGTCGCCAGCAACACGGCGGTGAGCGTGTGCGGACCCGCGCCGACGGCGATCGCCCACAGCAGCAGGGGCAGGTGGGCGGTCGCCACGGCGAGCGGAAGGGGATGGAAGAGCCCGAGCCGCACACCGTACGCGGCCCACAGCGCGGCCAGGACGGCGGACGCGGCGGCCGTGTACCCGACACCGTCCGTGCCGGTGAACGCCACCTCGTGGAGCGCGTAGGCGTCGAGGACGGTCAGGGCCGTCCCCAGGCCGGCCACGGCTTCGGCGGTCGACCTCAGCCCGCGCCGCAGCAACACCACCGGCGCGCCCAGTGCCGCCACGGTCAGCGCACCGAGGACCAGCGCGCGGCCCGCGATCCCCAGGTGGCCCCAACTGACGAGGGTGAACGCGATCGCCGCGATCGTCAGCAGTACGCCACCGAGCACCAGCAGCACGTTCTGCACGCTCGGCGCGGTGGCCTCCGGCCGGCGGGCGACGGCGCCGGCGCCCGGGCCGGCGGGCCAGCCACCCGGCGGCGCCCCGGGAGCCTGGGCGGGCTGCCGGGGAGCGGCCGACCGCAGTGTGTGGACCAGCCATGCGCGGCGCCGCAGCAGGACGGCGCGGCGCAGGTCGAGTTGCCGCAGCTCGGCGTCGAGGACCCGCAGTTCCTCGGCCGGGGGCGGAAGGTTCGTCATGGCTCGGAGTGTGGCCCCCGCCACGTGCCGGGACATGAGCGCAGATACTCAGCTCGTACTCATCGGCCCGGCCGGCGGGTCCCCCCGGCGAGTCCCGGTGGGTCAGGCCCCGATCCGGAGAACCGCCCAGACGATGGTGCCCCCGGTGCGGCCGGACCGGGCGGTCCCCCAGGAGTCGGCGAGCTGCTGCACGATCAACAGCCCCCGGCCGCTCTCGTCCTGCGGACCGGAGCCGCAGCCGGCCGGACGGGCCGACGTGCGTCCGTCGTCGTGCACCTCGATCCGCAGCTGTTCGCGCGAGGTCAGCGACAGACCGCACAGCATGCGGTCGCCGCCCGAGTGGAGCACGGCGTTGGTCGCCAGCTCCGAGATCAGCAGCACCGCGTCGGTGCACACGTCGCCGGGGAGCCGCCAGGCGCGAAGCTGCCGGCGCACCGTGTCGCGTGCCGTCCGCACGCTGATCCGGAGCGAGGGAAGGTCGAACCAGTGTTCCCGGTCCGGACGGGCCGACGGTAAGAGTCCGGGCGAAGGGCTCGTGTGGGGGGTCACGGTGATCGCCTTCCAGTCAGGACGGGCGCGATGGGGGGCAGGGCCTCGGCGGGCGCATACGGGACGGCGGTCGGACGGGCAGGCTCACGGACGCAACTATGCTCGCCGTCCGGTTCAGGCTGCAACCGGATCCCTGATAATTTCAGGAAGACCCGTTCAGTCTGGTGTCATCACCAACTCGCTGCCACAATGGCGCCGGTGACGACCCATCAGGAGGTGGGGGCGTGAGCGAACCCCGGTCCGGCGCGGGCACCAGCGCCCCGACGGTGCTGCGCATGATCCTGGGCCGCCGGCTCCAGGAGATGCGGCAGAACGCGGGCGCCTCACTGGCCGACGCCGCCAAGGCGCTTCGGGTCACACCCCTGACGATCCGCCGGCTGGAGAAGGCCGAAGTCGCCCTCAAACCCCTCTATGTCGAGAAGCTCCTGCAGACGTACGGGAGCCCACAGCAGGAGACGGACGAGTTCGTCGCGCTCGCCGAGCAGGCCAACAAACCGGGCTGGTGGCACGCCTACCGCGACGTCCTGCCCAACTGGTTCACCGCGTACGTCAGTCTGGAGACCGGCGCCAGCACACTGCGCACCTACGAACCCCACTACGTCACGGGACTCCTCCAGACCCCCGCGTACGCCCGCGGCGTCCTCGGCGGAGGCTTTCCGAACGGCTCCGAGGAGGAGTTGGAGCGCCGCGTCGGGCTGCGGCTGCGGCGGCAGAGCCTGCTGGAGCGGGAGGACGCGCCCACCCTCTGGGTGGTCATGGAGGAAGCGGTCCTGCACCGGGTCGTCGGCGGTCCGGAAGTGATGCGCGAGCAGATCGACCGGCTCCTGGAGGCGTCCGAGCTGGAGCACGTCAGCATCGACATCCTGCCCTTCGCCGTCGGCGCCCACGTCGGGGCCTGCGCCCCCTTCACCTACTTCCGGTTCGAGGAGCCGGAGCTGCCCGACGTCGTCTACAGCGAGATCCTCTCCGCGTCGATGTACCTGGACGAACGGGACGACGTCGTCGCGCACCTGGAGGCGCACAACAGGATGGCGCTGCTCACCTCGACACGGGACAGCACGGCGCTCCTGAACCGCATGCGCAAGGAGTACTCATGAGCATCACCGACGACCCCGTCTACAACGGGATGCCCGCCTGCGACCTCGGCGAAAGCGGCTGGGAGCGCCCGTGGAGCGGCCCCAACGGCGGCCAGTGCGTGGAGACCAAGCGGCTCGCCGACGGACGCGTCGCGGTGCGTCAGTCGACCGACCCCTCCGGCCCCGCGCTCATCTACACGTCCGAGGAGATCGGCGCGTTCGTCCGGGGAGTCAAGCAGGGCATGGCGGACCACCTCACGGCCGGCCTCGAGAAGGGAAAAGGATGAGCAACACCCACGCCGCGCGGGGACTGGACACCAGCAGGCCGCACTCGGCCCGCATGTACGACTACTACCTCGGCGGCAAGGACCACTTCCCGGTCGACAAGCAGGCCGCCGAAGCGGTCGCCGAGGCCTACCCGGGCATCTTCACCTGTGCCCGGGAGAACCGCGCCTTCATGCACCGCGCCACTCGGGTACTGGCCCAGGAGCACGGCATCCGGCAGTGGCTGGACATCGGCACGGGCATCCCCACCGAGCCGAACGTGCACCAGGTGGCACAGTCCGTGGTCCCCGAGGCCCGGGTGGTCTACGCCGACAACGACCCGCTCGTCCTGAAGTACGCCGAGCGCCTCATGCGCAGCACCCCGCAGGGTCGCACCACCTACATCGAGGCCGACGTCAACGACCCCGACTCGCTGCTGACCGCGCCCGAGCTGGCCGAGGTGCTCGACCTGTCGCAGCCGGTCGCCCTGTCGCTGAACGCCCTGATGCACTTCATCACCGACGCCCGCGACCCGTACGGCATCGTCGACCGGCTGATGGCGGCCCTCCCGGCGGGCAGCGCCCTCGCGCTGAGTCACTGCACGCCCGACTTCGACCCGCCCACCTGGGAGAAGGTCACGGACATCTACACCGGAGCGGGCACGCCGGTGCAGTTCCGCTCGCAGAAGGACGTCACGCGTTTCTTCGACGGGCTGGATCTCCTGGAACCGGGCGTCACGGTCGGTCACCGCTGGCGACCGACGTCGCCGGCCGGGCCGGACACCCCCACCGACGCCCAGGTCAGTCTGTGGGCCGGGGTCGGCATCAAGCCGTAGCGGCACTTGCCGGACCCCTTCGGCGGGGCGCAGTGTGGAGGGATGAGCGGTCAGGAGGGCCCCACGCTCATCTCCTCGGTGCAGCGAGCGTTCCGGCTGATGGAAGCGGTGGGCGCCCACGAGAGCGGCGTACCGGCCAAGCAGCTGGCGCGCGAGACGGGCCTGGCCCTGGGCACCACCTACCACCTGCTGCGCACCATGGTCCACGACGGCTACCTGCGCAGACTCGAGGACGGCACCTTCGTCCTGGGGGAGAGGCTGGGCGCGCTGCACGCCCAAAGCCATGACCAGACGGCGCTCAGCAGGGTCCGCCCCACGCTCACCGAGCTGCGGGACGACCTGTCGGCCGCGGCCTATCTGACGCTCTACGAGGAGGGCGAGATCCGGGTCGCGGAGATCGTCGACGGGCCGAAGGCCCCCCGCGTCGACCTGTGGGTCGGCTTCGAGGACGCGGGACACGCCACGGCGCTGGGCAAGAGCGTGCTGCGCGAACTGGACGCCGACGCCCGCGCCGAGTACCTCTCCCGCCACGCGTTGAACGATCTCACCCCGCGTACCATCACCTACCGTGCCGAGCTGCTGCGGCGCCTCGACGCCTCTCCGCACCGCCCGGCCGTGACCGACATCGAGGAGTACCGGCTGGGCACCGCGTGCGTCGCGGTCTCCGTCCGCCGGGGCGACACCATCGGATCGCTCGGCGTCTCCCTGGACGTCAACCGCACGGCCTGCCTCGACGACGCCGTCACGACGCTGCTCGCGACGGCGGAGCGGGTGTCCCGGAGGTTGTCGCTCACCATCTGAAAACCGGACCCTTGTGAGACCGCGGCCGTACCGCGTTTCCTGGATGAGACGGGCAAATCGGACGGATTCGCAGAGGAGCCGGAGCGTGAGTGAGCAGGGCGTCGCAGGGCCGCACGTACAGGTATGCAGCCACGTGGCGAACGGCTGGACGGTGGTCCGGGCCGACGACGAGATCGACATCGCCTTCGCGCCACTCGTCCGGGCCGAGGTGTTCCGACGCCTCGCCGACGGCCACCGGCACTTCGTGCTCGACCTGTGCGACACCCCGTTCATCGACTCCATGGGGCTCGGCATGATCGTGGCCGTGACCAAGCACATCCGGGACCAGCACGGGTCCCTGCGGATCGCCTGCTCCGACCGGCGGCTCCTGCACGTCTTCGCCCTCGGCGGACTGGGCACGGTCTACTCCTTCCACTGCTCCGTGGAGCAGGCCGTCGCGCAGCCTCCCGGCGAGGAGGGACTGGCCGGCTGGCCGCGGCCGGGAGCCTGACGAGGGCGCGCCGCCGCCGGCCCGTGTTTGGGCCCCGCCGCGGTGGTCCACCCGGATGGGACAGCACGAGGGAAGAGGCTGCCCGGGTCGTTTCCGGAAGGTGGGTCATGGCTGCACGGGTCGGATACCGGAGAATCTACGAAAGCTCCACACCGCAGGACGGCAAGCGGGTGCTCGTCGACCGCCTGTGGCCTCGTGGCGTGAGCAAGGAGAAGGCCGAGCTGGACGAGTGGCTGCGCGACGTCGCCCCCTCGACCGATCTGCGGCGCTGGTACCACCACGATCCGCAGCGCTACGACGAATTCCGGCGCCGCTACTTCGCCGAACTGGAGGACCCGGACCACCGGGCCGCGCTGGAGCGCCTGCGCGACCTCTCGGCGGGGTCAAAGGTGACCCTGCTGACGGCCACCAAGGACGTGGACCACAGCGAGGCGGCTGCCCTGGCCCAGTGGCTGGACGGTTCCTGAGGCGAGGCCGCGACTGCCCTACTCCGGAGGTAATCGCGCCGCCCGGCGCGGACCGACAGGATGGGCGACCTCGCCGCATCGACGGGATGCGGCCCCGGAGGAGGTCAGCCATGACCACGGCCACATCGACGCACACCCGCTCCGTGGTGGAGGAGCTGCTGCGCAGGATCGGCGCGGGCGACCCCGAGCACATCGCCGAGCTGTACGCCGAACAGGGCGACTGGAGACTCGACTGGCCGGAGGCCGAGCACGGCCGTCCCGCCACGCCGTGGATCCGCCACCGGTCCACCCGGGCGGACGCGGCGGCCCACTACCGCGAGCTGGCCGGACACCACGTGCCCGAGCAGGCGGCCACCGAGGTGGAGCGCATCCTCGTCGACGGGAACGACGCGGTCGTGCTCGGCGAGATCCGCCAGACCGCCCGCCCCACCCGACGCCCGTACCGCGCCCGCTTCGCCCTCCACCTCACCGTCGAGAACGGCCTCGTCACCCGGCACCACGTGTACGAGGACAGCCTCGCCGTCGCCCAGGCCTTCGAGCCGCCCCACGAGTGAGGGCCCGCACGGGCGACCCGGGTCACCGTGTCGCCGTCACCCCCCGCGCGGGGGCCGTGGGTCCCCGGCCGGTCTCGGAGCCGAGGGACTGGAGGATCTCCTCGACGCTCTGCTTGGCGTCGCCGAAGAGCATGCTGCTGTTCTCCCGGAAGAACAGCGGATTCTGCACGCCCGCGTAGCCGGAGGCCATCGAGCGCTTGAAGACGACGACCTGCTCCGCCTCCCAGACCCGCAGTACGGGCATACCCGCGATCGGGCTGGCGGGATCCTCGGTCGCCGAGGGGTTGACCGTGTCGTTCGCACCGATGACCAGCACGACCGAGGTGTCCGCGAAGTCGTCGTTGATCTCGTCCATCCCCAGGACGATGTCGTACGGCACCTTCGCCTCGGCCAGCAGCACGTTCATGTGCCCGGGCAGCCGCCCGGCGACGGGGTGGACGCCGAAGCGCACCTCGATCCCGCGCTCGCGCAGCCGCCGGGTCAGCTCCGCGACCGGATGCTGGGCCTGCGCGACGGCCATGCCGTAACCGGGGGTGATCACGACGGACCGCGCCCGGGCCAGCAGTTCGGCCGCCTCGTGCGCCCGGATCTCGCGGTGCTCGCCCTGCTCGTCCACGCCGCCCGGCGGGGCCTCGATGCCGAAGCCGCCCGCGATGACGGAGAGGAAGGAACGGTTCATCGCCTGGCACATGATGTAGCTCAGATACGCACCGGAGGAACCGACCAGCGCCCCGGTGACGATGAGCAGGTTGTTGTCGAGCAGGAATCCGGCAGCCGCCGCGGCCCAGCCGGAGTAGCTGTTGAGCATCGAGACCACCACGGGCATGTCGCCACCGCCGATGGAGGCCACCAGATGCCAGCCCAGGGCGAGCGCCAGGACCGTGACCGCCGCCATCAGCGGCAGGCCCGGACTGACGGTGAACCAGACCGTCAGCACCGCGAACAGGGCCAGCGCACCCAGATTGAGGGCGTTCTTGCCGGGCAGCACCAGCGGCCGGGACCTGATCCGCCCGGACAGCTTCAGGTACGCGACCACGGAGCCGGTGAAGGTGACCGCGCCGATGAAGACGCCGATGAACACCTCGGCGTGGTGGATGCCGATCAGATCGGCGGCGATCCGCCCCCGTGAGCCGTGGGCCTCGACCTCCAGGTAGCTGTTCCAGCCGACCAGGACGGCGGCGAGACCGACGAAGCTGTGCAGCACCGCGATCAGTTCGGGCATCTGCGTCATCTCCACGCGCCGTGCCCGCCACAGGCCCAGCGCCGCGCCGATCACCGTGGCGAGCAGGATCAGCGCGACCGGCCCGGCGGAGACGCTCCGCGCCGAGACCACGACGGTGGCGACCAGGGCGAGCGCCATCCCCACGATGCCGTAGACGACGCCGGCGCGTGACGTCCGGTGCTGGGACAGGCCGGCGAGGCTGAGGACGAACAGCAGGGCCGCCACCAGGTCGGCGGCGCGGGACGCGGTCATGGACGTCATCGGGGCTCGCCTCTCGAGAACATGGACAGCATGCGGCGGGTGACGGCGAAACCGCCGAAGATGTTCACGCTCGTCAGCAGGATCGCCACGAAGGACAGCACGGTGACGAGCGCGCTCTCGTGCCCGATCTGCACGAGGGCACCGATCACCACGATCCCCGAGATGGCGTTGGTCACCGACATCAGCGGGGTGTGCAGGGAATGGTGGACCTTGCCGATCACGTAGTAGCCGATGACCACCGCCAGCGCGAACACTGTGAAGTTCTGCGCCAGTTGGGCCGGGGCGAAGGCGACCAGGAGGAAGGTCGCCAGCATGCCGAGGCCGATCAGGCCGAAGCGCCCGGCCGGGGTGGTGCCGGACGTCTTCGCGGTCGCCGGTGCGGCGGTGGACGCCGCGGGCGCGGTGGCGGGCGGGGCCGCCGACACGGGGACCGGCGGGGGAGGCCAGGTGACCGTGCCCGCGCGGACCACGGTCACGGTCCGCTGCACCACGTCGTCGAAGTCGATGACGACCCGGCCGTCCTTGCCGGGGGTGAGCAGCCGCAGCAGGTTGACCAGGTTGGTGCCGAACAGCTGGGACGCCTGGGCGGGCAGCCGGGACGCCAGGTCGGTGTAGCCGATGATGGTCACGCCGTTGCCGGTCACCACGCTCCGGCCCGGGACGGTCCCCTCCACGTTGCCGCCCTGGGCGGCGGCCATGTCGACGATGACACTGCCCGGTCGCATCGCCGCCACGTCGGCGGCGGTCATCAGGCGCGGGGCGGGCCGACCGGGGATCAGCGCGGTGGTGATGACGACGTCCACATCGCGGGCCTGCTCCTGGTAGAGCCGGGCCGCGGCACGGTCGTAGTCGGCCGACGTCGCCCTGGCGTAGCCGTCGGTGCTCTCCTCCTGCGCCACGTCCACCGCGAGGTACTCGCCGCCCAGCGACCGCACCTGGTCGGCGACTTCGGGCCGGGGGTCGGTGGCGCGGACGATCGCGCCCAGGCTGGAGGCGGCCCCGATGGCGGCGAGCCCCGCGACCCCGGCCCCGGCGACCAGGACCTTCGCCGGCGGCACCTTGCCCGCCGCGGTGACCTGCCCGGTGAAGAACCGCCCGAAGACGTGGGCCGCCTCGATCACCGCCCGGTACCCGGCGATGTTCGCCATGGAGCTGAGCACGTCCATCGACTGCGCCCGCGATATCCGCGGCACCGCGTCCGGGGCGAGCACCGTGACGTCACGCGCGGCGAGCGCCTCCAGCAGCTCGGGCCGCTGTGCCGGTGCGACGAGGGCCACCAGCGTCGTCCCCGAGCGCAGTTGCGCGATCTCCTCGTCGGTCGGCGCGTTGACCTTGAGCACGAGGTCCGCGGCCCAGGCCGCCCCGAGACTGGCTCCCGCCTCGGCATAGGCCTCGTCACCGAACCCGGAGGCCGCGCCGGCTCCCGGCTCGACGACGACCTCGTACCCGAGGCCGAGCAGCAGGCGGACCGTCGCGGGCGTCGCGGCGACGCGAGTCTCCCCGGGCGAGGACTCGGTGACGACGCCGACGCGTTGAGGTGGGTGGTGAGCGGGTTGGTGTCCAGTCATGTCCAGTCTCTCGTCGAGGCGTTGTTGCCGGGTTCCGTACCCAGACGAGGACGGCGAGGCACCGAAAACACGGATTCCGGACCGCCTCCGGCCCCGTGCGATGGAGGGGGCCGGAGGGCGGAGCGGGGAAGAGAGACGGCCGGCGCCGCGCGGGCGCAGCCGGTCAGGGGCCGGCGTGCCCCAGGACCTGCGCGACGAGCCGGCGCGCGTACGGGGCGTCGAGCCCGTCCGGACGGAAGAGGATGCGGTACATCAAGGGGGCGACGACACCGTCCATGACGGTCTCGACATCGGGCGTGTCGTCCCCGCGTCCGGCCGCGCGGGCGAGCACGGTCCCGAGCTGCTCGGCCGCGTAGGCGGAGCACTGGCCGGCGTTGCTGCCGTCCGGGTCGCCGAGCAGGGCGTCGCGGATGTAGGCGCGACCGGTGGGGGAGGCCATCTCGTCGAGGAACTGCTCCGCCCAGGCCGCCAGGTCGGCGTGCAGGGCGCCGTGGTCCTGGGGGGCGGTGTCGGGCCGTAGGCGTTCGACCGCGACGTCCGACAGCAGCTCCTGCAGGTCTCCCCAGCGCCGGTAGATCGTCGACGGTGTCACGCCCGCACGCCGGGCCACCAGCGGCACGGTCAGGGCGTCCCGCCCCACCTCCGACGCGAGTTCGCGCACCGCGGCGTGCACCGCCGCCTGGACCCGGGCACTGCGCCCGCCGGGACGCACCATCTGCCTGCTCATGCATGTCACCTTAAAGCAAAGTCATTGCGTCTAAGGGGTCGGCGCTCGTTCACGCCGCGTGCGCGAGCCCGCGTGCGGGCCCGCTCTGTTCGTAGGCGTGACCGGCCCGCAGGAGCACCGGCTCGGCGAGCGGCCGTCCGAGCAGCTGCATGCCGATGGGGAGCCCCGCCGTGTCGTGGCCGACCGGCAGGGTGAGGGACGGCACGCCGGTGATGTTGGCGGGGGACGACAGACGCACGTAGGCGTCGGACACGCCCTCGACCGTGCCGTCGGCCCAGGTGATCGTCTCCTGGCCGGCCCTGACGGCGGTCGCCGGGACGGTGGGGGCGGCGATCAGGTCGACCTCCCGGAACATGGCCGCCCACTTGCGCCGCATGAGGGTGCGGGCGCGCTGGGCGCGCAGGTAGTCCCCGGCGGGCATCAGTTCACCGGCCTCGAGCAGGATGCGGACGTCGGCCTGGTAGAGCTCGGGGACGGTGCGCAGCGTGCGCTCGTGGTAGGCGGTGGCCTCGGGCACCATCAGGCCCCACTGGGTGGCCTGGATGTAGCGGGTCATGGGGATCTCGACCTCGACCAGTCGTGCGCCGAGTGCCTCGAGCCGGTCGATCGCGCCCCGGACGGCGGTCTCCACCTCCGGGTCGACGTGGTCGAAGTAGTAGTTGCGCGGCACACCGACGCGCAGCCCCGTGAGGTCGGTGTCCGCGGCCGGGCGGTACGGCGTGGCGGGTGCGCTCAGGGAGGCGGGGTCGCGGGGATCGTGTCCGGCCAGGGCGTCCAGCACCAGGGCGGCGTCCTCGACGGTGCGGGTGATCGGTCCGACGTGGTCCAGTGACCAGGACAGGGATGTGACGCCGTGCCGGGGGACGAGACCGTACGTCGGCTTGAGGCCGACGACCCCGTTCAGCGCGGCGGGCACCCGGATGGAACCACCGGTGTCCGTGCCCAGCGCGAAGGTCGCGGTACCCGCCGCCACGGCGACGGCCGACCCCCCGCTGGATCCGCCGGCCACCCGGCCGGGATGCCACGCGTTGCTGGTCTGCGGCGTGGTCAGCCCGTAGGCGAACTCGTGGGTGTGGGTCTTGCCCACCAGGACCGCGCCGGCCGCCTCCAGCCGGGTGGCGACGGTGCTGCTCGCCTGCGCGCGATGGTCGGCGCGGACCCGTGAACTGGCCGACGTCGCGACGCCGGCGACGTCGATCAGGTCCTTCAGCCCCATCGGGATGCCGTGCAGCGGGCCACGGTGGCGGCCGGCCGCGATGTCGTCCTCGGCCGTGCGCGCGGCCCGGCGGGCGTGCTCCGCGGTGACGGTGGCGTAGGCCCGGAGACGCGGCTCCGTCTGTCCGACGCGCTCCAGGACGGAGTCCGCCAGCTCGACGGGGGACAGGCGCCGGGCCCGGACGGCGTCGGCGGCCGCGCCGAGGGTCAGTTCATACGGCTGCATCGTGCGTCTCCTCTTCCGCGCGGTACGCGGCGGCGGGCGGGGTGTCGGCGAAGTCCAGCTCCCGCAGGACGGCGACGACGGAGTGGATGTGGTGTGCGGTGGCCGCGACCGCGGCGTGGCGGTCCGCGGGCAACGGAAGTCCGGCGCGGGCGGCCCAGCGGGCCGCCTCCGGCGGAGTGGGTTCGAGGGAGGGCACGGGCGTTTCTCCTGGAGGCTGGGACTGGGACTGGGACTGGGCCTGGGCGCAGAAGTGGGAACGCTCAAAAGCTAACTGTTTGCGTTAGCTGGACTGTAGGTCCTACTGTGCCTAAAGGCAAACAGATTGCGTTTAGCGCCAGGGGTGGGTCCCGTCCCGCGCCCACCGACACGCACCCGAAGGAAGCGACCGATCATGAGCACCGCTCCGGCCACCGACCAGACCGCAGTCCCCCACTGGACGGTGGGAGACGTCCCCGTGCACCGCGTCGACGAGGTCGCCCTGCCGGCCGCCACCGGGGCCTGGCTGCTGCCCGGTGCCACCCCGGACCTCGTCGCCGGGCAGCCCTGGCTGCGTCCCGACTTCGCCGACGACGAGGGCACCCTGCGCATCGACAGCCACAGCTTCGCTTTCACGGTCGGCGGGACGCGCGTCCTGGTGGACACCGGCATCGGCAACGGCAAGGAGCGGGCCAACCCCGCCTGGCACGACCTGCGCACCGACTTCCTCCAGCGCCTCACCGCCGCCGGCTTCCCCCCGGACGCCGTCGACCTGGTGATCCTCACCCACCTGCACGCCGACCACGTCGGCTGGAACACACGGCAGGAGAACGGCCGGTGGGTTCCCACCTTCCCCAACGCCCGCTACCTGTCCTCCCGCACCGAGCGGGAGTTCTGGGCCGGGTACGACATGGAGGAGGCGCGCAGGCAGATGTTCCGCGACTCCGTGATCCCGGTGGAGGAGGCCGGGCTGCTCGACCTCGTCGACGTCCCCGCCGAGGGCCTGGAGACCGTCCCGGGCGTGCGCCTGATCCCCACCCCCGGCCACACGCCCGGCCACCTCGCCGTCGAGCTGACCAGCCGCGGCCAGACGGCCGTGATCACCGGTGACTGCGTCCACCACCCCGTTCAGCTCGCGCACCCCGCCGTGGGAGCCTGCGTCGACATCGACCCGGAACGGTCCGAGGCCTCCCGCCGCGGGCTGCTCGGCTCGCTCGCCGACACGGACACCCTCGTCCTGGGCACCCACTTCGCACCGCCCACCGCCGGCCGGGTCGTCACCCACGCGGACGCCTACCGGTTCGTGCCCGTCCCCGCCGGTTCCACCCGGCGCCGGTGAGGGCGGTCAGGTGAGTCGGGCGGCCACCGCGTCGAGCACCCAGTCCAGGCCGGTCGCGAAGGACTCCGCGGCGTCCACGTGCGTGCCGTCGTACACGGCCTTGGCCAGCGCCGGGAAGCGGCCCGTGGCCAGCATCCCCGTCAGGTGCGGGCCACGGGCGCGCTGCCACTCGGCCTTGGACAGGCCCGTGTCGCGCTCGGCCCGCAGGTCCGCGATCTCGCGCCTGATCGCGCCGGTGAAGTAGGCGCTGACCGTCTCCACGGCGCGCATGACCGTGTCGACGTCGGCGAGGCCGTCGAGGGCGGCCAGCGTGGCCTCGCTCACGGCGAGGCCGTTCGGGCCCAGGGCCGGCCGGCCGCCGAGCAGGTCCGCCAGCCAGGGGTGCCAAAGAGCGGCCTCCCTGGTGCGGTGGGCGAGGCCGCTCAGCGCCTCCCGCCAGTCACCGGGCCGCTCCCCGGGCAGGATCTCGGCGTACACCGCGTCCACCATCAGGTCGAACAGCTCGTCCTTGGTGGAGATGTATCCGTACAGCCGCATCGGGCCGGCGCCCAGCCGGGCGGCCACCTTGCGCACGGACACCGCCGCCAGCCCGCCCTCGTCGGCGAGCGCCACCGCGGCGGCGACGATCCGCTCCCGGTCGAGCGGCACAGGGCGGTTCGGCGGCTCCGGCCGGTCCCAGACAGTCATGTCCCCTCCGTACTGTTGCGATACACCGTAGACGAAAAATACAGTGTATCGCCATGAGACAACGTATCGCCGTGGTCGGCGGCGGTCCCGCGGGACTCGCCTTCGCCCGCGTGCTGCACCGCCACGGCCATCCCGTCACCGTCCTCGAACGGGACTGCGCCCCCGACTCCCGCCCCGCCGGCGGCACGCTCGACCTGCACGAGGGGCTGGGCCAGCTGGCCATGGACAAGGCGGGGCTGCTCGCGGAGTTCCAGGCGCTGTCCCGCCCCGAGGGGCAGGCCATGCGCATCCTCGACCCGGACGGG
Source organism: Streptomyces sp. NPDC042336 (assembly GCF_055581985.1). Taxonomy (NCBI): domain Bacteria; kingdom Bacillati; phylum Actinomycetota; class Actinomycetes; order Kitasatosporales; family Streptomycetaceae; genus Streptomyces; species Streptomyces sp. NPDC042336. The sequence goes on along the minus strand of NZ_JBVJEA010000007.1, from coordinate 66,464 downwards.
ACCGTGCTGCGCGACTGGCGGCCGGGCCCGGACGACCGGGCCAACCCCGAGATCGACCGCGGGCAACTCCGTGACCTGCTGCTCGGCTCCCTCGACGTGCGGTGGGGGCACGGCGTGGCGAAGGTGGTGCCGGGGACCCCGGAGGGCGTGCGGGTCCACTTCGACGACGGGCGGCAGGAGGCGTTCGACCTCGTGGTCGGTGCGGACGGCGCCTGGTCCCGCACCCGCCCGGCGGTCTCGCCGGTGACGCCGCACTACACCGGCGTCACCGCGGTCGAGACCTCCCTGGACGACGTCGACACCCGCCACCCCGGCCTCGCCCGGCTGGTCGGCGAGGGTGCCCTGGCCGTGTACGGCGTGAACCGGGCGATCGTCGCCCAGCGCGGCAGCGGCGGCCACGCCAAGGTGTACGCCCAGTTCCGCGCGCCGCTGGACTGGCACACGCACCTGGACCTGACCGACGCCGAGGCCGTGCGGTCGAGCCTTTCGGCACTGTTCGACGGCTGGACCGCTCCCGTCCTCGACCTCCTGCGCCAGGGCACCGCCTTCGTCCACCGTCCCCTGTACGTCCTGCCCGTCTCCCACACCTGGACCCATGTCCCCGGGGTGACGCTCCTGGGCGACGCCGCCCATCTGATGCCTCCCCTGGGGGCGGGCGCGAACCTCGCCCTGCTGGAGGGCGCCGAACTCGCCGAGTCCCTCGCGGCCGGCCCCGCCGACCCGGACCGGGCCGTCCGCGACTTCGAGGAACGGATGTGGGCACGGGCCGAACGGTGGGCGAGGATCACGGCGGCGGGTCTGGAACGCCTTGTGAGCCCGGACCCCGCAGCGGCCCTCGCCGTCTTCGACCAGGTCCAGCCGTCCCGTTGAGAGGCGGCTTCCTCCGTCGCCGGGGGCGCGTCAGCCGGTCGGCTCGCCGAACCAGCGGGCCAGGTGCCGGTCCAGGTCCCGCTGGCCGTCGCCGATCCAGGCGACGTGGCCGTCCGGGCGCAGCAGGACGCACGGCGCGTCCAGCGCGGCGGCGGGGTCCGCGAGGTGATCGACCCGGTCCGACCAGCCGTCGGCGCTCAGGCGTCCGGTGCGGTCCAGCAGCAGGCCGCGACCGCGGTGGAGCAGACCGTAGAGGTTGCCCCCGCCGTTGCCCTGGGTCACCCCGATGTCCGGCAGGCGGCGGCCGAGCAGGTCGGGCCCCTCGCCGACGTCGTAGCGGATGCCGGTCGCGGTGATCTTCTCGACGAGACGGCGGTTCACCTCGTCGATGCCGATCAGTTCGGTGAGCAGCCTGCGCACGGACTGCGGGCCCGGTTCGGGGGAGTGCAGTTCCATCTGGGCGCGGGTGTTGTCCAGCACGTCCGCGGCGACCGGCCGGCGCTCGGCCTCGTAGGTGTCCAGCAGGGTGGCCGGCGCCCGGCCGCGTACCTGCGCGGCCAGTTTCCAGCCGAGGTTGAAGGCATCCTGGACGCCCAGGTTGAGCCCCTGCCCGCCGGTGGGCGGATGGATGTGCGCCGCGTCACCGGCCAGCAGCACCCGGCCGACCCGGTAACGCTCGGCCAGCCGGGTGGCGTCCCCGAAGCGGGACAGCCAGCGCGGTGAGTGCACGCCGAAATCGGTGCCGGCGACGGCGCGCAGCTGCTGCCTGAAGTCGTCGAGGGTGGGAGGTTCAGCGCGGTCGCCGACTTCCGCGGCGGGGACCACGACGCTGTGGATTCCCGCGCCGAAGGGGCGCAGCCAGAACCGCTGCCGGCTCGCGCGGACCTGGGCCACCCTGGCGGCGACCTCCTCGGGTGGCACACCCACTTCCATCTCGCCCATCAGCGTGTCGTTCCGCGAGGGCTCGCCGGGGAAGCCGACGCCCAGCAGCTTGCGCACCGTACTGCGCCCGCCGTCACAGCCGACGAGGTAGCGCGCACGCAGCCGTTCACCGTCGGCCAGCTCCACGGTGACGCCCTCGTCGTCCTGCTGGAAACCGGCGAGCGCGCCTCCGCGCCGGACTCGCGCGCCCAGGGCGACGGCGTGTCCTTCCAGGAGCCGGACGACGACCGGCTGCGGGATGCCCAGCAGACAGGCGTACGGGGAATCGAGTCCCGCGGGTGCGGGCGCGGGAATGGCGGCGAAGAGTCCGCCGACCGGACGCCGTCGCCCGTGCTGGAGGAGGCGGTCCAGCAGTCCGCGCATGGCCATCAGCTCGATGCTGCGCATGTGGAGAGCGACGATGCGGACGAACGGCACGGGCTCGGTGTCCTGCTCCAGAACGAGTACCCGCACGTCGTGCAGCCGCAGTTCGGCGGCCAGCATCGCGCCGGTCGGCCCGCAACCGGCGATGATCACGTCGAATTCGCGCTCGGCCGTGTCGTCCGACGACGGCTCGGCGGTGAACTGCCCAGAGTCCATGGGTGTGGCCTTTCGGGAGTGCCTTGTGGTCGAGGCGCTCCCGGCGACACCTGCGTCAGTCGCCGGCCATGACGGGAAGGGGGAGCACCCACGTCGATACAGCGTTCATGGGTCTCACCTCCTGGGGCAGTGTCACGGTCCACGGCAAGGTACCGACGCGGGCGGCACCCCGTCCAATCCTTTTCGATCGCGTCGGCCGCACGCCCGGCCCGGCGAACCGCCGACCTCCGCCGCGCCGGGCCCGATGAATTTCCGGCCCGGCATCGGTCGTATCCGTTGGGCACACCTGGCACACCCACCGCAGGAGGGAAAGACCGATGTCATCAAGTCTCATGGTCGACTTCATCATCTCGCTCGACGGGTACGCGGCCGCGGAGGGCTGGCCCGGATTCTGGGGCATGGAGGGACCCGAATACCTCGCCTGGCTCGACGGGGACGCCGAGAAGCAGCACACCAGCCTCATGGGCGCCACGACGTACCGGCTGATGTCCGGGTTCGCCCGCGAGATGCCCGACGATCCCGGCTTCACCTGGCTGACCGCGATGCCCAAGGTGGTGTTCTCCTCGACCCTCCGGACCCCGTTGTCCTGGGACAACACGGAGCTGGTCCGGGGCGACGCCGTCGCGGCCGTGCGGGACATGAAACGGGACGGGACGCGGCCCCTGCGCACCCTCGGCAGTCTCAGCCTGTGCCGGTCGCTGCTCGGAGCCGGCCTGGTCGACCGCTTCCGCGTGGTCGTCTTCCCGGTCATCACCGGCGCGACCGGCAGGGAGCGGATCTTCGACGCGTACCCGGACGTCGCCCTCGACCTCGTCGAGAGCCGCACCTTCGACGGCCGGCTCCAGTTGCTGGAGTACGTTCCCACGGTCCTGGACGGGCCGCCCTCGGCAGGCGACCGGGACAAGTCCTAGACCGGACCACGAGCACCGGAGGTGGCGTGGATTGGCCAAGAAGCGCGCATTGGTCTAGGCCAGGACGCCGTGGCCCCGTATTCTCGGTGACGGCCGGCGACGGAACTTCCCCCCACTCACCGCCTCCGGGAGGCCATGGTGAAAGTTCGCACCCGCATATCGGCGATCATCGGCACGCTGGGCCTCGTCGGGTCCCTGGCTCTGGCCACGGCGTCCGCCGACGAGCCCCGCGCCCCGGGCGACGCGGCGCAGGTCGTGCTGACCGAGGTGGCCCGGGCCCAGAACCCGACGGCCGGTGCCGCGGGACCGAAGGACACGGTGTGGATCGCCGAACGAGCGGGCACCGTCCGGGTCCTGGACGGCGACGGACTCGGCGCGCCCGTGCTCGACATCTCCGACGAGACCACCACCGACGGCGAACGCGGCCTGCTCGGCCTGGCGTTCGACCAGGACTTCGCGCACCTCTACCTCTCGTACACCGACCTCCGGGGAACCAGCACCATCGACGAGTTCGCCGTCCGGGACGGGACGGTCCAGCAAGACACCCGGCGCACCGTCCTCACCCAGGAGCAGCCCGAGTCCAACCACAACGGCGGCGACATCAAGTTCGGTCCCGACGGCCACCTCTACATCGCCTTCGGCGACGGAGGGGGCGGCGGCGACCCCGAGGGCAACGGTCAGCGGCTCGACACCCTGCTCGGCAAGCTGCTGCGGATCGACCCCCAGGGCGGCGACCCGTACGCGATCCCGGAGGACAACCCCTTCGCCGGCGACCCGAACGCCAAGGGCGAGATCTGGGCGTACGGGCTGCGCAACCCGTGGCGGTTCTCCTTCGACTCGGGCTCGGGCGACCTCCTCGTCGCCGACGTCGGACAGAGCGACTGGGAGGAGATCGACTGGGCGCCCGCGAGCAGCGGAGGCGGCGAGAACTACGGCTGGTCGCAGATGGAGGGCACGCACCCCTTCCGCGGCGGCACCGAGCCCGCGAACCACGTTCCGCCGATCCACGAATACGACCGCACCGGGCTCGGCTGCTCGGTCACCGGCGGATACGTGTACCGCGGCGAGGCCATCGCGGACCTCAGGGGCCAGTACGTCTACAGCGACTACTGCGACGGCACCCTGCGCTCCCTGGAGATCGAGAACGGCGAAGTGACCGCCGAACACGACCTCGGGGTGAACGGTGGTGAGGTGGTGTCCTTCGCCCAGGACGGCGACGGGGAGCTGTACGTCCTCGCCATCGGGGGTACGGTTTCCCGCGTCGACCCGGCGTGATCCCGGCACCGGCCTGACCACTGGGCTCGGCGTCCCGGAAGGAGAACCGCCCCTGTGAAGATCACCGCTGCCGATGTCGTCGTCACCAGCCCAGGGCGCAATTTCGTCACCCTGCGCATCACCACCGAGGACGGGCTCACCGGCCTCGGCGACGCCACCCTCAACGGGCGTGAACTGGCCGTCGAGGCCTACCTGCGCGAGCACGTGGCCCCGTTGCTGCTGGGACGGGACGCGCACGCCATCGAGGACACCTGGCAGTACCTGTACCGGGGCGCGTACTGGCGTCGGGGCCCGGTCACCATGGCGGCCGTCGCCGCCGTGGACATCGCGCTGTGGGACATCAAGGGCAAGGCGGCGGGCATGCCCGTGTACCAACTCCTCGGCGGTGCCTGCCGCACGGGCGCCCTGGCCTACGGCCACGCCTCCGGCCGGGACATACCCGAACTGCTCGACTCGGTGCGCGAGCACCTGGCGGACGGCTTCCGGGCCGTCCGCATCCAGAGCGGCATCCCCGGCCTCGACTCCGTGTACGGCGTCGCCGCCTCCGCCGCGGGCGACGGGGACCGCTACGACTACGAGCCCGCCCGCCGCACCGGCACCGCCCACCCGCGTCCCACCGAGGAGAGCTGGGACACGCGCGCCTACCTGCGCCACATGCCCACCGTGTTCGAAGCCGTCCGGCACACCTTCGGCCCCGAACTCCCGCTGCTGCACGACGGACACCACCGCATGACGCCCATCCAGGCGGCGCGGCTCGGCAAGGACCTCGAACCCTACGACCTCTTCTGGCTGGAGGACGCGACCCCGGGCGAGGACCAGCGGGCGCTGCGGCTCATCCGGGAGCACACCACCACGCCGCTGGCCATCGGGGAGGTCTTCAACTCCGTCCACGACTACACCACTCTGCTCCAGGAACGGCTGATCGACTACGTCCGCTCGGCGGTGACGCACACCGGCGGCATCACCGCCGTACGCAAACTGCTCGACATGGCCGCCGTGTACGGCATCAGGTCCGGCATGCACGGACCGACCGACATCTCACCCGTGGGCATGGCGGCCGCCCTCCACCTCGACCTGGCGGTGCACAACTTCGGCATCCAGGAGTACATGCGCCACGCCCCCCAGACCCTTGAGGTCTTCCGTACCTCCTACCGCTTCGAGGACGGCCTCCTGCACCCCGGCGACGCCCCCGGCCTCGGCGTCGAACTCGACGACGAGGCCGCGGCCCGCTTCCCCTACGAGCCCGCCTACCTGCCCGTGAACCGCCTCGGGGACGGCACGGTGCACGACTGGTGAGGCCCGGGACACCGGTGGCGCGTGGCAGAGTGGAGAGGTCCCGTCGTCCCGCAGAAAGTCCCCGTCGCATGCGTCTCCTGCTCATCAGGCACGGCCAGACCCCGTCCAACCTGAAGCACCTCCTGGACACGGCCGAGCCCGGCCCAGGGCTGACCGCCCTCGGCCAGGAGCAGGCGGCGGCGCTGCCCGACGCACTGGCGTCCGAGGAGATCGACGCACTGTACGCGTCGACGCTCGTACGCACGCAGCTGACCGCCGCCCCCCTGGCCGCGGCGACGGGACTGGAGGTCCGGGTCCGGGCCGGTATCCGGGAGCTGACCGCCGGTGATCTGGAGATGCGCGGCGACGACGAGGCGGCGCACACCTACATGCACACCGCCTTCGCCTGGTCCGCGGGGGACGTGCGGCCGCGCATGCCCGGGGGCGAGAACGGGGTGGAGGCGCTCGCCCGTTTCGACGCCGTCGTCGCCGAGGCCCACGACAGCGGTGCGCGGACCGCGGCGCTGGTCAGCCACGGCGCCGCCATCCGCATGTGGGTGGCCGCGCGCGCCGAGAACGTGGACGTCGCCTACGCCAGGCAGCACCCCCTGGCGAACACCGGAGTCGTCATCCTCTCCGGCTCCCCCGACCGGGGATGGCGAGCGCTGCTCTGGGAGGGCGAATCCCTGGGGCCGGTCCCCCTCACGCCGGGCCCGAACGACCCGACGGGAGCCACCGTGACGCCGCTCGGCCCGGGGGAGTGAGGAACTCCCGCACCGGCAGGGGCGGCCGACGACGGACAGAGGCGGCGGCGCCGGCGGCCTTCGCACCGGCGTCCTGACCTGGCGTACAACCATTCGGGCCACCGCGAGTCCTATGCGGTGAGGCGCACGGTGCGCCTCATGCATCAGGAGGAATCGCACGTGCCTCTGGCCCGATCGACCCGACGCGGACTCGTCGCCGCCGTCACCACCGTCCTCACCGTCACCGGCGGTGTCCTGTCCGTGCCCGCCCCCGCCGCCCACGCGGCGCTGACCGCCGACACGACGGCCGCCGACGTCCCCCTCATGCCCTTCTTGAAGGACGCGAAGCTGGTCGACGCCGGTCTGACCGGCTTCGTGAGCATGGCCGACGGGTCACTCGACAAGCGCTGGACGCGGTACACGGACGGTGCCGGGAGCGGTTACTCGAACCGGACCTACCTTCGCTCGACGCGGACGGCGGACTACCTGGTCTTCGTGGGCCGTTGGGGAGTCCAGCAGCGGAACCTCAAGACCTTGTCGTCGTCCGACGTCTTCGTCGGGGATCTGCCCGGTGAGCCCCGCTACGTCGGCTCGGCCGCCGACGCCGTCTTCACCACCGTCGAGGCCGACGGCGTCCTCACACTGCGTCAGCACACCCACGGCGAGGAGACCGCGCGGACCGTCACCGGCCTGCCGTCCGGTGCGAAGAGCCTCTCGATCGCTCCGGCCACCCCGGACGACGCCCTGCTCACCTTCACGGACGGGGCGCGGGAGAAGTGGGCACTGGTCGACCTCGCCACGGGCGCCGTCCACGAGGTGCACGACCGGACCTCCGAATCCACGGGAGGGGACGTCGCCGTCTCCGGGACGCACGTCGTCTGGACCGAGAACGACAACTCGTCCGACCCCGAGGTCCTCCTCCTGGACCGGGCCACCGGCGTCGTCAGGCAGGTCCCGGTCCCGCACGCGTACGCGAGCAACCTCCAAGTGGGCCTGGTCGGCGGCTGGGTCGTCTACGGGGAGGCAGGCGGCATCGCCTACGGTGGCGAGAGTCCGTTGTACGCCGTGACCGCGTACGACCCGGACACCGGTCGGTCCGTGAAGCTGCTCGACCACCTGACCTCGTCCGCCGCCGCGCCCGACGGCCTGTACGTGCGCGGTGGCAGCGTCGCCGACGGCGAGGGTCTGTACAAGATCACGGCGGGCGGTGACGGGGCACCCGTCGTCAGCCGGGTGGCGAGCGCGGGAGCACCCACGAGGGTCGAGATCACCGGCAACTCCGTGCCCCCGGTCGTCGACCTCGACAAGAACGGGGGCTCGGCGTCCCTGCGCTGGGACCTGTCCCGGACCAGCGTGGAGGTGCGGATCACGCTCCGCCACGTACGGACCGGGAAGGCCGTCGCCGTCACCGAGACGCACCCCTCCACCCCCTCCGTCACGCTGGACTGGGACGGCGGATACATCGGCGACGGGTTCGAGGCCGCCCCCAACGGCGCCTACACCTGGGAAGTCGTCGCCACGCCCCTCAACGGCATCGGCCCGGCCGCCACCGCCGACGGGACCTTCACCGTCACCCGCAAGGCACAGCCGCACGACTTCAACGACAACGGCACTCCGGACGTGCTCGCGCGGGACTCGGCCGGCAGGCTCTGGCGCAGCGACACCTACTTCAGCACCCGCATCAACGACGGACAGTTGACGGAGGCTGGGGGCAAGGCCCTGGTCGGCGGCGGCTGGAACGTCTACGACCGCATCGAGGCCACCGGCGACGTCGGCGGATCGGCAGTGGGCGACATGGTCGCCCGTGACGGGGCCGGCGTCCTGTGGCTGTACCAGGGCAACGGCCGCGGCGGCTTCGCCACCCGGACCAGGGTCGGCGGCGGCTGGCAGATCTACGACAGGATCACCGGCGGATCCGACGTCACCGGAGACGGCAGGAGCGACCTCCTCGCCACCGACCGCTCCGGTGTCCTGTGGCTCTACCCCGGTACCGGCAACGCCGCCGCACCCTTCTCCGCCCGCAAGAGGGTGGGCAGCGGCTGGGGCGTCTACAACGACCTGACGGCCGTCGGGAACATCGGGGGAGCGGCGGCCGGGGACCTGGTCGCCCGGGACAAGGACGGGGTTCTCTGGCTCTACCTGGGCAAGGGCGACGGCACGTTCGCGTCCCGTACGCGGATCGGCGGCGGGTGGGGGCCGTACACCCACCTCGTCGCCGTCGGTGACGCCGACCGCGACGGCCTGAACGACCTCACGGCCCTCAGCCCGACGGGCAACTACCTCTACCGGGGCACCGGTTCGTGGAAGTCGCCGTTCCGCGGCCGCCAGGTGATGGGTCTCGACAGCCCGGCCGACGCCCAGCAGGCCATCGGCTGACGCGGCGGGGGAGGGGCGGGCGTGGGGCCCGCCCTACCCTCGCCCGTCCCGGCGAAGAGCCGTACCCCCGGCCGGGCCGGACGGGTGGCTTCCGTGCCGTCCGCGGTCGGTTTCGTCCTGTACGAGCAGGGAGAGGAGCGAGGCCACGGTCAGGCCCGCCTCCGCGGGGTGGCGCAGCACCTGGTCCGGCTGGATGCGGTAGGTGTTGGTGCGCCCGTCGCGGGTGTGCGAGAGGTAGCCGTCCTGCTCCAGGTCGGAGATGATCCGTTGGACGGCGCGCTCGGTGAGCCGGCAGCGGGCGGCTATGTCACGGATCCGGATGTTCGGGTTGTCGGCGATGGCCGCCAGCACGCGTGCGTGGTTGGTGACGAACGTCCACCCGGTGTGAGATTCAGGTACTTCCACCATGCGCGGCATTCTACGGAGCGCCTTGCGTGAAATCTAATACGTGACATACTTTTCGTGCTACAGACGGCGCGCATCGGCATGGCCCGCGTGCGGGAGGCGCAGGAGGGACCCGAAGGTGTCTTGGCATGAGGCGGTCACGGGGCGTACGGACGATGCCGACGCCGGCCTGCCGCGGGGGTCGGAGCAGGTCACGGTGGATCAGTACGCATGGCGCGGCGCCTGGGTCGTCGCCGCGCGAGGCGCGTGCGACATGTGCTCGGTGGGGTCCCTGTCGGACGCGCTGGGCGTCGCGGCCGCGGCGCATCCGAAGGTCGTTCTGGACGCCTCCGGCATCACCTTCGCGGACTCGAGTCTGCTGAACCTGCTGATCCTCACCCGTCGCGCGGTCGACCTCCGCGTGGCCGCGCCGCCGCAGCAGATGCGGCGCCTCCTGGAGATCACCGGAGTCGACGAGATCCTCGACGTGCGGACGACGGTCGACGAAGCGGCCGCCGGCTAGGACTCCTGCGCCGGGCGGGCGGACACGGCGGTGGGGAACAGCCGGGCCGGCCCATGCTGTTGCATGGGCGGAGGGCCGGCGCCCTCTCGCGGGACCGCCGCGCCCCGCCGTACTCGGAGCGAGACACACGTCTGCAGGAGGACTTTTCCATGACGAACCGACCCTTGACGCTCATGGCCGTGCACGCCCACCCCGACGACGAGGCCACCGGAACGGGCGGGATTCTGGCCAAGTACGCGGCGGAGGGTGTCCGCACGGTTCTCGTGACGTGTACCGACGGCGGCTGCGGTGACGGACCGGGGGGCGTCAAGCCGGGTGATCCGGGGCACGATCCGGCGGCCGTCGCGCTGATGCGCCGTCAGGAGCTGGAGGAGAGCCGCGAGGTCCTCAAGATCAGTGACCTCGAGATGCTGGACTACGCGGACTCCGGCATGGCGGGCTGGCCGAGCAACGACGCCGCCGGGTCGTTCTGGCGGACCCCGGTGGCGGAAGGCGCAGCGAGACTCGCGGAACTCATGCGGCACTACCGGCCCGACGTGGTCGTCACCTACGACGAGAACGGCTTCTACGGCCATCCCGACCACATCCAGGCCCACCGCATCACGATGGCGGCCCTGGAGATGACGGAGCTGACGCCGAAGGTGTACTGGACCACGATGCCCCGATCGGCGATGCAGCGGTTCGGCGAGATCATGCGCGAGTTCCATCCGGACATGCCGGAGCCGGACCCGGCCGAGGCCGCCGCGATGGCCGAGATCGGCCTCCCCGACGACGAGATCACCACGTGGGTGGACACCACCGCGTTCAGCGGCCAGAAGTTCGACGCGCTCGCCGCGCACGCCAGTCAGGGCGAGAACATCTTCTTCCTCAAGATGGGCAAGGAGAGGTTCGGCGAGTTGATGGGCATGGAGACGTTCGTCCGTGTCCGGGACACCACCGGCGCCGCCGTACCGGAGAACGACCTCTTCGCCGGACTGCGCTGACCCGCCCGGCTGCGCGGCGGCCCGGAGCAGGACGGGCCGCCCCGCACTCTCGGCACCGACGGCACCCGGAGCGAGCGACGGCTCCGCGCGGGCGAGGACACGGACTGCGCGGCCGACGCCGGCGCCACGGTCACCCCACCGCCGGCCGGTCACGCCGGCAGTCCTTCACCGGCCCCCGCCGTCCCGCTGGGTGAAACGCCTCGTGAACCGCAGTGACTGGTCGAATATGTCCTCGACCCGGGCATCGGGCAGCCCGTCCCAGCAGTGGTCCGCGCCCGGCACGGTACGGAGGTCGACCGGTGCGCCCAGCTCGCCCAGCCGGGTGGCGAGATCCCGGCTGTGTGAGCACGCGACCATGGTGTCCTCCTCGCCGTGGACGAGGAGGAAGGGCGGCGCGCCCGGGTGGGCGTGCGTCAGGGGACTCGCGTCCCGCGCCTGCTCCGGGCGGGTCGCCGGGGCCCCGCCCAGCAGCAGTGCCTCCGGCGTGGTGGACGACCCGGGATCGTAGGGGCCGCGGGCGGTGGTCAGATCGGCCGGCCCGTACCAGATGACGGCGGCGACGGGGGCCGGTCCTGAGTGCCCGGTGAGCGCCAGGAGCGAGGCCAGGTGCCCGCCGGCCGATTCACCCCACACCACCGTGCGGCCGATGTCCAGCCCCAGCTCGGCGGCGCGCAGGCCGAGCCAGCGCAGCGCCGCGCGGAGGTCTTCGACAGGTGCGGGGAAGTGCGCTTCGCCGCTCAGCCGGTAGTCGGCGCAGGCGACGGCGATGCCGGCCGCCGCGATCCGTGCGAACGGTCCGGGATCCCAGTCCCGGGTCCGCATGCCCATGTCGTCACGGCGGCCCCGGAGCCAGGCGCCGCCGTGCACGAACAGCACCAGTGGAAGCGCCTCCCGCCCGGTGTTCTCCGGCAGCCAGAGGTCCAGTTCCAGCGGCCGGCTTCCCGCGCGTTCGGCGAACGGGACGCCCCGCAACACACGGGTGCCCGACGCGCCGCGGGCCGCGGGAGGCAGGGGCGCGACGTCCGGATGGGGTGCGGCGATCAGCTCACGGAGGGGCCGGCGACCGGCGGTCACGGGGTGCGCCACTGGTGGTCGGGAAGGAACCGCACGTCGTACTCCTGGGGCACGGTGGCGAATCGTTCCGGCGCGGGCACATAGGGCTCGGGCGGCAGTCCGAGGGCGTCGGCGGGCGTACCGAGACTTTCGAAGAAGCGCTCGAAGGTACGGCCCGGGCCGGCGGCGACGCCGACCACCTGGCTGTGGTGGCGTTCCATGCGATAGGCGTGCCGGCAGTTCTTGGGTACGAAGCCGAAGTCGCCGGGGGTGAGCAGCTTCTCCTGCTGATGGCCCTCGGTGTCCTCGACGAACAGACGGACCGCACCCTGGGTGATGTAGAAGACCTCGTGGGTGTCGGTGTGCAGATGGGCCGGGATGATGTCGCCCTTGGGACCCTCGACGGTGAAGAAGTTGAAGGTGTTCTCGGTCTGCTCCCCGCCGGCGTAGATCGTGATCAGGTCGCCGAACAGGTGGGCACGGTCCCCCTCGCCCTTCTCGATGAAGTACGGCTTGCCCGGTTCGGCGGGTATCCGCGAGGCGCGCCGGTAGCGTGTGGCGTACTCGATGGTCATGGCTCTCCCGTGTCGGCGTCTTCAATGTCAGGCAGCCTGACACAATAGGTCGCCGGCCGCCAAGTGGGCCGACGGACCGGCCCGCCGCCCACCGCACCGTGAGGAACTGATGCATCCCGCCGACCGCAACCTCCCGCAGCTGCTGGGTGACGCCCGGCGCTGGTTCGACGAGGCCCTGCTCGCCGCCCTGGACGAGGCGGGCGCGTCCCACGTGTCGCTGACGCAGCTGGGTCTCTTCAGCGTGCTGGACGAGGACGGCACGACGGTGTCGGAGCTGGCCCGGCGGATGGGCGTCACCCGGCAGACCGCGCACCAGGCAGTCCACGGCCTGGTGCACCTCGGACTGCTGGAACAGGCGCCCGACCCCGCCTCCGCCCGACGGCGGCTGATCCGGCGGACCCCAAAGGGGCGGCGTGCTCATCGGCAGGCCAACCTCGTCCTCGAACGGCTGGAGGAGGCGCTCGCCGAGCGGATCGGCCGGGACACGGTCGCCGCGCTGCGGGCCGCGCTCGAGGCGCCGTGGGGCCCGGCGCCGACCCATGGCCCCGCAACCGCGCCTCCGCACCCGTGAGGGAACGCCGCGCTCTCCAGCCAGTGGATCACGCGGCGGCGGCCACCTCTACGCCGCCACCGCCATCGGCGCAGCACCTCCTTCGCCCTGACCGAGAACCGTCCGACCCCGCACTTCGACACCGCGCGACGGCCGGCGGACCCGACCGCCCGCGCTCGCCCCGACATCGTTGTCGAAGCGGCGGGCGCCTTACGGCGTGTAGACGGCCTCGCTGCCGTACAGCTCCCTGGTGAACGCGGAGACGTTGGCGCCGCGATCGCTGCCGTCGAGGTTGTATGTCAGATAGACGCCGTACCCCTCGCCGACGGTGCGGCGGGCGAGGTCGGCGGCCGTGCTCTGCGAGGTCCGGCCGATCTCGACGGCCGCCGGTGACAGCTTCGACTTGGGCAGCGCGATGCCGGGGACCTGCCAGGTGCCGTAGTACGGGTTCCAGGCGTAGTCGAACTCGGCGGAGACGTCGACGCCTCCGTACGACAGGCGGGACGCGGCCGGGCCGATGTTGTAGAGGCTGATGATCTTGTCCGGCATGTTCGCGCGCAGCGCCGTCACCAGGTGCACGAACGAGCTGTCGTTGGGCTGGGCGGTGCCGTTGGTGCCGTACTCGGCGTATTCGTCGTCGAAGTCGACGCCGTCCAGGCCGTACTCGGCCACGGCGTCCGAGAGTTGCTTCGCGAACGCCGAAGCCGCCTGCTGGGACGGGAAGTTGGCGAATCCGGCACCCTGGTGGTTGCCCAGCACCGAGAGCAGGACCTTGATGCCCTTCTGCTGCAACGGCCGCACCTGCGTGGCGACGTTGTCGAGGACGCGCTGCACGTTCTCGTTGAAGTGCAGGTACGCCGTCTTCGAGGCGGTGTCGTAGTTGATGTTCGCGGCGAAGATCACGGCGACGTCGAAGACGTTGCCGCCCCCGTTGGCCAGTGTGTACTTGCCGACGTTGAGCATGCTGTTGTTGTTCACCTCGATGTAGGCCACCGAGGTCGGCCCCTGTTTCACGGGGGCGGGGGCCGCCGACGCACCGGTCGTGGTGGTGGTCGCGCTGAAGACGAGGGCCGCGGCGGCCGAGAGTGCGAGCGCCGCCGTCCGCACTCTTGTCCGTACCAGAGTGAACATGGTTGATCGGTCTCCCCATACGTGGTCGGCGCCCTGCTTGTCCGGAAGCGCCGAGCGAGTCCTTCGAGTCTTCCGCCGCTGCGGCCGAAGGCGGGGAAGTGTGCTCGAACCCTTCACGGCTTCCCCGCACGGCGCACTCCAGCGGCCCTGCCCGGTCAGTCCTCGATGAGCACGGGTGCCGGTGCGGCGATCGCCGGCGGCGAACCGGCCGCCCCGCCGAAGTTGCCCTCGACCTCCGCCTTCTCCGCCGCGTTCGGATACGGGTTCGTGCACGGGACGCCCGCGCTGGACCCCGACATCAGGCTGGAGCACGGCCCGGGCTTGCGGTCCGGAAGTCCCAGGATGTGACCGAGCTCGTGGGACGAGATGCGCACCGTGTTGTAGCCCCCGTTCACGGCCTGGCGGCCGATCCAGACGGTGCCGTTGCCCAGGGAAGTGGTGAGCGCGCGCGGCCAGCCGTCGTCGGCCAGCACGCGGATGTTGGCCCGCTGCCCCGCCGTGGCCGGGCGCAGCTCCGCGCCCTCGACGCTCTCGTTCCAGATCGCCGCGCCCCGGTCCACCGCGGACCTGAACTCGGCGGAGCCGCTCGCGTCGTAGGTGAGGACCCGGGCCGCGGCCGGGGAACCCGGGGCGTCGCCCGACGGGCCCGCGGCCACGGCCTCTGCGCTCAGCAGCGGCAGCGACAACAGCGCGGCGGCGGCGAGGTGCCCGGTCAGTGTGCGGACGTGCATGGTCGACCTCCTTGTGGGGGAGAGGAGTCGTGCTCATGACATCATCTGCCTCCCTGCCCACTGGGTGTCGCCGTCAATCAGTCAATTCGTGCGGGGCCCGGAGGGCTCCGGAGCCCCGCCGGGGGTCAGCTCGTCGGGAAGTCGTCGGCGGTGCTGATACGGCTCTTCAGCAGAGCCCCGGACTCGGTCAGTACGCCGCTGCTGCCGTAGTCGGTGCCCGCGCAGGTGCCCGGCTCGAACGCCGCGCTGCCCTCGTCGGCGTCGGAGTACGTCCAGTTCGCGTAACCGATCTTCAGCCGATCGAGCAGATCCAGCCATGCGACGCTGCTCGCCCGGTCCACCGCGCCTCCGCCGGTGGCGCTCACCGTGCCGAACTCAGAGACGAACAGGGGTAGTTGCGTCGCCGCCCGGCTCACCGCGGCGCGGTAGGTGTCCTTGTGGCTCGCGGCGTAGAAGTGGAAGGCGTACATGATGTTGGTCGCGTTCACGGGGTTGTTGACCACCTCGCTCTCGTTCGAGCCGTCCGAGACGCCCAGCGAGGACCAGCCGCGTGTGCCGACGATCACGACGGCGTCCGGGTCGGCGGCCCGGATCACCGGGATGACCTGCTCGGCGTAGCTCTTGACGGCCGCCCAGCTCACACCGTTGGGCTCGTTGGCGATCTCGTAGATCACGTTCTCCTTGTGCGCGTTGCGCGCGGCCACGGAGGAGAAGAACGTCTTGGCGCGGTCGAGGTTGTAGTTCGGGTCGCCCGGTGTCAGCGTGTGGAAGTCGATCACCGCGTACATGCCGCGTGCCTCGGCCGCGTCGACCAGGGAGTTCACCCGGCTGGTGAAGCCCGCCGGGTCGGTCTCGTAGCCGTCCTCCTGGACGTACATGGCGATACGCAGCAGGTCCGACTTCCAGTCCTTCGCCAGTGCGTCCAGGGACGCGTCGTTGTAGCAGGAGCCGAACCACTGGATGCCGTGCGTGCTCATGCCGCGCAGCTGTACGGGGCGGTCGTACTGGTTGCACAGATGCACGCCGCAGACGTGCAGTCGACCGTTGACGGCGGTCGGGGTGCCGGTCGCGGGCGGGTCGGTCGGCGGGTCCGTCGGCGGATCGGTGACGGACCCGGTGCAGGTCACGCCGTTGAGTGCGAAGGACGTGGGTGCCGGGTTGGACCCGGTGAAGGATCCCACGAATCCCAGGTCCGCCGACGCGCCGGTGGACAGTGTGCGGTTCCAGTCGACGCCGTCGGCGGTGACCGTTGAGCCGGACTGCGACCAGGAGGCGTTCCAGCCCTGGACGACCTTCTGCCCGGCGTCCGGCATCGTGAAGCGGAGCGTCCACCCGCTGACGGGATCACCCAGGTTCGTGATCTTCACCCCGGCCTGGAAGCCGCCCTCCCACTGGCTGGTGACCGTGTATTCGGCCTTGCAACCGGTCGCGGCCTGGGCCGGGGGTCCGGCGATCGCCGTGAGGCCGACGGTCGATGCGACGGTCGCGAGCAGGGCCAAAAGGCGTTTCAACGCATTCCTCCTCATGTGGAGCGGACATGACAATCGGAAGGGCGGTTTTGGGAGCGCTCCCAAAGTCTTCGGGCCGTGACCGTACACCTGTACGCCGGTGCGCGACAGATGTCGGACCGTTCAACTCCCCACGGCTGGTGCGGGGTTCGGGGATCAGGGACCGGTGGCGGATGCGTGACGGGCCAGCTCGGCGGCCAGGCGTCGCATGGCCGTGCGGTTGGCGCGTCGCATCGTCATGCGTACGGCGGGGCTCAGCAGACGGTCGGCGAGCGGAGCGCGGACCCAGGAGTACGTGAACGAGACATGGGTCCCGCCGGTCCCCAGCGGTTCGATGGCGTAGGTCCCGTGGGCCAGGCGTCGCCCGCCCGCGCTGATGTTGCGTTCGACGATGCGCCGCGCCACCTCGGCCTGGACGACCTCGATGTCGACGTCGGCCTTGGCGCCGCCCAGCGAGGCGGTGACGGAGGCGCGCGCACCGATGCCGCGGGCGGGCCCGGCGCAGTGCCAGCCGGACAGGTAGTGATCGGTGAACCGCTCGTGGTGAGCCATGACATCGAGGAAGTCGTAGACCTGCCCGGGTGACTGGGGCACGTCGATCGAGACAGTGACAGGCTTCATGTACCACACGGTACACAGAGGGTGTACCGATTGGTACACTCGCGGCGTGGTCACCATGGACGGTTCGCAGACGGCGCCCGACGCCGGGCGGGAGACGCGGGAAGACCGGCGCGCGCAACTGATCGAGGCGGCAGCCGACCACGTCGCGGCGCACGGCATCGCGGACCTGAGCCTGCGCCGGCTCGGCGCCGCGATCGGGGCGAGCCACCGCATGCTGATCCACTACTTCGGCTCCAAGGAACAGCTGCTCGTCGAGATCGTCCGGGCCTCGGAGCGGCGCCAGCGGGAGTTGCTGGCCCGGCTCCGCGCGGAGCCCGGTCCCGCCCCCGCCGATGTGGCGCGGCTGCTGTGGCGGCGGCTGACCGATCCCGGCGTGGCGGATCAGGAGCGGCTCTTCTTCGAGATCTGCGGACATGCGCTGCGGGGCCGGCCCGAGGCCGCCCCGGTCCTCGAAGGGCTGGTGAGCGACTGGCTGGAGCCCCTGGCGGTCGCCGAGGCCGAGGCCGGGGCGTCGCCCGTCGCGGCCAGGAACCGCGCCAGGCTGGGGCTCGCCACCGTCCGCGGCCTGCTGCTCGACCTGCTCGCCACCGGTGACCGGGCCGGCGTCGACGCGGCGATGGAGGAGTTCCTCCGGCTGTACTACGGCGCCGAATGATCCGGCGCCGCCTCCCTGTCACCGGGTCGGGCGCGCGGTCCCCGGTGCGCGGGCCCCGCGGGCTGGTGCTGCCGGAAGTAGTCGACGATCGCCGCAGGCGGTGCGGGTACGTCGACCGGGGTGCCGCCCGAGCGCAGCGACGTCGTCGCGGCGACACCGGCGGCGACCGCCTCGCGGGCCGCCACCGGAGAGGTGTCCGTCCGGCCCCCGGCGGCGGCGAAGCGGAGGAACTCGTCGACCAGCGCCCGGTCCGCGCCGCCGTGGTCGTCCTGGGACGGGGTGGGGACCGGGACGGTCAGGTCGGCGTCGCGCCGATAGCCGGAACGGTGCCGGTTCCACACCTGGATCGTCGCGGGATCGCCCTCGATGCCGTCGCCGAAGTTCTCCAGCCGGCCCTCGTCCCCGATGACGGTGTAATTGCGCCAGTAGTCCGGCGTGAAGTGGCACTGCTGGTAGCTGGCGAGCACGCCGTTGTCCAGGCGCGTCAGCATCATGCTGATGTCCTCGACGTCGACGACGGGGTTCAGCTCCCGCAGCGCGGACGGCGGCCAGGTCTCCGGGTCGAACCAGTCGGGCATGCGACCGCCCGCCGGTGCCGGGTCGCCGGCCCCGCGCCGCGGGTTGTCGCCGTACACCGACAGGGCGCCCTGCGCGACGACGCTCCTGGAGTAGCCCCCGGCGAGCCAGTGGATCACGTCGAGGTCGTGGGCGCCCTTCTGCAGGAGCAGCCCCGTGGTGTTGGCCCGCTCGGCGTGCCAGTCCTTGAAGTAGTAGTCCCCGCCGTGCCCGACGAAGTGGCGGCACCACACGGCGCGCACCCGCCCTGTCGCACCCTCGTCGATCAGTTCGCGCATCCGCCGCAGCACCGGGAGATGGCGCAGATTGTGGCCCACGTACAGACGGCTGCGGGAGTCGTAGGCGGCCTGGAGCAGGGCGTCGCAGTCCTCGACGGTGATCGCCAACGGCTTCTCCACGAACACCGGGACCCCGGCGGTCAGGAAGAACAGCGCGGGCCGTGTGTGCACATGGTCCGGAGTGAGGACGAACACGGCGTCCAGGTCGTCGTCGGCCATCTTCTCGTACCGCTCGTGCAGCACCACGTCCGGTCCGAACAGGGCCCTGGCGTCGTCGCGGCCTCGCGGGTCCGGATCGGCGCAGGAGACGACCCGGGCGAGTCCGGGGCGGTTCGCCAGCGCGGCGACGGGCGCGCGCTGGCCGACGCCGATCACGCCGACGCGCAGTTCCGGCATCGATGTCTGGTCACGCTGGCTCACGTGCTGTCCCTTCGTTCCCTGCGGGGGAGTGGTGGGTTGTGGTGTGCGGGGCACGCCGGAGCCCGGTGCCGACGGGCCGGGCGGGCCTAGCGGCGTGGTGCGGTCGGTGCGGAGAGCCCGTCGCTCAGCAGCCGGTCGTCGACCTCGTCCAGCGCGAGGCGCACCGCGCCCAGGGCCACGCTCTCGTCGCCGAGCGTGGAGGCGCGCAGTTCCGGCAGGCGCAGGCAGTGCTTGGTCAGTTCGCGGCGCAGTGGCTCGAGGACCACGTCGGCGGAGCGCGAGAAGCCGCCGCCGTAGACGACGACCTGTGGGTCCAGGGTCAGCACCAGCGCGGCGACCCCCACCGCGAGGTCGCGGGTGTAGCGGCGGACCGCCGTCCGCGCGTCCCGGTCGCCGTCCCGGGCCGCCTGGAAGACCCATGCGGCGGCCTCGCCGGGCGCGGCCGTGGCCGGGATCCCGGGGCAGGACCGGAGGTGGTCCGCAGCGGTGAGCCAGCGCACCGCCCTGAGGGCGCCGATCTCTCCCGCGGCGCCGCCGTGGCCTCGGCGCAGGGTGCCGTCCAGGATGAGACCGGCGCCGGTGCGCAGTCCGGCGAGGAGGAAGACGATGTCGTCGGCGTCCTGGGCCACGCCCTTCCACCGCTCGCCCACGGCGGAGAGTTTGCAGTCGTTCTCGACCCGGATCGGGCAGGAGAAGCGGGCCGCGAGGTGGCCGACCGGGTCGGCCTCGGTCCAGCCGGGCAGCGGAGTGGACAGACTGGTCCGGCCCGCGGCGTCGACCGGGCCGGTCACCCCGACCGTCACCGCCCAGACGTCGTCCGGTGTCATCCCGCAGACCCGGAGGACGTCGTCGATCACCCGGTCGACCTCCGACAGCCGTGCCGCGGGCGGCGCGTCGGGGTCGACCGGCCGGCGCAGCGTCCGCACGAGGTTGCCCTCCAGGTCGCTGAGGACCGCCAGGACCTTGTGCACACCGACGTCGATGCCGAGCACATGGCCGGCGTCGGCCCGGAACCGGTACCGGCGCGCCGGGCGCCCCACCACGCTGCCGGCCCCGGGCTCCTGCACCTCGGCCCAGCCCTCGGTGACCAGTGCCTGCACCAGTACGTCCACGGCGGGACGCGACAGACCGGCCCGGCCCGCGAGTTCGGTGACCGTCGACGGGGGGTTGCCGCGCAGCGCCCACACGATGGACAGCTGGTTCATCTCGCGCATCCGGGACAGGTCCGTTCCGGTCGTCGCCATGCTTGGTGCTCCCTGCGAGGGCTGCCCTGCGCGCCGCTGGGTCACGGTGAGTTCTCCGCGCCGAGAACAGCCGGGGGATCCTCCGGTCGTCGCGCAACCGCGGTGTGGTCTCCCATGGTTCCCCTCCCGGAGGTATCCGCGCCGCATCTCCTGCCAGCGGCACCGTGGCTTACATATTGATGTGATGCAGTGAAACTTTGTCAACGCTGGCGCATAAGAAGCTGAAGCCACGTCCTGTGGCCCGGTCGGGGCGGTACAGGTGTAGAACCGTGCTCATGGCAGCGCGCACAGGTACAGGCACAGGCAAGGTGATCTGCGACATCACGATCTCGGCCGACGGCTACACGGCCGGGACGGACCAGACCGAGGAACGCCCGTTCGGGAACGACGGTGGCGACGGGACGGGTGAAAGGCTGCACGCATGGATGTTCGACCACCCGGACGAGAACCGGGCCGAGATCGAGGGAATGGCCGCCGCCGGGGCGTTCATCATGGGACGCAACATGTTCGGCCCGGTGCGCGGCGCGTGGGACCGCCCGTGGAACGGCTGGTGGGGCGGCAGCCCGCCCTTCCACGCCCCGGTCTTCGTACTCACCCACTACGCGCGTGAGCCGCAGCCGATGGACGGCGGCACGACGTTCCACTTCGTCACCGACGGCATCGAGCCGGCGCTGGAGCGGGCGCGCTCGGCAGCCGGCGGCGCCGATGTCGCGATCCAGGGCGGCGCGACCACTGTCAACCAGTACCTGGCGGCAGGCCTGATCGAGGAACTGCGCCTGCACATCGTGCCCTTCACCCTGGGCGCGGGCACCCGGCTCTTCGAGGGCGTGCCGCCGCTGGCGCTCGAACAGGTCGCGTCGCGGGCGGCGACCGCGGTCACGCACCTGACCTATCGGGTGGTGGGCTGAACGGTCCTCGTGGCCGGCGATGAGTTCTCCCGCCCGCACCGGTCGTACCTGGTGAACACCGAGACAGCGGCGCGGGCACGGGGCCGACGTCCCCTCCCCGCCGCGGTCACGGTGACCCTGTCGACCACTCCTGAAACAGGCGGTATCCATGATGGACGAGCAGTTCACCGCGACTTTGCTGAAGAGCCCCGCCAAGGGCGGCTGGACCTACGTCGTGTGGCCCGAGTCGGTCGGATACTTCGGGACCAGGGGCCTGGTGAAGGTCCGGGGCACGATCGACGGGCATCCGTTCCAGGGGTCCTTCATGGCCCTGGGCGACGGCACGCACAAGCTGCCCGTGAAGGCTCAGGTGCGCAGGGCGATCGGCAAGGACGAGGGCGACACCGTGACCGTCCGCCTGCTGGAGCGGGTGGACGGTCCACCGGCGAAGTGAACGTGGTCAGGGGTGCCGCTCCGTGTAGTGCCCGCGGAGCAGGTCGGCTCCCCAGTCGTGGCGGACGTGCCGCCAGACCGAGTGGGCGTGGTTGCCGTCGTCCTGGGTGTTGTCGTACTCGATCAGGAAGTCCGGAGCGCGCACGCAGTAGTAGTGCCGGTCGCCGGGTGTGAGGCCGCCGGCCCAGGCGAAGGAGAGGGTGCCCAGCCCCCGGGCCACGGCGTCCGACCAGCACTCCCGCGCGTACGCCGCGGGCGCGCGGTCGAGATACCGGCGCACCAGTCGCTCCAGCAGGCGCTGTTGCCCGGGTGCCATGCGGTCGTAGGCCAGACCGTCCGGAAGGAGACCCGGATCGGCAAACGGATCGGCCCGGGTCAGGATGTCGTCCGGCGGCGCGGCGGCGAAGACCGCCGACGCCCGTACGGTGCCGTGCAGGCTCGTGACCAGTTCCCTGGCCAGGTCCTCCTCCGGGCCGAGGAGCCGGTGCCCGGCCCGCGGCCCGTTGCCGATGCGAGCCGGTTCCGAGCCGACGAAGTGCGGGGTCACCCGGATCCCGGCGGCCGTGACCAGTACGTGTACGGCGAGATGGTGGCCGTTCATCCGCCAGCCCCAGGGTTCGTCACCCTCAGGGTCGCCGAGCAGCCGCACCCAGTAGCGGTCCGGGCCGAGGGCCCCCAGCTGGGCACGACGGTGCCGCTCCACGTCGATGGCCCCGCGCACCAGCTCTGCGCCCGTCGCGCTGTGTGCCGTGGCCAGGAGCGCGTCGACCATCTCGCGCTGCCGGTCGTCGAGTCCCTCCGTGGAAAGCCCGGGGCGCGGGCCCGGCAGATACGTCCACTCGCGCAGCTCGGGCGCGTCCAGCCGGTCGGGCACCGCGCGCAGGGCACGGACCTGCTCCGGTTCCAGGAGGGCGAGCAGTGCCCGTGCCGCCTCCCGCATCCCGGCGGCGACGTCCTTCGAGGTGATTCCGCCCACGCCTCCCCCTCCGCCGACGGCCACCGGGCCGGTGACCGGCTTCATTCTGCGTGGCGTGCGGAGCGGTGTCATGCGGTGTCACGTTTCCCGTCACGGCTCCGGACGACCGCGCCACCGGTTTCCGCTCAGTGCGGTGGCGGAGCCGGGTCCAGTGCGTTGGCGACGGTGCAGCCGCCCTCCCCGGGCATCCGCTGGATGCGGGGCGGCATCCACACCTCGGTGGCGCCGGGGGCGACGCGGGCGAGCAGACAGTCCTGCGGGTCGAAGTGGTTGCCCTTGACCGAGAGGAGGACGCCGACCCGGCCGCCGTGCGCCTGCACTTCCGTACGGATCCGCGGGTCGATGTCGAGCGCGGCGAGGGTACGGCGAACCTCGGCCTCGTCCACCCGGCCGCCCTGCGGGACCCGGGGGAGTTTCGCCCGGAGCTCCGCGTCGGGCAGCCGGGGCGGCTCGGGCGGTGGGGCGAAGGCCAGCGCGGGGCCGTCCGGGCAGTCCACGTCGCGAGGGACCTCGCGCCACCGCGACTCGGGGGACACCCGTACCGTGAAGCAGCGCCGCACGGTGATCTCGTCGAGGTCGAACCACTTGTTGTACGCGGAGCCGGACGTGCGGACGACCACGTCGACGCCGTCCCCGTCGTGGGTGGAGGTGCCCCGCACCCGCATCACCTCCACCCCGTCGAGCTGCGAGGCGGCCCGCCCGACCTCCTCCGCCGTGCGGGGGCGCGGGCCGTACAGCTGCTCGCCCACCTCCCTGGCGGCGTCCCGCGCGGCATCGGTCGCCTCGTCCCGGGAGGACTGGGCCGCTCCGCAGCCGACGGCGGTGAACAGCAACACCGGTGCGAGCAGGAGTATTCGGCGCACGCGCCCGTCCTTCCTTGACGTCTGGGTTCAGCGAGTCGGAACGCCGAGCGCGGTGTCAGCTCCGTACGACGTACGGTATCGCCCGGCCACCCACCACGCAGCCGTCGAGCGCAGGTCGGTCCCGGCGGCGCGGACCGGATCGCGGCGCGTTCCGGACCGTACGGCCCCGGCCCTCGGTCACCTGGGCTTCGCCCGCCGTTCGCCCGCTGTCCCCTGAGCACTCGCCCCCGGCTGAAAGGGTGCGGCGACCGAGTGGACCGGACCGGAGGAAAGATGCCCCCGAAGAGCAAGAGAACCCGCGCCGCACTGGCCGCCCTGGTCGTGGCAGCCGGCACCCTGGCGACCGCGGGAGCCACGCGGGCGGAGCAGCCGCACCCCGGGCAGCAGCACCGGCAGCCGCGGCCGGGTCTGTTCGAGCGGACGGCCACCTACCCGGTCTTCCAGAACCGTCCGTCCGGTGACGACGCGGCGGCGGGGACCGTCGCGGAGATCTCTGCGGTCAGCGAGGACGGCCGCACCCTCGTCCACACCGACGCGGTGGCCCGGCAGATCGGCTTCCTGGACATCACCGACCCCGGTCACCCGCGCGGCCTCGGCACCCTGTCACTGGCCCGGCTCGGCGACGCCGAAGACGAGCCGACCTCGGTGACCGTGGCCGGCCAGTACGTCCTGGTGGTCGTCAACACCAGTGCGAGCCACGCCCAGCCCTCCGGGCGGCTCGACGTCGTCTCCCTGCGCGACCGCGAGCGGGTGGCGAGCTTCGACCTCGGCGGGCAGCCCGACTCCATCGCCCTAGGCAAGGACAAGCGGTACGCCGCCGTCGCGATCGAGAACGAGCGGGACGAGGACGCGACACCACCCGGCCGCGGCAAGGGCGACCTGCCGCAGGCACCGGCCGGCTTCGTGCAGATCCTCGACCTGGGCCGGGGCGCCACGCCCGCGCACTGGCGGACCCGGGCGGTTCCGCTGACCCGCGCCGACGGCCGGGCGCTCCCGGTGCTGGCCGAGGCCGGGATCACCGAACCCACGGACCCGGAGCCGGAGTACGTCTCCGTCAACGGCCGCAACCAGCTCGCCGTGACGCTCCAGGAGAACAACGGCGTCGTCCTCGTCGACCTGCCGACCGGCCGGATCACCAAGGCCTTCAGCGCCGGCACGGCCTCCGTGCGCGGCATCGACACCGTCGACGACGGCAGGATCGACCAGACCGGCTCCCTCGGGGACGTTCCGCGCGAGCCCGACGCCGTCGGCTGGATCGACGACCGCTACCTGGCCACCGCCAACGAGGGCGACTGGCGCGGCGGAACCCGCGGCTGGTCCGTGTTCGACAGCCGCACCGGCGAGTCGGCCTGGGACGCGGGCAACGGCTTCGAACGGCTCGCCGTACGCCACGGCCTGCACGACGAGGGCCGTGCGGGGAAGAAGGGCGCCGAGCCGGAGGGCGTCGCGATCGCCGAGTACGCCGGTGTGCCCTACGCCTTCGTCGGCTCGGAGCGCGGCAACTTCGTCGCGGTCTACGACGTCAGCCGGCCCACCCGGCCGGTCTTCCGCCAGCTGCTGCCTGCCACCAACGGCCCCGAGGGCCTGCTGCCGATCCCCTCGCGCGGACTGCTCGCGGTCTCCAGCGAGGAGGACGACGCCGAGGCGGGCGTGCGCGCGTCGGTGAGCCTGTTCCGCCTGGGCCGGGGCACCGGCCACACCCCGTCGGTCCCCGGCATCGT
The DNA here is from genome assembly GCF_055581985.1 of Streptomyces sp. NPDC042336. Lineage (NCBI taxonomy): Bacteria > Bacillati > Actinomycetota > Actinomycetes > Kitasatosporales > Streptomycetaceae > Streptomyces > Streptomyces sp. NPDC042336. Next base: position 41,361 of record NZ_JBVJEA010000007.1, on the reverse strand, counting down.
CTCGGCCGACGACGCCCACGGGGCCCCATCGGCTGGGGAGCGCTGGGCGCGCTGTCCGCGGTGCCCGGCAGGCCGCACCAGCTCTACACGGTCACCGACGCCGCCTACTCCACCACCCGCGTGCTCACCGTGGACACGGCCCGCCGCCCTGCCGTCATCACCCGGGAACTGACAGTCAAGGACGCCGACGGGCGGCCCGTCGGCTATGACGCCGAGGGCATCCACGCCCGGCCGCAGGGCGGCTTCTGGCTCGCCGTCGAGGGCGGGAAGGGCGCGGACAACAAGCTCGTCCGGCTCGACGCGCGGGGCGTGACCCGGCAGGTCGTCCCGCTCCCGGCGGACGTCGCCGCGGGTCTCGGCAAGCAGGGCTTCGAGGGCGTCACCGCCACCACGGACCGGCGTGGCCACGAGATCCTCTGGGCCGCCCTCCAGCGCGAGGTCGCGGGCGATCCGGCGGGCGTCGCACGGCTCGGACGCTACGACGTGAGCGCGGGTACCTGGAGCTGGTACGGCTACCGGCTCGAATCCACCGGCACGCCCGGCGACTGGCTGGGGCTCTCCGAGATCACCGTGGTCGGCGACCGGCTCGCGGTCATCGAGCGCGACAAGCTCAACGGCCCGGCCGCCGAGGTCAAGCGGATCTACACCGTGGACCTGCCGACGTCGGCGGCCCCCTCGGGAGCCCTGCGGGTCCTGCCGAAGAGGCTCGCCCACGATGTGCTGCCCGACCTGCGAGCCACGAACGGCTGGACACAGGAGAAGCTCGAAGGGCTGACGGTGGGCGGTGACGGCCACGTCTACGCCGTCACCGACAACGACGGTATGGACGACGCGACCGGGGAGACCGTCTTCCTGGATCTCGGCGCAGAGCGCCGGGTCTTCGGCCACCGCCACTGACACCAGGACGGGGAGGGCCCGGTCAACGGGCCCTCCGTCACAGGATCGAGTGCTGAGTGCCGAGTGCCGAGCGCCTCGTCAGCCCCGGCCGAGTACGCAGAAGTCGTTGCCCGCGGGGTCGCTCAGGACGACCCAGGACACGTCGCCCTGACCCACGTCCGTCCGTGTCGCGCCGAGACCTTCGAGCCGGGTGACCTCCTTCGCCTGGTCCTCGACCGGGTCGGACATCACGTCGAGATGGACGCGGTTCCACACGATCTCGTCCTCGGACGTACGGCGGAACTCCAGGTACGGTCCCACACCCTTGGCGGAGCGCAGCAGAGCACGGTCGTCCGTCAGTTGGTGGACGGTCCAGTCGATCGCCTCGCCCCAGAACCGGGCCATGTCCCGTGGGGCGGCGCAGTCGACGACCACGGCGGCGATCGGCCCCGTGTCCCGGTACAGCTCGCGGGGCTCCAGGACGCTGAAGGTGTTGCCCTCCGGGTCGGCCATCACCTTCCACGGCGTCTCGCCCCGGCCCACGTCGACGCGCGTCGCCCCGAGTCCCTCCAGGCGGGTGACCAGCTCGGCCTGATGGGCGTCGGAGGCGGTGGCGAGTTCGAGGTGCACTCGGTACCTGACCGTCTCCGGGTCCGGGACGCGGACGAGATCGATGCAGACGGCCGACGGGTCCGGCCAGTCGAAGCCCTCGGGTTCCAGGTTGGTGACGCCCGGCCCTTCGCTCGACATGCTCCAGCCGAGCGCCTCCGCCCAGAACCTGCCGAGCGCCGAGTCGTCCCGGGCCTTGAAGTTCACCTGTACGAGTTCCAACGTCATCCCGCACACCTTAGCCGCACGGCCGGCCGGACAGTTCGGTCCTCCCGGGAGGACCGAACTGTCCGGGCCTGGCCCTCTCGCTGTTCGGCTCAGCAGGTGCGGCCGGTGTACCAGGCGCCGTCGATGTCGGAGCTGGAGCCGATCCAGGTCACGCCGGGCACCACACACCGTTCGCTGTTGGGCCCCCAGTCGTCGATCTCGATGACGATGTGCGAGCCGTCCGAGGTGCAGTGGTTGTAGTAGGCGTCGGAGGCGGTCTCGTAGAAGCCGCAGGGGTTCGCCGCGGCCGGACCCGCGGTCAGGGTGACGGCACCGGCGGAGGCGAGTGCCAGAGCGAAGGAGGCGAGGGTGCTGGTCACGATACGACGAAGTGACAAGGAGGGCTCCAAACATGAGGGGATCGCCAGCCGGGACTGCCGGTGTCTGCCGATCCGTTGCCGATGCGTCGCCCAGACTCACAGCTCGGGGCCGCCGTTGTGATCGCCGGGAGCCCCGTTCACCCGGCGAAACGATTTACTGCTGCGCCGATCAGTTGATCTCCGCGGGTTCACCGGATTTCGTCACGGACGCCGTGGAGCGCCACGCCGTGAACGCCGGGCTCGCCGCTCGGGGGTGGCGGCGTCCGGGGCGGACAGACGCAGCGATGTTCGACGGCGTGCCACCAGGCCGACCGCGATCAGCAGCAGGAACGGCAACCACGCGATCGCGTAGGCGACGCCGTAGTGGCGGATGTCCAGGATCGACCGGCTCGGGTCGACATCGCTGCTGTTGACGCCGAAGTACGCCAGCAGCAACGCGGGCGGGAGCGCGATGAGCGAGCCGACGGCGATCACCGCGGCCAGCACGCGGTCCCGGTCCTCGGCGTACTGCTGGGCCGCCGTCTCCAGGTCGACGCGGCGCGTCGCGAGCACGGCGTTCACGCGCTCGACGATGCGGGAGGTGTTGGCGAGCGCGTCCGCCAGTGACGAGACGTCGCGCAGGGACGAGTGGAAGCTCTCGACCAGCAACTCCGGTATGAGGATCGTGTCGGCGTACGCCTCGACGCTGAAACTCAGGTCCAGCTGGAGATCGTTGAGCCGGCGCGAGAGCTGCGCGACCAGGGCACGGGCGTCGTCCGTCGTCTCGACCGCCGCCGCCCGGTCGAGCTCCAGCGCCTCGAACGCCTGCCGCCGGATGCGGTGCACGGCCGCGACCGCGGTGAGGATGCCGGCGGCGGCCAGCCCGAACGCGTTCTCCACCGGCGGCGCGTAACCGACGATCAGCGACACGCCTCTGCCGTGCGCGACCATGGTCTGGCCGGCGTTGTTCAGCGTCTCGGGCCGCCGGATGCCCAGGGTGGCGCCGGTGTCGCTGTCCAGCGTGCCGCGCAGCACGATGGTCACCACATCCTGGCCGACCGTGTCGCCGGGTACATGCTCGGCCAACAGTGCCCGGGCCAGGGCCGCTCCGGGGAACACGCTCTGGTGGACGTTCCGCCCGAACTCGAGCGGCGTCCGGTCGGCGGGCCGGTCCGGGATGCCGTACGCGCGCAGGCGGGCGTCGAGCCACTCGGTCAGCGGCACGCCCTCGACGCGTGTGGCGGATCGGTTCTGCCAGGTGGCGTAGAGGGCCTCGGCGATCGCGTCCGAACCGGTGGCGTCGTCCGCGATCTCGACGTCCACGAAGAGCAGTGGGTCCCGGCGAGGCGTGACGGCCAGGGTGATGGCCGCAGCCTCGACCCGGACCGCGCTCGTCGGCAGCGCGATCTCGAGGACGCGCTCGTGCAGCACCAGCCGGGGCAGCAGCAGTTCGGCGGCCTCGACGTGGGCGGTGAACCGGCCGAGACCGAACGCCTCCGACAGCGGTCGCAGCATGTCGTCGGGCACCTGCACCTGCGGCGTGAGGTTGTACATCAACAGCAGGCGGGTGCGATTCCTGACCGCTGCGTCGGACCGTGGCACAACGTCCCCCTCCGGCCGGCATCCGTGTGGGGCAGCAGCCTAGGGGGCCACCGATCACCGGGTGGCGCTTTCGCGGACTCGGCACGGTGGTGGGGGAGTTGGCCGGGCCGCACAGGAGGTGCGCCGGCCCGGCGGCCAGGGCCGCCGACTCGGGAACGCGGTCCTCGTCGCGGCCGAGGACCCGGGAGCAAGTCGAGACGTATCGTCTTGCCCATCGGCCTGTGGTGGCGTACCGTCCTTCGCATGGGCTCCCTGTGAGATCACCGGCGCCGACCGCGTAGAGCACCGCTCCGCCGTCGTCGCGCCTCGCCGTGCAGCCATCCACCCCGATCCGGCCCGCGCCGAAACGCGTGCGGCCAGGAGGGACCCGATCTTGCACACCTCACAACTCACCCTTTGCCAGGTCACCAAGCGCTACCCGGGCCGCACCGTTCTGGACCGGATCTCCTTCGCGCTCAAGCCGGGCGAGAAGGCGGGGCTCATCGGTGACAACGGCGCCGGCAAGTCCACCCTCCTCAGGGTCATCGCAGGTCAGGAGCGCCCGGAGAGCGGCGACGTGACCGTGACCGCCTCCGGCGGGGTCGGCCATCTGCCGCAGACCCTCCCGCTCCCCCCGACCGCCACCGTCCAGGACGCCGTCAACCTGGCCCTCGCGGACCTGCGCGCACTGGAGGCGGAACTGCGCCGGGCCGAGCAGGCCCTCGGCGGCGGTGAGGATCCGGCGGCGCTCGCCGCGTACGCCGTGCTCCTCGGGCGCTACGAGGCCCGGGGCGGCTACGACGCCGACCGCCGGGTGGACATCGCGCTGCACCGCCTCGGCCTGCCGGCGCTCAGCCGCGAACGCCGGCTCGGCACCCTGTCCGGAGGGGAGCGCTCCCGCCTCGCCCTGGCCGGTGTCCTCGCCGGCCGCCCGGAAGTCCTGCTTCTGGACGAGCCGACGAACGACCTGGACGATCAGGCCGTGGAATGGCTGGAGGCACAGCTGCGGGCGCACCGCGGAACGGTGCTCGTCGTCACCCACGACCGCCTCTTCCTCGAACGTCTGACCACCACGGTTCTTGAAGTGGAGGCGGGAAGGGCGACCCGTTACGGCGACGGCTACACCGGTTTCCGAACGGCCAAGGCGGCGGAGCGCCGACGCCGTCTCCAGGAGTACGAGGAGTGGCGGTCCGAGCTGGCTCGCAACGACGGGCTGGCCACCGGTCACGCCGCCCGCCTCGACGCGATCCCGCGCAAGGCATCGCTGGCCAACTTCGGCCACGGCGGATTCCGGGCCCGTGGCCGGGCACACGGCGCCATGGCCCGAGTCCGCAACGCCCGGGAGCGGGTCGAGCGGCTGACCGAGAACCCGGTGGCACCGCCGCCCGACCCGCTGGTCTTCACGCCGCACATGTCCGCCGCCGGGGACGCCCTCGCGGAGCTTCCCGCCGTACGGCTGTCGGACGTGCGCCTGGGTGACCGCCTGCACCTGGGCTCCCTCACCCTCGGCCGTCGCGGCCGGCTTCTCGTCACCGGCCGCAACGGTGCCGGCAAGACGACGCTGCTGAAGCTGCTCGCCGGTGAACTGAGGCCGGACGAGGGCTCGGTGCGGGTGCCGGGCCGAGTGGGGCATCTGCGCCAGGAGGAGACGCCGTGGCCGCCGGACCTGACGGTGGCCGAGGCATACGGGCTGGGCCGCGTGGGTGCCGCCGACGAACACGCCGACGGCCTGCTTGCCCTCGGCCTCTTCCGCCCGGCGGAACTCGGCTTGCGCATGGGTGAGTTGTCGTACGGCCAACGCCGCCGTGTGGACCTGGCCCGGCTGGTCTCGGAACCGGCCGACCTCCTGCTCCTCGACGAGCCGACGAACCACCTGTCGCCGGCGCTGGTCGAGGAGCTGGAGGAGGCCCTGTCCGGGTTCACCGGGGCGGTCGTGCTGGTCACCCACGATCGCGCGCTCCGGAGGCGATTCCGGGGCGATCATCTGGAACTGCCGGCGACAGCGGAAGGGGCGAGCTCCAACTCCAGGCGTGGCGGCCGTATGTGACGGCACGTAGGTGTGAAGTCACTCCCACGGGCAACTCGAAGGTCACCCAAGGAGAAACCAACCGATCCACGACAACCTGGGAGAAATCATGTCGACCTACAGCAGAACGGGAGCCCGGAGGGGCGGCCGGACCAGCGGACTCGCGATCGCCGGACTGGTCTGCGGCATCGTCGGACTCTTCATCATGCCGATCATCCTGGGGCCGCTCGCGATCGTCTTCGGTGCCGTCGCACTGCGTCAGACCGGGTCCGCGATGGCCAAGTGGGCGCTCGGCCTGGGTGTGGTCGACATCCTGCTCATGATCGTGATGTTCGCCGTCGCCGCCGGCAACGGAGGCAGTCTCTCCTGGCACATCGGCTGACGCCGCTCCATCGCGGTACGCATCGGCGTGACGGCCGTCCCCGCCGGGGGCTAACGGCGGGCGATCGCCGTCACGGTGGTCAGGTCCTCCCCGGTCAGCTCCGCGATGCGGTGGGCCGGCACGCCGACCGCCAGCGCACGTACGAGCAGCGCCTCGCGCCCCTCCACACGGGAACGGTAGGCCAGCAGTTCCTCCTCCAGCCGTGCGACATCCTCCGGCGCGGCCCGGTGACGGACCTGGCTCAGCTCTTCCTCGCTGAGGGGGACCGGAAGGCGCTCGGCCTCCTCGGGGATGGCCGACGCCTCCTCGGGCGGCAGCAGGCGAAGGCCCGGGGACGAGACCGTGACCCCCTGCGCGTCCAGCCAGGCGCGGACCGCGGGCGTCTCCAGGCAGGCGATGCCGGGTACCGCGGCGAGCGGCACGCCGAGCGTCGGAGCCGTGCCGTTCAGCAGCACGAGGTAGGCGTCGTCGGTCATCCTCGGTTCCTCACGGGAGAAGGGGGTGGTGTCCTGACGATCACACCTGTACCCGCTGCCGCCCGTTTCACCAGCTCCCGCACGAGCCGGCCACTCCTGGCACCGCGGCTCGTCAAGGTGGGTCCCGGGACACGGTCACGCGGGGAGCATCCGTGTCACCGACAGCGGTGCGCCTCACCCGGTTCACGAAGTTTGAAATGGCGGAAATCCTCGGCGAGGGCGCCGATCTCGAAGCGGCCGCCGCGGAACAGCTCACGCCAGGGCGTTCACGGCTGCCGTGAACAGGCGGGGCAGGCGCGCGGCCGTGGGCATGATGTGGGGGGCGAGCGCGGGTTGCAGCCGGGCTCTCAACAGCACTTCGGTCAGCAGCCGGTGACGGCGGGTCGCCTGCCTCCAGTCGGTTTCGTAGCGGCGGGGTGTGCCCCGGCGCAGGTTGGTGACCAGAGCCTCGGCGCCGATGAGCGCGAGGGCGACACCCTCACCGGTCAGGGCGTCGACGTAGCCGGCGGCGTCGCCGACGAGCAGGACCCTCCCGTGGGCCCGGGTGCGGGCCCGCTGCCGCAGGGGCCCGGCGCCGCGCACCGAGGTGGTCGCCAGGTCCGGCGGGAGACGGTCGGCCAGTTCGGGGAAGTTCCCCAGCTGGGCGGCGAAAGAGGCTCGCCGCGTCGTCAGCACGGCGATGCCGACGAGCCGGGGGCCGATCGGGGTGACGTACGCCTCCGCGTCCCGGCCCCAGTGCACTTCGACGTACGGCGACCAGGGCGGCACCGCGTAGTGCCGGCGCAGCCCGTAACGGGGCGCGCCCCGGGTCCGCACCTCCAGGCCGAGGGAGCGGCGCACCCGTGAGTGCAGTCCGTCCGCCGCGACCAGCCACCGGGCGCGCAGCCCCGTACCGGGGACGCTCACGCCCGCGCCGTCCTGCCTGACCTCCGCCACGCGCAGCGGCAGCACGGGCACCCCGGCCGCCTGCACGGCGCGGTGCAGCATGCCGTGCAGGTCGGTGCGGCGGACACCCATCCCGGGACCGCGGCGGAACACGGCCTGGACCTGGCGGGCACCCTGGACGTAGCGGATACCGGTGAGGGGGACGCCCGGGACCTCCAGGCCGAGCGCGGCGAGGGAACGGACGGCGCCCGGCATCAGGCCTTCACCGCATGCCTTGTCGACCGGCGCCGGGCGCGGCTCGACGACGACGGCGTCGAGACCGGCGTGCGCGGCGTGCAGGGCGGTGGCCAGACCGGCGGGCCCGCCTCCGACGATCAGCAGGTCGTGAAGGGCACTCACGCGGGCGCCGCCTGAGTGAGTGCCGTGTTCTCACAGCGGAGGCGGACGGTGAGCAGCGCAGCGTTGGCCACGCTGAAGCCGGCCGCCGTGAGCCACGCCGAGTGCACCAGCGGCAGGGCGGCCACCTCCACCACGACCGCGATGTAATTGGGATGCCGCAGGAACCGATAGGGCCCGGCACCGACCAGTCGCGCTCCGGGAACGACGATGACCCGGGTGTTCCAGTACGGCCCGAGCGTCGCGATGCACCACCAGCGCAGCGCCTGCGCCAGGAGCGCGAGGGCCAGCATGGGCCATCCCAGGAAGGGCAGGAACGGGCGGTCGGCGAGCAGGGGTTCGAGCAGACAGCTGGCGAGCAACCCGGTGTGCAGGACGACCATGACGGGGTAGTGGCCACGACCGTGCTCCACTCCGGAGCGGGCCAGCGTCCACGCCGCGTTGCGGCGGGCGACGACGAGTTCGGCGACGCGTTCGGCGGCGACGGCGAGGACGAGCAGCGCGTACCACGACATGAGATCACCTCACCAGCGCAGGAGCACGAGTTCGGAGCAGAACCCCGGGCCCATAGCCATCAGCAGGCCCCACGTACCGGGCTCCGGTGGACGATGTGCTCGCAGGCTCTGCAGGATGTGCAGCACGGACACGGACGACATGTTCCCCGCCGCCGCGAGGGAGTGCCGTGCGGAGTCGAGGGCTTCGTCGGGCAGGCCCAGGGTCTCGCTCACCGCGGACAGGATCCTCGGGCCTCCTGGATGGCAGATCCAGCTCCCGATGTCGTCGACGGTCAGGCCGTGCTCGGCCAGGAACGCGCGCAGATGCCGACCGAAGTGGCCCCTGACGATGTCCGGGACACCGGCGTCGATCACGACGCGGAAGCCGCCGGCGCCGATCTCCCAGCCCAGGAGCCCCTCCGTCCCCGGATAGAGGTGACTGCGCGTGGCGACCACCTGCGGTCGACCCGCCTGTGCCGCCGTGCGGTCGCTGCCGCCACCGCTGCCGTTCGCACTGCCGCGTGCGACGAGTGCTGCCGCTCCGTCGCCGAAGAGCGCGCCCGCCACGAGGTTGGCACGCGAGCCGTCTCCCCGCTGGAGGGTCAGCGAGCACAGTTCCACGGTGAGCAGGACGGCGGTGTCGTCGGGATGCCCGCGCAGATGGTCGTGCACCCGGGCGAGCCCGGCGGCGCCCGCGACACAGCCGAGGCCGAACAGCGGAAGCCGCTTGACGTCGGGCCGCAGGCCCACGCGCCCGGCCAGCCGGGCGTCCAGCGACGGAGTGGCCACGCCGGTGACGGAGGCGAACACCAGCAGGTCGACGTCGGCCGGTTCCAGGCCCGCCTCGCGCAGCGCGCCCGTGAGCGCCTCCTCGCCCAGTGCGAGGCCCGACTCGATCCACGCGTCGTTGCTGCGCCCGAAGTCACCGAGAAGGGCGTACCGCTCGATCGGCAGCGCGAGGTGACGCGTACGCACCCCGGCGGACGCGTGCATACGGCGCAGTACGGCGCGGTCCGCTCCCGGGGGCAGGCACAGGTCGCCGATCGGCTCGGTGAGCTGGCTCTGGGCGTAGCGGTGCGGCGGCAGCGCGCACCGCACGGCGGCGACGGTGGGCCCCGCGGTGGGCGGCGGCGTCGGGGGCCGCGCGGTGGAGGGGGAAGCGGGCGGGGGAGGGGCATGCTCGACGATCACGGGGACACGCATGTCGTGCATGCCTTCCTCGGCCGGCGGTCCCACTACCGTGCGCATGTGTCACTCCACCCGTCCGGGGTTCTCCCGCGTTCGCCGAGCAGAGTCCTGGCGCTCCTGCGCTCCTGCCATCCGGAACCGGCGATCGCCGTGACCGTCTTCGTGTCGGTCCTGGCCGTGGGAGCGGGCCGCGGGCCGGCCGGGTCGGTGGCCGTGGCCCTGGCCGTCCTCGCCGGCCAGCTCTCGATCGGCTGGTGCAACGACGCCGTCGACGCACGGCGCGACACGGCCTGCGGACGCGGTGACAAGCCGGTGGGCACCGGGGAGCTTCCGCGTGCGGCCGCGGCCGGCGCGGCGGGAACGGCCCTGCTCCTGTGCGTACCGCTGTCCCTGGCGTGCGGGGCCGCCGCGGGGGCGGTGCACCTGGTCGGCGTCGCCGCCGGCTGGACGTACAACCTGTGGCTGAAGCAGACGGTCCTGTCACCGCTGCCGTACGCCGTGGGCTTCGCGTCCCTTCCGGCCTTCGTCACCCTCGGTCCGCCCGCGTCGGCCTGGCCCGCCTGGTGGGCCACGACGGCGGCCGCCCTGCTCGGCGTGGGAGCCCACCTGTCGAACGTGCTGCCGGACATCGAGGACGACCTCGCGACCGGTGTGCGCGGGCTGCCCCAGCGGCTGAACCGGCGGACGTGCCGGTGGCTGGCGCCGGCCGTGATGCTGACGGCGGTGGGTGTGCTGGCCGCGGGACCGCCCGGCGCGACCGGCATCACGGGCTGGGCGCTGACGGCGGCGGCCGTGGTCGCCGCCGTCGCGGGTACGGCCGTGAGGTCGGGGTCGCGCAGCCGGTGGCCGTTCCGGGCGGCCATCGTGGTGGCCGGCATCGCCGTGGCGCGACTGTTGCCGCTCGCTTCCGACATGACCTGAGGGAGTGGTCCATGACGATCCGAGGGAGTGGTTCCACGCTCCGCCGCGCCGTCCGGAAGTGGCTCGTCCGTCCGCCGTCGAAGTGGCCCACACGGGGCAAGCGGCAGGAGCATACGGTCGAGAGAACGACGCACGGTGTGCCCGCGTCAGCGCGAACGGGCATCGTGTGCCCGACGACCGCCGCTGCCCCAGAGGATCCCTTGTGCAAGCCATCACCGTCCACGACCGCGAGGCGGGTGCCCACGGGCTCGCCCTGACGGAACTGCCGTATCCGCACGCTGCCGAGAACGACGTCGTCGTGCGGGTGCATGCCGCGGGCTTCACCCGCGGAGAACTCGACTGGCCCGGTACCTGGACCGACCGGGCCGGTCGTGACCGGACGCCGAGCGTTCCCGGACACGAATTGTCCGGGGTGGTCCAGGAACTGGGATACGGCACCACCGGCCTCACCGTCGGCCAGCGGGTGTTCGGCATGGCCGACTGGACGCGCAACGGATCGCTGGCCGAGTACACCGCCGTGGAGGCCCGCAACCTGGCGCCCCTCCCCGCGGACGTCGACCACACCGTGGCCGCCGCCCTGCCCATCTCGGGGCTGACCGCGTGGCAGGGCCTGTTCGACCACGGTCGGCTGACCGCTGGGCAGACCGTCGTGATCCACGGCGCCGCGGGGAGTGTCGGATCGGTCGCGGTCCAGCTCGCGCGCGAGGCGGGTGCGCGGGTGATCGCCACCGGCCGTGCCGCCGACCGGAACACCGGTCTCGCCCTGGGCGCCGACGTCTTCCTCGACCTGGAGTCCGAGCGGCTGGAGGACGCGGGAGAGGCCGACGTCGTGTTCGACGTCATCGGCGGAGACATCCTCCACCGCTCGGCCGCGCTCGTACGTGCCGGCGGCACCCTCGTCACCATCGCCGCGCCCCCCGAGGTCCGGCCGGAGAACGGCCGGGCGGTCTTCTTCGTCGTCGAACCCGACCGGGCCGGGCTCACCGAACTCGTGCGGCGGGTCAGGGACGGGCGGCTCCGGCCGGCCGTCGGGGAGGTACGGCCGCTGGCAGACGCCCCCGCGGCCTTCGCGCCCGGCCGCGGCCGGCACGGCAGGACGATCATCCGCGTCGCGTCCGACAGCCCCGCTGTGGCAGGCGCCCGGTGAACGACATCTCGCTCGACGCCCTGCCCGTGCCGAGCACGCCGACGGCGGCCGCCGCCCTGGACGTGGCGACCGCCCACCTCTCCCCGGCACTGCTCAACCACTCCCTGCGTGCCTACGCGTGGGCGGCGGCCCGCGGCACGGCCAACGGCGTCTCCTTCGACCCGGAACTCCTCTACGTCGCCGCGCTCTTCCACGACATCGGGCTGGTGCCGGTCTTCGACAGCCACACCGTCGCCTTCGAGGAGGCGGGCGGACACGTCGCCCGGGTCTTCGCCGCCGGGGCCGGATGGCCGGCCGAGCGCCGGGCACGCCTGTCGGACGTGATCGTGCGCCACATGTGGCCACAGGTGGACGTCGCCACGGACCCCGAGGGCCACCTGCTGGCCCGCGCCACCGCGACCGAGGTCGTCGGCAAGGAGGCGGACGCCTACCCGCCCCGCTTCCGCGACGAGGTGCTGGACCGCTACCCGAGGCTGGACCTCGCCGCATCGTTCCTGGCGTGCTTCCGGGACCAGGCGGCGCGCAAGCCCGACAGCTCGGCGGCCGCAGCGGTGCGGTCGGGGCTCGCGGACAGAATGGCCGGCAACCCGCTCGACTCCCCCGCCTGAGTCCCGCGACGGCCACGGCGCTCGGCCGGGAACCGGACCGTCTTGCGAGGCCGGGACTTTTCGGACCGCCCGGCCAGGGCACACGGTCGCTGACCGCGCCGTAACGAGACCCGGGAGATCGACGTGGCGGACGACCCGCATCGCCAACAGGACCCCACTGATCAGTACCCTCGTCCGGACTTCGCCGGCCAGGACCAGCCGCACCCCGGTTGGACCGGGCCGATGGACCCGCCGCCCGACCACGGTGAGGAGTCGTACCGCGGGTCGGGGCGTCTGAGGGGCCGCAGGGCCGTCATCACGGGCGGTGACTCCGGCATCGGCCGAGCGGTGGCCCTGGCCTTCGCGCGCGAGGGCGCCGACGTGCTCTTCACCCACCTGGAGCAGGAGCGGGACGAAGCACGGGAGACGTCCCGCCTGGTGGAGGACGCCGGGCAGAAGGCCGTGGCCGTCTCGTGCGACATCCGTGAGGAGCGGAACTGCCGGACGCTCATCGACCGGGCCGTGGAGGAGTTCGGCGGCATCGACATCCTGGTGAACAACGCGGCCTACCAGATGTCCCAGCCGGACGGCATCGAAGCGATCACGACGGAGCAGTTCGACCGGGTGGTGCGGACGAACCTGTACGGCATGTTCTGGCTGACCAAGTTCGCGCTGCCGCACATTCCCGAGGGCGGCAGCGTCATCAACACCACCTCCGTGCAGGCGTACAAGCCCAGCCCGCACCTGCTGGACTACGCGATGACCAAGGGCGCGATCGTGACCTTCACCCAGGGACTCGCCCAGATGGTCGCGGAACGCGGAATCCGGGTGAACGCGGTGGCGCCCGGCCCGGTGTGGACTCCGCTGATCCCGGCGACGTTGCCGGACACGGCCGAGTTCGGGAAGCAGAGCCCGCTGGGCCGCCCCGCGCAACCGGCCGAGCTGGCACCGGCGTACGTCTACCTCGCCTCCCAGGAGGCCGGATACGTCACCGCGGAGATCCTGAACGCCACCGGTGGGACGCCGCTGCCCTGAGAGGGCTTCGCCGGTGGTGCTCAGGCCGCCTGGGTGAGTTCCGCGCGCCCGAAGAGGATCGCGTAGCCGGAGGGCAGCTGGGCGAGGATGCGGTCGAGCAGGTCCGGACCGGCGAGGCGGGCGACGACGGCCAGGACCGAGCCGACGTCCCAGCGGGTGGTGGCCAGGGTGCCGCCGGTGCGGGTGGCGAGGTCCCTGACGAAGGCCCAGCCGGTCATCGAGTCGGTGGCGGGGATCTGGGCGGCGAAGATCTGCGCCGCCTCGCGGGGGAGACGCGCAGCCAGCTCGACGCGCTCCTCGCCGGTGATACGGCGCCCGAGGGCGGCCAGGACCCTGGTCACGACGTCCTCGGCCCGCTCCCGGGTGGGATAGGCGCCGTGGTAGCGGACCTGCTCCAACATCTGGACGAACGACATGGCCGGCTCGGTGACGAGGGGCGTCGGCGCCGTCTGGGACTGCATCGGTGAAGGGTGCCTTTCTCAGTTGTGGGGCGGTGGCCCCTGGTCGATGGAACGGGAAGGGTCAGGCTCCGGGGGTGCGGGCAGCCGCGCGCGGGACGGTGCCGTCCTGCGCGCGGCCGAACAGCAGGTCGTATCCGGGCGGGAGCTGGAACAGGATGCGGCGGGTCAGTTCCTCGCCTGCCGCGTCGGCGGCCACGCTGAGCACGGCCCCGACGTCCCAGGTCGCGGTCTGTTCGGTCGCTCCCTCGATCCACGCCGCGGTGGCCCGCACGAACCGGTCGGCGGACAGCGGCTCGGTGGCCTGGAGCGGATTGAGGAGAATCAGGGCGAAGCCCTCCGGGAGCCTCGCAGCCAGTTCGGCCCGCACCTCGCCCACCAGGTGGGCGCCCAGGAGGGCCAGCACGGTGCGCGCCGCGCGGTCGGCCTCGGCACGGGTCGGGTACTCACCGAGTTCCTGTACTCGGTCGAGGAACACGTTCCACGGCATGGTCATCGGAATCCTCCTTCCCCTGGGCAGTGCGTACCCGCGGGCGGGCGGAGGGCGGGAGGCACGGGATGTCCCGCCCTCCGCCGCCGGGAGCGCGGCTCCCGCCTCAGCCGGAGATCTCCTTGTGGTCCGCGCCGGCGCCGATCGAGATCTTGCGCGGCTTGGCCCGCTCGGCGATCGGGACGCGCAGGGTGAGGACACCCGCGTCGTAGTCGGCACTGATGTGCTCGGTGTCGAGAGTGTCCGCGAGCACCACCTGGCGGGAGAAGACGCCGAAGGGGCGTTCCGAGAGCTCCATCTGGACGTCGTCGCCCTTGGCGGCGGGACGGCGTTCGGCCCGGACGGTCAGCATGTTGCGCTCGACGTCGATGTCGATCGCGTCCCGGTCCACCCCGGGGAGGTCGAGCGCGATCACGTACACGTCCCCCTCGCGGTAGGCGTCCATGGGCATCGCGGACGGCCGCGACCAGGTGCCGGACGTGCTGGGGAGCAACTGCTGGGTGAGCCGGTCGAGCTCACGGAAGGGGTCGGTGCGCATCAGCATCGTGAAACACCTCCAGTTCGAGCGGATCCGCTCATGCGCTGCTTCTTGCTTTTCTTGTAGCATGTCATCGGAACGATGACAAGCGACGGTGTCGTCACAAGGGTGACACCGGCGTCGGGAGGTGACCATGGCCGTAGACCCGCAGGAACCCGTATCCCAGCCCGTGTCCTTCCTCGCCGCCGAGGCAGCGCTGGCGGCGATCGAGGAGGCGGTCCACAGCGCCCAGGAACCGCCGCGCGGAAAGCAGCCCGGCGGCGAGGTCAGCTCCGACCAGGCGCTCGCCGCACTGCTGCTCCTGCGCCAGATGCGCGACCAGCTCGCCGGGTGGGAGACGGGCCTGATCGAGACCGCCCGCGAGGCGGGCGCGAGCTGGGCCGACCTGGCCCGTCCCCTCGGCGTCGCCAGCCGGCAGGCCGCCGAACGCCGCTACCTGCGCCTGCGCCCCGGCGCCCCCGGCAGTACCGGCGAACAGCGCGTCCAGGCCGCCCGCGACCGCCGCGCCGCCGACCGCGCCGTCACCACCTGGGCCCGGGGCAACGCCGCGGACCTGCGTCAGCTCGCCGGCCAGATCACCGCGCTCGCCGGCCTCCCGGCCCGGGCCCGGACTCCGCTGGTCCAGGCACTGGGCCACGACGACGCCGCCGGACTGATCGGGCCGCTGTCCGGTGCCCGTGAGCACCTCAGCGCACACCACCCGGAGCTGGCGGACCGCATCGACACCCTCACCCGGCGCACCGACCGGCTCCGTCGCACCGGCGGCAGCGAGGACCGGCCGCCCGGGGAATGAGCCGTACGACGAAAGGCTTTGCGCATACCGCCGTCCGGATGATGGGGTGGCTCGGTGAGCACGCGCGACGATGCGGCGGCCGTACGGCCGTCGGCCCTGGCCTGGGTGAGCCGGCACCTGGAGAGCGGCGAGCGGATCGTCGGAACCGAGGCGCTGCACGGCGGCATCACCGCCGAGATGCGGCGGCTGACCATCGCCGGGCAAGACGGCGGCACCCGTGACCTGGTGCTGCGGACCTTCGTCGACGTGGAACACGCCGAGGACTGGCTGCACAGGGAGGCCGGGGCTCTGACCTCGCTCGCGGGGACCGGAGTGCCGGCCCCCGGACTGGTCGCGGTCGATCCTGCCGCCGCGCATTGCGAGTACCCGTCGCTCCTCATGACGCATCTGGCGGGCCGGACGGTCCTCGACGACGAGGGAGTGCGGCTGCGCCTGCCCGCGCTGGCCCGTCACCTGGTGTCGATCCATGCGTTGCGACCCGCGGAGCGGCCCCGGGGCCATGTGGCGTTGACGACCGCCGACACCGTCGTGATTCCCAGGGGCGCCGACACGGCGGCATGGGACGCGGCGATCAAGGTGATCCGCGGGCCGGCGCCGCCCTGGGAAGGGCGGTTCCTGCACCGCGACTTCCAACCCGGCAACGTGCTGTTCGAGGAGGCGCCCACCCGCCCTGCCGGACCCCGGATCACCGGAGTCGTCGACTGGGCAGGCTGCTCCTGGGGCCCGGCGGACCTCGACGTCGCGCACTGCTCCACCATCCTCGCGCTGCTGCACGGTCCGGTCTGGGGCCTGCGGTTCGCCGAGGAGTACGAGGAGGCCGGCGGGGTGCTGGCCGCGTCCGCGAGCGAGCGGCTGTACTGGCAGGTGCGGGACGGGCTGGCGTCCTCGGAAGAAGTGCGGTCGGTGTCCCGGCCCTGGCGGGAGGCAGGCAGGACGGACCTGACGCCACGGGTCGTGGAGGAGCGGCTGGACGCCTATGTCACCCTCCTGCTGGACACGTTGGGCTGAGCCCGGCCGATGAGGGCACGGCGCGGTTGCCGCCACGACCGGTCAGGCGAGGCCGCCGCGGTACCGACGGCGCTGATGGAGGCACCGGCCTGCTTCAGGCGTGGGAGAGCGCGAAGGAGACGAGGAAGCCGCTCACCGTGACCAGCCCGATGGCCAGGTGGGCGTCTTCGAAGGCTTCCGGGATCATGGTGTCCGCGATCATCGCGAGGATCGCTCCGGCCGCCACCGCGGTGACGGCGGCGACGACGGCGGGGGAGAGGGCCCCGACGACGGCGTAGCCGAGGACCGCCGACACGGTACTGGCGGCCGCGATCGCGCCCCACACCCCGAAGACGTAGGTCGCGCCGCGGCCCGCTCGCTTCATACCGGCGGAGCTCGACAGGCCCTCCGGGACGTTGCTGATGAACACGGCCGCCACCGTGACCGTGCTGACCGCGCCGCCGTCGAGGAGGCTCACCCCGATCACGGCCGATTCCGGCACACCGTCCAGGAGCGCCCCGAGCGCGAGAGCCAGTCCCGAGCCGCCCTGTTGGGCCTCGGAAGGCTGCGTGTGCGCGGTGTGGTGGCCGGACCTCTTCCGGTGCCGGGCACCCCGGCGGGCCAGCCAGAGGCCGCCGAGGGTGTAGGCGGTCGCGCCGATGATCGTGCCGATCGCCGCGGGCCCCAGTCCCGCCTGGTCGTAGGCCTCACCGACGAGTTCGTAGGAGACCGCGGAGAGGAGCACACCGGCGCCGAAGGCCATCACCGCGGCGATCACCTTCTGCGGCACCCGCACTCCGAACCCGACCACCGCGCCCAGCAACAGCGCCGATCCCGCCAGCAATCCCCACAGTCCCGCCTGCACCACGTCGGTCATACGTGGGCCGGTACCCCGCGGCCCCCCCGTCGAGTCCGACACCCGTGGAAGAGGGTGCAGACGTATCCAGCAGCGACGGCCGGAGGTTGTCCGGGACGCAGCGGGGTACCCAGTCGATCTTGAGAGGAGCGACGTGTCTTGAGAGGAGAGACGTGTCCGAAGAGAATGTGAAGAACGTCTTCGTCGTCGGCCTCGACGAGGCGAACCTGCCGACGCTCCAGGCCGTACCGGGCGCCCGATCACTGCGCTTCCACGGCCTGTTGACGGTGGAGGAGCTCCAGGACGGCGAGGTCTCGGTACCCGACATCCTGGAGAAGGCCCAACGGGAGCTGGACGCCTTCGAGGGAAGCATCGACGCCGTCGTGGGCTACTGGGACTTCCCGGTCAGCACCCTGGTGCCGATCCTCGGCGAGCGCTACGGCACCCGCACCACCAGCCTGGAGTCGGTGGTCAAGTGCGAGCACAAGTACTGGAGTCGGCTGGAACAGCGGGAGGTCACCGACTGCCACCCGCGTTTCGGCCGCGTCGACCTGCGGGCCGACCCGCCCCGCCCGCCGGAAGGCGTGCGGTTCCCGATGTGGCTCAAGCCCGCACTGTCCTACTCCTCCGAACTCGCCTTCGGCGTCGCTGACGAGGAGGAGTTCCGCAAGGCCGTCACGGAGATCCGGGAGGGCATCTCCCGCGTCGGCCGCCCCTTCGAGCGCATCCTCGACCGCATCGACCTCCCGCCCGAGATGGACGGTGTCGGCGGCCGGGTGTGCCTCGCCGAAGAGGAGTGCTCGGGCCTCCAGGTCGCCGTGGAAGGCTATGTGCACCAGGGCGAGGTGACCGTCTACGGCACCCTGGACTCCATCGACTATCCGGACTCGGCGTGCTTCCTGCGCCACCAGTACCCCTCCACCCTCCCCCCACAGGTCATCGGGCGGCTGCACGACGTCACCGAGCGCGTGATGCGCCGCATCGGCTTCGACTCGGCGACCTTCAGCGTGGAGTACTTCTACGACCCGAGCAGCGAGCGGATCAACCTGCTCGAGATCAACCCGCGTCACTCCCAGTCGCACGCCGAGCTGTTCCAGTACGTGGACGGGGTGCCGAACCACCACCCCATGCTGGCCCTCGCCCTGGGCGACGACCCGGCCATGCCGCACCGTCAGGGGCCCTACGCCATGGCCGCGAAGTGGTACCACCGCTGGTTCACGGACGGTGTGGTGCGCAACGTGCCCTCGCCCGAGACGATCGCGCGGATCGAACGGGAGACACCGGGCGTGCGCATCCACGTCCTCCCCGAGGCGGGGCAGCGACTGTCCGACCTCTCCCAGCAGGACAGTTACAGCTACGAGGTCGCGCACATCTTCACCGGCGGGGACGACGAGGACGAGCTGCGCCGGAAGTACGACCACTGCGTGGCGGCCCTCGGGCTCACCTTCGACGAGCCCGACGCCGGAGCGCGAGGATAAGGAGTACGCCGTACCCATGCGTTACGTGACCCAACTGCCCCACGAGACGAGGGAAGAAGAGCACGTCGTCATCCCGATGTCCGACGGCGTCCGCCTGTCGGCGCGTGTGTGGCGGCCCCTGTCGTCCGACCACGAACCCGTGCCCGCGGTACTGGAGTACATCCCCTACCGCAAACGGGACCTCACCGCCGTCCGCGACTCCGTCCACCACCCGTACATCGCGGGGCACGGCTACGCGTGCGTCCGCGTCGACCTGCGCGGCACCGGTGAGTCCGAGGGGGTGCTCCGGGACGAGTATCTGGAGCAGGAACAGCGCGACGCCGAGGAGGTGCTGGCGTGGCTCGCCGACCAGCCCTGGTGCGACGGCGGCACCGGGATGATGGGCATCTCCTGGGGCGCCTTCGCCGCCCTCCAGGTGGCGGCCAGGCGGCCGCCGAGCCTCAAGGCCATCGTCATCGCCTCCTTCACGGACGACCGGCACGCCGACGACATGCACTACATGGGCGGCGCGATGCTGTCCGACAACCTGGCCGAGGCGGGCACCATGTTCGCCTACGCCACCTGCCCGCCCGACCCGGCCGTCGTCGGCGACCGCTGGCGGGAGATGTGGCACGAACGTATGGAACACACCCGGCCCTGGGTGCTCGAATGGCTCCGGCACCAACGCCGCGACGACTACTGGCGGCATGCCTCGGTCGCCGAGGACTACCAGGCCGTCCAGTGCCCCGTCCTCGCCTCCAGCGGCTGGGCGGACGGCTACTCGAACGCCGTCACCCGGCTGCTCGCCCACCTGGACGTGCCCCGCAAGGGGCTGATCGGCCCGTGGTCGCACAAGTTCCCCCACCTTGGCGAGCCGGGTCCCGCCATCGGCTACCTCCAGGAGGTGGTGCGCTGGTGGGACCACTGGCTCAAGGGCGTCGACAACGGAGTCATGGACGGCCCCATGCTGCGCACCTGGATGCAGGACAGCGTGCCGCCGTCCACGTCGTACGAGGAACGGCCGGGACGCTGGGTGGCGGAGCCGTCCTGGCCCTCGCCGAACGTCCACCCGGTCACGCACCCGCTCAGCCGGCACCGCATCGAGGACCCGGTGGCGCAGCCGTCGGACCACGGCGGGACGGCCGGGGCGGGCGACGTACTGACCGTGCGGTCGCCGTTGTCCGTCGGTCAGTTCGCGGGCAAGTGGGCCTCCTACAACGCGCCCCCCGACCTGCCCTACGACCAGCGTGAGGAGGACGGCGGTTCCCTCGTCTTCGAGACCGATCCGCTCACCGAACCGCTGGAGATCCTGGGCTCACCGACCGTGGAACTCGACCTGTCGGTCGCCGAACCGGTCGCCATGGTGGCCGCGCGCCTGTCCGACGTACGCCCCGACGGAGCCGCGACCCGGGTGACCTACGGGCTGCTCAACCTCACGCGCTGCGAGAGCACCGAGCAGCCCGAGCCGCTGGAACCCGGCCGCCGCTACCGGGCCACCGTCCACCTCAACGGAGTGGCGCAGTCCTTCCCGCCCGGACACCGGATCAGGCTGTCCCTGTCCACCTCCTACTGGCCGCTCGCCTGGCCGCCGCCGAGGCCCGCCGAGCTGAGCGTCCACGAGCGGTCCAGCACCCTCACCCTGCCGGTCCGGCCGACGCACCGCCCCGACGACACACCCGCCGACCCGTTCGGCGTCCCGGAGGGGACACCGCCGCTGACGACGACCACGCTGACCCCTCCGGAGGAACGCTGGGAGGTGCGGCGCGACCTGATCGACTACGCCGCCGAACTGGACATCGTCAAGGACCGGGGCCTGGTCCGCTGCGACGACATCGGCATGGACGTCGGCTGCCGGGCCCACGAACGGTACGCGGCGACGGCCGACGACTTCACCTCGGCGCGTGGCGAGTCGACCTGGACCATGCGCTTCGGGCGGGACGACTGGGACGTCAGCGTCGTGACCCGCACCCGGCTCAGGTGCGACGAACAGAGCTTCTTCGTGGACGCCACCCTCGACGGCTACGAGGCGGACCGCCGCGTGTTCTCCCGCACCTGGAACGAAACGGTGCCGCGGGACCTGCTCTGAGCGTGCTGCACTCCGCGGCAAGGAGGCCTGCGCTCCCCGCCGACGACGGGGGCGTCTCCTCCCGGCACAGTGAAGCGGCGGCACCCGAGGGGGGAAGCGTCGGCGGCGCGGCGTTCGCGGCACGGGGCGGGGGAGGCGGCATGCAGGGGACGGCACTGGCGAGAGCCGCGCTGGAGGAGATCGCGAGGCCGCCGCGCGGAGACGGTGGGGAACGGGCCCGGCTCAGGAAGCTGGTGACCGAGCGGCTCGCCGGCAGCGAACTGGGAGCCATGGCTCTGGCCCGGCTGGAGGACAGCCCGGGCGAAGACGCGGACGCGGTGGCGCGGGTGGTCCTGGCCGAGGCCGTGCACGCGGACGCCGCCTTCGCGTCGGAGCTGAGGGAGACGCTGGTCCGAGTCCTGGGGGAGCGGGCGCTCACGGCCGCCCCGTCCGTGCCGCCCCGGCCGGATTTCGCCCCGGCCGTCGACCGGCCGCCGGCACCGGCGCTGCCCGGGTATGTGCCCCTGCTGGTGCGGCCGCCGGTGCTCCAGGAGGCCCCCCCGACGTCCCTCCGTGTGGTGGGTGATCTGGCTCGGACTGCCCCAGAGCCTCGTACTGCTCTACGTGGTGGTGGCGATCCCCGGGTTCGTCGGCGAGGAGTACGCATGGCCGGCCCTCAGCATGTTCTCGGCCGCGGTCGGTGTCGTGCTCGCCGTCGTCGGGCTGGCGCGCCGCCCCGTACAGGGCATGCCGATGACCGGATTGACCGTGGGGCTCCTGCTCGACGCCGGGCTCGCGGTCTTCTGGCTGCTGGTGCTCACCGGCCGCATCGACATCAACGACGTGGTGGACGGGATCAATTCGATGTCGTGGTGAACGGGCTCACGCGGTGCCGGGCGGCTCGACGACCACACAGCAGCGGCCGGGGCGGGGCGTCGGCACCGCCCGGCCGGGCGGTTGCCCGCCGGCTTCCAGCAGGCCTCGTACCAGGTGCAGGTTCAGCCAGCACACCAGTTCGGTGTGCTCCCGGGCGAGCCGGTGGAAGGGGCAGTTGCGCAGGTCCACGCCTCCCTCGGCGGTCGTCGCGGGCTCGTAGCCGCAGCCGCGCAGCGCGGCCGTCAGGTCCTCGCCGCCGGCCGACCGGCCTGCCGCGTGCGCGGCTGCGGCCACCGCCTCCCGCACCGCACCGGAGCCGTCGGCGGCGACGGCCTCGGCCAGCACCCCGGCCAGCAGGCCGTAGTCGCGGGGCGGCACGCTGGCGGACAGCTCTTCGTCGGAGCGTGTGTAGCGCTTGGCCGGGCGGCCCGCGCCCGGGCCACCGCGTCCGGCGGCCCGGCCGTAGCTGGTGTCGAGCAGGCCCGCGTCGGCGAGTTTGTCCAGGTGGTAGGCGGCCAGTGTGCGGCTGATCCCGGCCGCCTTCGCGGCGTCCTCCCGGCCGACGGGCTCGTCGCGGGTGCGCACGTAGTCGTACAGCCGGCGCCGCACCGGGTCGTCCAGGCTGCTCAGCTCGCTGATGGCGTCCCTGCCGTGGTCCTCGTTCGTACCCACACCGTCAATGTAACACCAATGAGATTTGACAAATTACGACGCCCTGGTCAGCCTGTAAAAACAACGAACCTTGTTGATACAGGGAGGGCGCCGGGATGACTGCGACAGTCGCACTGCAGGTGATCGAGGACGTCGCCGGGCCGGACCTGGAGGCCGCCGAGCGTGCCGCGAGGGAGTTCCTGCGGGCGCTCGGGGTCGCGGTGGACAGCGAGGGGACGAGGGACACCCCGGGGCGGATGGCCCGCGGCTACGCCGAACTCCTCACCGCGCGCCCCTTCCGGATGACCACGTTCCCCAATGACGAGGGGTACGACGAGCTGGTCCTGGCCCGCGACATCCCCGTGCGCTCGGTCTGCCAGCACCACATGCTGCCCTTCGTGGGAGTGGCGCACGTCGGCTACCTGCCCGGCGCCCGGATCCTCGGACTGTCCAAGCTGGCCCGGGTGGTGGAGCACTTCGCCTGCCGCCCCCAGGTGCAGGAACGGCTCACCAAGCAGACGGCGGACTGGCTCGCCGAACAGCTCGGGCCCCGGGGCGTCGGCGTGGTCATCGAAGCCGAGCACACCTGCATGACCCTGCGCGGAGTACAGGCCACGGGATCCAGAACGGTCACCTCCACCATGCTCGGCACCCTGCGCGACGACGCGGCGTCACTGCAGGAGTTCCTCGCGCTCACCGGCGTCCAGCGGTAGAAGGACGACCCCACGTCACACCACCGCGGTGACAACCCCCGCCCGACCGGCGACAGGAGCCGCACACCCCATGTCCACCCCAGCAGTCGACCTCGAATTCCGCGGCCGCCGCGTCGTCAGCGACCGGCCCCTGGTGATGGCGATCGTCAACCGCACACCGGACTCCTTCTACGACCGAGGCGCCACCTTCGCCGTCGAGGCGGCCCAGACCGCCGTCGCCCGGGCCGTCGCCGAGGGCGCCGACATGATCGACCTCGGGGGAGTGGCGGCCAGTCCGGGCGAGGAGGTCACCGCCGCCGAGGAAGCCGCCCGTATCGTCCCGCTGGTGGAATGGACCCGCGAGCGCTATCCCGATCTCCTGATCAGCGTCGACACCTGGCGCCACGAGGTCGGCGACGCGGTCTGCCGGGCCGGCGCGGACGTCCTCAACGACGCATGGGCCGCCGCCGACCCCGAACTGATCGAGGTGGCCGCCGCCCACGGTGCCGGCTACGTGTGCACGCACACCGGCGGCCGGACACCCCGCGCCGAGCCCTTCCGCCCCGGCTACCCCGACGTGGTGGCCGCGGTCCGTACCGCTGTCGTCCGGCTCGCCGAGCGGGCCGAAGCCGCCGGCGTGCCCCGCGGCGGCATCCTCATCGACGCCACCGGCTACGGCAAGAACACCACGGACCACCTCCTCCTGCTCCGCAACCTCCGCGAGTTCACCCAGACCGGATGGCCTGTCCTGATGGCCCTGTCCAACAAGGCGTTCGTGGGCGAGATGCTGGACGTGGAACTGGAGGACCGGCTGACCGGCACCCTGGCGGCCACCGCCATCGCCGCCAGGGACGGCGCCGCCGTCTTCCGGGCCCACCAGGTCCGGCCCACCAGGCAGGTCGTCGAGATGGCCGCGGGCATCAACGGCAGCCGTCCCCCCGCCCGCACCGCCACCTGGATCGCCTGATGCACCTGATCTGGCCCACCGAACAGGCCCGTCCCATCGACGACGAGGAACTGGAACGCCTCTACACCTACCCGGACCGTGAGCGCTGGCTCGCCGTCAACTTCGTCGCCAGTGCCGACGGAGCCGTGGAGATCGGGGGCCTGGCCAGGCCCCTGTCCACCCCGCCCGACCGCAAGGTGCTGCGGCTCGGCAGCGACCTCGCCGACGTCCTGCTGATCGGCGCCACCACCGCCATGGTCGAGGGCTTCCGCGGCGTCCACCCCGACCAGCACACCCTCGACCGCCGACGCCGCCACGACCTGGCCGACATCCCGCCCACCGCCGTCGTGAGCACCGGCAGAACGCTGCCCCCCGACGCTCCCGTCATCACCCGGGCACGCGTCCCCACCATCGTCCTCACCTGCGCCTCCGTGCCCGCGCCCACCCGCCTGGCCTGGCAGGATGCCGGGGCGGAGGTCGTCGTCGCGGGCGAGGACGCCGTCGACCTCGGCGCAGCGGTCTCGGCACTCACCCGGCGCGGACTGCGGCGCATCGACTGCGAAGGCGGACCTCACCTGTTCGGAGCGCTCACCGCCGCCGGCCTGGTCGACGAACTCCGGCTGACCGTCTCCCCGCTGCTGGCGGCAGGCCCCGCCGGCCGCATCGCGACCAGCCCGCCCGTCCAGCCCACCGACCTGCACCTGGCCACCGCACTCGCCGAGGACGGCACCCTGCTCCTGCGCTACCTCACACGACCCGGCGGAACGCCCTGACGGTCCGTCCGGCGCGACGGCAACGCCGCCGGAGCCGACCCGCCTACTCCCCGGCGTCGCGCACCAGGAGCGCGACCTGGACCCGGTTCTCGACCGCCAGCTTGGCGAACAGGCTGCCGGTGTGGGCCTTCACCGTCGCGACGGTGATGCGCAGCCGCTCGGCGATCTGCGGATTGCCCAGTCCCTCCGCGATGGCCCGGGCGGTCTCCCGCTCCCGTTCCGTCAACACGGACAGCCGCTCGCGCGCCTCCTCACGGGAACGGTCGCGGACGTGCGGGGACTCAGGCCCCGTGGCCGCGGCGATCACTCGTGCCGTGGCCGCCGGGGACAGGACCGGGACGCCGTCCGCGACGGTCCGCACCGCGTCGAGGATGCCTGCGGGCGGGGTGTCCTTGAGGACGAAGCCGAGCGCACCGGCGCGCAGCGCCCCCAGCACCAGGTCGTCGGAGTCGAAGGTGGTCAGCATCAGCACCCGCGGCGGATCCGGCCGGGTGAGCAGCTCCCGGGTCGTGTCCAGACCGTCCCGGCCCGGCATCCGTACGTCCATCAGCACCACGTCGGGCCGCTGCTCGGCGACCGCGGCGAGCGCGGCGTTACCGTCGGCCGCCTCCGCCACGACGGTCAGGTCCGGTTCACCGTCGATGACGAGCCGCAGGGCCATGCGGACCAGTTCTTCGTCGTCGACGATGACGACCCGTACGGGATCGCGTCGGGTGTCCACTCATGCGCCCCTTTCGTGGCGGTGGGCGGGGCCGTCCGGCCAGGGAAGCCGTGCGGTGAGAAGGTACCCGCCGTCGGATGTCGGGCGGTGGCCCAGTTCGCCGCCGGCGACGGTGATCCGTTCGCCGAGGCCCAGCAGACCGAAGCCGGAGGCCGGCGGCCGTGCGGGACGCAGCGCGGCCGGGCCGTTGCGGACGCCGATGTCGAGAGTGCCGCCTGCGGCGCCGTCGAGGGTGACCCACACGACCGCGCCGGGGGCGTGCTTGGCGGCGTTGGTCAGCGCTTCCTGAACGATGCGGTAGCAGGTCCGTCCGACGCCGTCCGGCGGGGTCGCGGTCACGGCGTTGGTGAGCCTGACGTCGAGACCGGAGGCGCGGGTGTCGGCCACCAGGTCGGGAACGCGGTCGAGGGACGGCTGCGGGGGTTCCGGCCGGCCGGGATCGGCGCGGAGCACGCCGAGGACCTCTCGCAGTTCCTCCAGCGCCTGGTGGGAGCCCTCGGCGATACCCCGGACCAGGACGCGGTTCTCGTCGGCCGAGAGGTCACTGCGGTGGTCGAGCACCCCGGCCTGCATGGCGACCAGGGAGATGCGGTGCGCGAGGACGTCGTGCATCTCGCGGGCGATCCGGTTGCGTTCGAGGGCCCGGGCCTGAGCCGCCCGCGCGCTCTGCTCGCGTTCCGCGCTCTCCGCCCGTTCGCGCAGGGACCGCACCTCGACCCGTCGCGCCCCGATCGCCATGCCGGCGGCCACCGCGATCCCCGCGGTCAGCGCAGACACCACGATCTGGACCCACCACAACGCCTCGGCCGAACCCTGTGCCGGGTAGACCTCGCCGGCGAGGTGGGTCGCGGCCACGTAGGCCACGACGACGGTCCCGATCTCCACCGGGCGGCGGCGGGTGGCGACCGAGCACAGCGCCAACAGCGCGGCGCCGGTGGCGAGCGCCGACACGCTCGAGGCGACCGTGACCGCCAGAGCGACCGTCCGGGGCCACCGCCGCCGCCAACCGAGCACCGTCAGGCAGCCCGCCGCCACCAGCGGATCGCCGACGAGGATCCAGGAGCCCGGGTCGCCGGACCCGTTCCGCATCAGCGCGAGGGTCGAGAGCCAGACCGGCACGCTCACGACCGCGGCCACCAGCAGCCGCCATGCGTGCTGCCACGCCCCGAGCCGCGGCACGACGTCCTTGTTCACCGTGCCATTGTCGCCACACCGTGCGACCGGCGGATCAGACCGAAGACGGATGCGCCTTGGCCCCAGGTCTGACCGGCGCCTCTCCCACGGTCGGAGGCGGCACCGGTCCGCCGGGCCGATGTGCCGGCCGCTCCCGCTGAACAGACTCGTTCACGTTCCGGTCACCCCCACAGGAGGACACCGCATGCGCAGAAGTCTGTCCCTCGCCCTCGCCGCCGTCGCGTTGGCGGCGACCGGGTTGCCGACGTCGTCGTCGGCGGCGGCCGCGACGACACCGGCGAGCACCCTGGAGTGGGGTCCGTGCCCCGAGGGCGCGTCCGCCCCCCGCCTGGAGTGCTCGACGCTCCGGGTGCCGCTGGACTACCGCGACCCGGACGGCCGTCGGATCGAGATCGCCGTCTCCCGGCTGGCGAGCGAGAAGCCGTCACAGCGGCGTGGCGTCCTGCTGACCAACCCGGGCGGCCCGGGCGGCACGGGCCTCACGTACCCGGCCGTCCTCGCCGCCTCGGGCCTGCCGCAGAAGGTGCTCGACACCTACGACATCATCGGCTTCGACCCGCGCGGCGTCGGCCACAGCACGCCGGTGACCTGCGATCTGACGCAGGAGCAGCAGTGGCGCGGCAACTTCCCGCGGTACGCGCACACCGCGGCCGACGTCACGCGGGAGGCCCGGCCCGCGCGGAAGATCGCCGAACAGTGCAACAGCTCGCGGACGGCGTGGATGCTGCCGTACACGACCACGGCCAACACGGCGCGCGACATGGACCGCATCCGGTCGGCACTGGGCGAGCCGGGGCTGTCGTACCTCGGCGCCTCCTACGGCAGCTACCTCGGCGCGGTCTACACGACGCTGTTCCCGCGGCGCGGCGACCGGATCGTGCTCGACAGCAACCTGGGGCCCGGCGGCTACGACATCACGGCCATGCGGCGGTTCGCCCGCGGGCTGGAGGACCGCTTCCCCGACTTCGCCGCCTTCGCCGTCGCGCACCCGGAATACCGTCTGGGCTCCACGCCGGAGCAGGTCACCGCCAAGTTCTTCGAGCTGGCGGCGCGACTGGACGCGAAGCCGGAGCAAGGCGTCGACGGGACCGCGTTCCGCGCCCACACCTTCGACAGCCTCTACGCCGACGCTTCCATGCCGCGGCTCGCCGAGTTCTGGCAGGCCGTCGACTCGGGCGGACCACTGCCGCTCCCGGAGCTGCCCGCGGACCTGGAGAACCTCATGGCCTCGCGTTTCGCCGTGGTCTGCGGTGACACGCGCTGGCCGGGGACGCTCCGGGCGTACCAGCGCAATGCCGCCCGCGACCGCCACGAATACCCCATGCTGGGCGGCTCCACGGCGAGCATCAACCCCTGCGCCTTCTGGCCGCGGGAGCGGACCGAACCGCCGGTACGCATCACCGGCAGGGGACCGTCCAACGTGCTGATGGTGCAGAACGAGCGCGACCCGGGCACACCCCTCGTCGGCGCCCGGGAGCTGCGGCGGGCCTTCGGCGGTCGGGCCACGCTGGTGACGGCCGACCAGGGCGGCCATGGTGTCTATCCGTACGGCCGCAACACCTGCGTCAACGACGCGGCCACGAGGTTCCTGACCACCGGAGAACGCCCCGCGCGGGACCTCGCGTGCGCGCAGTGACCCACGGCGGGACCGGGCCGGCGCGTCGGGGACCGGACCTCACCTGACCGCCGGCCCGACGGCTCCGCTCACCTCGCCTCTGTTCGGGTGGGTTCGGCGCGCACCGGCGCGTTGCCGCACCGTCGGTCCGGCCGGTGGCGGAGCATGCCACGCATGCTGTCCGGACTCCTGGCCAGGCTGGTCAAACTGCTGCTCGGACGCCACGGCGGTTCGCTGCACCTGAAGGCTTCGTGTGCCGCGACGGTCCTCCTGGTGATCGTGATCCTCGCGGGTTCGTACTTCGCCGTCCTCGCCGAGCGCGGCGCACCGGGGGCTCAGCTGACCACCTATCCGCGAGCCCTGTGGTGGTCCGTGGAGACCGCGACGACCGTCGGCTACGGCGACCTGTATCCCGTGACCTTGTGGGGCCGGGTCGTGGCCGTGGTGGTGATGGTCGCCGGAATCACCTCCTTCGGCCTGGTCACCGCGGCGCTGGCCACCTGGTTCGTCGGAAGGGAACAAGACCGCCGGGGTCACTTCGTGCGCCACACCGAGGAGGCCGCCGAGGAGGTGTACGCGCAGACGGCCCGAGCGCTGCACGAGCGTTTCGACCGGCTGGAGCGTCTGCTCGGCGACAACCGCGGCGGTCCGTCCGCGTGACGGCGTCCGCGCGGATGCGAAGGGGCCCGTGCCGCGGACAGCCCCGCGCATGGCCTAGGGCATGCCGGGGGCCTCGGCGGACAGGGCGGCCAGGTAGCCGTCCAGGAGCTCCACCTGCCGGTCCGGTGTGAACGCCGCCGGGTCGAAGAGGGCCTGGACCACCAGTCCGAGGACGAACGACTGCGCGCTCGCCGCGATCCGTGCGGGGTCGCCCGGGGGCAGTTCGCCGCGTTCCTGTGCGGCTGCCACCCGGGTGCGCAGCCTCTCGCGGCCCTGGGCGTACTTGCGGGCGTAGTCGGTGGCCAGGGCCGGGTCGGAGAGCGCGGCGTCCCAGGACGAGACCCAGACGCGGTTGCTGTCGGTGGCCTCGGGAGTCAGCGGCAGGATGTCCAGCAGGGCGTCCCTGAGGGCGGCCAGGCCCTGGCCCGCGCGGCGGCGGGGGCGGGCGAGGGTGCGCTGTTCCAGCAGGTCGAGGGCGTATCCGACCAGGGCGCGCTTGGTGGGGAAGTAGTGCGTGAGCAGGCCCGTGGTCGCACCGAGTTCGGCGGCGACGGCGCGCAGGGTCAGGCCGGCGAAACCGCGGGTGGCCATGACCTGCCACACCGCCGCGGAGACGTCCCGACGTCGTGCCTCGTGATCTCCCTTGGTGCGTGGCATGCCGCCACGGTACATTGACATAACAAGCGTTGTGCAAAAGGGGAGGCCGCATGTTCTCGGTGTCGCTGGGTGGCGCTGCTCGCCTCGGTCCGCTGGAGGTGTGGCACGCCGAGGAGTTCGCCGGTCATCTGGACCGGGCTCGGGAACACATCCGCCCCTGGGTGGGGCCCGCCTTCGTCACCGACGACATCGAGGGAGCGCGGGCCACACTGGAGCGGTATGCCGCACGCCAGGCCGGGGACGGTGCCCGCCTGTACGGCATCTGGTGCGAGGAAGTGCTGGTCGGCGGTGTGATGTTCACCGACTTCGACGTGGCCTTCGGCAACTGCGAGATCGGCTGCTGGCTGGAGCCGTCGGCCGAGGGGCACGGTCTGATCACGCGGGCCTGTGGCCTGCTGCTGGACTGGGCCTTCACCACCCGAGGACTGCACCGGGCCGAATGGCACTGCCGGGCGGACAACGACCGCAGCGCCGCCGTGGCCGAGAGGCTCGGCATGACCCTGGAAGGCGTGCGACGCGAGGCGTGGCCGTACGGCGGTGTGCGCCACGACAAGCAGGTCTGGGCGGTCCTGGCCCGCGAATGGCGAGCCCTGGGGCGGTGAGGCAGGTCCGGGCCGGGGAGCCTGAGTACCTGTACCTGCCGGGGCCCGGTACGAGCCCCCATCCGCAGCGATGCCGCGCGGACCTACCGTCGTCGCATGCCAGCAGCTCCCGCCACGACCGAGTCCACCACGGCCCCTTCCGGGCTCTCCTCCCTCCCGGGAGCCCTGGGGTGCGGCTGCCTCGCGATCGTCGCCGCCGTCCTCGCGGTCCTCGTCCCACTCGCCTGGAACAACCGGGGAGGCGCCGACTTCCCCCGCGTCGCACGGGAGGACATGGCGGATCGTGCCTTCGGGGCCTCGCGGGAGGCGTACGACGTCCTGGGATTCGACCGCACGGTGGAGCCCGGGGCCCGGGACCGCGGCGTCGGTACCGAGAACGCCTTCGACTCCGGACCCTGCTACGACGGAGGCTTCCTCGGCATGGAGGACAAGGTGGTCGAGGGCGCCTACCGGATGCACCACGCCTGGGCGCTGAACCACGTCCCCGCCGACCAGGCCGGCTCCGGACTCCGCCGGCTGCGACAGCGGCTCGAGGACCGAGGCTGGAAGATCAACTCATACCGCGAGGGCGGCGAGGCCGACGAGTGGTCCCTGTACGTCGAACGGGCGGACGGAGACGAGCGGATGTCCTTCAACTGGGACCCCGGTCGCGGCTACTTCACCGGCGGCAGCACCGTGCCCTGCGCCTACGATCCGCACCGCGGGACCGGCGATGCCGAGTGGGCGGCCGACGAGCCGTCCCCGCCCTCCCTCGGGCCCGCCGCGGCGCACCCGAAGTGAGCGCGGGACGGCGACGGGCCGTCACCGGGGCTGGGTGGAGATCTGGATCAGGTTGCCGCAGGTGTCGTCGAAGACGGCGGTGATGACGGGGCCCATCTCCAGGGGCTCCTGGGTGAAGCGGACCCCGAGGGCGCTCATGCGCGCGTACTCGGCCTGGACGTCGTCGACGGTGAACTGGGCGAGGGGGATCCCGTCCTCGACGAGGGCGTCGCGATAGGGCTTGACGGCCGGGTGGCCCGCGGGCTCCAGCAGGAGCTCGGTGCCGCCGGGCTCGTCGGAGGAGACGACGGTCAGCCACCGGTCCTTTTCCCCCACCGGTACGTCGTGCTTCTTCACGAAGCCGAGCACCTCGGTGTAGAACTCCAGCGCCTTGGCCTGGTCGTCGACGAAGACGCTGGTCAGGTGGATCCTCATGGGGTGTTCTCCTTCGGTTCGGACATGCCGGGGGCCGGCCACCGCTCGGTGATGTGCTTCAGCGGCGCGGTGTTCAGGTCGTGGTACTTGTAGCGGCCCTCACGTCGGGACTCCACGAGCCCGGCGGCCTCGAGCACGGCGAGGTGCTGGGAGACCCCCTGGCGGGAGATGGCCAGCTGGTGCTTCATGCTCAGCCGCGAGCAGATCTCGAACAGGGTCTGTCCGGACTTCTGCACGAGTTCGTCGAGGATGATGCGGCGCGTGCGGTCGCCCAGGGCTTTGAAGAGTTCGTCGGCCACATCGCCACTATAGGCAAGTGTAAACTTGCCTATCAAGGCGGGCCGGTTTCCTCGGCTTCCTCGGCGTAGCGGGCCAGCCCCTCCGCCATCTGCTGCATGAACTTCTGAAGGTAGCGAGGCATGACCCAGCCCAGCAGCCGGCTCGTCGCGTACTCGCCGTACCAGTGGACGACCGTGCCCGAGCCGCCGGCTGCCGGGGTCAGCTCGATGCGGGCGCGGTAGTCGCGCAGCGACGGGTTGAACGCGCCCTCGTAGGCCAGGACGCGTCCCTCGGCCTTCTCGGTCAGCCTCTCGCCGGTCACGGTGCGTCCCGTCCGGAAGGCACGGACGGTCCCGACACCGTCGTCGCCACCCGGGTCGAGGCCGACCGACCGTGTCGTGTCCAGGCTGTCCACCTTGGACCACAGCGGCCAACTGGACGCGTCCACCAGCAGCTTCCACACGGTCTCCGGCGAGGCGCCGGTCGTCACGGTGACGTCGTACTTGTGCATGGTGCAGGACTCCTGCGCAGTCGGTGACGGATCCGCTTGCCCGGCCCGGCCCGGAGGCATGCCGCCTCACCGGGCGCGGGCGGCGCGTTGGTCACGGGCTCACAGGCCGTGCTCGGTGAAGAGGTCGATCAGGCCCTGGGCCGTGTTGTCGTCGGAGTCGAGCCCGGGCATCTCGTCGGTGGCCCACTCGGCGCTGCGGGGGAACATGGCCCGTTCGTACTCGGCCAGCGCCGCCTCGACGTCGTCGGGGTGCGCGGCGAGGGCCGTGCCCAGTTCCGCGCCGTCGAGCATCGCCAGGTTGGCGCCCTCGCCGTTGGGGGCGGAGAGGTGGGCGGCGTCACCCAGCAGAGTCACCCCCGGCACCCTGTCCCACCGGTGCCCGGTCGGCAGGGCGTAGAGGGAGCGCAGGACCGGTGCGACATCGCTGTCGGTGATCAGCGCGGTGAGCTCCGGCGCCCAGCCGTCGAATTCCCGGGCGATCCGTGCGGTGGCCGCGGCGGCATCGGCGAAGTCGATGGCGGCGAACCAGTCCCGCGGCCGGGACAGCCCCACATAGGCGTGCAGGGTGTCGTCCTTCTCCCGGTGGGCGAAGATCTCCTTGCCCGGCGAAGGAGCGATCAGCATGCCGCCGCCGACGGCCTTCGCGGCGGCGGGGTGCCGTGAGACGGAGTCGAACAGGTAGGTCTCGACGACCGACTTGCCGATGTACTCGGGTGTGGCGGGGGACAGCAGCGGCCGGACCCGCGACCAAGCGCCGTCCGCACCGACCAGCAGGCGGGTGACGACCGTGCTGCCGTCGGCGAACGTCACCTCGTGGCGACCGTCGCCCAGGGAACGGACACCGCCGACCTTGTGCCCCCACCGCACGGTGCCTGCCGGGAGCGAGTCGAGCAGGATCCGACGCAGGTCACCGCGCTGCACCTCCGGACGCCCGCCGGTGCCGTCGTCGGGCCGGTCGAGCAGAACGGTCCCGTCCCGGTCGAGCACCCGCATCGCCTGGCGGCCCTCCAGTACGACGGCCCGGAAGTCGTCCGTCAACCCGGCTGCCTTGAGCGCGAGTTGCCCGTTGTAGTCGTGGATGTCGAGCAGTCCGCCCTGCGGGCGCGCCGAAGGGGAGGGGTCGGCCTCGTAGACGGTGACCGGGATTGAGTGGACGTGCAGGACGCGGGCCAGCGTCAGTCCGCCGAGCCCGGCGCCGATGATCGTGACAGGGGTGTGCATGGTGACTCCTTCGGTATCGGGCCGCCCGATCGGCTCGGGCCGGCCACCCCTCGAAAGGTGCCAGCCACCGCCGACGAGCCACCGACAGCCGGCCGACAGCTACCGACAGCCCTCCTACGCGGTACCGACACGGCACCGACACCGCAGGTCAGAGGTACCGTCCACCACCGTCTCCGGCCGAGGCCGGCCTGCGGCGACACCGATCGCCGGGCGGGGCGAACGGACTCCCGTACGAGGCGGCAGGCATCCGTCACGTTCGGCGGGGCAGTCGCAGTTCACGGCAACTCCCCGCGACAGACACAGAGATGAGCGTGATGACGTGTCCTTCCCCGAACACCCCGCCACGCCCGCCGGCTCGACGCAGCCGCACGCCGGGGCCGGAGCCGGGCGCGGCAACGGACTGGCGATCGCCGCGCTGGTGCTCGGCATCCTGGCCGTGGTCCTCTTCTGGACCGTCATCGGCGGTGTGGTGCTGGGCCTCCTCGCGCTGGTCCTCGGCATCATCGGCGCCCGCAGAGCCCGGGGCGGCCGGGCACCGCGCCGCAAGATGTCCTCGCCGGGGCGGTACTGGGCGTGCTCGGGGTCGTCGGCTCCGTGGTGATCATCGCGATCGGCGCGTCGATCCTGAACTCGGACGAGTTCAAGGACTTCGACGACTGCGTGCGGCACGCCGACACGCAGAGCGAGCGGGACGCCTGCGCGGACGACTTCAACGAGGACGTCGACAACTGACCCGCCGTCAGCCGGACGACGCAGGGACGCCGAGCGCGGGCGATGCAGTCGTCGAAGGCGCTCTGCCGGCGCACGCCCACGGCCGCCTCGTGCCTGGCCCGGCCGTACTCGCCGCCGCCGCGCACGGTGGCGTGGGCCGGCAACCCCGCGAGCCGGAGCCAGGCGGCGTTGGCCGCCGAGAAGCGCGGCTCCACGGAGATGTTGAAGCCTTCGTAGCCGCTGAGCCCGACCGGCCGCCGGCCGCCGGCCGTCGCGCGGCGCGTCGCGAGGCCGCGCGCGTGCGCGGCGTAGAGGCGGACGCCCACCCCGGTCACGGTGCGGAGGTCGGACCGGTGGCGGTGTCACCGGCGGAGTCGGTCGGTTCACCGGCCGGCTCTCCTCGGCTTTGCGGGGTGTGCGGAAGGCTCCGGCGTGTCGGGGTGCAGGTCGAGGGTCCAGTTCTGGCCGACGAGGTCCTGGCCGTAGCTGTGGTGGCGCTCCTCGTCGGCGAGGGTGAAGCCGAAGCTCTGGTAGATCCTGCGCGCCGCCATGAGCACGTCGTTGGTCCACAGTGTCACCTGCTCGTAGCCCGCCGCACGGGCGAACGCGAGGCACTCCCCGACCAGACGTGTTCCGAGGCGCAGGCCCCTGCCCGGCGGGGTGACGAGCAGGATCCGCAGCTTGGCCACCTCGGGCCGGTCGCCCGCGACGAGGAAGACGCAGCCCACGCGCCGGCCGTCGACCTCGGCGATCCAGCCCGCCTCGCGAGCGGGGTCGTGCCGGGTGGCGTAGTCGGCGACGATCTTGGCGACCAGAGCCTCGAAGTCGGTGTTCCAGCCGAACTGCCGGTCGTAGGTCTCACCGTGGGCCATGACCACCCACCCCAGGTCGCCGGGCCGGTCGGCGCGGCGGACGACGGCGTTCTTCTGATCCTGCTGCGGCATGTGCTGTTCTCCCGGCCCCCGCGGTCGTCCCTCGACATCACTGAAACAGTCGTTTCAGTTAGGCTAGCCGCATGCCCCAGGAAGCGCCAACCCCCTCCGCCCGGCGGAACGAACTGCTGGAGGCCGCCTACCAGTACGCCCTCACCCATGGGCTGGCCGACCTGTCCCTGCGCCCGCTGGCCGGGGCCATCGGCTCCAGCCCGCGGGTCCTGCTGTTCCTCTTCGAGAGCAAGGACGGCCTGCTGCGCGCGCTGCTCGCACGGGCCCGCGCCGACCAGCTGGCGCTCCTGGAGCGGGCCGGACGACCCGATCACCCCGCGGGACTGGCGCCGGCCGTCGAGCGGGTCTGGACGTGGCTCGCCGCGAAGGAGCACCGGCCGCTGCTGCGGCTGTGGGCCGAGGCCTACGCGCGCTCCCTCAACCAGCCCGACGGCGCCTGGGCCGGGTTCGCCCGTGCGACCGTGGACGACTGGCTCGGCGTCCTGGCCGGCTTCCAGCCGCCGTCCGAACGCGACAGCGGGGACGGCGTCACCCGCCGCACGCTGGCCCTGGCCGTCCTGCGCGGCGCGCTGCTCGACCTTCTCGCCACGGACGACGAGGAGCGGCTCACCGCGGCCGTCGCGCACCAGCTCGCCCTGCTGCGCGACGCCGTACGGACGCGGTAGCCGGAACGGACCCACGGGGGTCACGCGGGCGTGGCTTCCCAGCGACGCCGTGGGCCGGTGCGTCGATGTGACCAGGTCGATGTGACTAGTGTGAACGACATGAGCGAACACTCGGAGCGTTCCGTCGTCGTCGAACGCACCAGCAGCGGCCAGTTCGTGGCGACCAACACCCGCGGCGGATCGATCCGTTTCGGTACGGCCCCGGACAGCGGCCAGGACGCCGGGTTCACCCCCGTCGAGCTGTTCCTGGCCGCGATCGGCGGCTGCACGGCTGTGGACGTCGATCTCGCCACCGGCCGTCACGCGGAGCCCACCCGGTTCTCCGTGACCGTCAGGGGGGACAAGGTCAGCGACGACCAGGGCAACCGCATGACGAATCTCGAGGTCGCGTTCACCGTGGCCTTCCCGGACGACGAGGGAGCGGAGCGCGCCCGAGCGATCCTGCCTCGCGCGGTCAAGGCCTCCCACGACCGGCTGTGCACCGTGAGCAGGACCGTCGAGATCGGCACACCGGTGACCACGACGGTCACCGACGCCTGACACCGGCCCCCGGGGTGCCGGAAGGCTGCCGCGGTGCTCCACGAACCCGGTGCCGCCGCGGCGGCCGACCATGATGGACGTATGGCAACACAGGAACGCGAGCGGCCCGACGGTGGGCCGTCGCTGGAGCAGATCCTTGGTCTGGTCGCCCCCGGCATGCTGGACGTCGCCGTGGCGCCACGCGGCTCCGGTGTGCCGGTGGCCGACGTGGCGCTGTACGACCCGGGTGAGGACCGGGACGACGACACCTGGGCGGCGTCCGGGCTGATCCTGCTCGCGGTCGGTGTGGACGCCGCCTCGTCGGAGGCGATCGACGTGCTGCGCGGTGCCGACCGGGCCGGAGCCGCGGCCGTGGTGCTGAGGCGGGGCGCTCGCGGGCCGCGGGCCGCGCTGCTGGAGGCGGCCGCTTCCGGGCGCACGGCGCTGCTCACCCGGCGGCCGGGCCAGGGGTGGACGGAGGTGCTCGGTCAGCTGCGCACCGCCCTGGCGCACAGCGCCCCGACCGGAACGACCGGGGTGGAGGGACTGCGGCTCGGTGACCTGCCGGGCCTCGCCAACACGGTGGCGGCCCTGGTCGGCGGCGCCATCACCATCGAGGACCCCCAGTCACGGGTGCTCGCCTACTCGCGGATGGACCATGAGCCCGACCCGATGCGCAGGCTGACGATCCTCGGCCAGGAGGTCCCTCGCTGGCGGGTGGACGAACTGCGGGAGAGCGGCTTCTTCCAAGCCCTGTGGAGCACCGACGGCGTCGTACGGCTGCCCGCCGACGACCGGTACGCGGAACGGCTGGCCGTCGCGGTGCGCCACGGGTCGGAGGTCCTCGGGTCGCTCTGGGCCGCCGCCGACGGCCGGCCGCTGGCCGAGGACGCGGCGGCGGCGCTGCACACGGCGGCACGGGCCGCCGTGCCGCACCTGTCCCACCACCAGACCTGGGGCCGGGCCGCGGCCAGGGCGCGGGAGGGCGCGGTCCACGCACTGCTCGACGGGAGCGGGCAGGCGGCACGCGCCGCGCACGAAGCCGGGGTCGCGCCGGGCCGGCCGTACACGGTGATGGTCGCGGAGGCGTACGACAGCCGGGACCTGACGGGTGTGCCCGCCGCGGCAGCCGGTGGCGCCGCCGAGCAGCGGGTGCTGGACGTGCTCGCGTTGCAGGCGGCGGCGTACCGGCCGGGCTGTGTGACGGCGCGGTCGGGGCGGCGGCTGTACGTCCTGCTTCCGGCGGGGGAGGACGAGACGGACCCGGCGCGTGCCCTGCCGGCCCTGGCTCGCTCGGTGCCGCGCGGTGTGGTCTTCGCGGGCGTCGGCCCGGTGACGGCGGACCTGTCGGGACTGCCCGCGTCGCGCGAGGCCGCGGAGCTGGTGGTGCGGGTGCTGGCGGAGCGTGCCGCGCGACTGCCGGCCGCGGACGTGGCGTCCGCGGTGGCGGCGTTCGGCGAACTGGTTCCCGAGGTGACCGCACTGCGGGTGCTCGACCGGATCGCGCCGTTGTGGGAGAGCCTGTCGGGCCCCGTGCACGCGATGGTGGAGCACGATCGGGCGCACGGCTCCGAGTACGGCGCGTCGGTCGCCGCCTACATCGACGCGTTCGGTGACACGGGCACGGCCGCCGGGCGGCTGAACGTGCATCCGAACACCCTGCGGTACCGGCTGCGGCGGGCCCGGGAGCTGTTCGGCGTCGACCTGGCGGACCCCACCCTGCGGCTCCTGGCGGACCTCGGACTGCGGCTGGCGCGGCGCACGCAGTGAGGGACTCGGCCCCTCGGGCGTCGTGGCCGCGCAGGGTGCAGTGGTCATGAGCTGTAGATCATTCAGCTGTGGCCCGGCACAAGAGAGCGACCTGACCGTGGTCGTCTCGAACGAAGACGTGACGGGTTCCGTGGGACGAAGCTGTGCAGGACAGAACGGCCGCGGCCCGACGAGCGCCGTGCACGACCGACGCGTCTGGAGTGTGTTGACAGTGACTTCCGGTTCCCTCCACCAACGCGGCAGCGCCCGCGAGGCCGCGCTCGCACGGGCTGTCGAGGACGGACTGCTGGGCCCGCAGGCGCCTCTGGTGGGTCTCCTCGACGTCGACGGTGTGCTTGCCGCGGTGGATGCGCTGAACGAGGCGTTCGAGGGGCCGGCCGCGGTGCAGCACACCTTCGCGGCGAAGGCGTGCGGGCTGGTGCCCGTGCTGCGGCTTCTCGCGGAGGCGGGCATGGGGTGCGAAGTGGCCTCGCCGGGGGAGCTGGAACAGGCGCTGGCGGCCGGATTCACCCACGACCGGCTGGTCTTCGACAGCCCGGCCAAGACGGTCGAGGAGCTCGACTTCGCCCTCGCCCACGGCATCGCGATCAACCTCGACAACTTCCAGGAGATGGCCCGCGTCGACCGCCTGCTGGCCGGCAAAGAGGCCTCCGGGCCCATCGGATTGCGGGTGAACCCGCAGGTCGGGGCCGGTGCCATCGGTGCGATGAGTACGGCGACCGCGACCTCCAAGTTCGGCGTCGCGCTGCGCGACGAGGGAGCCGTCGACGCGGTGATCGAGGCGTTCGCGCGCCGGCCGTGGCTCAACCGGCTGCACGCCCACGTCGGTTCCCAGGGCTGCCCGTTGCCGCTCATCGCCCAGGGGGTGCGGACGGCGTACGAGCTGGCCGAGCGCATCAACACGGAACTGGGCCGTGCGCAGATCACCGGAATCGACATCGGCGGCGGTCTGCCCGTCAACTTCGACAGCGACGACGACCGTCCGACGTACGCGGACTACGTCGCCGAACTCCGCACCGCCGTACCCGGCCTCTTCGACGGCCGCTACGCCCTGATCACCGAATTCGGCCGTTCCCTGCTCGCCAAGAGCGGCACCGTGGGCTCGATCGTGGAATACACCAAGTCGGCCGGCGGCCGGCGGATCGCGGTCACCCACGCCGGTGCCCAGGTGGCCACCCGCACGGTCTTCATGCCGGACGCCTGGCCGCTGCGCGTCGGGGTGTTCGACGCCGCGGGCCGGCCCAAGCAGGGCCCGACCGAGGTCGTCGACATCGCGGGCCCGTGCTGTTTCGCCGGCGACCTGACGGCGACCGGGCGTGAGCTGCCGGTGGTCGAGCCCGGCGACGTAGTGGCGCTGTACGACACCGGGGCGTACTACTTCTCCTCGCACTTCTCCTACAACTCCCTGCCACGACCCGCTGTGTACGGCTACCGGACGGATTCCGGCGGACGGGTCGCCTTCGCGCTCGTGCGCGAGGCCCAGAGCGTGCGCGACGTGGTCGAGGAGAGCGGACTCGCGCAAGCGGACGCCCTGGTGTCGCTGCGCCCCGACACCGCCGTGGCACAGGCGGAGGAGGTGGCCGAATGACGCGCGGAAGGAAACCCGCCGCGCCCGTCTCACCCGCCGCCAGGACCGGAGCCGCCATGACCAACCCCGCGTCGCACGGAGAACCGGGGGGCCCGCAGCCGGAACTCAGCCGCTCGCTGCGCAACCGCCACATGTCCATGATCGCGATCGGCGGTGCGATCGGCGCCGGCCTGTTCGTCGGCAGCGGTTCGGTGATCAAGACCGCCGGCCCCGCCGCGATCGTGTCGTACTGCCTGGCCGGCGCCCTCGTTCTGTGCACGATGCGGATGCTCGGCGAGATGGTCGTGGCGAGGCCGTCCTCCGGCTCGTTCGCCGACTACGCGCGCACCGCCATCGGCCCGTGGGCGGGCTTCACCATCGGCTGGCTGTACTGGTACTACTACGTCATCATCGTGGCCGTCGAGGCCGTCGCCGGGGCGGCGATCCTGCACGCGTGGATCGGACTGCCGCTGTGGGTGCTGGCGATGGGCCTGATGGTCGTGATGACCGCGACCAATCTTCTGTCGGTGAAGTCCTTCGGCGAATTCGAGTTCTGGTTCTCCTCCGTCAAGGTCGCCGCCATCGTCGCCTTCCTCATCGTCGGCGGACTCCACGTCTTCGGCGCCTGGCCGGGGGCCTCGCTCGACTTCTCGAACCTGACCGCGCACGGCGGCTTCGCCCCCAACGGCTTCACCGCGATCTTCTCCGCGATCGTCGTGGTCATCTTCGCCTTCGGCGGAGCGGAGATCGTCACCATCGCCGCGGCCGAGAGCAAGGAACCGGAACGCTCCGTCGCCCGTGCCACTACCGGCATCATCTGGCGGATCATCCTCTTCTACGTCGGATCGATCGTCCTGGTCGTCACCATCGTGCCGTGGGACAGCGCCAAGGTCCTCGCCAGCCCCTACGTGGCGGCCTGGAACATCATCGGACTGCCCGGCGCCGGCCTCGTGATGGACATCGTGATCCTCACCGCGGTGCTGAGCGTGCTCAATTCCTCGGTCTACGTCTCCTCGCGCATGCTGCGCGCCCTCGCCACGCACGGCGACGCCCCGGCCTGGCTGGTGGCGACGAACAGGCGCAGCGTCCCGGCCCGCGCGATCCTCGCCGGGACCGTGGTCGGCTGGGTCTCGGTGCTGTTCGCCTATCTCTCCCCGGACACCGTGTTCAGCTACCTGGTGAACTCCTCCGGCGCCGTCGCCATCTTCATGTACCTCATGATCGGGGCGTCCCAGCTGCGGATGCGCCGCCGACTGGAACGCGAGGCGCCGTACCGGCTCTCACTGCGCATGTGGCTCTTCCCCTACCTGACCTGGGTGGTGATGGCGGGCTTCGCCGCCGTCCTGGTGGCCATGGCCGTCATCGGCGACCAGCGGACCCAACTGCTCACCAGCATCGGCAGCCTGGTCGTCGTCCTGATCGC
Organism: Streptomyces sp. NPDC042336; assembly: GCF_055581985.1. NCBI lineage: Bacteria > Bacillati > Actinomycetota > Actinomycetes > Kitasatosporales > Streptomycetaceae > Streptomyces > Streptomyces sp. NPDC042336. The sequence continues at coordinate 357 of NZ_JBVJEA010000007.1, read as the reverse complement.
CTACGCGGTGCGCAGGGTCCGCGGCAAGCGCCCGCCGGGCGCCGTCGGCGCAGCGGTCACGGACGGACCCGGCGCGCAGGTCCTGCCCACCCGCTGAGCGGGCCGCCCCGCGCCCGGGCGCAGGCCCCGACCGGTCGCGCGGCACACCGGTCGGGGCCTGCTCCTGGCCGGGCACGGGGCCCGGTGAGTGAGTGTGGTGCCCGCCGGTGGTGTTCTCCCCGGTTCCGGGCCGGGCACCAGGTCTCATGGCCGTATGACTCTCGATCGGCCGATGTACCGCGTCAAGCGGCGTCTGCTCGGCAGACCGCTCACCACCGAACGCGTCACTGACGAGAAACTGAGCAACCGGACGGCGCT